>JBBQVA010000009.1:0-112090 GCA_038211945.1 Sphingomonadales bacterium
CGGGTAGATGACCTTCTGGTCGGGGTTCCAGGTGACTTCATCGATGTTTTCGGCGAGCGTCTTGCCCGTCACCGTCATGCAGTCGCCATGCAGAAAACCCGCTTCAAATAGTGTTTTCATCAACATGTAGATGCCGCCGGCTTCGTACATATCCCTGGCCACATATTTCCCACCGGGTTTCAAGTCAGCGATATAAGGCGTTGTTTTAAATATGTCGGTGACGTCAAACAGATCGAAATCAATGCCCGCTTCATTGGCCATGGCGGGGAGGTGCAAGGCCGCGTTGGTGGATCCGCCAGTGGCGGCAACGATCCGCGCGGCGTTTTCAAACGCTTTTCGGGTGCACAGGTCGCGCGGCCGAATGTTGCGTTCGATCAAGGTCATCACCTGCCTGCCGGCGGCAATCGCGATGTCGGCACGGCTTGCGTATGGCGCCGGCATCATGTTCGAATGCGGCAACGACAGGCCGATTGCCTCGCCGACGCACGCCATGGTGTTGGCGGTGAACTGGCCGCCGCACGCACCATGGCCTGGGCAAGCGACCTTTTCGAGCGCAGTCAGCCGCGCCAGGGGGCACGTGCCGGCCGAATAGGCGCCTACGGCTTCAAAGACATCGACAACGGTGACATCCTTGTTTTCAAAGCTGCCAGGCAGGATCGATCCACCATAGACAAAAATCGACGGCACGTTGAGGCGCAGCATTGCCATCATCATGCCAGGTAGTGATTTATCGCAGCCAGCAAAGCCGACAAGCCCGTCATAACAATGACCTCTGACGGAAAGTTCAACCGAATCAGCAATGACTTCGCGGCTGACAAGCGACGATTTCATCCCCTGATGTCCCATGGCAATGCCATCGGTGACGGTGATGGTGTTGAAACGCCGCGGCATGCCGCCAGCCTCGTTGACCCCTTGCCGGCAAACATCGGCCTGCGCATCGAGGGTGGTGTTGCACGGCGCACTGTCATTGCCCGCCGAGGCGATACCGACGAAAGGCCGCGCGATCTCCTCCTCGGTCAACCCCATGGCATAATAATAGCTGCGGTGGGGAGCACGTTCGGGGCCGACACTGACGTGGCGGCTGGGCAATCGGGATTTATCGAAACGGCTCATCAAAGTCTCCTGCTCGCTGCGCTTGGCGCAGGCCCCGGCGAGTCGTCAAGCACCGATCAAGCGCGCAGCCTGTCGGCTACCGCCCGGACCAGTTTTTCGACGACCGGCAGCCACCGCGCGCACCCGGCTGCATCGCCAATCTCGTCTTGCTTCAATTCGATACCAAGATAAGGTATTCCAGCAACTTCAGCGTGTCTGTTCATTGTATAGTTCAGGTCTCGACCCGAATAGGGCTGGTTATCGCCGGCGTTGATTCCCGCCGCCGCCAGCCAGTCGAGCGCAATGGCAGCGGCGCGGTCATCACGGTTATACAGGATGCCGATCGGCCAGGGTCGCGCTGCATCGGGATGAGTGGCGAGCTGCGGCGTAAAACTATGGATGCTGATGATGAATACCGGCGCGATCCGGGCGATTTCGGCTTCTATCGCGGCATGATAAGGCGCGTGGATGGCGACAATCCGCAATTGGCGCTCGGTCGCGCTCAACGCCAGATTGCCCGGTATGACATGGCCATCGCTTGCCACCGGGATCACGCCTGGCGCTTCGGGCTCGCGATTGCAGTCAATCGCCAAACGGGTGACGGTCGCAATGATTGCCGGCGCCGCCAACGCCGCCGCCAGCGCTTCGGCAAAGCGGCTGGTGCCGATATCGACCGCGATATGGCTGTCGAGCAACATCGGATCGATACCAAGATCGATCCCCGGCGGGACCTGATTCGAGGCGTGATCCGCGATGATCAGCCACGGTGTTGGCCCCGAGATGCGACGCGCAGCAGTCATTTTCCGAACACGGCCGGGCGTTTTTCAAGAAAAGCCGCAACGCCTTCGTGGAAATCCGCGCCGGTAAACGCTGCGCCAAAGCCGGCGGCTGACGCGGCATCGTCATCATGGGCGCCTTCGATGATGCGCTGGATGATAGTCTTGGTGGCGCGCTGGCTGGCCGATGACACAGCGAGCATCTGGTTGGCGAGCGCCATCACAGCGGCTTCGAGATCAACCGCGAGCTGCTGCACCAGGCCGATGCGCAGTGCTTCTTCGGCATCGATCAACATCGCCGAAAACAGCAGCCGCCGGGCCTGGGCGGTGCCGACCAGATCAATCAGCAGGCGCGTATCGTGCAGCGGATAAACAAGGCCAAGTTTTGCCGGCGTGATACCCATGCGGGCGCGGGGGCTGGCAATGCGCATGTCGCACGCCAATGCTATGCCGCAGCCGCCGCCGACAGCATCGCCATCGATCATCGCGATCGTCGGCTTTGACGCGCGGGCCAGCGTGATCTGGGTCGCACGAATCGCCGCCTGGTTGCGGTCACGCCACATCGGGTCGGACGAACTTCGGGCGAATTCACCGATGTCGGCACCGGCGCAAAAGGCCCCCGGGTGTGCCGAACCCACAATCAGCAGGCGCACGGCGGGATCAGCCATGGCGTGATCGACAAGCCGGGGAAACGCCTCCCACATCGCCTGGTCCATGGCATTGCGCTTGTCAGGCCGGTCGATCTGTAACCGGGCGATACCGTTGGCGATGGTCAGGCGAAGATTGTCGTGCATGCGCACCCCTTTTGATATGGCTGTCATAAGCGACATCGCGCACGGCACAAATAAAAAGGGCCCGGCGGGGGGAAACGCCGGGCCCTTAGGTCATCCTGGGGTCAGGATATCGCGGGAGGTGAGAATTTTACTGCGCGGTCGGCGCGGCGGACGTCAGCGCCGCCATATCGGTGCCGAGTGCCTTGGCAGCGGCCGAAAACTTCTTGCCGGCTTCGTTGCGGGCGCCGGCATCACAAAGCTTTTCACCGACACTGACGAGGCTGAGCGCCTTGCGGGCCTTGTCGGGCGCGGCATTGGTGGCGACGGTGCGGATCTGGCCCGGCGCCGTTGCGCAAATACCAGTTTCAGCGGCCATGGCCGGGCTGGCGGCGGCGCCGATGAAAGCGGCGCTGATGGCGAAAGCGATGGGGGCGAGGAAGAAGCGATTGTTCATGATATTTTCCTTTGGGCGTTCGGTTCAGAGAGAAAGCTTGTCAGGGTGGGGGAACCCCGGTTGAGCGCTACTCAGTTCAACTGAGTGAAGCTTTAAGTGACACTCAAATGAGCGTCAAGCAGATATTTGAGTCGCAATCAAAATTATTCTTTCAGGGGGGAAACCACTGCTTTGACACCCAGGCTTACGTTAACGTCAAGCAGATAATGCTGCAACGCACCACGAACCATGAATCGCTCTATTCGAAAAGCGGCAATTCAGATCAAGACGGTTTCCGCCAGCCACCAGCCCCGACCGGAAAGTGCGGCTCGGGCGCTGCCGCAGCGGGCCTGATCGGGATACAACGCCAGGCAGGTGGCACCCGATCCGCTCATCCTGACAAGATCGGCACCGTCGGCCGCGGTCAACGCGCCCAGCACCTCGGCAATCACTGGCGCCAATGCGACCGCGGCCGCTGTCATGTCATTCCGAAGCGTCACCGGGGTCGCCCCAATGGCAATGCCACCACGATCTATCTGGTCCCACCCGGCAAACACCGGCCCGGTCGGCACGGCAACGCGCGGGTTGACGAGAAGCACATGTGTACCCGCCAGATCGACTGGCCAGGGCGCCAGGTCTTCGCCGCGCCCGCTGCCGAAACAGGTCATCGATTCGACACAGGCCGGCACATCTGCGCCAAGTTGGTCGGCAATGGCACGCAGACGCTCTGTCGGCCATTCAAGCCCCCAGAAGCGATTGAGCAAGCGCAGCGTGGCTGCCGCATCGGCCGAACCACCCCCAAGCCCGGCCGCGACCGGAATATGTTTTGCCAGCGTCAACGCCGCTGCCGGCACAATTCCGGCCGCCGCCGCCAGCGCTGTGGCCGCGCGCAGGACAAGATTGTCAGGCCCCTGCCCGGCCGCATCGGCAAAATCGCCGACAACCAGCAGGGAGAGCGTTGCCGCCGGCGCGACGCTGAGTTCATCGCCAAAACGCGTGAAGGCAAAAATGGTCTCAAGGTCATGATAGCCATCGGCGCGCCGCCGCCGCAGGTGGAGTGCCAGATTAAGCTTGGCGGGCGCAGGTTCGGTCAGTCGCATGGCCATCGTCTTGCCCGTCCGGGTCGCTGCCCGCAAGGATCACGGCGTGCCCGTCGTTGCCCCCGACATCGCCAGCGCCGCATCCAGCCCGTAATCGAGCTTGGCCTGCAACGCCTTCAAAAGCGCCGGCGACGGATCAAGATCCCGCGCCGCACGCCAGCGAAAGCGCGCTTCGATCCGGCGGCCAACCTGCCAATAGGCATCGCCCAGATGATCGGCGACGGTCGGGTCGGTCGCTTCGAGCATTGCGGCCTGTTCCAGCGCCGCCACCGCATCGGCAAAGCGCCCTTGCCGGAAATGGCTCCAGCCGAGCGAATCGATGATGCCGCCGTCCCCCGGCCGCAATTTGGCAGCGCGCTCGATGAGGCGGGCAGCTTCGGCCGGGTTACCACCGCGGTCGAGCATCGAATAGCCGAGGTAATTCAGCACGGTCGGCTCGTCAGGGGCTCGATACAAGGCTTCGCGCAGATCGGCTTCGGCGGCCGGCCAATTGCCGGCACGTTCCCGCATGCTGCCGCGCAGGAAAAACAGGTTCCACCCCGCCGCGCCCGGCCCCGCCACAGCGATGGCCTTGTCATAGGCGGCAGCAGCGTCGCCGAGGCGCTCGTTGCGGCGATGCCAGTCGCCCAGCCCGGTCCAGGCATCGGCGGTCGCGCCGGGCGCTGCCGTGGCGGCGCGCAACAAGGCGCCAACTTCAGCGTCACGGCCCATCGCCTCCAGCACTTCGGCGCGGCGCGGCGCGGCGGCGGCGGCCAGCGCGTCGGTAGCGCTCACCTGGTCATAGGCAAGCAACGCCGTGCTGTTCCGGCCGCTGCGCGCCAATACGTCACCGCAGATCAGCCAGGTTGCCGAAACATCGGGCGCCAGAAATGTCCCCATGCGGGCAAACAGCAGCGCCAGCGGCACCGGCTTGTCACGCGACAGGTCGGTCGCCAGCCGCGCTGCCATCCAGCCGATACCGCGCCGCGGATCGGGGGCCAGCGCGCCGATGCGTTTGCCGGCGATCAGCCGCGCTTGCGCAACGGCCAGCGCCGGGTCATCGCCGGCCAACAGTTTCATGGCGCCTTCCCGATCACCCGCTTGCGCGCGCGCGTCGGCCTCGCCCTGCCGCAAGAAACTGATCCCGTTGCCGGTGCCGCTGCCCAGTTCGGCATAGGCTGCCGCGGCTTGCGCATAGCGCCCTGCCGCTGCCAGCATATGGGCGCGTTGCTCGGCGATATAGGACCGCGCAAAGCCCTTGAAAGCGCCGGGATCGAGCCGGGCCAGCGCGGCGCCGGTCTTGCCGCGTGCATACAGCATCCAGGCTTCGACAATCGGGCCGACAACGATGGCATAGCCGGCATTGGCAATGCCCGATCGATAGGCATCAGCCGCCGGCCAGTCCTTTTTCAGAACGGCCTCGGTCAGCCGGACCAGCGCGATATCGGAATCGCGCCGGCCGGCGTTGGACAATTGTCGTGCCATATCGAACGCCAGCGCGCTATTTCCGGCCGCGACAGCGGTTTCAAAGGTCCGCCGGGTAAGCTCGATTTCTTGCCCATCGATGCCCCGCGCCGCGTTGAAATAGCCGGCGGCACGGTCAAGCGCGTCATCGGCCTGGGCATAGCGACCAAGGACATAGCCACGCAGCGCGGTGTCGCTGCCGGGGATTGAGGCGTTGGCCGCAGCAGAAACGCTGGCGGCGAGGAGCAGAAGGATCAAGCGCATTGCGCGAGAGTGGCTTGGTTGGGGGGCGAAGTCGAGAGGGGGGGGGGCGAGAGGCGCTCAAGCCAGCAAGGGCGCGGGCGACGACCCCGCCGCCCCGCCGGCCGCGCTGCGCTACATATTCGGATAGTTCGGCCCGCCGCCGCCTTCCGGCACCACCCAGGTGATATTTTGCGAAGGATCCTTGATATCGCACGTCTTGCAGTGAACGCAGTTTTGCGCGTTGATCTGGAAACGCGGCTCGCCAATATCCTGGCCGACGATTTCATACACCCCGGCCGGGCAATAGCGTTGTGCCGGCTCGTCCCATTCCGGCAGATTGACAGCAACCGGTATCGACGGATCACGCAGCGTCAGGTGGATCGGCTGGTCTTCCTCGTGATTGGTATTCGACAGGAAAACGCTGGTCAATTTATCGAAACTGTAAACGCCATCGGGCTTGGGATAGGCGATTGGCCGCGCTTCAGCTGCCTTTTTCAATGATTTGTAATCAGGGTGATTCTTCATCGTGAAGGGCAATTCATACCCCAGATATTCCATCCACATCGACACGCCCGCCAGCCCGGTGCCGACCAGATTGCCGAATTTTTCGACCAGCGGCAGCGTGTTGCGCACCATCTTGAGCTCGGCATAAACCCAGCTTTGCTTGTAGGCGTCGGCATAGGCGGTCAGTTCGTCACACCCGCGCTGGCTGGCAATCGCGTCGACAGCGGCTTCGGCGGCCATCATGCCGGTCTTCATCGCGGTATGGCTGCCCTTGATGCGCGGCACATTGAGGAAGCCGGCGCTGCACCCGATCAGCGCGCCACCGGGGAAGGTCAGCTTTGGCACCGATTGCCAGCCACCGTCGTTGATCGCCCGCGCGCCATAGGAAACCCGGCGGCCGCCTTCCAGGATCGCCTTGATCGCCGGATGTGTCTTCCAGCGCTGGAATTCATCGAACGGCGAAAGATAGGGATTGGAATAGTTGAGCCACACCGAAAAACCGAGCGCAACCTGGCCATTGGCCTGATGATAGAGGAACCCGCCACCATTGGCATCGCTCAGCGGCCAACCTTGGGTGTGGGTGACGAAGCCGGGCTTGTGCTTTTCGGCCGGAATGTCCCACAATTCTTTCAGGCCGATCCCGTAGATCTGCGGCTGGCTGTGCTTGGCCAGGTCGAAATGCTTGATCAACTGCTTCGACAGATGGCCGCGCACGCCTTCGGCAAAAAACGTATATTTGGCATGAAGCTCGAGCCCTGGCTGCCAGCTGTCCTTTTTGGTGCCATCCCGCGCGATGCCCATGTCACCCGTGGCGACGCCCTTGACGCTGCCATCATCGTTCCACAACACTTCGGCAGCGGCAAACCCCGGGAAAATTTCGACCCCCAGTGCTTCGGCCTGTCCGGCCAGCCAGCGGCACAAATTGCCCAGCGAAACCGTGTAGCAGCCCTTGTTGTTCATGAACGGCGGCATCAGGCCATGCGGAAATTCGGTCTTGCCGGTTTCGGTAAGTATCCAGTGGTGATTTTCCGTCACCGGCACCGTCATCGGGCTGTCCATTGTCCGCCATTCAGGCAGCAGTTCATCAAGCGCCTTGGGGTCGACAACCGCGCCCGAAAGAATGTGGGCGCCGATTTCAGACCCCTTTTCAAGGATGCAGACCGATAGCTCCAGGCCTTGTTCCGCCGCCGCCTGTTTGGCGCGGATCGCCGCCGAAAGGCCGGCGGGCCCACCGCCGACGATCACCAGATCATAGGGCATCGATTCACGTGTCGTCATGGCTTTGCCTTTTTAAGCGTCCCCCTGGCGCGGTGCGATTGTCGATACCGGGATCGACACGTCGCGGCTTTGCCATGATTCACCAGATACAAAAGCCCAGCGGGCTTGACCAGAGCAAGTGTAGTCGCATCATGACGCCGTGTTAGACGCAACGCAAATGACCACAGCTGCGGCCGCCGATGCGCTGGCCTGGCTGGTTGCGGCCGGCGCGGATTGCCCCGTCGATGCGGAACCGCGCAATTGGCTGGCGGCTCCACCGGTTGCGGCAGCGGTCGTCATGCCCAGGCTGGCGCCGGGTGCGACGCCGGCTGTGGCAACGGTCGCTGCCAACCCGGCGATTGCGCTGGCAGCAGCGGCGATGGATATTGCCGCTCTCCATGCCGCCGTTGCTGCCTTTGACCACCCCTTGCGCCAGTCCACGCCGCCGCTTCTGGTCAGCGGCGAGGGCGCGGCGTTGATACTCACCGACCTGCCCGACGACGATCCGGCGGTTTCGCGCCTCACACAGCGCATGCTCGCTGCCATCGGGCTCGATGCTGGCAACAGTCGGCTGGGGCATCTCGTCCCCTATGCACCGCCCGCCGGGAGGCCGCCGCGCGCTGCTGAATTTTCCGCTTATGCGCCCTTTGTCGCCCGCGCCATCACGCTGGCCGCGCCGCGCCTGATTTTGGCGCTGGGCGCACAAGCTGCCGCACTGGCGGGGCAGACCGGCGGTATCGCATCGCTGCGCGGGCAATGGCTGACCGTGGCCGGCGTGCCGATGCTCGCCAGTTTTCATCCCCGCCAGCTGCTCAAGCAACCCGAATTGAAACGCCTCGCCTGGGCCGATCTCCAGGCCTTTGCAACGCGATTGGCATCATGATGCGGCATGTTCTTGCAGCGCTGCTGCTGGTGTCGGCCCCCGCGCTGGCGGCCGTGCCGGGCGATTCGGTTTTGACCGTTACCGCCGAACGTCCCGGCATAACCGCCCGGCAACGCGCCGTGCCACCGCAGCTATCACCCGGCGATCGTGCCGTCTATGCCCGCATCTTTCGCGATATCGAGGCCGCGCGCTATGCGCAGGCCGATGCCGGGATCGCCGCGATAGGTGACGGGCTGCTGACCGAAACGGCGCGCGCCCAACTGATCATCGCGCGCGGATCGGGGAAACTGACCCGTGCCGATCTCGCGGGCTGGCTGGCGCAATATCGTGATTTGCCGCAGGCGCAGCGTATCGCTCAACTCGCCACCAGGCTGCCGGCGGCCGATTCAGTGCCGATGCCATTGTTGCCGACGGTGCGGCCGTTCCGCGTCGTGCGCGCCAGCAGCCGGCTCGACGTGCCGGCCGGCGATGTTGCCCCCGCTGCCGCGATCAAGGCCTTGCTGGCCATGGACCGCAATGCCGAGGCCGAAGCGCGCTGGGCCGCCGCCGATCTGTCACCGCTGGCGCGCAGCCAATGGGCGCATCGGCTTGCGTGGAGCTATTATGGCGCCAATGATAATGATGCCGCGATCCGATTGGGTCTGGAGGCAGCCCGCGGCCCGCTGCTGGGCGCTACGCAATATGCCGCGCTTGGCGCCTGGACTGCCGGGCTAGCGGCGTTTCGTACCGGCCGCTACGATGTGGCGGCAAGCGCCTTTGACATGGTTGCTCAGAAAAACCCGGCGGGCGATGCCGCTGCTGCTGCCGCTTATTGGGCCAGCCGTGCCCACCTCGCCGCCGGGCGGCCGCAACTGGTGGCAGCGCGGCTGGAAGCGGCCGCCGCACAACCAAACGGCTTTTACGGACTACTCGCGAGGCGGGCGCTTGGCCTTGCACCGGTACAGAGCTGGGACGAGCCCGATTTCATTACGGCCGACTGGAATCATCTCAAGACGATCGCCGGTGCACGCCGCGCCGCCGCATTGATCGAAATCGGCCAGATCGGGCTCGGCGATCGTGAATTGCGCCACCTCACCCAGATTGCCCCCGAAGGCGAATATCCGGCGCTGTTGCGCCTCGCCGCCCGGCTTGGCCTGCCGGCAACCCAATATAGCCTGGCGGTCCGCCCGCCGGTCGGCATCGAAGCGCCGCTGTCGGCGCGCTACCCGGCGCCAGATTGGGAACCGGCGCGCGGCTGGCGCGTCGATCGCGGGCTGGTCTTTGCCCATGCCTTGCAGGAATCAGCCTTTGTCACCACGGCAACCTCGCGCACCGGCGCCAAGGGGCTGATGCAGTTGATGCCCGCAACGGGCAAGCAAGTCGCGGCCGAAATCCGCGAATCCGCTCTGGCCAACGGCGCCCAGGCCGTGGTCGGCGACATGGCCGACCCGCAGTTCAATATCGAAGTTGGCCAGACCTATCTCGAAGCGCTGCGCGACATGAGCTATACACAAGGGCTGCTCCCCAAGGTCGTCGCTGCCTATAATGCCGGGCCGGGCAGTGTGCAGCGCTGGAACTCCAGCCTTGATGATCGCGGTGACCCGCTGCTGTTCATCGAAAGCATCCCCTTTGGCGAAACCCGCCACTATGTCGAAATCGTCCTGCGCAATTTCTGGATGTACCAGCTCCGCGACGGCGTGGTGCCGCCCAGCATGGATGCGCTCGTCGCCGGGCTCTGGCCGCGGTTTCCGGGGATGCCGGGCGCTGCCGGCGTCAAGCGACTGCCGCAACCGGTCAGCGTGCCAGTGCCAGTCCCGGGGCTTCTCATCACCCCCAACCTCAAGGTTGATGATGATCTGGTGACGGCCGGGACCGGGCGGTAGACCGCGCGGGCACGCCGGCCTAAGCTTGCGGCATGCCAATCGATACCAGCCTGCCCTTCTTGCCCGTTCGCATCGCGGTATTGACCGTTTCCGACACCCGCACCGCCGCGGACGATCGGTCGGGCGACACTTTGGTTGAGCGACTGGCCTTGGCCGGCCATGCGCTCGCCGCGCGGACCATCTGCAAGGATGACGTGCCGGCGCTGGTCGCACAGCTCAACCACTGGATTAACGATCCGCAGGTCGATTGCATCATCACCACCGGCGGCACCGGCGTTACCGGCCGCGATGTCACCCCCGAGGCATTGGCGCAGGTGCAGGAAAAGGAAATTCCGGGCTTTGGCGAACTTTTCCGTTGGCTCAGCTACCAATCGATCGGCACCTCGACCATCCAATCCCGCGCCTGCGCCGGCGTAGCGCGCGGCACCTATATCTTTGCGCTGCCGGGCTCGACCGGCGCGGTAAAGGATGGCTGGGACGGCATCCTCAGGGACCAGCTCGACAGCCGCCATCGCCCCTGCAATTTCGTCGAACTGATGCCGCGCCTGCGCGAACGCTGATGCGACTGAAAAAGGCAGTTTGGGCGACCGACCGGCAACACGGGTAACGCACAAAACCAGCGTTACAACGGCTTTTTCTGGGCAGGCGTGCTGCGACCTGCCACTGTGCCCCAATGGCCCTTCCCCTCGAATCAACGGCTTTCAAGGACGTCGTCGTCGTGCTTGGCGCGGCGGGGCTGGTTATTCCGGCCTTTGCGGCGCTGCGTATTTCGCCGGTGGTCGGCTTTATCCTGTTCGGCATTGTCGCCGGGCCCTTCGGTCTTGGCGCGCTGGTCGGCATACAGCCCGGGCTGTATTTCATCACCATCTCCAACCCGGCGGCGCTGGCGGCGCCGGCCGAAATGGGGGTGGCGCTGTTGTTGTTCGCCCTGGGGCTCGAACTTTCGGCCGAACGGCTGCGCACCATGCGCCACCTCGTCTTTGGTTTGGGCAGTGCCCAGTTGCTGGTCTGCACGCTCGGGCTGGCGCTGTTGCTGCTGCCCTTTGCGCTAGGCACAGTGGAAACGCTGGTGCTTGCCATCGCCATGGCGCTGTCATCGACTGCCGTCGGCCTCCAGATGCTCAGCGCCAACGGCCGCATGGGCAGCCAGGCCGGGCGCACCGCTTTTGGTATCCTGTTGCTCCAGGATATTGCCATTGCCCCGGTGTTGCTGTTGTTCGGCGCCGGTAGCGCGGCGGGCGGCTTTGTTCCGGCGCTGGCGATCGGGCTCCTGGCCATCGGAGTCATCGCGGTCGCCGGCCGGCTGCTGGTGCCGGCGTTGTTTCTGCAAGCAGCACGCACGCGCCGCTCCGAACTTTTTCTGGCGGCATCACTCGTGGTCCTGATTGGCGGAGCAAGCATCGCCAATGCCGCTGGCCTCGCGCCTGCCGTCGGCGCGCTGGTGGCCGGGATCATGCTGGCGGAAACCGATTATCGCCGCCAGATCGAAGCTGCCATCGCGCCGTTTCAGGGCCTTTTATTGGGTGTTTTCCTCATATGGGTAGGCATGCAGCTCGATCTTGCCGCTATTGCCGCCGATCCGCTGCTCATTCTGGGCGGCGTCCTCGCAGTCTGCCTGCTGAAATCGGGCATCCTTTATTGGCTGTTGCAGCGCTTTGGTCGGGGACGCGGCGTGGCGGCGCATATCGCGCTGTTGCTTGCCGCTCCGTCGGAAACCAGTCTTATCCTGCTGGCGGCCGCCACCGCCGGCGGCTTGCTGGCGGCCGATGTTGCCACGACTGCCCTGCTCGTGACCGGCCTGTCGCTGGCAATTGCGCCCTTGCTCGGGCTTGTCGGGCAACGACTTGAAAGCCGTTTTGGACCAGATCGCGGCACAGGTGATACGCTCGAAGCACTGGTTCCGGGTCGTACCATCATCATCGTCTATGGCCGCGTCGGGCGTCTGGTGGCGACAATGCTGGAGGCGCATGGCCAGCCTTATCTGGCCGTCGAGAGCGACCCGGACGAAGTCATCCGACTGCGTCGCGCCGGCAAGCCGGTCATCTATGGCGACGCCCGCCGCCCTGAACTGCTCGATTCGCTCGGCCTCGATTCAGCACGGGCCGTCGTTCTGACGATCGACGCAGCCCAAAGTCTCGACACGCTGGTGCGGCTTATCCGCGATCGCCATCCCGGTCTGTGTGTGGTGGCGCGGGCGCGTGATGCCGATCATGCGCGGCGGCTTTATGCCAAGGGCGTCACCGACGCCGTTCCCGAAACGGTCGAATCAAGCCTGCAACTCGCTGAAGCCGTGCTGGTCGATCTCGGTGTGCCGATGGGCCTGGTAATCGCTTCCGTCCATGAAAAGCGCGCGGAATTGCGCCGCCGTATCGAAGGCGACCGCGCCGCTCCGGCGCGCGCGCCGCTATCCCGCCGAAATCGCCGAACCTAGCGACGTCATTTGGTGGAGGGGTTGGAAGCGTTCGGCGGCTTTGGCTTGGCTGCCTTGGGTTTGCGCGTTTCCTTGTTCGATTTCGTCTGACCCTTGGCCATCGTCGCTATCTCCGTATGTTCGTTGCAACGCCATGCTGGGCTGTTTGACGCAACTTTGCACCTCAATTCGGTGTGTGGCACCAGTATCAGGCTTGGCGGCACCGGGCGCGAACGGTAAGCAGCGCCATGGCATTTTTCAAAAAATCCTTGCCGGACATGAACATATCCCCTGCCCGGCTGATCGAGAAACTACGCGCCTATCTGCGCGCCAGCCCCAATATCATCGAATCAATCCTGGCGCTGGTCATCAAGCTGGTCGGCGCCGTCCTGAGCTTTGGGTTCAGTTTCCTTGTCGCCCGAAAACTCGGCGCAACCGGCAATGGCAATTTTGCGCTGGCACAGGCAACGGCGTTGGTTGCCATGACATTTTCGTTGATGGGGCTCGATTATGTGCTGCTGCGCACCATGGCCGGGGATATCAAGCAAGGTGCAATCGCTTCGGCGCGCGGCGCCGCTCGCGCCGCACTGCTTGTTGTATCGACGACTGCGATCGTCGTTGGCGGCGGCGTGGCGCTGTTCGGCGCGCCGCTTCTGCAGTCGATGATCGGCAAGGGGCTGGAGCCTGGCCTGCTCATCCTTTCGGGTCTTGCCGTGCTGCCCCTCACCCTCAACCGGATGGCGACGATTTCGCTGCGTGGCTCCGGCGGGGTGCTGGCGTCGCTGTGGCTCGATGGGCCGCAGGCCATGCTGATAAGCGTTCTGGCGCTATTCGGGCTGATGCTGGCCGGGTGGGCCGTCACCGCCCGCGATGTCGTGCTGCTCTATTTCACCACCGCGGCGCTGAGCGCGGTCATCGCATGGTTGGTCTATCGCCGAAAATTGCGCGGCTGGCCAACGGCAGAGGCGACGCCCGTTCAGCCGATGTTGCGCCAGGGCGCGCAGATTTCGTTCATCGTGCTGAGCCGCATGCTGCTCGATTGGCTGGTGCTGGTGACTCTGAGCGCCAGTTATTCGACCTTTCAAGTCGGGCAGTTCCGCACCGCCTGGCAGATCGCCGCAGTGATTTTCCTGCTGGTAACCACCTTCGATACGGTCGCTGGCCCCCGCATTGCCGCTGCCTATCGCGTCCGCGACATCGCCACGATTCGGCAGATCATGCGGCAGCAAGTCGGCTTGATGACGATAATTTCGGCGCCGTTGTTCGTGGTCACGCTCGGCTTTCCCGAATGGGTACTTGGCCTGTTTGGCCCGGATTTCGTTGGCGGTGCCACTGCGCTGCGCATCTTGTCGCTTGGCCAGCTCGTCAACATCCTCGCCGGGCCTATCGGCGTCGTGCTGCTGATGACCGGCAATGAACGCCAGTCACTTTATGTCTCGGTGATCAGCCTTGCCATGCTGGCCCTGTGCTGCCTGACGCTCATCCCGCGCTATGGCCTGATTGGCGCCGCGCTGACAACGGCGCTGATCATTGCGATGCGCACGATCATCAGCTTTGTGATGGTGCGGCGTTTGTTGCGGATAATCTGATAAATCGGCGGTTGTGCATGGGGCACAACCGCCGATACTCAGTTCTGCGCAGGCGTGGTTCAGGCTGCCTTGTCAGCGACCAGCAGGCGCACCGGTTCCTTGGTCCCGGCGACGACTTCCTGGTCAACCAGGATTTCCTCGACGCCTTCGAGCCCGGGCAATTCGAACATCGTATCGAGCAGGATCGATTCCATGATCGAGCGGAGCCCTCGCGCGCCGGTCTTGCGCTCGATGGCCCGCTTGGCAATCGCCGAGAGGGCATCGCTCTGGAAGGTCAGCTTCATGCCTTCCATTTCGAACAATCGGGCATATTGCTTGGACAAAGCGTTCTTGGGCTCGGTCAAGATCTTGATCAGCGCCGCTTCATCAAGGTCTTCCAGGGTCGCAATCACCGGCAGACGCCCGATGAACTCGGGGATCAGCCCGAACCGCAGCAAATCTTCCGGCTCGCACTTCATCAGCAACTGGCCGACACGGCGTTCGTCCGGCCCGGCCACATGCGCGCCAAAACCGATCGATTTGCCCTGCAACCGATCACCGATGATCCGATCGAGACCGTTGAACGCCCCACCGCAGATGAACAGGATGTTCGTCGTATCGACCTGCAGGAATTCCTGCTGCGGATGCTTGCGCCCGCCCTGTGGCGGCACGGAGGCAGTGGTGCCTTCCATGATCTTGAGCAGTGCCTGCTGGACACCCTCGCCCGACACATCGCGGGTGATTGACGGGTTATCGGCCTTGCGGCTGATCTTGTCGATTTCATCGATATAAACGATGCCGCGCTGCGCCCGTTCGACATTATAGTCGCTCGCCTGCAACAGCTTGAGAATGATGTTCTCGACATCCTCGCCCACATAACCGGCTTCGGTCAGCGTGGTTGCATCGGCCATGGTGAACGGCACATCAAGGATGCGCGCCAGCGTCTGCGCCAGCAAGGTCTTGCCGCAGCCCGTTGGCCCGACGAGCAGGATGTTCGACTTGGCAAGCTCGACCTCGGCGCCCTTGCCGCCATGGTTGAGGCGTTTGTAGTGGTTGTGCACCGCCACCGACAGCACGCGCTTGGCATGGGTTTGGCCGATGACATAATCATCGAGCACCTTGCAGATCTCACGCGGGGTCGGCACGTCGCCGGCCTTTTTTACCAGCGCGGTCTTGGTTTCTTCGCGGATGATATCATTGCACAATTCGACGCATTCATCACAGATGAACACCGTCGGCCCGGCGATGAGTTTCCTCACCTCGTGCTGGCTCTTGCCGCAGAAGCTGCAATAGAGCGTGCTTTTTGAATCGCCCCCACTCAGCTTGGTCATGGCTTTCCTCTCTCGCTTGGCTGCGAGTGTAGCGGTGAAAATACGTCATCGGCAAGGCCAGCGACGCAAAAGACTGTCATGTTAACGCAATTTCCGGCTATGCGCCCGCCTGCAAAACGGGCGAAAACCGCTCTCACGCCGCCTTCAGCGCTTCGCCGTCGGTCGGCAGCGGGCGCTTTTCGGCAACCTCATCGATCAGACCGAACACCTTGGCTTCATCGGCGGACATGAATTTGTCACGGTCCATGGCGCGTTCGATCGTTTCGATATCCTTGTTGGTGTGCTTGGCATAAAGCTCGTTCAAGGTCTGGCGCATCCGCAAGATCTCGCGCGCCTGGATTTCGATATCCGACGCCATGCCCTGGGCACCGCCCGACGGCTGGTGCACCATGATCCGCGAGTGCTTGAGCGCAACGCGCATGCCGGGTTCGCCCGCTGCGAGCAGGAAACTGCCCATCGACGCGGCCTGGCCGACACACACCGTGCCAACCTTGGGGCGGATATACTGCATGGTGTCGTAGATCGACATGCCCGCCGTCACCACGCCACCCGGCGAATTGATGTACATGAAAATATCCTTTTTCGGATTTTCCGATTCAAGGAACAGCAACTGCGCCACGATCACCGACGCCATGTGGTCTTCGACCTGGCCGGTGACAAAGACGATCCGCTCGCGCAGCAGGCGCGAATAAATATCGAACGATCGTTCCCCGCGGTTCGAGGTTTCGATGACCATGGGGATGAGGCCGGCGTGAATGTCGAGCATGGGATACCTTTTTACCTGTCGTTGCAACGTCGGACGTTTCACCGAGAAGTTCAAGAGGGGGAAAGCGGGCTGCGGCAAAGCCGGCCGCTTTGGCGGTGACTTGTCCACATGAAAACGGGGTGGCGCCAGGCGGCGCCACCCCGTCGTCGGTTTCAGCCACGGCCTGGGGCCATGGCGTTTGCGGTTATTCAGCAGCCTTTTTGGCACGCTTTGGCTTGGCTGGGGCTGCTTCGTCGGCAGGCGCTTCGGCGGCAGCTTTGGCAGCCTTGGGCTTGGCAGCTTTTTTCACCGGGGCTTCAGCGGCTACCGGCTCGGCAGCGACTTCGGCGGGAGCCGTCTTGGCCTTGGCAGCCTTTTTGGGCTTGGCTGGTGCATCATCATGGTCGCAATCGGGGCCATGGACGTGGCCGGCATGGCCATGATCATGGACGTGCGCCGAACCCGGCGTTTCATCTTCGTCTTCGATCGCTGCTTCCAGATCGGCACGGGTAACGCTGCGCTCGGTGATTTCAGCCTTGGACAGCAGGAAATCCACCACCTTGTCTTCATACAAGGGGGCGCGAAGCTGCGCGGCCGCCATCGCGTTTTCCTGGAAAAACTTGACGACCTTTTGCTGTTCGCCCGGGTATTTTGCGGCTTCCTGGCCAATCAGCCGGTTCATTTCGGGCTGGGTGACCGTGATGCTGTTGCGCTGGCCGATCTCGCTGAGCAACAGCCCAAGGCGAACACGGCGCTCGGCGATGCGACGATAATCGCCACGTTCGGCTTCGATCTGGGCACGCGCAGCTTCCGGGTCGCCATCCTGGCCGGCTTCCTGTTCGAGCTGCGCCCAGATCTGATCGAATTCACCATCGACCATCGATGCCGGCACATCGAAATCATGGCGCGCCGCCAGCGTATCGAGCAGCTTGCGCTTCATATGCGTCCGGGTCAGCCCGGCGAGCTCGGCATCGAGCTGGTCTTTCAGGACTTCCTTGAGCGCATCGATCGAATCGATTCCGAACATCTTGGCGAATTCATCGTCGAATTTGGTTTCAACCGGCGTTTCCACCGCCTGAACGACGCAGGTGAATTCAGCCGGTTTGCCCTTCAGATAGGCGACATTGTAATCGTCGGGAAAGCTGACCTTGACGACCTTGGTGTCATTGGCCTTGGCACCGATCAACTGGTCTTCAAAACCGGGGATAAGCTGGCCCGAGCCGATGGTGACGCGCATGCCTTCACCCTTGCCGCCATCGAACAATTCGCCGTCAACGCGGCCTTCGAAATCGATGACCACGGTGTCGCCAGCCTTTGCCTTGTATTTGGCGGCGGCGGGTTCGGTACGCTGGGCCTGGCCACCCAGGCGCGTCAGCGCTTCATCCATGGCAGCACTGTTATCGCCAACGATCAACTTTTCGAGGTCGAGGCCATCGATCTTGAGATCATCGACCGTGGGCAACACCTCAAGGGCGACCTTGAACCCGATGTCTCCGCCTTCGGCCATATCGCCTTCCAGATCGACCTGGGGCTGGTTGGCGGGGCGCAGCTTGTGCTCGGTCAACAGTTGCTGGACCCCGTCGTTGACAGCAGCCTGCAACGCTTCACCGCGCAAGGCTTCGCCGTGCATCTTGCGAACCAGGTTCGGCGGCACCTTGCCCGGACGGAAACCCGGCATGCGAATCGTCTTGGAGACTTCGGCCAGCCGGGCATCGACCCGCGCGGCAAGCGCGCCCGCCGGAATGACCAGCGAATACTCGCGGCGAAGACCCTCGTTCAGTGTTTCGGCGATCTGCATGTCTGTTTATCTCGTCTTTCCGGCTCGGTTCATCAGGCTTGCTGGTGCGGGCGAAGGGACTCGAACCCCCACGTCTTTCGACACTGGTACCTAAAACCAGCGCGTCTACCAATTCCGCCACGCCCGCTAGGAGTGAAGCGCGCGTCTATAGCAACACAAGCGCCGGGCGCAAGGCTGGGCTTTGTTCCCTAGCGTCAACACGGCATTTGGCCGGGGAAAAAACGTCATAATCGAGCGAATCACCCGCGGCCGGTTCCGATCCAGGCGCGCAGCACCAATGAGACCAGTCCGACCGTGCCGACGCCGGCCGCCCACAATCCGAAAAACCACAACAGCCGCCGCGACATCAGACCAGGCTCTCAATGATAGCCATCATGGCCGACCTTGCCGCGAAACACCCAATAGGCATAGGCGGTGTAGCCGATAATGATCGGCAGCATGACGGCAACGCCGATCAGCATGAATATCTGGCTGTTTTCAGCCGTGGCCGCTTGATAAATCGTGATCTTGCCCGGGATGAGATAGGGAAACATCGATATTCCCAATCCGCTGAAGCTGAGGAAGAAAATCGCCAGCGCCAGCAGGAACGGCTGGCCTTCGCGGCGCTGCCGCAAGGCGCGCACGAACAGCAATGCCGCCACGCCGACCAACAACGGCACCGGCGCGACGTAAAGCATCCCCGGCATGGTAAACCAGCGGCTGAAATAATCATGATTGAGGAACGGAGTCGCCAGGCTGACGCTGACAACGGCGACGAGCGTTGCGGCGCCGGTCAACCGCGCCAGCCCGAACGCCCGGTCCTGCAAGTCATGCTCGGTCCGGTAGATCAGCCAGCACGCCCCCAGCAAGGCATAGCCAACCACCACCGATGCCCCGCACAACACCGAAAATGGCGACAGCCAATCGAACCAGCCGCCGGCATAATTACGGCCTGCAACCTTCACCCCTTGCAGGATGGCGCCCAGAATCACCCCTTGCGAAAAGGCCGCGAGCAACGATCCCAGGGCAAAGGCCCAGTCCCATATCCACAGCCGGGTTGAGCGAACCCGATATTCGAACGCCACGCCGCGAAAAATCAGGCCGACGAGCATCGCTATCAACGGCGTGTAAACCGCCGGCATGATGACCGCATAGGCCAGCGGGAACGCCGCAAACAAGCCGCCGCCACCCAATACCAGCCAGGTTTCGTTGCCATCCCAAACCGGCGCGATAGTGTTGATCGCGGTGTTGCGATCATTCCCCTTTGCCAGCCACGGAAACAGAATGCCCAGCCCCAGGTCGAACCCGTCCATGACGACATAGCCGAACACCGACAGCGCGATGATTCCGGCCCAGATCAGCGACAGCGTATCATTGGGTGCCATAGTAGCTACTCGGCCAAAGCGGTTTCGGTGCCGATGGGCGGATTGATATCCAATCCGCCGGCGCGACCGGTATCGCCGCGCGTCGGCCCGGCTTCCCCCGGATGCGGTTCATGCCCCATCAGTTTGATAATGAACCAGGTGCCGGCGCCAAACACGGTGAAATAGACAATGACAAAGGCCAGCAGCGACGCCGCCACCGCCGGCGCCGCCAGCGGCGATGCGCTGTCGGCGGTGCGCAACAGGCCGAAAATGGTGAACGGCTGCCGGCCCACTTCTGTCGTCGTCCACCCCGCCAGCACCGCGACGAACCCCGAAGGCCCCATGACCAGCGCCAGCCGGTGCAGCCAATGGCTTTCATACAAGCGGCCGCGCAGCCGTGCCCAAACGCTCCAGCCGCCCATCAGCACCATCAGCAACCCCAACGCCACCATGAGGCGGAACGACCAGAAGGTTATCGCCACCGGCGCCCGGTCGCTGGCAGGATAGGCATCAAGCCCGGCAATCGGTGCTTCGATATCATTCTTCAATACCAGCGATCCCAGCAGCGGGATTTCGAGTTTGTAACGCATCACCTGCGCTTCATCATCGGGAATACCGAACATGATGAACGGTGCGCCGCCGCCGGGGCCGCCGCGATAGCTGGTGTAATGGCCCTCCATCGCCGCGATTTTTGCCGGCTGATACGCCAGCGTGTTCTCGCCATGAAAATGTCCGGCAACGATCTGCAACGGCGCGACAATTGCCGCCATCCACATTGCCATCGAAAACATGATCCTTGTGCCTTCACGCGGCGCAACCCCGGCCCGGCGATCTTTCAAGAGATGCCATGCCCCTGCCCCGCCGACCACCAGCGCCGTGGTCAGATACGCCGCGAGCAGCACATGCGCGAGCCGATATGGCATTGACGGGTTGAAAACGACCGCCAGCCAATCGGTTGCAAAATACTGGCCATCGGCGTTGATGCCAAAGCCCTGCGGCGTGTGCATCCAGCTATTGACCGAAATGATCCAGAAGGTCGAAATCGCCGTGCCCAGCGCCACCATGCAGGTCGCCGCGAAGTGCAGCCCCTTGCCGACCTTGTCGAGCCCGAACAGCATGACCCCCAGAAACCCGGCTTCCAGAAAAAACGCCGTCAGCACTTCATAGGCCATCAGCGGGCCAATCACTGGCCCCGCCTTGTCGGAAAACACCGCCCAGTTGCTGCCGAACTGATACGCCATGACGATGCCCGACACGACACCCATGCCAAAGGTGATCGCAAAAATTTTCACCCAATATTGAAAAAGCTGGTGAAAAACATCGCGTCCGGTCTTCAGCCACAGCCCTTCGAGCACCATCAAGAAACTCGCCAGCCCGATGGTGAACGCCGGAAAGATGAAGTGAAACGACACCGTGAAGGCAAATTGCATCCGGGCCAGCGAGAGCGCGGAAATACTGTCAAACATTACAGGCCCCTGCTGCGACAATCCGCGCACCCATAGCAGAAGCAACGCCAGAGGAAGCAGGCTTTTCGCCGCACCTGTGTGCAACGGGCAAGCGGCTGGATTTTCGCAGCCGATACGATAGAGCAAAACCACAGCGGGGGAATGACGGCACCATGGCCAGTGACATCGAGATTGCGCGCGCGGCCCCTTTGCGCCCGATTGCCGAGATTGCCGCCGGCCTCAAGCTTGGTCCCGCTGATCTGGTGCCACACGGTCACCACGTGGCCAAGATAGCAGCGCCCACGCTGGCCCGGTTGCGCGGTGCGCCGCGCGGCAAGCTGATCCTCGTCACCGCGATCAACCCGACGCCGGCCGGCGAAGGCAAGACGACGACCACCATCGGGCTTGGCGATGCGCTCAACCGCATCGGCCGACGCACCGTCATCGCGCTGCGCGAGCCCTCGCTGGGACCGGTGTTCGGGCGCAAGGGCGGTGCCACCGGCGGCGGCCAGTCGCAAGTGCTGCCAATGGACAAGATCAACCTGCACTTCACCGGTGATTTTCACGCCATCACCTCGGCGCATAATCTGCTCGCCGCGCTGATCGACAACAGCCTGCACTATCGTTTGCCCACCGCCACCGGCCTGCCACTGGATGCGCGCCATATCAGTTGGCGCCGGGTGCTCGACATGAATGATCGGGCGCTTCGCCAGGTCGCCACCGGCATGGGCGCAGGCAATGCCCCGGCGCGCGAAACCGGCTTCGACATCACGGTGGCATCCGAGATCATGGCGATCCTCTGCCTTGCCGATGACCTGGCCGATCTACAGGCCCGCCTCGCCCGCATCCGCATCGGCCGCGACGAAGCCGGCACCCCCGTTACCGCCGGCGATATCGCTGCGGCCGGCGCGATGACCGCGCTGCTGATCGAAGCGCTCCAGCCCAATCTGGTGCAGACCATCGCCGGATCGCCCGCGCTGATCCATGGCGGGCCCTTCGCCAATATCGCCCATGGCTGCAATTCGGTTATTGCCACGCGCGCCGCGCTGGCGCTGGGCGAATTTGCCGTTACCGAAGCCGGCTTTGGTGCCGATCTTGGTGCCGAAAAATTCTGCAATATCAAATGCCGCAGCGCCGGTTTTGAACCCGCCGTTGCCGTTATCGTGGCGACTGTTCGCGCGCTCAAATTTCACGGCGGCGCCGCGCTTGCGGATTTATCGCGCGATGACCCGGCAGCGCTCGCCGCCGGGCTTGAAAACCTGACGCGCCACGTTGAAAACATGGCCGGGTTCGGCCTGCCCGTCGTCGTGGCGATCAATGAATTTGCCAATGACAGCGCCGCTGAACACGCCGCCGTGCTGGCGCATTGCCATGACGTGCTGCGCGTCAAGGCGCACCTTTGCAACCATTGGGCAAAGGGTGCCGCCGGCGCGACCGATCTCGCCGCAAGCGTCGCCGCGCTGGCTGATGCCGAGGCAGCGAACTTTCGCCTGCTCTACCCCGACGCCATGCCACTGGCTGAAAAACTGCAAACGATCGCCCGGCACATTTATCGCGCCGATGACATCGCCCTGTCACCTGCCGCCGCCCGCCAATTGCGCAGCTTCACCGATCAGGGCTTTGGCACGCTGCCGGTGTGCATTGCCAAAACCCCCTACAGCTTTACCGCCGATGAAACGGTAAAGGGCGTCGCCACCGGCTTCACCCTGCCCATTCGCGAGGTTCGCCTGGCGGCTGGCGCTGGCTTTGTCGTGGCGCTGGCCGGCGACATCAACACCATGCCCGGCCTGCCGCGCGTACCGGCAGCGAACGGCATGGCGGTGGATGCCCAGGGTCGCATCAGCGGCCTCGACTGATTCTTGCAGGCTTGAAAAGCCGTTGCGATCAAATGTTAGTGGCGCGTTGCCCGTTCCGAACAGCCGACACGCAACGCGTCCATATGCCGGCTTTTGACCGACGGTAACTGCTAAAAAACAAACGCTCGGTGCGCCTTCAGGCCCCCGAGGCAGCACGCATTTTTGCATACGGTGCTGTGGCCGTTTGGCGTCGCTCGTTTTGACGAATGGTGCCGGGGATGTGCCCCTTGGCCAGAAAACATAATTAACGAAGCGTTTTTGTTTGATTCATTCTATTGACACACTTCATACGATTAAGTTAATAATGTTGTAACGGAACGCTCGGCAAGGGCTGCGAGGCTCAAGCATGATCGGCCGTTGGAGCATGCCAAATTCGATAGCGAAGGATCGAATAATGAAGAATCTCATGCTGCTGGCCATCGCCGGCACTACGCTTGCCGCAACGCCTGCCCTGGCGGCGAAACCGTCCGCGGCGCCGGGCCCACGCAGTTGCTTGAACACCGATATATCGCCAACTGCCCTGGCCTGCTCCGGCTTTGTTGCCGGCAATCTTCTCAACAACAAGTCGGGCAATGTTACGGCGCAGCAAACCGCGCTGGCGGGCCTCGGTCTCGCCTGGGACGGCAATTTTGGTAATGTTTCCAAGATTTCGAGCCTCGGCGGCCTGACCACTGCCAATTTCTCGACCGCCGAACAAAACCCGATTTCGCGCCTTTATGGTGACACCTGGATCGGGCTGCATTTTGGCAACGGCGCCAGGTTGGGCGGTCAGGCGACCGCCTTCTACAAATTCAATGCCGGACTGGCGGGCCTGCAATCGTTCCTGCTCAACATTACCCAGGGCAGTTCGGGTGCGGTGGTCTACAAAACCGGGACGGCATCGCCGCCCCCGCCCCCGCCGCCGCCGCCACCGGGTGGTGTCCCCGAACCGGCTAGCTGGGCGATGCTGATCGCCGGCTTCGGCCTCACGGGCGCCGCGATGCGCCGGCGCACGGCAGCAGCAAAGCGAGCCTGACACACAAGCCCAGGTTCAAAACGATAACTCCCGCGGCAGCGATGCCGTGGGGTTTATCGCTTTTGTCATGCGTGCCAGCCATCACCTGTCATCATAACAGCCATTTGACTGGCAGATGCGACAGCAACACCATTATAGCGCGCTGCAACGGCCCGGTCCCCGGTTCATGCGCGTGCACGATCTCGCCGCCGTCGATGCGTTCGATCCATTGCAATCGGTTACCCGCCAACCGCACTTCATAGGCATAATCGGCGACATCATCGCGGAACATGTCATGCAATCGCCCGGCGAGCACCGGGCTGTCGATTATCAGGCCGAGTTCGGTATTCAAGCGCAAGGAACGCGGATCGAAATTGAACGAACCGACAAATATCCGCTGCCGATCGACGGCAAAAGTCTTGGCGTGCAGCGCCGACCCGCTCGATCGAAAGATGGTGCCGGGCCGCTGCTCGTGGCGCTGCCGCCGCAGGCGCAGCTTGACCCGCTTGTCGGGTTGGTCTCCCTTCATCTCCCAAAGCCTGACCCCGGCGCGCAGCAACGGCTTGCGGCTGGATGAATAGCCGGCATGGACCATCGCAACATCATTGGTCTTCAGCGCGTTGGTCATCACCTGCACGTGCGCGCCCCCGTCGGCCATATCGGCAAAGGCCGCAACGCCTGCGCCGGTCGGCACAAAATATGCCGAAACCAGCGCAAGGTCATGGCGAGGCTCGCCAATCGCCGCAACGAGCAACGGCCCGAGCAGGCGTGCTTCGGCAACCGCGCCCAGCCCCTTGGCAGGATCATCGCTGAACAAGGTCGCGGGCGCCCATTCCAGCGCCAGTTCACCGGCTATCAGCCGCTCGACAGCGCCGTTGCGCACCGCCTCGCCATAGGCTTTCGCCAGCGGCGTGTGCAGCAAAGCCGCGATTTGTGCGGAAAAACGGACAAGGCCGTCATCTTGGTCAGCCGGCAGGATCTGCGCTGCCGGCCAGGCCGAATCCGATTGCCAATAGCGTTCGAAATCGGCAGCGACATCGGCCACCGCAGCGCCGGTCGCAAATATGTCCAGATCGGCAAACAGCGACTTTTCACTGGCGCCAAAATATTCATCGCCGATATTGCGGCCACCCAGGATGGTATGCCGGCTGTCGGCGGTGAAGCTCTTGTTGTGCATCCGGCGGTTGAGACGGCGAAAATCGAGCAGATAACCGATCGCCTTGGGTCGGCGGATGACGAAGGGGTTGAACAACCTGATCGAGATGAAGGCATGGCCGGCAAGCGCCATCAGCACCGGATCAAGACCGGCGATGCCATTGTCATCGAGCAGCAGCCGCACCCGCACACCGCGATCGGCGGCCTGGCGCAGCTCATCGAGCAGCAGCAGGCCCGAAGTATCGCTGTGCCAGATATAATATTGCAGATCGAGGCTGACCCGGGCGCCGCGCACCAGAAGCACCCGGGTAGCAAAGCCAAGCTGCGCATCATCAAGTGTATGGATGCCGGTCAACCCGGGGTGCTGCGCAGCCATTGGCGCCGTTGGCGGCAAATTCGGTACGTCATCGGCGATGCGCAGCAACGGCAGCCGATAACGCCAGCACGCCAGTTGGTGCAGCACCACCAGCACCGCCAGTATCGCCGCCGCAACCATCATCGTTGCAATGCCAGCCGCGCCCAGACTGGCAGATGATCCGAAGCGACGCTGGCGAGCGCACTATGATGGACGCCGGACCCGGCAACTTCGATGCCCGGGCTGATGAATATCCGGTCGAGCGGGGCCACCGGCAGGCGGGCATGAAAGCTGGGCCCGGTCGGCACCAGTTGCAGCACCGCCGCGAAATCGGCGATTGCGGCCGCTGTCGCGCGCCATTCGTTCATGTCCCCCATCGCCAGCACCGGCGGATCGCCCGGGTGACGCACAAGATGCGCGAGAATGGCCTGCGCCTGGTGCCGCCGCCGCAGCCCCGACAGATCAAGATGCATCCCGATAACGCGCAAGGGCGCGCCGTCGATGGCAAGATCGGCGAGCACGGCGCCGCGTGGCTCCAGCGCCGGGATCGGCAAAATGGCGTGCCCGATGATGGTTACCCTGTCCGACACCAAAACAGCATTGCCGTGCCAACCGATTGAATCGGGTCGGGTTTCGAACGGCACCGGCCGCCAGCCATGGGCATGGATATTGGCCAGTGGCAGCGCCGATTGCCGCGCCCCGAACCGGCGATCGGCTTCCTGCAATACCATGATGTCGGCGCCAATCTCGCGCAGCACCGCGAGCGTCCGGTCAGGCCGGCGCTGCAAATCGGCGCCGATACCTTTCTGGATATTATAGGATACCGCCAATACCGAGGTGGCGTTTTCAAGGGTCGGGGATTCGATCGGCATGTTTCTCCTTGCCCGACTCGGCAGATCGGCCAACCATTGTCGTGCCGCCCTGGCCAGAAGGGATAGACCGGGGCGGCGGTACTTGCCATGGCGAAGAAAGGTCAGTATTATTGACCTACTTCGCAGTTGCAACAGGAATGTCATTCATGGTCGCCGGCCTGCCGCCCGTTTCACTTGATGACAAATACCGCTTCACCGAGGGGCGGGTGTTCATGTCGGGCGTTCAGGCGCTGGTGCGGCTGCCGTTGGTGCAACAAGCGCGTGACAAGGCGGCGGGTCTCAATACCGGCGGCTTCATCTCGGGGTATCGCGGTTCGCCGCTAGGCACGTACGATCAGGAATTGTGGCGCGCCAAGAAACTGCTCGCCGAACACAACATTGTTTTTCAACCGGGCGTAAACGAAGAACTTGGCGCAACGGCCGTCTGGGGCTCGCAGCATGTCGGCATGCGCCCCGGCGCTACCGTCGATGGCGTTTTCGGCATCTGGTACGGCAAGGGCCCCGGCCTCGATCGCGCCATGGACGTGCTCAAACACGCCAATGCCGCCGGCACCTCGCCCAATGGCGGCGTTCTCGCCATCGTCGGCGATGATCACGGCGCCAAATCATCCACCCTGCCCCACCAGTCGGACCATAATTTCCAGGCGGCGTTCGTGCCGTTCCTCGCCCCGGCATCGGTCCATGAATTCGTCGAATATGGCCTGCTCGGCATCGCCATGAGCCGCTTTGCCGGCACCTGGGTCGGCTTCAAGGCGACCGCCGATACGGTCGAAACCTCGGCAACGATCGATCTCGCCAATGAAGCGCGCTCGATCATCATCCCCGAATTCGATTTTCCGGCTGGCGGCGTCCATATCCGCGGCGGCGACATCTGGCGCGAGGAAGATACCCGCCTGCAACGCTACAAGGGCTTTGCCGCCATGGCCTTTGCCCGCGCTAACGGCATCGATCGTGTCGTCTGGGAAACCCCGCGCCCACGCTTCGGCATCGTTACCACCGGCAAGGCCTATGCCGATACGATGGAAGCGCTCGACGAACTCGGCATCGATGCCCGTGTGGCTGCGGATATCGGCCTGCGCGTCTACAAGGTAGGGATGCCCTGGCCGCTGGAACCGACCGGCATACGCGCCTTTGCCGAAGGGCTCGAGGAAGTGCTGGTCATCGAGGAAAAGCGCGAATTCATCGAACATCAGTTGCGCTGGCAGCTTTACAACTGGCGCGAAAGCGTCCGCCCCCGCGTCACTGGCAAGCATGACGAGGACGGCAATTGGCTGCTGTCGCCCGACAATGAACTTACCCCCGGTGTCATTGCGCACGTCATTGCGGCGCGCATACAGAAATATCACGATACCGAGGCGATCCGGAACCGGCTGGCGTTCTTCGACGATCAGGCGGGCAAGTCCGCCGCCTATGAAACCCCGATCAAGCGTTCGCCCTATTTCTGTTCGGGCTGCCCGCACAACACCTCAACCAAGGCTCCCGATGGCGCGCGGACGCTGGCGGGCATCGGCTGCCACATCATGGCGCTGTGGATGGACCGCGCCGAAACCTTCACCCAAATGGGCGGTGAGGGCGTGACCTGGGTCGGCGAAGCCCCGTTCACGACGGAAAAGCATGTCTTCGCCAATCTCGGTGACGGCACCTATTTCCATTCGGGCCTGCTCGCGGTGCGCCAGAGCATCGCCGCCAAGGTCAACATCACCTACAAGATCCTGTTCAACGACGCCGTCGCCATGACCGGCGGACAAACCCATGACGGCGAGCTTTCCGTCCCCCAGATCGCCGCGCAGATGGTCGCTGAAGGGGCGAAGAAGGTCGTCGTGCTTACCGAGGACCTGTCGCGCTACACCGGCGTCACCTTCCCGCCTGGCGTCCGCACCCTCGACCGCTCCGCCCTGCCCGCCATCCAGGACGAAATGGCGACGACCGACGGCTGCACGGTCATCGTCTTCGATCAGACCTGCGCCGCCGAAAAGCGCCGGCGCCGCAAGCGCAAGACGCTGGCCGACCCGTCGCAGCGCGTGTTCATCAACAGCGCCGTCTGCGAAGGCTGCGGCGATTGCTCGGTCCAGTCGAACTGCGTTTCGGTCGAGCCGCTGGAAACCGAATTCGGCCGCAAGCGCCGTATCAACCAGTCGAGCTGCAACAAGGATTACAGCTGCCTGAAGGGCTTCTGCCCAAGCTTCGTCACCGTCGAAGGCGCTCAACTGAAAAAGTCCAAGGCTGCCGAACTCGATCTTTCGGGCGTCCCCGATCCGGTCATCCCGGCGGCGGGGCACGGCTATAACATCATGGTTACCGGTATCGGCGGGACGGGCGTGCTGACCGTCTCGGCGCTGCTCGGCACTGCGGGGTATCTGGAGGGTCTAGCATCGACCACCGCCGACATGGCTGGTCTCGCGCAAAAGGGCGGCGCGGTTTACGCCCAAGTGCGCCTCGCGGCTTCGAACGACGATCTGCTGTCCCCGCGCATCATCGCCGGCGGTGCCGACCTCGTGCTGGCCTGCGACGCCGTCGTCGCCGCCGACAAAGCGACACAGACGCTGATGGTGCCAACCCGCACTGCCGTCGTCGCCAACGCCGACATTGCTCCCACCAGCGACTTCGTCCGCGACCGCGATCTGGATTTCCGCTCGGCGCAGGTCGAACGCGCGATCCGCAAGGCCGCCAACCCCAACGCCGCCGACTTCATCGCCGCCGACACGATTGCCGTGGCGCTGATGGGCGACGCCATCGCCGCCAACATATTGCTGATGGGCTATGCCTGGCAAAAGGGGCTGATTCCGTTGCAACGCGCGTCGATCGAGCAAGCCATCGAGCTCAACGGCGTCGCCATCGATTTCAACAAAAAAGCGTTCGGGCTTGGGCGGCTGCTCGCGGTGCGCCCCGATGTGGTGACCAAGATGGTCGACGATGCGCGCGGCCCCGCCGTGACGCCGCCCGCGACGACGCTCGATGAGATGATCGAACGCCGCGTCACCGATCTGACGGCGTATCAGGACGCCGCCTATGCGACGCGCTTCCGGACCTTCGTGGACCGCGCACGGACGGCGGGCGGCGATGCTTTCGCCGAAGCCGTCGCCCGCAGCTATTACAAGCTGCTGGCGTACAAGGACGAATATGAAGTCGGACGACTGTACAGCGACGGTCGCTTCAAGGCGGCGTTCGACGCACAGTTCTCTGGAGGCAAAGCCCGCGTGCAGCTGGCACCGCCGCTGTTCTCCCGCACCGATCCGGCGACGGGGCGGCCAAAGAAGACCAGCTTCGGCCCATGGATTTTCACCGCTTTCGGTGTGCTGGCCAAGCTCAAAGGCCTGCGTGGCACACCGTTCGACGTGTTCGGCTACAGCGCCGAACGGCGGACCGAACGCGCCGACATCATGGCGTTCGAGGCGGATGTGCAGCGGCTGCTGACCGACATGACCCCCGACAACATGGGCCTCGCCATCGCCATCGCCCGGCTGCCCTTGGACGTCCGCGGCTTCGGCCCGGTCAAGGAAGCGCAGCGCGAAGCGGTGCTGAAACGCGCGGCTGGGCTATGGGCGAAGTGGCCGGGGGAGGCGGTTAGGGCGGCGGCTTAGCGTTCGGCGACGGCGCACGCCTGCAGTCGCTTGCAGTCGCAGTCAACCGCTCAGGCTGAGCCTGTCGAAGCCGGGTCACGTAATGCTGCGGGTACCGCTCCGACAGGCTCAGCCTGAGCGGGTCTTGGGCAATTTCAAATCGACTTCAACCTGTTACGACCGCGCTTCAACGCCAGCTTCAGCACACGCCCGCGCCAAATCCTTGTCGAGCGTCACCAGCGGCACCCCAAGTTCTGCCGCAAGCAGCAGATAACTCGCGTCGTAAGCTGTAAGGTTGCTCCGAAGCGCCGCCCGGATCAGAAGCGCGGAGGGTGTTTCGACCGTCGTGACCTGAAAGTCCGCGAACCCGGCAAGCGCCGCAGCGACGGCGTTCTCATCCTCGCCGTTCCGCCTGATCTTCTTGAGGGCAATGCTGGTCAGTTCGGTGGTGATGAGCGTGGGCGCGGACAGGCGGAAGCCAGCCACGACGGAAACCATGCTCGCCGCTTCCGCCTCGCCGAACAGCAGCGCGCCCATCGCCGAGGCATCGATAACCAGCGTCCGGCTTGCCGGTAGTGTCATCAACGGCTGTCACGATCTTCGCGAAGCCACGCCACAGTCTGGGCACTGCCGCCGCCGATGCCATGTTTTTTCGCGCGGTCATAAAGCGCACTGTAATCCGGGACGTTGGCCTCGGTCTCAACAGCCGCCGTCACGATAGACAGCAACTCCCCCTGCAGCGAACGATTGTTGCGCCGAGCCCGCGAACGCAGCCGCTCGACAACAGCGTCCGGCGCATTCTTGATCGACAGACTTGGCATTGTCGCGCCTCCATTATGGAGGCATTATAGAACCGCGTTGGCCACGCTACAATTGGAATTGCGCGGCCGCCTAGGCCAGCGGCCTGTCGATCAGCACCGCAAGTAGCAGCGCCGGACCGCTATGCGCGGCCCAGGCGTGGTTGGTGCCGCGCTGGATGACCACCTGCCCCGGCTTGATCCGCGTTTCGCTACCTTCGAGGATCAATGAAACGTCGCCCTGTAACAGACAGATAACATCGATCGAATGCGTCTCGTGCATCGCCGGATGCCGCGATTGATCGATCATGTGGCGGTCACCGTCGAAGCCTGCAAACACTTGGCGAGCAACGGCATCGAGTTGTGGCTTCGGCACTCCCTCAGGTAACGGCGCGACGACGAACCAGCGGACTTGAACGTTACCGGGACGCGGGCCGAGAGCGGGCTTCGTTGTGCCGAAGTCACGGTGATCGCGCGGATCAAGCGGACCCGCAACCGCATCCTCCCAAATCTCGAAGAGCCCACCAAGGTTTGGATCGCCCGACATTGCCGAAGGGCCGCCGTCGAGAATTATGACCGATTGCCCTTCGGCGTCATCGCCGGTGATGACTCGGCGCATGGCGTCGGCGAAGGCGGTCAAATCCGTTCCTTCACATACCGCCCCGGCGCATCCTCGATCACCTTGAGCACGCCCTCCCCCGGCACCCGCGCGGGCACTTTCGCCCCCGACCTCGGCGCCAGCCAGGCGATCCAGTCGGGCCACCAACTGCCCTTGGTCTCAACCGCTCCCTCGACGAATTCGGCGAAGGTCGGCGGCAGCGCGGCGTTGGTCCAATACTGGTATTTCATCTGCGACGGCGGGTTGACCACCCCGGCGATGTGCCCCGACCCCGCCAGCACGAAGCGCTTCTCCCCCTGGAATTGCCCGGTCAGCTTGTAGGCCGAGCGCGCCGGGGCGATATGGTCTTCCTTGCCGCCCTGGATATAGACCGGCGTCGTCACCTTGGTCAGGTCGATCGGCACGCCCGACACGCTGATCGCGCCCGGCTGCACCAGCTTGTTGTCGCGGTAGATGTCTTCCAGATAGCTTTTGTGCCACTTGGCTGGGACATTGGTCGCGTCGCCGTTCCAATAGAGCAGGTCAAATGGGAAATAGTCCTTACCCAACAGATAGTTGTTGACGACATAGTTCCAGATCAGGTCGTTCGAGCGCAGCATGTTGAAGGTCGAGGCCATAACGCGGCCGTCGAGATAGCCCTTGCCCGCCGTCGCCTTGTCGACCGCTGCCAGCCCCGCCTCGTCGACGAACACCGCAAGGTCGCCGCAGTCGCTCATATCGACCTGCGCGGTGAAGAAGGTCGCGCTGGCGACGGCTGCGGCGCTGCCCGTTGCCGACATATAGGCGAGCGTTGCCGCCAGCGTCGTGCCCGCGACGCAATAGCCGATGGTGTGGACACTCGGCGCGCCGGTCGCCTCCCCGACCTTGGCGATGGCGGTCAGGAAGCCTTCGCCGACATAGGTATCGAGCGTCGCATCGGCGATCGAAGCATCGGCGTTCTTCCAGCTGACAATGAACACCGTCAGCCCCTGTTCGACCGACCAGCGGATGAAGCTTTTTTCGGGCGTCAGGTCGAGGATGTAGAATTTGTTGATCCACGGCGGGAAAATAAGCAGTGGGATTTCATACACATCCGTCGTTGTCGGGGTGTACTGGATCAGCTGGAACATGCGGTTTTCGTAAACCACCTTGCCCGGTGTCGCGGCGACATTGCGCCCGACCTCGAAGGCCGTCTCGTCAGTCATCTTCATGCGCCCGGCCTTGAGGTCGTCGAGCAGATGTTCGAGGCCAGTCAGCAAATTCGCCCCGCCAGTCTCGACGGTCTTGGCCAGCACCTCGGGATTGGTCAGCGCAAAATTCGACGGCGACAGCGCATCGACGAACTGTTTGGCGTGGAACTGCGCCTTGGCCTTTTCATGCGCGTCGAGACCTTCGAGGTTGGCGGTTGCCTCGAGCACGTAATTAGATGCCAGCAGATACGACTGGCGCAGGAAATCGAAGGCCGGGGTTTCCTGCCAGGCCGCTCCGGCAAAGCGTTTGTCCTTGACCGCCGCGACCGGGGATGCCGGGGCCACGCCACCGAGGAACGACTGCCACAGCTTCATCGTGTCGCCCATGAAGCGCGTCTGGGTTTCAAACAGCTTCTGCGGATCGGCAAGCGTCGCTGTCGCCGCCTTTTGCCAGATGCCCATCAACCCGAGCGGATCAGGATTGGGTAGTGCGCCATCACCGTCTTTGGTCACGAATTCCAGCATCATCTGCTGGCCACGCCCCATTAGATCGGTCCATTTCTGGAACTGTTCGAGCGCGGGCAGTTCAGCGGGCGCGTCGGTCATTGCAGGTCCTCAAATCTTCTAACCGCCAGTGTGAACGCTCGGGCGGACTTAGCCAACGCAAACATTCTCTTTCGGGAAGGAAACAATCGCGCTACCATCTGTTGGTGTCCGGCCGGTTGCCGGCCTCAAAGGGGAGTCTTGCCTGTGATCAAGTCCAGCATCTTGTTTCTCGCCGCGATGATCGCGGTGCCTGCCGCGGCCCAGATGGCCGCTGCGCCTGCCAGCTATCCGCCGTGCAAGGCCGGGGTGACCGACGGTTGCGACCAGTCGATGACCAGCGAGAAGTACGCGATGTCCGCTGCCCAGGCCGAAAAGACCGGTGGCGTCGGCGATCGCAACCATGACCAGGCCTCGCACATGGGCGGCGGCACGGGCCATATGGCGATGCACAAGAAGCATATGAAGTCACATCACATGGCTCATATGAAGAAGAATCCGGATACGAAGGCCGACGCCGCCGCCATGCCGCCGCAGTAACCGTCACCCAATCGCACAGACAAAGCGGGCGGAGGCGGTGACGCCTCCGCCCGTTTGCATATCCGGAACCCAGTGATGTCCGACGATTTCTACCGCATCAAGCGCCTGCCGCCCTACGTTATCTCCGAAGTCAACAATATGCGCGCCGCAGCACGCGCCCGCGGCGACGACATCATCGATCTTGGCATGGGCAACCCCGATCTGCCGCCGCCGCCGCATGTCATCGAGAAACTGTGCGAAGTCGCCCGCAAGCCTGACGCCCATGGCTATTCGGCGTCGAAGGGGATTCCGGGGCTGCGCAAGGCGCAGGCGAATTATTATGCGCGGCGCTTCGGCGTCGATCTCGATCCCGACAGCGAGGTCGTTGTTACGCTTGGTTCAAAGGAGGGCCTGGCCAATCTGGCGCAGGCGATCACCGCACCGGGCGACGTCGTGCTCGCCCCCAATCCGAGCTACCCCATTCACACCTTCGGCTTCATCATAGCCGGGGCAACCATCCGCTCGGTCCCGACAACTCCGGACGAAGCCTATTTCGAAGCACTCGAACGCGCGATGAAGTTCACCGTGCCCAAGCCGTCGGTGCTGGTGATGGGCTATCCGTCGAACCCAACTGCCGAAGTCGTCGATCTGGCCTTTTACGAACGCGTCGTGGCGTTTGCGAAGGAGCACAAGCTTTGGGTGCTGTCGGACCTCGCCTATTCCGAGCTGTATTTCGACGGCTGCCCGACGCCGTCGATCCTGCAGGTGCCGGGAGCCAAGGATGTCGCGGTTGAATTCACCTCGCTCAGCAAGACCTACTCCATGGCGGGGTGGCGGATCGGCTTTGCGGTTGGCAATCCAACGCTGATCGGCGCACTGACACGGGTGAAATCGTACCTCGATTACGGTGCGTTCACGCCGATTCAGGCGGCGGCGGTGGCGGCGATCAACGGCCCGCAGGATATCGTCGCGACGAACCGCGCCCTGTATCACCGGCGGCGCGATGTGCTGGTGGAAAGCTTTGGCCGGGCCGGTTGGGACATCCCGCCGCCGCGCGCGAGCATGTTCGCCTGGGCACCGATCCCGCCCGCGCTGGCGCACCTCGGCAGCCTTGAGTTCACCAAGCAGCTGCTGACCCATGCCGGGGTCGCAGTCGCCCCCGGCGTCGGTTACGGCGAGGACGGCGAAGGCTTCGTCCGCATCGCCATGGTCGAGAATGAACAGCGGCTCCGGCAGGCAGCGCGCAACGTGCGGAAGTATCTGGCCAGCATGGGGGTCAACGCCGGGGCAACCGCTGCCGGCTGAACCGCCTGCCGGGTTGCACTTTGATCGGGCGGCGGCGATGACGGGGCATGTCGCAAACTCCCCCTCTTCGCATCGGCCTTGCCGGGCTCGGCACCGTCGGTGCGGGCGTGGTGCGGCTGCTCGATACCAATGCCGAACTGATCGCTGACCGCGCCGGACGGCCGATCACCGTAGCCGCCGTGTCGGCACGTGATCGGAGCCGCGAACGCGGCGTTGACCTGTCCCGGTTCGCCTGGCTCGACGATGCGACCGAACTCAGCAGCCGCGACGATGTCGATGTCGTCGTCGAATTGGTCGGCGGCAGCGACGGCCCGGCGCTGACGCTGGCGCGGCGGACGCTGGCGGCGGGCAAGCCGCTGGTCACCGCCAACAAGGCGATGCTGGCGCACCACGGCCTCGAACTCGCCGCCGCCGCCGAGGCCAAGGGCGTCGCGTTGAAATACGAAGCGGCCGTGGCGGGTGGCATTCCGGTCATCAAGGGGCTGCGCGAGGGCGCCGCCGCCAACCGCATCACCCGCGTCGCGGGCATCCTCAACGGCACCTGCAACTATATCGTGTCGCGGATGGAGGTCGAACGCCTGCCGTTCGCACAGGTTCTCGCCGACGCGCAGGCGCAAGGGTTTGCCGAGGCCGATCCCAGCTTCGACATCGACGGCATCGACGCGGCACACAAGCTGGCGATCCTCGCCGCGCTGGCGTTCGGCACCCGCATCGACTTCGCGGGCGTCGCCGCGCAGGGCATTCGCGCCGTTGAGCTTGCCGATATCGATCATGCCGCCGCACTGGGGTTCCGCATCAAGCTGATCGGGCTGGCGGAGGCCGTCGACCGGCGGCTGTTTCAGCGCGTCCACCCGGCGCTGGTGCCGCTCGCCCACCCGCTGGCCCAAGCCGGGGGAGCGCTCAACGCCGTCGTCGCCGATTGCGATGCTGCGGGACAACTGTTCTTTCAGGGCCGGGGTGCAGGCGAAGGGCCGACAGCAAGCGCCGTTGTCGCCGACCTGATCGACATTGCGCGCGGCAATCACGGGCCCGCATTCGGGATGCCGGTCGCCAGCCTCATCGCCCTGCCTGCCGCCGATGCCGCGACGCGCAGCGGACGTTATTATCTCCGCCTGACCGTCGCCGATCGTCCCGGCGTCTTGGCGGCACTGACGGCAGCACTGCGTGACCATGGCGTTTCAATCGAAAGCCTGATCCAGCGTGGCCATGCCGCCAACGGCGATGCTTTGGTCGTGATGGTCACCCATGAAGCGGGAGAGGCGAAGGTCGCTGCCGCCCTTACCCAAATGGCCATGTCGCCCGATGTCACCGGCGCGCCCGTCCTCATGCACATCCTCGACCTGTGAGCAGCGTCACCATCCCGGCGGCGACGGTCATCCTTTTGCGCGACGCGCCGCCCGGGCCGCCCGAAATCTTGATGATCGAACGCGGCGCGGCGCTGGCGTTCGCGGGTGGGGCGATGGTGTTTCCCGGTGGGCGGGTCGATCCCGGCGATCTTGCTATCGCACGCGATCCTAAGCTGGCGACCGGATTTGACGGTCTCGACGACGGGGATGCCGCGGCCCGGGTCGCCTGCGCCCGTGAAACATTCGAAGAAACCGGTCTTTGGCTGGCATCGGGACCTGCGCCCGAGGCTTCCGCCCGCGCTGCGCTGATCGACGCCGAGGACGAATCAGCGACATTTGCGGCGTTGCTTCACGATCTGGGTGCCACGGTCGACGCCGACCGGTTTGTCGCCTTCGCGCGCTGGGAGCCCCCCGCCGCCGCGCCGATCAAGCGCCGCTTCGACACACGCTTCTATCTCGCCGATGCCGCCGGTCACGGCGAAGCCAGCGCTGACGGCGGCGAGGCCGTGGCGTTGGCCTGGACAACGCCGCAAGCCGCGCTGGCGCGCAATGCCGCGGGGCAGTCGACGCTGGTTTTCCCCACCAAGTGCAATCTGGAACGGCTGGCTCAATATGACGACGTCGCGGCGCTTCTGGACAGCGCGGTGCCGCCGCCGTTCATCCAGCCAGAGATCATCAACCGCGATGGCACGGCGTGGCTGACGATCCCCGCCGACTGCGATTATCCGGTCACTGCGGAACGGCTTGACGGCGTGCGGCGCGAATAGAATCGCTAAGCGGGAACAGTGTCCCAGACGCCGGGCGCGATGCCGGCACCCGGATACGCGAGGATCAACGATGCCGCGCCGCGTAGTGGCACCGCCTCGTCGACGCGCCAGACGTCACCGCAGCCAAACGTCTCCTGCCCGATCTGTCCCGACCCGCTTGCAACGGCAACCCAGACGCGCCGACCCTGGGGCGGATCGAGCACCGCATCGACGTTCAGCTCGACCCGCTCCAGAACAAAATTCGGCCCTTCGATCAGTGAAGCGCGACCCGGACCCAGCGCCCGTGGCTGGCACGAGACACCCAGTGGCGCGCATTCGGCGACGGCGAGTGCGGCATCGACGTGCAACGGCCGGGTGCGACCATAATCGTAAAGACGGTAGGTCAGATCGAGATTTTGCTGGATCTCGAACATGGTGATGCCAGCACCAATGGCGTGAATGGTCCCCGCGGGGGCGAACAGCACATCGCCTGCGCCGACGGTCCGCCAATCGAGGCAGGCTTCGATACTGCCGTCGGCCACGGCACGACGCAGCGCCGCTGCCGTCATCGGTGCCTTCACGCCGAGCCCGATCGTCGCCCCGGCCTCGGCCGAGAGCACCACCCAGGCCTCATCCTTGCCGTGCTTGAACCCCAAAGCCCGCGCGGCATCGCCGGTGGGATGGACCTGCACAGACAGCCGGTCGGAGGTGAACAGCGTTTTGATCAGCAATTCGGATGGCGCGCCGTCGCCGGCTTCGTGGATGATCTCTCCGACCGGCGCACCACCAGGTGGCAATTCCGGACCCCAATCACCGAAGCCGATGCGCCCCCAGCATTTTTCGATAAATCGGGGTGTCAGCCGGAGCGGCGATGTTGTCTGCCCCCACCGGATCGGAGTTGCCAGAGCGGAGGTTGCGATCACGCCATATCTCGCGTCTGGAGCCAATACCGATCCGTCCCGGCCGATTGCATAGAAGCATCTGCCCATCGATACCAGCCGCACGGGTGAAAACGCCGACGGCTTGCGTATCCTGATGCATCCGTCTGGAGTTCTGTCATGCGTTCCTTTGTCATCACCATCGCCGCGCTTTTAGCTGGCATTGCCGCCGCCGCCTATGCCGCCCAGGATCTCAGCGCGTCGGAACCTGTCACCGGAGCGATGCCAGCACGTCTCGCGGCGGCCGATACCGATCATGACGGTCGGTGGAGCAAGGCGGAATGGCTGGCGGCCGGCCGCAAGGCGCGCGGCTTTGACGCGATGGATACGAATCACGACGGGTTTCTGACGATTGAGGAACTCAAGGCCGGACTCGCCCGCTTCCACGCCCGCCGCGAACAGCAGCCCGCGCAATAATCAGCTGCCCTTGAAGCCGCTCGACGGCGCCGGCTCGCCGCCCTTGCCAGGCTGGGTGTTTGATGGCGGATCGCTGGTCGGGAAGCTTTCATCAAGCGCAACGTCGAGCTTGGCGTCCTCGTTTGTCGGATCCTTGGCCAGTAAAGGCGTATCGGTCGCGTCATGCGCCTCGCGATGTTCCGCCTGCGGCGGCGTGTTGGAATGAGCGAGGGGGCGATCGGTCATCGGCATATCCTTTGCCGCACATACGTCTGGCAACGCACCATCGTTCCCGAATCGATATCGCGCCTTTGACGCTCGGAACACAAAAACCCGGCGTTGGAACGTTCAACGTTTTGTGAACGTTACATCCGTTGGTGTATCGCACTTGCACAAAACCAAAAATTAAGCGAAAAGTGACCAACGGCTCCCCTTGATGGATTGTGCCATTACGAGGTTTTTTAACGGTCATGCGCGCTGTTGCATATGACGATTTCGCGGATGGCCTTGACTTGGCTCGCCGCACAAGGTGGCGTCCGGCTGTGTCATCCGAGTCGAACACTTTAGCCGAACGTGTCGCCCAGTTGAGCGACGGACAGCGTGATTGCCTGCGCCTTGTCTATGGTCACATGACGTCGAAGGACATTGCCCGCGCCCTCAAGGTGTCGCCGCATACGGTGGATATGCGTCTGCGCACCGCGATGCGAACACTGGACGTCGGCAGTCGTATCGACGCCGCGCGGACGCTTGTTTCCTTCGAGGGAACTGCGGAAACTACTTATCAATCGTTGATATATCAGCCTTCGGATATTGCCCGCGAGGCTCAGGACGACGAAACGGGATCAACGGCCTCGAATGGCAGGGACAGCCCGATGACCCTGGGCGATCCCTTCCAGACCAGACTGGACACCGGTCCTGCTTTTGACGGCCCTCCCCGTTACCAGGCTGCACCGGTGAGCGAGTATAGTACCGAAGGGACGGGTGCCGGGCTTTTTGACCCTGAGCCAGGTATCCGTCCTACGGCCTTCCGCCTTCCATGGGGCAGGCGCAACGACCTTGGGGTCGGCGCGCGGCTCGGCTGGATTGCAGTGATCGCCATCGGTTCGATGCTGGGCTTTGGTGCCGTCCTGACGGCGCTCGAAGCGTTAAAGCACTTGCTCTAAAATTCTGGCCACTACGGCCATCGACGTTCAACCCGCCGCTGCAGAGCGGCTACGAAAGGCAGAGTCATGCTCAAGCAACGCCGTCTCGCTGCGGAAAAGATCGCCGCCGAACTTTTCGCGGCGGAAGCCGCAATCGACGCAGCGATTGCTGCGACGGCGCGCCTTGCAGCAGTTATGCCGGTCGCTCGGCAGGAAGCCGGGATGGCGCCGCACTTCGGTCATGACGCTGTCATGCGTTCGGTTGCCACGATGACGAAGCTAGCCGAGGCGCGCGCCGCGATCATCGCAACCCACGATGCCCTGGCCGAGACGCAAAAGCAGGCTGGCCTGCGCGAAGTCAATTTCCTGGGTGGCGACAAGCCGCCTGCGGAAGATTTCGGCTGGCCGAAGGGGCACCTGCGCGCAGTCGCATAAGGGAAGGCTGGCCGGCCACACATGGTCGGCCCACCTTGAAGGCGAATGCCGAGACGGCCAGCAGCAGAGGTAAAGCTCGATGTATTGGGGCGCTCTGGCCGTATTCGGACTGTTCCTGACCTCAACGGTCGGGTTCGTTTGGGGCGGTTTGGATGAGAAGCTGACTGCCGGTGGCTTTGTCGTGGCCACCATCGCAACCCGGCTGACAACCCAAAACCAATATGGACAACCGGAAATGGGCGTTTTGCTTGTCGATGCACTGCTGCTGATTGGCCTGTTTATTCTGGCGCTGCGCAGCGATCGCTTCTGGCCGATGTGGGCAGCAGCCTTCCAGCTCGTCGGGACCACCATCCATCTCGCGAGCATGACCGAGAACGGCGACTTCGCCAAAGCCTATGCCAACGCGCTGGTGTTCTGGTCCTATCCCGTGCTGCTGGCGCTGTTGATCGGTACCTGGCGGGAAATGCGTTACCACCGCAACTGACGCGGTTCCGGGCGCCGCCCACCTCAGGCTGACGAAAAGCCCGGTGCAATGCGCCGGGTTTTTTCTGTGTGCCTGCCATTTTGACGGTAATTGACGCAGTTCTGACGCGCGGATGACTGGCGACCCCCGTCCGGTCTGACGCACCCCGCCTAATCCTTTGTCATCGCCGGACGGAATGGTCTGCCTGGCGGCAACACGGGAACGCCACCATGAAGCTTATCACCACCATCATCGCCGCCGCTCTGACGACCGCCGCGAGCGCACAGACCCCGGCCACTGCCGGCCAAAGCGTCGTCGTCCGTTACGACGATCTCAACCTCGGCTCGGCACGCGGCCAAGCCATGCTCGACCAGCGCATCGTGCGCGCCGCCAAAAGTGTTTGCGGCGTCAACGACGGCAACCACGAGCTCGCTCAGACCATCGAATCGGACCATTGCTTCCGCACTTCGATGGCCAGTGCCAAGCTGCGCCTTGCTGCTGCTCGTGCTCCGGTTCTCGCCGCGCGCTGACCCTCCCGCGGGCCGAGGGGGAAAGGGCGGTGACGCAAGTCGCCGCCCTTTCTTTGTGGACGCTTGCGGCGCGCTGCAGTGCGGCGCATTAGACACATGTCAGGCGCAGGGAGCGCGGGTGCAAACGGGCTTCAACCTGAGGCTATTCGGAACGCCTGCCGTCGTCACGGCGGCGGGAGAGGCCGTGCCGCTGGGCCGCAGAGCCCGTGGATTGCTCGCCTATCTGGCGTTGGCGCGCGACCGCCGCGCCAGTCGCGAGCGGCTGGCTGGCCTGTTCTGGAGTGACCGGGGCGATGCTCAGGCGCGCGCCAGCCTGCGCCAGGCACTGCTTGAAATCCGCACCGCGCTGGCACCCATCGATCCGTTCGTCGCCGACCGCGAAAGCGTTGGGATGGCGGCAGGGGTGTTACCTTCGGAACTTGATCGCCTGGCCGAACTGCGCAGCGATGCCGCCGCGACTGCCGCGCTGCTGGAAGCCATCGGCAGCGACGCACCCGTCGCCGAACTCGAGTTCGGTGAGGATTATGACGAATGGCGCAGCGGCTGCGCGCCGTTGGTCGAACGCCGCCTGGCCGAGGCCACGGCCACCGCAATCCGGGCCGCCGAAGCCATCGGAAACTGGATGGGCGTGACCGCCATCGCTGATGCGTGGGCAACACGTGAGCCTGTTGACGAAATCATTACGGCGCGCGCCATCGCCGCCGACATGCGACGCGGCGACAGGGCCAGTGCCGAGCGTCGCCGCCGCGACTTTACCGCCCGCCTTGCGCGCGACGGCAGCGGCACCCCGGGTCCGGAAATCGAAGCGGCTTTCGCTACCGAACGACAGCAAACGCCGTCGCCAGCCGCACCGCCGATCACCGCACCACCTTCGCCACGCGCGTTTGCCGTCGTTCCTGCCGCCCCAGACAGCGCCCCCGCAGCCATAATTGGGCCTGCGCCGACCCCCGAAGTCGGACCTGCCCCTGTGCCCTCCGCCCATGCAACCCAGCGAAAATCCCGCTGGCGGGCCTTTACGGTTGCCGGGATGATCGCCGGATTCGCCGTCGCGGCTGCCGGCTTCGCCGCCTGGCGCGACCGGGAAGCCGTCCCCGTCGCCGACCGCCCAGTCATTGCGGTCATACCCTTTGCCGACATGTCGCCCGCGGGCGGGCGGCCCTGGTTCGCTTCTGGATTGTCGGAGGAGGTAATCGACACGTTATCGCGCGACAAGCGGCTGAAAGTGATCGGTCGCACCACGGCGTCAGCCGTCAGCGACAAGCTGGCCGAGCCTGGGTACGCGCGTGAAAAGCTCGGCATCACCCGGCTGCTCGAGGGCAGCGTCCGCAGTGGTGCCGGGCCCGGCACAATCCGCGTTTCAGCGCGGTTGATCGACACCAGCGACGGCAGCGAAGTCTGGTCCGGGGTGTTCGACCAGCACGGCGAGGACGCCGCCGCCGTCCAGCAGAATGTGGCGCGAGCCGTAACCGACGCCCTGCAGGTCAAGCTGGGCGGCAGCGCCCCCCGCGCACCCGCCACGCTCCCCAACGATGCTGCTTACACCGCCTATCTTCGCGGTCGTCAGCTTTTCGATCTTGCAGCCGACGAGGGCGTCTATCGCGCCGCGCTCGCCCAGTTCGACGCCGCCATCGCGGCCGATCCCGGCTACGCCGCCGCCTATGCCGCGCGGGCCCGCACGCTGACCGCCATCGCCGGCCAGTTCGATGACAGCAGCAGCGCCGTGGCGATCCATGGCGCGCAAGCCGTGACCGCGGCCCGCCGCGCCGTGGCGATCGCCCCCGACCTTCCCGCCGCGCAATCGGCGCTCGGCTATGTCCTGGAGCGCATCGTTTTCGATTTCCGCGGCGCGCGCACGGCCTATGACAAATCGCTCGCGGCGGGCGCAGGCGATTCCGACATCCTCATTCGCTACGGCGTTTTCAATGCGCGCGTCGGCGACATAACGAAGGGGGTCGCCGCACTAGCCGAAGCCGTCCAGCTCGATCGTTTCAATCCGCGTGCCTGGAGAATGCAGGGCAGCGCCCTGTCGGCTGCGCGCAACTACGCCCCCGCGCTGGCCAGCTTGCGTGAAGCTGTCAGGCTCAGCCCCGGCCTCAATGCCGGTCACGCGGCGATAGGCGATGTGCTGTTGCTGCAGGGCAATCTGATCGGAGCACGCGCGGAATATATGATCGAGCGCACGTCCTGGGCGAAACAGACTGGGCTGGCGATCGTCGAGCGCCGGCTGGGGCATGTCGACGCAGCCGAGGCCGCGTTGAAGGCGCTGACGGCGGAGGGCGATACGACGATTTACCAGCAGGCGCAGGTCAAAGCGCAATGGGGCGATGCAGCCGGGGCGCTGGCGGCGCTCGATCAGGCCTTCGCTACACACGATCCCGGGTTGCTTTACCTTCGCCACGATCCGATGATGGATCCGCTGCGTATCGATCCCAGATTTATCGCAATGGCGAAACGGCTGGCGACGTAACCAGTGGCGTGTTAGGTTTGGATACTGCTGACAGGGGTGCATCACCATGACGACACATCGGGTTTTGACTGCTGCGTTAATCGCCGCCGCCGCTTTCGGGCTCGTCGCCTGCAAGAACACCGATACCAAACTGCGCGCCGCGAGCGCCGCCCCTGCGGGTGCCGTCGCCGCGCCTGCGGTCAGCGGGTCGGCCGTGGCAGCGTCGGACGTTGCCGCCACACAACGCTGAGTCGTTCCGACCTCGGCAATTTTGCGTAAATCACCCGGCGGGGTTGGTCGCCGACTATACACATGCGTCGACGCTGGCACCGCGTTGCGGCTGATCGCGTGCGTGCTTATCTAGCCGCTGCGCGACGCCTTGCGCGCACAGAACAAATCTGGAACAACTCCTTCCCATGCTAACCCATATTCAGGTTCGCGGTGCGCGCGAGCACAACCTCAAGAACGTCGACGTCGATTTGCCCAAGAACAGCCTGACGGTCATCACCGGCCTGTCGGGAAGCGGCAAATCGAGCCTCGCGTTCGACACCATCTATGCCGAGGGCCAGCGGCGCTATGTCGAATCGTTGAGCGCCTATGCCCGGCAGTTCCTCGAACTGATGTCGAAGCCCGATGTCGACCATATCGAGGGGCTGAGCCCCGCCATCAGCATCGAACAGAAGACCACAAGCAAGAACCCGCGCTCGACGGTCGCCACCGTCACCGAAATCTACGATTACATGCGGCTGCTGTGGGCGCGCGTCGGTGTCCCCTATTCGCCGACAACCGGTCTGCCGATCACCGCTCAGACGGTCAGCCAGATGGTCGACCGGGTGATGGCGCTGCCCGAAGGCACTCGGCTGTTCCTGCTCGCGCCGATCGTGCGTGGCCGCAAGGGCGAGTATCGCAAGGAACTGCTGCAGCTGCAGAAGGACGGCTTCACCCGCGTCAAGATCGACGGCGCGTTCTATGAAATCGACGAAGCGCCGACGCTCGACAAGAAATACAAGCACGACATCGATGTCGTCGTCGACCGCATCGTGGTGAAAACCGGCATCGAATCGCGATTGGCAGAGAGTTTTGAAAGCGCGCTGAAACTCGCCGAGGGGCTGGCGATTGCCGAAATGGCCGAGGCAGTTGCCGCTCGACCCGTCATTCCCGCAGAAGCGGGAACCCAGTTTCTATCTGGGGCCAAGGCAAGAAAGCTGGGTTCCCGCCAAAGCGGGAATGACGAAGAAAAGCACGATGAAATCCCGCCCACCCGCATCACCTTTTCCGAAAAATTCGCCTGCCCGGTCTCCGGCTTCACCATCGCCGAGATCGAACCCCGGCTGTTCAGCTTCAACGCGCCGCAGGGTGCCTGCCCGGCCTGCGACGGCCTCGGCGAGAAACAGTATTTCGATCCCGACCTGATCGTCCCCAACCACGCGCTGACACTGGAAAAGGGTGCCGTCGCGCCCTGGGCTAAATCGCAGCCGCCTTCCCCCTATTACCTGCAGGTCCTCGCCAGCCTCGGTCGCGCCTATGGCTTCACGCTCAAATCGAAATGGTCGGACCTGAAGCCCGAGGCGCAGGCCGCCATCCTCCACGGCAGCGGCGGCAAACCGATCACCCTGACCTTCGAGGATGGCCGCAAATCCTATGACGTCACCAAGCCGTTCGAAGGCGTCGTCGCCAATCTGAGCAAACGCCTCAAAACCGAATCCGCCTGGATGCGCGAGGATCTGGAGCGCTACCAGTCGGCCAAACCCTGCGAGGTCTGCCACGGCGACCGCCTCCGCCCCGAAGCGCTCAGCGTCAAGATCGCCGGCGAAAGCATCGCCGACGCCGTCCGCCGCCCCGTCGGTCACGCCTATGAATGGGCGCGCAACCTCGCCGACAAACTCACCCCCAAGGAGCGCCAGATCGGCGAGCGCATCCTCAAGGAGATCGTCGAGCGGCTGGGCTTCCTGACCAATGTCGGCCTCGATTACCTCAACCTCGACCGCAAATCCGGCACCCTCTCCGGCGGTGAGAGCCAGCGCATTCGCCTCGCCAGCCAGATCGGCTCGGGCCTCAGCGGCGTGCTCTATGTCCTCGACGAACCCAGCATCGGGCTGCACCAGCGCGACAACGACCGGCTGCTCGTCACCCTCAAGCGCCTGCGCGACCTCGGCAACACCGTCCTCGTCGTCGAACATGACGAGGACGCCATCCGCCTCGCCGACTATATCGTCGACATGGGACCGGGCGCCGGTGTCCACGGCGGGCATGTGGTGGCCAAGGGCAGCCTCGACGACATCCTCAACACCCCCGGCAGCATCACCGGCGATTACCTGTCGCGCCGCCGCTCGGTCCCCGTCCCCGCCAAACGCCGCAAGGGCAATGGCAAGAAGCTGACCGTCAAGGGCGCGCGCGGCAACAACCTCCAGAACGTCACCGCGACCATCCCGCTCGGCACCTTCACCTGCGTCACCGGGGTCAGCGGCAGCGGCAAATCCACGCTGACCATCGACACGCTTTATGCCGCCGCAGCACGCGAACTCAACGGCGCGCGCGTCCTCGCCGCCCCGCACGACGGCATCGAGGGGCTGCAGCACCTCGACAAGGTCATCGACATCGACCAGTCCCCCATCGGCCGCACCCCGCGCTCCAACCCCGCGACATACACCGGCGCCTTCACCAACATCCGCGACTGGTTCGCCGGGCTGCCGGAGGCGCAGGCGCGCGGCTACAAACCCGGCCGCTTCAGCTTCAACGTCAAGGGCGGCCGCTGCGAGGCGTGCACCGGCGACGGCCTCATCAAGATCGAAATGCACTTCCTCCCCGACGTCTATGTCACCTGCGACGTCTGCCACGGCAAGCGCTACAACCGCGAGACGCTCGAGGTGAAGTTCAAGGGCCGCAGCATCGCCGACGTGTTAGACATGACGGTCGAAGACGGCGTCGAGTTCTTCAAGGCGGTGCCGCCGATCCGCGACAAGCTCGCCATGCTGCTCGAAGTCGGGCTGGGCTACGTCAACATCGGCCAGCAAGCGACAACGCTCAGCGGCGGCGAGGCGCAGCGCGTCAAACTCGCCAAGGAACTCAGCCGCCGCGCCACCGGCCAGACGCTGTACATCCTCGACGAACCCACGACCGGCCTGCACTTCGAAGACGTCCGCAAGCTGCTCGAAGTCCTCCACGCGCTCGTCGAACAGGGCAACACCGTGGTGGTCATCGAACACAATCTCGACGTCATCAAAACCGCCGACTGGGTCATCGACCTCGGCCCCGACGGCGGCGACAAGGGCGGCGAAGTGGTCGCCGTCGGCACGCCGGAGACGGTGGCAAAGGTGGCGCGCAGCTGGACGGGGGGGTATTTGCGGGGGTTGCTAGGATGAGCGATCGAGCGCTAACTAGAAACTTGGATTCGCCGGATAGCGTATTTTGAATGCCTGCAATTTCGCTTAGGAAAAAATGGTCTGACAGCAATACGCTTGATGCTGTACTAGCGGCGTTTAACGAAAGCACAAGTGTCAACGAAGAAGGCGCTGTAAGTTTCAACGACATGAATTGGCAGCAGTTGCTATCGTTGTTGGATGATGCCTTCAATTATCCAAATGTCATTAGTGCTCGCGAACTCTCCCAGATAATTTATCGCTCAGTAGTTGATGCAAGAAAACTCGGAGAAGTGGCAAAGACTGACTTGATGTATCGCATAAATAGTAAAGCGACCGACCTGTTGGCTTCCACCCGCAGTAGATTCCGCATGTGGACATACATGCGTCTTAACTGGAATGGTGCGGAAAGTCCATTTCGTCTGAAAATAAACAATGTAAAGTTCTCCGGACTACCTAGGTTACCAACTGACCTAGTAGTTTCTGACTATGACTTAAACGGCGTCGGCAAAATCAAGCCCAATTCCCATTATGGATTTGGCTATATCGTTTGCTCTGTTGATGCTAGGAATGAAGATGACGCAGCGAGGCAAATCTTTGAAGCGCTAGATATCTTCTGGTCTTTAGCCAACGCCATTTGGAGCGAGTGGAATATATTTGGTGGCGAGCACCATGCAGAGGCGAAGTTCTGGAATGGGCCTTATCAATTTTTCTTCAAAGACGATACCTTCTTGGGCACTGAACGTTTGTGGTTTAGTTCCGAGTTTAGCGATGATGAGTGGAACCGTTATCCAAAAAAACGGTCCGAATTCGATAAACTCCTCCCAACTGTCAGAAACGCTATTAAGGAACTTGTTGACCATCCATTACGTAAGATAATACTTCGAGCTTTAAAGCTTCTTAATGACGGCATGACATCGAAGGATTCTTCTTACCGTTTGTTGCGTTATTGGTCTGCACTTGAAGTTTTGTTTTCTAGTGCCGGCGGCACTAAGACGTCGGATATAATATTAAGATCGTTATTCGCGGACAAGTATTACGATATAGACCGCTTAAAACTAGATTATCTCTCTCGTTTGAGAAACCAGTACGTACACGAGGGTTTGGGTAATGAGAATGTTTACTACTTAATCCAGTTTTTGCGCGATCATGTTAGAAAGCATGTTTTCTATCTGACGTTTCATGGTGCTGATTTTAAGAATCACGAAGACTATCTTGCTATGTGTGATCTACCACATGATCTAGATGCTCTCAAAAGTCGTCGAGAAGCTATCGCACGCCGCGAGTTGATAATCTCGATCGGCAGACATAAGCCTTTGGAAAGCAAGCGAGCGAAAGCGACGGCGCTCCACGAGGATCACGAGGATTATGAAAACGCCGTTGCAGCGTCAGCCGAACTCGACCCGTCACAGGTCATATCCCTCGAAGAGATGAAGCACGAGCTTGGCCTGGACGCTTGAGTTCGGCCCGCGCGCCCAGCGTGCCCTGAAAAAGCTCGACCGCCAGACGGCGGCGCGCCTGATCGCCTATCTGGAGAACGTGGCGGCTGGCGATTCGCGGAGGCGCGGCAAAGCCCTGACTGGCGAACTCGGTGGCTTCTGGCGCTACCGGGTCGGCGACTGGCGGGTGATCTGCCGGCTGGAGGATGCGCGGCTGGTGGTGCTGGTGATCGACGTCGGTCATCGGCGGGAGGTCTACCGGTGATCGGCATAGGCGAAGCCCACGCCGTCGGACGAGGCTACTGGCCGCGCCGGCCGATCTCGGCTTGAGCCTCGATGTGCAACGAAGCCGCCCGTCGTGCTGCCCTCCACCTGATCCGGCATGATTTCAGCCAGGTGCGGATCGAGCTGACTTTTCCCGATGGGCTGCCGAACCTGGCCGCCACCCACAGTATCCGCATCACCGATCCCGCCGCCATGGTTATGGCATCGTCCGCCGCCACGACGGCGCGTCTCAACTCGTGCGGCGGCGGTGGGATATCGTCGTCGCCGCAGGGCAAGCTGGTCCGCTGAGGCGAAAGCGCTTTCCTACACTGTGCCGCATCGGTTATGGCACACGGTCCAGTTGAACAGATAGAGAACACGCCATGACCGAACGTTATCGCCCCGCCATCGATCCAAGCAACCACAACCACAGTTACGGCCCGTCGGAGACCGCGCTCGACACCCATGCGTCGTGGCTGCGGCAGGTCGAGGCGCGCCGCGCGGCGGCCGAGGCGGCAGCGGGGGGAGCGCCGAAGCCGCCGACCAACCTCGACAAGCTGATCGCGGCGCATCGCGGCGTGCGACGGGTGCCGATCTGGTAGCGCGGCGGGGCCCGTGAAGGCCCCGAAAGTCACACATATTGGGCTTTCCGGGCTTTTGGGGCGAATCTGCCGAACGTCCGACGGTCGCCCGGCCTTGCCACGGCTGCCGCGTCCATTGCGCCGCCGCCGTCGTCGCTCTAGGCTGCCCCGATACTGACCGGGGGGTTCCAAAGTGCATAGTCCGATTCTCGCGCCGATCGTCGCGCTCGTCCTGTGGTCGCTGGTCATGCTGATATGGCTGGTCGTCGCCCGGTTGCCGGCGCTCAAAAAAGCCGGGATCGACATCAACACCGTGCGCGGCGGTAAACCGGGCGGACTCGATGGCGTCGTCGATGAAAAGGCGCAGTGGAAGGCGCATAACTACATCCATCTGATGGAGCAGCCGACGCTGTTCTATGCCATCTGCGGCGTGCTGGCGCTGTGCGAGGCGGGGGCGGGGCTCAACCTGTATCTTGCCTGGGGCTATGTCGCGGTGCGGATTGCGCACAGCCTGTTGCAGGCGACGGTCAATATCGTGCGGTTCCGCTTCTTGTTGTTCGCGCTATCGACGTTGATCCTGGTCATGCTGGCGATCCATGCGGCGTTTGCCGTCACCGGGATGCACCACCTTTAGCGCACAAAGGGGTCGGCAGCCGCCAGTTCACGCGACCGCCGCGCGCCGGCGGCGACGGTGGCGGTCATCAGCTGTTCGAGCGCCGGAATCAGCACGGCAAGCCCCGCTGCCGTGGTACCGCCAGGACTGGTGACGGCCTCGCGCAGTACCGCCGGGCTGTTGGCGCGGTCGGACGCCGCCAGCGCCGCCGCGCCGGTGACGGTCGCCCGCGCCAGCTGGGTCGCCAGCGCCGGGGCCAGGCCCTGCGCCTCCCCGGCTGCGGCGAGCGCCTCGATCACCGCGAACACATAGGCCGGGCCGGAACCCGACAGGCCGGTAACCGCGTCGAACTGGCTTTCGGTGTCGAGCCAGACCGTTTCGCCTGCGGCTGTGAATAACTCCGTTGCGCGCTGCTGCACTGCGGGATCGGCGGAGGAGGTCCAGAGCGCGGTGATGCCCTGGCCCAGCCGCGCCGGGGTGTTGGGCATGGCGCGGACGATCGGCAGCTGCGGACAGGCGGAGGCGATATGGGCGACGGGAACGCCGGCCATGATCGACACGATCAGCGTCCCCGGCGCGATCCGGCCTGCCAGCGAGGCGATGGCAACGCGCCACACCTGCGGCTTGACGGCAAGGACGAGGATATCGGCCTGGCCTGCAGGCGGGGTCGCGGCAGCCGAAAGGCCGGGCGGCACCCCACGCGGATCGGGATCGATGACCGAGATTTCAGCCAGCCCCGCCGCCGCCCAGCGCGCCGCCAGCGCCCCGCCCATATTGCCGCAGCCGAGCAGCCAGAGGGTTGGCGGGGTGGTCATTGGCGGGCGATCACGCCTCGCCGACAGTATCCAGCAGCGCCCCGGCCATCGCGTCGGCGGGAGTCTTGTCCGAATGCATGACGAGTTGCAGCACAGGGAAATAGCGTTCGAACTCATCGACCGCCGCTTCGATCAGCATTTCGGCCTGACCGATGGTCAGATCGGGTTCGTCCTCCTCATCGTCATTGTCGAGCAGGGTGGCGTGGCGGAACAGAATCGTGCCGTCGGCGGACCACATCTCGAAATGGCCCATCCACATCTGTTCGTTGATCAGGCCAAGGACTTCGTAGATCGCCATGCGGCGCGGCTCGGGCGCGGTCAGATCCGCGCGGGCGATGAGCTGCAGGACGCGCTCGTCCTCCCGCCACAGGGCGCGCAGCTGATACGTCGCCCAGCCGCCCTTGACCGAGGTGGTGATCTCCTCGTCGCCGTCGCGTTCGAACGCCCAGCCATTGGCGTCGAAGACATGTTCGAGCATGTCGATCGGTGCTGCCGGAGCAGGCGCGAATTCGATGTCGATCAGACTCATGCGGTCGGTCCCCCCGCGATCGGCCCCTCCGCAATCGGAGTTGCCACACGCTGCGGCGCAGCGGCGCATTGTGCAAGGCAGCGACTCGACAACCGGTGAATATAGCTGTGGATAATCACGCGGCGGGGGGTGTTTTCATAGCCGAAATCTCGGCGTGCAACGCAACGATCTGGGCCTTCAACGCCTCGACAGCTTCGCGCGCGGCGGCGGCGTTGGCCTTCACGGCTTCAAATTCGTCGCGATCGACCATATCAGGACCGCCGGCGAATTCGCGGGTTCGCCTGCGGATCATGTCCTCGACCTCGCGACCGACGCCTGCCATCGTGCCCATGGCGGAGGTCGCGACCTTGGACAGGTCTTCGAAAATCTTGTTCTGGGTCTGCATGGCTATACTCCCATCTGGAAGGCGTCGGCGGCGGGGTTGAGGCTGAGCGTCGCGGCGTTGAGCGCCGAGGCGAACACCAGCCAGGCAAGATAGGGTGCCAGGAGCCACGGTGCCACCCGACTGACGCGGGCGAAGGCAAAGGTGGTCGCAACGGCAACGACGAACAGCACGCCGATGATGACCAGAGCGGGCAGGATCAGGTGGAAGCGGAAGAACACCGGCGACCAGCTGAGGTTGATGGCGAGTTGCACGACGAACAGCGCCAACGCCAGCGTCCGGCCCGGTGCGCCCTTGTGCGCCCAGACCAGTGCGGCAGCGATTCCCATCAGGCTGTAAAAGATCGACCAGCCGATGCCGAAGACATAGCCCGGCGGCTGCCACGGCGACAGCGTCAACGACTGAAACCAGGGGTTGGTCTCGGTCGACCCCGACAGCTTGGCTGACAGCCCGCCGACAACCAGCAGCAGCGGCACCAGCACGATGGCGGCGCGCCAGGCCGAGCCGCGGGCGATGGGGGTCATCATTGAGGATACTTGTAGCGGGGATGATGGTGCAGTGCAAAGCGAAGCGGGGCTGCGACAACGCGGGCGTGACAGCCCCCGCCCTCCCCCGCTACAACCGCTACCATGTTCCCCGAAATCGGCCAGTTCGCGCTGATCCTTGCCCTTGTCGTCGCCGCTGCGCAGGCGGTGTTGCCGATGGTCGGCGCGGCGCGCGGCGATGCGGCGCTGATGGCATTCGGGCGGGTGGCGGCGCAGGTGCAGGCGGTGCTGGTCGGTGGCGCATTCGTGCTGCTGGCTTTGTGCTTTGCCAACAGCGATTTCTCGGTCCAGCTGGTCGCCGAACATTCGGCGCTGTCGCAGCCGCTGCCCTACAAGATCGCCGCGACCTGGGGGAACCACGAAGGCTCGATGGTGCTGTGGATCCTGATCCTCAGCGTCTTCGGCGCCGGGATTGCGACCTTTGGCGACAACCTCCGCCCGGCGTTGCAGGCGCGGGTGCTGAGCGTGCAGGCGATGATCGGCACGGCGTTTCTGGCGTTCTCGCTGTTCACCTCGAACCCATTTGCGCGGCTGTATCCGGCACCGCTGGACGGCGCGGAGCTGAACCCGCTGCTGCAGGACCCCGGCCTCGTCTTCCATCCGCCGATGCTCTACCTCGGCTATGTCGGCTTCTCGGTGGCCTTCTCGTTCGCCGCTGCCGCGCTGATCGAGGGGCGAGCCGATGCTGCATGGGCGCGCTGGATGCGGCCATGGGTGCTGGCGAGCTGGATCCCGTTGACCTGCGGCATCGCGCTGGGGTCGTTCTGGGCGTATTACGAACTCGGTTGGGGCGGCTGGTGGTTCTGGGACCCGGTCGAGAATGCCAGCCTGATGCCATGGCTGATCGGCACCGCGCTCCTCCACTCCTCCATCGTCACCGAAAAGCGCCAGGCGCTGGGCACTTGGACGATGCTGCTGTCGATCCTGGCCTTTTCGCTGAGCCTGATCGGCACGTTTCTGGTGCGATCGGGGATCATCACCTCGGTCCACGCCTTTGCCGTCGATCCGACGCGCGGGGTGTTCATCCTCGCCATGATCGTCGGGGCGACCGGCGGCGCGCTGTTGCTGTTCGCCATCCGCGCGCCCGCGATGCGATCGGGCGCGCTATTCGGCGGCATCAGCCGGGAGGCCGGGCTGACGCTCAACAATCTATTCCTGATGGCGGTGACGGCGGTGGTGTTCCTCGGCACCTTCTACCCGGTCATCATGGAAGCGGTGTCGACCGACAAGATTTCGGTCGGGCCGCCCTATTACAACATGATCTTTGCGCCGCTGATGGTGCCGTTGCTGCTATTGGTGACGGTCGGCCCGATGCTCCAGTGGAAGCGCGATACGCTGGCCAATCTGTGGCCCAAGCTGCGCTGGCCGCTGGGGACTATCGTCCTACTGTTCGCCGGGTTCTGGCTCGCGGTGCGTGACCCCGGCGCAGCGTTCGGCTACGCATTGGCCTGTTGGCTGGTGATGGGCGCAGCGCTGGTGCTGGTGCGACGCTGGCAGGGCAGCGCGCGGCTGGTCCGCACCACCCCCGCCGCCGTCATCGGCATGGTGCTCGCCCACGCCGGGCTGGGCGTCACTGTCGTCGGCGTCACCGCGATGAGCAGTTTCGCCACCTCGAAAATCCTCGTCATGCGGCCCGGCGAGACCGCAGAACTCGCGCCGCTCAAGGTTACACTGACCGACGTTCGCCAGATCACCGGGCCCAATTACGACGCCATCGCCGCGCGCTTCAGCGTCCTCGACGGCAGCACCCACCGCGACCTTGAAAGCGAACGCCGCGTCTACACCAACAGCCACAGCCAGACCACCGAGGCGGGCATCGGCGGCGGCATCATGGGCAACGCCTATGTCGCCATCGGCGAAGCACAAGGTGGCGGCATCGTCGTCCGCATCTACCACCACCCGATGGTCGGCTGGATCTGGTTCGGCTTTCTGATGATGGCGATGGGCGGCACCGCCAGCCTCGCCGACCGCCGTTTCCGCATCGGTGCCCCCGCCACGCGGCGACTGCCCGCCAGCCCGGCGCTGGTGCCCGCCGAATGAAACGCTGGTTGTTTGTGCTGCCGGTGGTGGCGTTCATTGCGCTGATCGCGGCGTTCAGCTTCGGCCTGACCCAAGACCCGAGCAAACTGCCATCGCAGCTGATCGACAAACCGCTGCCGGGGTTCACCCTGCCCGGCCTCGATGGCGGCACCGGGTTTGCGTCCGCATCGCTGAAAGGGCCGCTCCTCCTCAACGTTTTCGCCAGCTGGTGCCCAAGCTGCCCGCAGGAACATCCCACACTGACCCAGATTTCGCAGCTCGGCGTCCCCGTCTACGGCATCGCCTGGAAGGACAAGCCGGAGGATACTAAGGCCTGGCTGGCCAAGCTCGGCAACCCTTACACCGCCGTCGCCGCAGACCTCGACGGACGCACGGCGATCGACCTTGGCATCACCGGCGCGCCCGAAACATTCGTCATCGACCGGCGCGGACGGGTGCGGTTCAAACAGATCGGCCCGATCATGCCGGAGACATGGACCGGAACGATCGAGCCGCTACTGGCGCGGTTGAGGGCGGAAGCTTGAAGGCCGCGTTGATCGCGCTGGCGTTGATCGCCACCCCGGCGCTCGCCGTCTTGCCCGACGAAATGCTCGCCAACCCCGCGCTGGAGGCCCGCGCCCGGACCATCTCGCAGCAGCTGCGCTGCGTCGTCTGTCAGAACCAGGACATCGACGGCAGCGACGCGCCGCTTGCGCATGACCTGCGCGTGCTGGTCCGCGAACGATTGGCCAAGGGCGACAGCGATCAGGCGGCCATTGATTACATCGTCGTGCGCTACGGCCATTTCGTGCTGCTCAAGCCGCCGGTCGAACCGGCGACCTGGGCGCTGTGGCTGGGGCCGTTCGCGGTGTTGGGGCTGGGCGGCGCTGCGCTGGCGTGGTGGTTGGCGCGCCGACGACCGGCTCCAGTCGAAATCCTTAGCCCCGACGAGGACAGCGCCGTCACCGCGATGCTCGAAGATCCGGATCATCCGGGTTGATGGCCACCCGACCGAAACACGCCGTTACTCCCGCGAAAGCAAAACGAAAGACCCCATGACCCTCTGGATCATCCTGACTCTGATGACCGCGGTTGCGGCCGCCGCGCTGACCATCCCCCTGGTGCGGCGGCAGGAGGCGCGCACCGATGAACGCGCCGCGACCCTGGCGGTGCTGAAGGATCAACTCACCGATGTCGATGCCCAGGTCGCGAGCGGCGCTGTGCCACCGACCGAAGCCGAGGGACTACGCACCGAAATCAAGCGGCGGATGCTCGCCGCCGGGCACACGCCTGCCGAACTCAAACGCCCGTTCGGCGCGAAGTCGCTGGGCTTTGTCGCCGTTGGGCTGGCGGCCGTCGTCGCGGTGGCTGCGACAGCACTCTATGCCCGGATGGGGCGGCCCGAGTTAACGGCGGTCGCAGCGCCGCAGCCCCAACAGCAGCCACCAGCAACGCCGGACATTGGGCCCATGCTGGCGCAACTCGAAGCTAGAATGGCCGCCAACCCGTCTGACCCGGAAGGCTGGAAACTGCTCGGCGGGTCCTATTTCGAGCTGCAACGCTTCCCTGAGGCGGCGCGCGCCTATGGCAAGGCGGTGGCGCTGAAACCCGGCGATGCGGTGCTGCAATCGGCGTATGGCGAGGCTTTGGTGGCCGAGGGTGGCGGGCAGGTGCCACCCGCCGCCGTAGCCGCCTTTGGCCACGCCATTGCCGCGGACAAGACCGACGCCCGGTCGCAGTTTTTTCTGGCGCTGGCAAAGCAGCAAGCGGGCGATGCCAAGGGTGCGGTTGCCGATTGGCTGACGTTGCTAAAGCAGTCGCCTGCCGATGCGCCGTGGGTGCCACGGGTGCGTCAGATGATCGAACAGACGGCGGCAACGGCAAAGCTCGATGTGACGGCGCAGCTTGCCGCGCTGCCTGCTCCGGTCGCCGCCCAAGCTGCCGCTCAGGGCCCGACGCCGGAGCAGGTGCAGAATGCTGCCACCCTGTCCCCCGCCGACCGCCAGGCGATGATCCGCGGCATGGTCGATCAGCTGGCGGCGCGGCTGCAGTCCAATCCGCGCGACGAGGCGGGATGGCTGCGACTGATCCGCGCGCGGCAGGTGCTTGGTGACGCGCCAGCCGCTGCCAAGGCGCAGGCGGACGCCGTGGCTGCCTTCAAGGACGATCCGGCGGCGCAGGCCCGGCTGAAGGCGGCAGCGAACAGCGGTTAGACAGCGCCGGTCGCCTCGCTTTATTCCGCCGCCAGCCGCGCTCCATTATTTGCGCGCGTCGTCGCCGGCGTCGCTCCAAACAGCCGCGCATATTCGGCTTCCGGCGGGCCATAGCTGCCCTTGCACAGCGCGATCAACTGCGCCCGGTCGAGAACGGCGATGCTGCCGCGCCGTGCAGTAATCGCCCCCATGTGCACCAAATCGTTGACGGCAATCGTCACGCCCGATCGCCGCACGCCAAGCATGACGGACAGAAATTCATGCGTCATCGCCACCGCCGCGTTTTCACTAGCGCGGTCGCTCGCCATCAGCAGCCAGCGCGCCAGCCGTTGCTCGATGGTGTTGGCGGCATTGGCAAAGGCGGTATGGGCGATCTGCACTGTCATGACATGGGCATATTGCGCCAGCCGCGTGCGCAGCGTCTTGCTCGCTGCCATCGCCCGCTGCAGTTCCGCGCTCGGCAGCCGATACGCCATACCGGCGACCTGGACGAAGCACAGCAGCGACGACCGGTCGACGCCGTTGACCGTCGCAGTATCGACCATCCCTTCGCGGCCGATAATTCCGGCCTCGACCTGCCGCCCGTCGGGCATCGGCGTCACTACGGATACGATGCCGCTTTCGGGAAACCAGCTATACTGGATCAGCTCCATTGGCAGGACCAGCGGGGTACGGACGTGGAGCTCTATCGGCTTGAGATAGGGACCGAGCAAAGCGAAATCCGCATAGCTCAGCCCGGAAAGAAGATGGTTTTTTAACGTCCGGTGGTTCGCGTCTCGCACTCTTACCCCTCAATCCCGGGGCAAGAGCTGCTGGCTCTTTGCCGGTCGCGCCCGACGAAGCGTCTGCGACCGATGGATTCCCCATTACAGTCCTTCCAGGGTAGAACCTAATTATATTACAGTCGGTTCGCTACCGAACCGAGATACACCCACGGCCGCATAACCGCATCCCGCGCCCGCCAAGCCTCGATCGCCGCCACCTGCGTGAGAGTCAGGTCAATCGCGTCCAGACCATCGATCAACATGGCCTTGGCCTCCGCATCAATCGCGAAGTCATAGGCCACGCTTCCCGCTGTCACCGTCTGGGCGCGCAAATCGATGGTGACTGCTTCTCTCATTCCCGCCAGCGCCGCGATCTCTTGCGCCACCAACCGCAACGGCAAGACTCCGCCCTTCACCGCATTACCCTCGAAGATCGGCGAGAAGCTTGGCGCGATCACAGCACGGATGCCGTATTCAGCCAGTGCCCAGACGGCATGCTCACGGCTCGATCCGCTACCGAAATTCGCCCCTGACAGCAGGATTTGCGCCCCCGCATATCCGGGTCGGTTGAGGACGAACGCCGGATCGGGCTCCCGCCCCGTCAGATAGCGCCGCCCCGCGAACAGCCCTGCCGCCAGCCCGGTCTTGCCAGTCGACTTCATCTCCCGCGACGGGATGATGATGTCGGTATCGATATTGTCCTCGATCATTGGCGCGGCGACCGACGTCAGGCGGGTGAAGGGTTCAGCCATGCGCAAGGCCGCGCGGGTCGGCAATCACACCGGCAACCGCGCTGGCGGCGACGGTTTCCGGGCTGGCGATATGGGTGCGGGTGCCCGGCCCCTGGCGGCTTTCGAAATTGCGGTTGGTCGATGAAATGACGCGTTCGCCCGCGCCGAAACTCTCGCCGCCCGCGTAAAAGCACATCGAGCAGCCCGATTCACGCCATTCGAACCCAGCGTCGGTGAACACCTTGTCCAGCCCTTCCGCCTCCGCCGCGCGCTTGGTCGCTGTCGAACCCGGCACGACGATGGCGCGCACGCCCGCAGCGACGTGCCGCCCGGCAACAATGGCCGCAGCGCGCTGCAAATCGGGCAGGCGGCTGTTGGTGCAGCTTCCGATGAACGCGGCGGTAATCGGCAGCCCCGCCAGCCGCTGCCCCGGCTCCAATCCCATATACGCCAGCGCCTTGGACCCCGCGTCGATGGGGACCGCGCCGTCGATGGCGACCGATTGCGCCGGGGTCGTCCCCCAGCTGATCATCGGGCGCAGCGCGTCGGCGGCCATGACGATCTTACGGTCGAACACCGCATCGGCGTCGCTGGCCAGCGTCCGCCACTGCGCCACCGCCCGGTCCCATTCAACAGGCGCATACCGCCGCCCCTTCAGCCAGGCGAAGGTCACGTCATCGGGCGCGATCATGCCCGTGAAGGCGGCGAATTCGGTCGCCATATTGCACAGCGTCATCCGCGCCTCCATCGGCAGTGCGCGCACCGCCGGGCCAGCGAATTCAACCGCATAGCCCTGCCCGCCCGCCGAGCCATGCGCCGCGATCAACGCCAGCGCGATGTCCTTGGCGGTCACGCCCGGCGGACACACCCCCTCGAACGTCACCCGCATCGTCTGCGGCCGCTTGACCCGCAGCGTCCCCGTCGCCAGCGCATGTTCGGCGTCGGTCGAGCCGATCCCCCACGCCAGCGCGCCCAGCGCCCCTTGCGTGCAGGTATGGCTATCGGGCGCGACCAGCGTCAGCCCCGGCAACACGATGCCCATTTCGGGCGAGATGACATGGACGATGCCCTGATCCTCGGAGCCGATGTCGAACAGCGTGATCCCTGCCGCCAGCGCGGCGCTGCGGGTTTCTGTGATAAACGCCGTGCCGCCGGGCATGGCGGTGGCGTCACCGCGCCCCGGCCAGGTATCGACAATATGGTCCATGGTGGCAAAGGCCTGGGCCGGATAGGCCACCCGCCGCCCCGCTGCCGCCAACGCCTTCAACGCCGCCGCGCCGGTGCGTTCGTGGAGGAACACCCGGTCGATGGCGATAATCGTCGCCCCGCCCGGCGTCTGCGCGACCGCGTGGGCATCCCAGAGTTTATCGAATAAGGTTGGCATCAATCTCCTGGGGAATTGAGCAGTGGACGAGCATCGTGATGCCCGCGTGATCGAACCACAACAGAAAAGAAGGCTAGGATATCGAAATTCCCGATGCGTTGCTGGAACTGCGTGATTAGAATTAGGTCAGAGGTGACCTTTCGACTTTGTCGCTTGGTCTTCGTTGGCCATTGCCAGCCCTACGCTCCCGCTTTAGGATTTGCCTGAAACCCTAGCCGCAAGTGATCGATCGACATGCCGCGTGCATGGCGTCGCTGAAAACCCTTCCATAACGTCACGCCGGGACCGCCTGGACTATAAGCACCCCACGGCGTTCCGTCGGGCGCTTTCCAATCGCCAGCATCCGAACTTGCGATGGGGACGTCGAGATAGGCGCGCATGTCCGCCTTGCCGTCGAGGGTCATCGCGAGAAACGCGGTGATGAAGTGAAGGTTGATTGCGTTGATCCGCTCCTGCCGCCAGATCGGATCTTCGAACCAGTCCATGTCCCATACCGACCCGCGCATTTCGGACGGTGCGGGGTTGAGCGCAATCGAATGCCCGGCCAGTTTGTACGTAAGGAGGTAGCGGTCGCTGTTAACGGCCTGCTCAAAAAACGACTTCGCGCCAAAGGTATAGCCGACGACCGGATCAGCATCGCCCGCGATCAGCAGCAGCGGTGCCTTGATTCCGGCGAGCCCCGCCGCGCCCCAACTGCTGTGTTCGCCGCCGCCGCCCGGCGCCAGCGCCACAATGGCACTGACGCCGGGCACGATGATTTCGCTGGCCCCCGGCGCGCCTCTTGCATCTTTTTTCAGCCACCCGCCCGCGACGAGCGCCATGTTCGCATGGTCGGGATCCAGACTGGCACCGCCCGCGGTCAGGACGCCGTAGCCGCCTTGCGAATAGCCGATCAGCGCCACCCGTGCCGGATCGATCTGGTTGCCCAAGGAAGCGCGCAGCCGCGCTGCGACAAACGCGATGTCATGCGGCCGGTCATAGTTTGGCGCGGCACGAACGTCGGCTGAAACCACATAGGGATCGGGATCGCGGTGGTGAATCGCCGCCACCACATAACCCTTCGACGCGAGATTTTCGGTTAGCCAGGTCATCACGGCAGGCGCGTTGCTGTAACCGTGCGAGACAATGACCAGCGGATGCGCCGAGCCCTTGGGCGCTGCGCCAGCGACGGCCATGCCCGCCTGCGTGAACACGACGGGCGGGTGGGGCGGCTCTCCCCACAGCGTGGCGTGATAGGTCACCAGTGGCGCGCCTGCGGTGACATTGGCCGGGTACCAGATATCGACCTCAAGCGGGCGACTGTGCAGTGGTACAGCGCCTCCCTTTGGGTCGGCATGCTCCAGGTCGGGCTGCGCGTCGTGGATGAACGTCACGCTGCGAAAGCCGACGCCATTTGCGCCGGGCTTGGCAAGCTCGGGCGCGTCGATACCGGGGACGCTGGGGACGCGGGCGGGCGCTGCCGCCAGCGCACCGGCGGCAAGTGCAACAAAGATCGCGGCCATCGCTCTATTCATTATCTGCCCATTTCAATTGCGCCGCCAGCCAGGGAAACCGGTCGATCAGTGGCGGAAATGTGGTTTCACGCAACAGCCGCGCGGCAAGCGTCGCGACGTCGCCTGGCAGACTGCCGAGCTCGCCGACGCGCGCGACGATTTGGACTGCCCGTGAAAATTGGCCGCGCGGCATCGGCTCGATCCGAAGCTGCGTGAAGAGTTCAGGCTGCGCGGCGAGGCAGACCGGCGTCGTGATCGTCCAGCCATAGCCCGATGCGACCGTTCGCAACTGCTGGTCGGCCGATTCAACCTCGACCATCGGCGGCATATTGATCTTCAGGCGCACCAGCTGCCGCTCGATCTGCTGGCCCATGCCGGTCAGATGGGAAAAGCGTACAAAGGGCAAAGCGGGCAGGTTGCCGCGCAGATCAACCGGCTCACGATAATCGGCGGGCAAAACAAGCACAAAGCCTTCCTCGAACACCGGGTGAAGTTCGACCGTGTGACGATGTTCGAGGTTGAAACTGCCGGTGACAAGCATGTCGATATCCCGCGCCAGGAACTCGCTTTGATGTTCGCGCGAAATGCCCGAGCGGATGCTCCAGCGTTCGGCGCGCGCGCCCAGTGTCTTGAGCAGTGGCGCCGTCAGCTGATTGGCCAGGCTGAACGACATTGCTACCGTGACACTGGCAACCGGCAGCGTGGCATGATCGCGCACCGCGTCATACGTCAGCTTGGCTTGCGCCAGCAGCCGCTCGCTGTGTTCAAAGAGCGCTCGACCGCTTGTCGTCAACGCCAGCGGACGCAGACTGCGGTCGAACAGTTGAACGCCAACGCCGGCTTCGAGCCGCGCAATTGTTTGTGACACTGCAGACTGCGTCACCTGCAAATGCGCTGCGCATTGCGACATGCCGCCGAGTTCGACAGTGGTCACGAACGTATCGAGCGCATGCAGATCGAATTCTGAAGGCAGGCGCATCCTGTCATGATATCAAGCTGCCTGGCTAATACAATAGATTACCATCTGTTATATTATTGCTGCCCGCGCGGCCCGACCCCCCGCGGTATTCGTCGCCGTCTTCGGCGCGACGTTCAGCGCGTCTGAATAGGGCAGACGTTTGCATGGCCCAGCCTTGCTCGCCTTGTGCCTGCCATCGCGGTAGAACAGCCTGCCGCCTGCGGGATTCAAGCCAAGTCGCTCGCTACCCCAGTTAATATAAAGTATTATAAATACTGATATCGATGATATGGCGGCTGCATCTGTTGCTCTGCAACCTCAACGCGACTTAGCGTTGCCGCATGCGAACAGTCGGACAATCAGAGTGAAGACGACGGCACGGGTGGTGGTCATCGGGGGTGGGGTCGTCGGTGTCAGCACGCTGTATCACCTCGCCAAAATGGGCTGGAGCGATAGCGTTCTGATCGAGCGCAAGGAACTGACCTCGGGTTCGACGTGGCACGCAGCGGGCCTGCTGCCACTGTTCAACCTCAGCTATTCGGTTGGTAAGCTGCATCAATACTCAGTCGGCCTCTACCCGACACTCGAGGCGGAAACCGGGCTGAATGCGGGGTTTTCAAAGGTCACCAATATCCGGCTGGCAACGACGCGGGACCGGATGGACGAGTATAGTTATTATGTCGGCGTCGCGCGGACGATCGGTGTCGATGTCCATATCCTGAGTCCGGAAGACGTGAAGGCAATCTGGCCGCTGTGCGATACCGAAGGCATCATCGGTGCGATCCAGCATCCTGACGACGGCTACATCCAGCCAGCCGACCTGACCCAGGCGCTGGCGAAGGGCGCGCGGCAACGCGGTGCCACGATCCATCGCAATACCACGGTCACTGCGATCACCCAGCTGCCGAGCGGCGAATGGCTGGTTTCAACCGACCAGGGCGAGATTACCTGCGAACATGTGGTTTCCTGCTCGGGCAATTTCGCGCGCCAGACCGGGGCGATGGTCGGCCTCGATATCCCGGTCGTTCCAGTTGAGCACCAGTATATCGTGACCGAACAACATCCAGCGATCATGGAGCGACGTCGCCTCGGGTTGCCCGAAATGGGTGTGCTGCGCGAATCCGACGCCAGCTATTACATGCGCGAGGAGGCCGGTGGCCTGTTGCTCGGGCCCTATGAAATGGGTGCACCAGCCTGCTACATCGACGGCCCGGCGGCCGACAGCGAATATGAGCTGTTTCCCGACGCCCTCGAACGGCTCGAGCCCTACATCATGGCGGCGATGAAGCGGGTGCCGGCCTTCGGCGAGGTCGGCATTAAGAAAATCTACAATGGAGCCATCGCCTATACGCCCGACGGTTCGCCGATCGTCGGCCCCGCATGGGGGCTGAAAAACTTCTGGCTCAATGAAGGGCACAGCTTTGGTGTGACCGCAGCGGGCGGGGCCGGATGGCAACTCGCCCACTGGATCGTCGATGGCGAACCGACGATCGATATGATGGGTGTCGATCCGCGCCGGTTCGGCGACTATGCCGGGCGCGGCTTCCTGATCGAAAAGAATGAGGAAGCCTATGCCAAGGTTTTCACCGTCCACTATCCAGACGAGGAGCGCGAAGCCGCACGCGCGCTGCGGCGCACGCCATGCTATGATCGAATGAAGGCGCTCGGTGCGGTGTTCGGCAGCGTTTTCGGCTGGGAACGACCGAACTGGTTCGCGCCACCGGGCTATCATCTGACGGACGCTGACCTCGACAAGCCCGACGTCTTGCTCAACCGCAATCATCCGGTGACCGCCGACAGCGCGCCGATCCGCGAAAAATGGTCGTTCCGACGGTCAAATTACTTTGATCATGTCGGGGCCGAGTGTCGCCATGTCCACGAGCATGTCGGCCTGCAGGACATGAGCGCCTTCGCCAAATGCGAGATTTCGGGACCGGGTGCCGAGCGCTGGCTCGATGGCCTGCTGACCAATGCGTTGCCCAAGAAAATTGGACGCGTGACGCTTTCGTACCTTCTGACTGTGAAAGGTGGCGTGCGCAGCGAGTTCACAGTCTACAAGGCGGGGCCGCAGCGATATTATCTCGTCTCGGCAGGCGCTTACGAGCGCCATGACCATGATTATCTGAAAAAATCGATGCCGCGCGACGGATCGGTCTGCTTTGAGCGATTGACCACTTCAATGGGTGTCCTCGTGCTTGCTGGGCCACAGTCGCGCGACACACTCCAGAAGCTGACCGATGCCGACGTGTCGAACGACGCCTTCCCTTGGCTGACAGGCAAGGCGTTAAGCATCGGCGCAGCCCAGGTCGATGCACTGCGGGTCAACTTCATCGGCGAACTGGGGTGGGAGATCCACCATCCGATCGAGATGCAAAATTACATCTTCGACACGCTGATGGCGGCAGGCGCGGAATTCGACATCAAACCATTCGGCATTCGCGCGATGACATCGATGGCGCTCGAAAAAAGCTACAAGCTCATCCCTCGCGAATTGTCCATTGAATATTCGGCTTATGAAAGCGGGCTCGACCGCTTCATCAGTTTGAAAAAAGACGGCTTTTTCGGGCGCGATGCCTTGCTTGCAGGGCGCGCCGGCGGCCTTGCCAACGGCCTGGTCACGATGGAAGTCCACGACGTGACCGATGCCGATGTGCGGGGATCGGAGCCGGTGTATCACAACGGCGCGCTCGTCGGCCGCACGACGTCGGGCGGCTTTGGCTGGCGCGTCCGGAAATCGCTCGCCCTGGCGATGGTTCCGCCGGCCCTGGCAAGCATCGGTACAGAGTTCGAAATCATGATCCTTGGCACGACCCACGCTGCGACGGTGATCAGCGATTCTCCATTCGATCCCAACAATATCGCGCTGAGGAGCTAGGCCGGTGGCGCGCCTGGATGGAATTGCCGCGCTGCTGGCCGCCGATCGCCCGGGCCATACGCTCCCGCAGCAGCTTTACGTCGGGCAGGACGCGTTCGCCTTCGATACCGAGGTCATGCTGCAATCGGTTTGGCTCTACGCTTGCACGGTTGCCCATGTAAAAAAGCCGGGCGACTATTTCCGCTTCGACATGGCGCATAACTCGGTGATCATTGTGCGGGCGCGCGATGGCGAGGTGCGCGCGTTCTACAATAGCTGTCGCCACCGCGGTGCCCGCATCTGCGAGCGCCAGACCGGGCATTCGCCACGGCTGACGTGCCCCTATCATCAATGGACTTATGGCCTTGACGGCGGCTTGCTTGCGGCACGCAATATGGGACCCGATTTCGACAAAGCCGATCATGGACTGGTGCCGGTCGCGCTTGAGAACATTGGCGGACTGATCTTTGTCTGCCTGAGCGAAACGCCACCGCCGATCGACCGGGTCAAGGCCGACATCGCCAGCCAGATCGCCATCTATGATCTCGATCAATTGAAAGTCGCGGTGCAGGATGATTATATCGAGGACGCCAACTGGAAGCTCGTGATGGAGAATAATCGCGAATGTTATCATTGCGATGTCGGTCATCCCGAGCTGAGCAGCGTGCTTGGCACCTATGGCTTTGGCAAGGGCCTCGCTGAGGATGGCGAGGCCGACATTGTCGACGACCGGGCCTTTGATGCTATCGTCGATGCCAAGCGAGCCGAATGGAAGGCCCTCGGCATCCTTCATGATCTCGTCGAATTTCCCGATGGCTGGTGGCACCGGATCGCGCGCCTGCCGCTGGCCAACGGCGCTGTGACGCAGTCGATCGACGGCAAGCTGGCCTGCAAGAAGTTGATCGGTCCGTTCACTGCGCCGGAGACGTCAAGCCTGTCGGTGTGGACTCAGCCCAACAGCTGGCATCATTTCTGCTGTGACCATGTCGTCAGCTTTTCGCTGACGCCGGTCGCCGCCGACAAAACGCTGCTCCGGACCAGTTGGCTGGTGCATGAGGATGCGGTCGCGGGCATCGATTACGACCCCGACCATATTGCCGCACTATGGCGAACGACGAATACGCAGGACGGAAATCTGTCGTCGATCAATCACCGGGGCATAGCGACGGACGGCTATCGACAAGGCCCCTATGCCCCAGAGGAGAAGCTGGTCGAGAAGTTCAAGGATTTTTATGTCGCGCGGGCAAAGGCGGCACTAGGGACGATTGCAGAATGACCCGGTTCAGCGCGTTCAGCTTGTTCGCAAAAGCCCTGGGCGGCCATCAGTCGTGGCCCGAGCAATGGCCCGACGCCAGCCCAAAACCCGGCTATGACGCGATCATCGTCGGCGCTGGCGGGCATGGCCTCGGCGCGGCCTATTACCTCGCCCGGAAATACGGGATCACGAACGTCGCGGTGATTGAAAAGGGTTGGCTCGGCGGCGGCAATACCGGGCGCAACACGACGATCATCCGATCGAACTATCTCTATGACGAAAGCGCGCATCTCTACGATCACGCTGTGAAGATGTGGGACGGACTGAGTCAGGAACTCAACTACAACATCATGTATTCAAAGCGCGGCGTGATGATGCTGGCGCATAACGTCCACGATGTGCAGAGTTTCAAACGGCACATCCACGCCAACCGCCTGAATGGTGTCGACAATGAATGGCTCTCACCCGAAGCGGCCAAAGCCTATTGCCCGCCGCTGAGCATTGCACCCGATGCGCGCCACCCAGTGCTCGGCGCAGCGCTGCAGCGGCGTGGTGGAACAGCACGTCATGACAGCGTTGCCTGGGGATATGCGCGCGCTGCCGCGGCGCTGGGCGTCGACATCATCCAGAATTGTGCGGTCACCGGCATGAGGCGCGGAGCCGATGGAGCCGTCACGGGGGTCGAGACCGAACGCGGTTTCATCGCATCGCGCTGCGTCGGCGTGTCTGCGGCGGGGCACACATCGGTCATCATGAAAATGGCCGGGCTCGACTTCCCGCTCGAAAGCTACCCGCTCCAGGCGCTGGTTTCGGAGCCGGTCAAGCCGGTCTTTCCCTGCGTTGTCATGTCGAACACGGTGCACGCCTATATGAGCCAGTCGGATAAGGGCGAACTCGTCATTGGCGCGGGCACCGATCAATATGTCAGCTATTCGCAACGCGGCGCGCTCCACATCGTCGAACATACGCTAGCGGCGATCTGCGAGATTTTCCCGATTTTCGGGCGGATGCGGATGCTGCGCAGTTGGGGCGGAATTGTCGACGTCACGCCGGATCGTTCGCCGATCCTCGGCAAGACGCCGGTTCAGGGGCTTTACGTCAATTGCGGCTGGGGCACGGGCGGCTTCAAGGCGACGCCGGGCGCGGCTGACCTGCTGGCTTATACGATGGCGAGGGGCGAACCACACCCGATCAACGCGCCGTATAATCTCGACCGGTTCCGCAACGGTCAGCTGATCGACGAGGCCGCCGCCGCCGCGGTCGCACACTGATATGATCCTGATTCACTGTCCCTATTGCGACGAACGCCGCCCCGAAATCGAATTTGCCAACGCGGGGCAGGCACATGTCGTCCGGCCTGCCGATCCTGCGGCGCTCAGCGACGACGAATGGGCAGCGTTCCTGTTCATCCGTGCCAACCCGCGCGGGCGCCACCACGAACGCTGGCGGCATATCCACGGCTGCGGACGCTTTTTCAACGCGGTCCGCGACACCGTCACCGACACGTTCGAGGCGACCTACAAAGCCGGTGAGCCCAGGGCATGAGCGGTTTTCGGTTGCCGACTGGCGGGCGCATCGACCGGACCCGGCCGGTGGCGTTTCGGTTCGACGGCAAAGAGTATTCGGGCTTCGCCGGTGACACGCTCGCTTCGGCGTTGCTGGCGAATGGCGTGATGCTGTTTGGACGGTCGTTCAAATATCACCGCGCGCGCGGCATTCTCGCGGCTGGCACCGAGGAACCCAACGCGCTCGTGTCGGTCAATCGCGGCCCCGGTCGCGCGACCCCCAACCTGCGGGCGACCGGCGTGGAAATCTACGAGGGGCTGGAGGCGGCGAGCCAGAACCGTTGGCCCTCGCTGGGTTTCGATGTCGGCGCGATCAACGACCGTTTCGGGATGTTCATTCCGGCGGGCTTTTACAACAAGACCTTCATGTGGCCGCGGTCGTTCTGGGAACGCGTCTATGAACCAGCGATCCGGCGGATGGCTGGGTTGGGGAATGCCCCAACCGATCCCGATCCCGACCATTATGCGGCGACCTATGCCCATTGCGATGTGCTGATCGTCGGTGCGGGGCCGTCGGGGATCGACGCTGCGCTGGCGGCAAGTACGTCGGGCAGGCGCATTATCCTGATCGATGAGCACGACGAAATCGGCGGCGGCGCGCTCGGTGAGCCAGAGCTGTGGCCGTGGCTTGACCGGAGCCTCGCCGATCTGGAGCGCGTGCCGAACCTGACAATTCTGACGCGAACCACGGCATTCGGCCATTACCATGACAATTTCGTTGGCGCTGTCGAACGCCTGACCGATCACCGCGCGCCGCCGGTCGACGGGCCGCGCGAGAAGCTCTGGCGCATCCGGGCCGAAGCGGTGATCCTCGCTCAGGGCGCGATCGAACGGCCGCTGGTTTTTGCGGGCAACGACACGCCGGGCGTGATGCTGGCGTCGGCTGCGCGGGTATATGCCAGTCGCTATGGCGTCGCGATTGGCAAATCGGTCGTTCTCATGGCGTCACATGACAGTGGCTGGCACGATGTGTTCGCACTGGCCCGGACGGGGGCGGAAGTCGCCGCAATCCTTGACGTTCGAGCAATTGTCGATCCCGCACTGACGGCAAGGGCGCAAGCACTCGGCATCGAGGTCAAACTCGCCCACAGCATCATCGACGTAACGGGCCGTCGCGCCGTCAGCGGAATCGAGTTCGCCGCCAATGACGGCTCGCGCCGAGGCTGCATCCCTTGCGACGCAGTGCTGATGGCCGGCGGCTGGACGCCGAGCGTCCATTTGTGGTCACACGGCAAGGGAACGCTGAAGTGGCGCGACGACCTGGGAGCCTATGTGCCCGATGCGGCGCGCGAGAGCGTCCGCTGTGTCGGCGCGGGTGCCGGCAACTGGGATTTCGGATCGGGCGCTGTTGTCGGAGCACTGCCGACACCAAAGGACACGGCGCGTATAAAAGCGTTCGTCGATTTTCAGAACGACGTGACGGCCAAGGACATCAAACTTGCGGTGCGCGAGGGGTTCAGGTCGATCGAGCATATCAAGCGCTACACCACCAACGGAATGGCCACTGATCAAGGCAAGACGTCAAACATCAATGGCTTGCAGATTGCGTCTGACGCTTTGTCACGACCCGTTGTCGATATCGGTCTGACGAGCTTCCGGCCGCCTTATACACCGCAGACGTTCGGCGCGCTCGCCGGGCATGCCAAGGGCGCTCTGTTCCAGCCGCTGCGCAAGACACCGATCGACCGCTGGGCCGAGGCCAATGGCGCGGTCTTTGAAATGGTCGCGCAATGGCGCAGGGCCCGGTATTTTCCGAAAAAGGGCGAAGACATGCCCACCGCCGTGGCGCGCGAGTGCCTGAGCGTCCGCAACGCCGTCGGAATGTTCGATGCATCGACGCTCGGCAAGATCGAAGTCGTCGGGGCTGATGCCGCAGAATTTCTGAACCGCATGTACACCAATCCGTGGAAGGCACTTGAGCCGGGGCGCTGTCGCTATGGCCTGCTGCTGAAAGAAGACGGGTTCATTACCGATGACGGGGTCTCCGCCCGCCTTGCGCCCGACCGTTTCCATTTGACGACGACGACCGGCGGTGCGGCGCGTGTGCTCAACATGATGGAGGATTATCTTCAGACCGAATGGCCCGACCTCGATGTGTGGCTGACGAGCACTACCGAGGAATGGGCAGTCATCGCGGTGCAGGGTCCGCTGGCCCGCGACGTGCTAGCGCCGTTGGTGGACGGGATCGACCTGTCGGCGGCGGCATTTCCGCATATGTCGGTGCGCGAAGGAACCATTTGCGGTGTGCCGATGCGGCTGTTCCGGGTCAGCTTCACCGGTGAGCTCGGTTTCGAGATCAACGTTCCGGCTGCCTTTGGCGCCGCCGTCTGGGAAGCAGTCCATAGTTCCGGACAAGCGTTCGGCATCACCCCGTACGGTACCGAGGCGATGCATGTCCTGCGCGCTGAAAAGGGCTTCATCATCGTCGGCCAGGACACCGATGGCACGGTGACGCCAACCGATGCCAGTCTCGACTGGGCCATCGGCAAGAAGAAACCGGATTTCGTCGGCAAACGCTCGCTGTCGCGGCCCGATATCGTCGCGAGCGGGCGCAAGCAACTCGTCGGCCTTCTGACCGATGACCCCAATATCGTGCTGGATGAAGGCGCGCAGATCGTCGCCGACCCGCTGCAGTCGATACCGATGACGATGATCGGCCATGTCACTTCGGCGTACAGGAGCGCGACGCTGGGTCGCTCGATCGCATTGGCCCTGGTCAAGGGCGGGCGAGGGCGGATCGGCGAGACGCTGCATGTCCCGATGGCCGACCGCGTGCTTCGCGTAACAGTTGCAGACCCTGTGTTCTTCGATCGGGACGGAGCCCGGCTCCATGTCTGAAACCCTGACGCGCACCGATCCCCTGCCGACGACCCCGTTCATCGCGTCGGGCGTTGCGCTCCACATGGCAGCACCGATGACGCGCTACTCCTTGCGCGCGCGCAAAATTGCCGACGTTACGGCGATGCTGGAAGTGGCCGTGCCGGCCAAGATCGGGCACTACGAAGGCGATGTCGCCTGTCTTGGGCCAGACGAATGGCTGTGGCGATCCGCGGCAGGCCGTCGGCTTTCTGCACCCCACGGCACACCGGTCGCCGTCGTCGACGTCAGCGAACGGTCGACATGCCTGATTGTCGAAGGACCGCGTGCGGCGACACTACTGCAATCGGGTTGTCCGCTCGACCTCGACCGATTTGTCGTCGGTCGTGCGACGCGAACGATCTATGAAACGGTCGAGATCATTCTGTTTCGTGAAGCAGAAGACCGCTTCCAGGTCGAAGTCTGGCGAAGTTTTGCCCCGTGGTTGTGGCAGGCACTGTCCACTGCTGCATCGTACTGACGTATCCGGACGCAGTGCGGGGATGGGCGCTCCGCGGGGTCGGGCGACTTCGAGATCACTCCTGCGGCATCCGCCGTCAGGCAGGCATTCCCGCTCGTTGTGCCAGCGCGGCCGCTGCAGTCGCCGACAGCCCAGCGCCGCTATAACCGCAGATGAGCCGTTTCATCCGAGGATCCCAAAACAGGTCGATATGATCGGCAACCGCTGCCACTGGGTCAGGTTCGTAAGCCAGGTTTGTCGCAATCTGGTTGATCATGCGAACAAGGTTGTCGACAGTGCTCATTCGGCGTGCACCGCCGCGATCCGGCGCGAACGCTCGGTCAGCACTTCATAGTCCGATTGCCAATCTGTCGGCCCATTCGATGCGCTGATCTGAACGGCTGTGACCTTGTATTCAGGGCAGTTCGTTGCCCAGTCGGAATACTCGGTCGTCACGACATTTGCCTGCGTCGCGGGGTGATGGAAGGTCGTGTAAACGACCCCCGGAGCCACCCGGTCGGTGACCGTGGCGCGCAGCGCTGTCTCGCCCGAACGACTGGCAAGCTTGACCCAATCGCCCGATTTCAGGCCGCGATCTTCGGCATCGGCGGGGTGGATTTCGAGCAGATCTTCGGGATGCCAGGCGACATTCTCGGTCCGCCGTGTCTGCGCGCCGACATTGTAATGGCTCAGGATTCGACCCGTCGTCAGCAGCAACGGGAAGCGCGGGCCGGTTTTCTCATCGGTCGGGACATAATCGGTCACCACGAACTTGCCCTTGCCGCGCACGAAGCCGTCGACATGCATGATCGGCGAGCCGTTGGGGGCGTCGGCATTCACCGGCCATTGCAGCGAGCCGTCCTCGTCGAGCCGCGCATATGATACGCCGGCGAAACTCGGCGTAAGGCGCGCGATTTCGTCCATGATTTCGGATGGATGCGTGTAATTCCAGTCGAGCCCCATCGCCTGTGCCAGACGCTGGGTAACTTCCCAATCCTCAAGCCCGTTGAGCGGCGTCATCACCTTTCGCACCGGTTGGATACGACGCTCGGCGTTGGTGAAAGTACCGTTCTTTTCAAGGAAGGTAGACCCCGGCAGGAACACGTGCGCGTAGTTGGCGGTCTCGTTCAAAAACAGATCATGGACGATGACGCATTCCATCGCGGCGAGCCCCGCCGAGACGTGTGCGGTGTTCGGGTCGGACTGCAGGATGTCCTCGCCCTGGCAATAGAGCGCCTTGAACTCACCATCGACGGCCGCATCGAGCATGTTGGGAATGCGCAGACCCGGTTCGGGATCGAGGCTGACCCCCCAATCGGTCTCGAACAACAGTCGCGCTTCGCCGTCGCTGATGTGGCGATAGCCGGACAATTCGTGCGGAAAACTGCCCATGTCGCAGGCGCCCTGAACATTGTTCTGACCGCGCAATGGGTTCACGCCGACGCCGCGCCGTCCGATGTTTCCGGTCGCCATCGCCAGATTGGCAATCGCCATCACTGTCGACGACCCCTGCGAATGCTCGGTGACACCAAGGCCGTAATAAATCGCGCCATTGCCGCCGGTAGCGAACAGCCGCGCGGCTGCGCGAAGTTCCCCTGCATCGACCATCGTGACGGGTGCCAGATGTTCGGGACTGTTCGTCGGCTTGGAGACGAATTCGGCCCAATGGCTGTATTCGTCCCAATCGCAACGCTCGCGCACGAACGCCTCGTCTGCCAGCCCCTCGGTTACAATGACATGCGCCATCGCGGTCAGAACGGCGACGTTGGTGCCGGGCCGCAACGGCAGGTGATGCTCAGCCTCGATATGCGGTGTGCGGACCATATCGATCCGCCGCGGATCGACGACGATCAGCTTGGCCCCCTGGCGCAGCCGTCGCTTCATGCGCGACGCGAAAACCGGATGCCCGTCGGTTGGGTTTGCGCCGATGATGAGGATGACGTCGGTATCCTCGACGCTATCGAAATCCTGCGTCCCCGCGCTGGTTCCAAAGGTCGTCTTCAGGCCATAGCCAGTCGGCGAGTGACAGACCCGCGCGCAGGTATCGACGTTGTTGTTGCCGAACCCGGCACGCACAAGTTTCTGAACAAGGAAGGTTTCCTCGTTGGTGCAACGGCTCGAGGTGATGCCGCCCAGCGCCTGTTTGCCATAGGCTGCGGCAATCCGTTTCAGTTCGGCCGCTGTATAGGCCAAAGCCTCATCCCATTCGACTTCGCGCCATGGCTGGTCGATCGAAGCGCGGATCATCGGTTTCAGAATGCGCTCGCGGTGTTGCGCATAGCCCCATGCAAAGCGGCCCTTGACGCACGAATGGCCGCGATTGGCCTTGCCGTCCTTCCATGGCACCATCCGCACAACCTGCTCGCCGCGCATTTCGGCGCGGAACGTGCAGCCGACGCCGCAATAAGCGCAGGTGGTGACGACGGCACGGTCAGGCGTGCCAATCTCGACAACCTTTTTTTCGATCAAGGTCGCGGTCGGGCACGCCTGAACGCATGCACCGCACGACACGCATTCCGACCCGAGGAAATCATCTGACGCAAGCCCGGCCGAAATCTTTGAAGCGAAGCCGCGGCCGTCCATGGTGAGCGCCAGCGTCCCCTGCACCTCGTCGCACGCCCGAACACAGCGCGAGCAGGCGATACACTTCGACGGATCGAAATCGAAATAGGGGTTCGATTGGTCCTTGGGCTGCCCGAGGTGGGTCGCCTGAACTTCGTAGCGCACATCGCGCAGGCCAACCGCACCCGCCTGGTCCTGAAGTTCGCAATCGCCATTCGCACCGCAGGTCAGGCAGTCGAGCGGGTGATCGGAGATATAGAGTTCCATCACGCCCTTGCGCAGCTTTGCCAGGCGGGCCGTCTGCGTGTGGACGACCATGCCCGCCTCCACCGGTGTCGTGCAGCTTGCCGGCGTCCCGCGACGACCGTCGATTTCGACGAGGCACAGGCGACACGAACCAAAGCCTTTCAGGCTGTCGGTTGCACAGAGCTTGGGAATCGATGTGCCTTGCTCAGCCGCGGCGCGCATCACGCTGGTGCCTGCCGGGACCGATACCGCGCGGCCATCGATCATCAGCGTCACGACCGTTGTGGAGCGCGATTGCGGCGTGCCGAAATCGGCTTGGGCTTGATAGGTCATGCCGCTAGTCCCTGCGTCTGCGAATGATGCCGGAAGTCTTCCGGAAAGTGCCGGATTGCCGACATCACCGGATAGGGCGTGAAGCCGCCCAAGGCGCACAACGAGCCGAACTTCATCGTTTCGGACAGGTCGGCGATCAGCGCGAGATTGGCCTCGACGTTCTTGCCCGCGATGATCTGATCGAGCGTTTCGACGCCGCGCGTGCTCCCCAACCGACACGGCGTGCACTTGCCGCAGCTTTCGATCGCACAAAACGCCATCGCGAAGCGCGCCTGCTGCGCCATGTCGACGCTGTCGTCGAAGACGACAATGCCCGCATGCCCGATCAGCCCGTCGCTTTCGGCAAAGGTTTCGTAATCGAAGGCAAGGTCGAACTGCGATGGCGGGTGATAGGCACCAAGCGGTCCGCCGACCTGAACGGCACGCACCGGCCGCCCCGACACCGTGCCTCCGCCGATATCACGGACCAACTCCCCGAGCGAAATGCCGAACGCCGTTTCGAACAAACCGCCATGTCTGATATTACCGGCCAGCTGAATGGGGATCGTCCCCCGCGAGCGTCCCATGCCAAAGTCCGCATAGGCGTGCGCTCCGTTCGCCATGATCCACGGCACGGCGGCCAGCGTCAGCACATTGTTGATGACCGTGGGCCGACCGAACAGCCCCTCATGCGCGGGCAACGGAGGCTTGGCGCGCACTTCGCCGCGTTTACCCTCCAGACTGTTCAACAGCGACGTTTCCTCGCCGCACACATAGGCTCCCGCACCGACGCGCACTTCGACCTCGAATGGCGCAACGATAGGTGCGGCCAGCCCGATCGCCGCTTCCATCTTCGCGATGGCGTGCGGATATTCGGAGCGGATATAGATATAACCCTTGCCTGCCGCGACGGCGTGCGCAGCAATCGCCATGCCCTCGATCAGCATGAAGGGATCTCCTTCCATGACCATCCGATCGGCAAAAGTGCCGCTGTCGCCCTCATCGGCGTTGCAGACGATGTACCTGCGATCAGCGGCAGCTGCCGCGACGGTCTTCCACTTGATCCCGGTCGGAAAGCCCGCGCCACCACGACCGCGCAGCCCGGACTGAAGCACCGTCTCGAGCGTCTCCGCCGGTCCGCGTGCGCGCGCTGCGGCAAGCCCCACCCAACCCCCGGTCGCGGCATAATCATCCAGCGAAAGCGGGCGGGTTTTTCCAGCGCGGGCGAATGTCAGGCGAGTTTGCCGGGCGATGAAGGGGTAGCTGGCGATCGCGCCAATGGTTTCGGCAGTGCCAGCCAGAATCGCAGGGACCAGCGCCACCGTCGCGCGGGCATAACCGACCCCATCGACGTCGACGATTGGTTCGAGCCAGTGCATACCCCAGCTGGAAACGCGCTGGACCGGTTGGCCGGCGGCCTCGAATGCTGCGGCAACGGCATCGGCGCCGCACGCCAGCGCCGCTGCATCGTCGGAAATTCGAACGATCATTGTTGTCCGGCAATCAGGGCGGCGAAGGAGCCGACGTCGAGCCGGGCATGAACATCATGACCAACCATCGCCGCGGGGCCGATCGAGCACAGGCCAAGACAATAGATCGGCTCGACCCGGACGCGTGATTGTGCATCGGCAAGCACCCGCAATTCGGCAACGCCACGCGCCTGACACGCCTCGGCCTCGCATAGCTTGATGCATGGACGATCGAGTTTCTCCGCCCTGAAATCATGATAGAAAGTGACCACCCCGTGCACTTCGGCGCGCGTCAGGTTGAGATCATCGGCAATTGCGCGGACAGCGGTCTCGCTGACATGGCCAAAGCCCGCCTGAACATCGTGCAATATCGGCAGCAAAGCCCCTTCACGCCCGCGATGGCGATTAAGGATCGTGGTCAGCCTGTCCTCTGCGCCCATTGCATATGTCTTCGAGGCTTCATTGAATTTGTCAAATAGACTTCGGCAATTGGCGATAGACGATTCCTATGAACGCGAAAGCTCGCCGCGCGCGTTCAAGACCAAGGCAACGTCGTGCAACCCCGAAGCCATCGGTGGCAGCGGGGTGCGGTCACTGATGACGAGGCCAATCTCGTTCGCTGAGATCACATCGGTGATCGACACCGGCGACAGATCGGCATGCGCGGCAATCAGCGCCGCGTGGCTGTCGGTAACGATCGCCACAAGCCCTCCGAGCGCGACCATCGAGAGCAGCGCCACATAGCTGTCCGCCGTCGCGACCGGATCGACCGCGAGCCCGTGCGCTGCAAAGTGACCATCGAGAATGCGGCGATTCTGCATGCCCTGATGCAACAGGCAGAGCCGTTCATCGACGATATCGGCGAGCCGCGCCTCGCCCCTTTCGGCGAGCGCCGAGCCGCGCGCCGCAACCGCAACAAAACGCTCGGCGTACAGTGGTACGGCCTGCACTTGCGCCAGTGGTTCGCTGTTGAGGTAGGTCAGCCCTGCATCGACATCACGCGCCAGCAATGCGCGTTCAATTTCTCGCGACGTCATCGACGAAATGGCAATCCGAACCGCAGGATGGGCGGCAGCCATCGCTGCCACGAGATGTCCAACGTTGGGCATTGCCGCAGGGATTACGCCGAGCCTCGCAATGCCGCGAAGTCCACCGGTTTCGACGTTGAGTGTCGCGAGGAGCGCGCCGTGATCGGCAACCATTTGCTGCGCAAACCGCAAGATCGCATGCCCCTGCCCCGTCAGGTCGACAAATCGGCGGTCGCGAATGACGAGACGTGCGCCCAGGGCGTTTTCCAGCGCGGCAAGACCCGCCGATAGCGTTGGCTGGGTCACGCGGCACGCATCCGCCGCACGTCCAAAGTGCCGCTCCCGCGCGATTGCGACGAAATATTCGAGGAAGCGAAGTTGCATTGTCGCATCGGCTAACCGGCCACTGCAATGTTTGGCAAGCGTCGTTGCAGTCGGTCCGGCCCTGGATACGATGCGTTTGCCAATCAATCTAACGGCAGGCTGTCGTCTATCGGGACAGTCTGTGGCAGACTGCTCGTCGACAAAATAAAAGGGGCGAAATTTGACCGAAGCAACGTTGCCGCTCGCCATCGTCGCGGACGAGCCCGGGCTGAGCCGTTCGCTGAAGGCGCGGCATGTGTCGATGATCACCTTTGGCGGGATCATCGGCGCCGGACTGTTCGTCGGATCGTCGACGGCAATCAGCACGATCGGACCTGCCGCCGTCCTCAGCTATGCCATCGCGGGGTTTCTGGTCCTCCTCGTCATGCGGATGATTTCCGAAATGGCGACGGCCTTGCCCGGCAGACAGACTTTTCCGGATTTTGCACGAGCGGGCATAGGCGATTGGGCAGGTTTCCTCGTCGGTTGGCTCTACTGGTATTTCTGGGTGGTGGTGATCGCGATCGAGGCGATTGCGGGTGCCAAGATCATTTGCGGATGGTTTCCGCAATTCGAAGTCTGGCAGGTTGGCGTCGTCCTGATGGCGTTGCTGACCGGTGTGAACCTGATGTCGGCGCGGTCCTATGGCGAATTCGAATTCTGGTTCGCATCGACGAAGGTGCTGGCGATCATCGTCTTTATTGCCGTGACCGGTGCCTATGCGCTGGGCCTGACATCACCCCACGGCCCAACTTTTGGCAACCTCACAAGTCATGGCGGCTTCGCTCCGGCTGGGATCGCGGCGATTTTTGCGGGCGTTTCGACGACGATATTTTCGCTGTGCGGTGCCGAGATCGCAACCCTTGCCGCGGCTGAATCGCAAGAGGGAGCCAAGACCATCGCACGCATGACGATTTCGGTATCGGTGCGGATTCTGGTGTTCTTCGTGCTTTCGATCCTGATGATCGTCGCGGTCGTGCCATGGAATGAAATTCAGGTCGGCGTATCGCCCTTTGCCCATGCCTTGCGTCAAATGGGCTATCCAGCGGCCGACCTGATCATGAACATGATCGTTCTGGTCGCGGTGCTGTCGTGCCTGAATTCGGGAATTTTCATCACGTCGCGCGCGATGTTCGTCCTCGCGCAGAACGGCGATGCGCCGCAGTCATGCGTGAAGCTTGGCCAATCGAGGGTGCCGACGCGCGCCATCCTGATCGCCAGCCTGTTCAGCTATGGTGCGCTGGCGGCGTCGGTGCTGTCGCCTGACCGGGTTTTCAACTTTCTCGTCAGTTCGTCCGGGGCGATCATGTTGTTTGTTTATATGTTGATCGCGATCGCCCAACTGCGCCTGCGAAACCGATTGGAGACCGACGCGCCCGAACGGCTTCAGCTCAAGATGTGGCTGCATCCCTATGGGACCTGGGCCGCGATCATGGGGATGGCCGGCGTTCTGATCTTGATGGCGTTTTCGAAAAACCAGATCGAGCTATGGGCTTCGGTAATCGTCACTGCGGCATTCGCCGTCGGTTATGCGGTTCGACGAAAAGCAGGCCCCAAGATGCTGCGAGCAGCTGACGGCTGAATTTTTCCGGTCGCGCTATTCTTTTCAGTCGAGTCGTCCGACCCTGACGCCCCATAGTCGATGCTTGGGGACGCCATGGAGATGCGCTGGTGAAACTTGAAAACGATCCGCTGGCCGCCTTCTGGATGCCGTTTACGGCAAACCGCGCCTTCAAGGCGGCGCCGCGTGTGCTGAGCAGCGCCAAGGACATGCACTACACGACAAGTGACGGGCGCTTGATTCTCGACGGCACGGCAGGACTTTGGTGCGTCAACGCCGGCCATTGTCGCGAGCCCATCGTCGAAGCGATCCGACGCACTGCAGGCGAGATGGATTTTGGTCCGACCTTCCAGATGGGCCATCCGCTGGCGTTCGAGCTGGCGTCGCGAGTCGCGGCGCTGATGCCCGATCCGCTCAATCGCATCTTCTTCACCGGTTCGGGTTCGGAATCGGTCGACACCGCGCTGAAAATTGCACTCGCCTATCAGCGAGCCCGGGGCCAGGGAACGCGGACCCGGCTGATCGGTCGCGAACGCGGCTACCACGGGACCGGCTTTGGCGGGATTTCGGTGGGCGGCATTGTCAACAACCGGCGTCAATTCGGAACGCTTCTGACCGGCGTCGACCACCTGCCGCATACCCACAGTCTGGAACACAACGCCTTCACCCGTGGTCGCCCGGCATGGGGCGGACATCTGGCTGACGAGCTTGAGCGTATCGTCGCGCTGCACGGCGCGGAGACGATCGCCGCCGTCATCGTCGAGCCGATGGCGGGTTCGACCGGCGTGCTGATCCCGCCAGTCGGCTATCTTGAGAAGCTGCGCGCAATCTGCACCAAACACGGCATCATTTTGATCTTCGACGAGGTGATTACCGCATATGGTCGTGTCGGCGGTGCGACCGCAGCCGAGACGCTGGGCGTGATCCCCGATATGATCACGATGGCCAAGGGCTTGACCAACGCGGCCGTGCCGATGGGTGCCGTTGCCGTCAGCCGGGAGATTCACGACACCATTGTCGAAGGCGGGCCGGACGGCATCGAACTTTTCCACGGCTACACCTATTCCGGCCACCCTCTTGCAGCCGCGGCGGGCCTTGCCACCCTTGACCTTTATAAGTCGGAAGGAATCTGGGAACATGCCGCGAGCCTGCACGGCTATTGGGAAGACGCGGTCCACAGCCTGAAGGGCAAGCGTCATGTCATCGACGTGCGCAACATGGGCATCGTCGCCGGGATCGAGCTGGAACCCCGCCCTGGCGCACCGACCGCGCGGGCCAACGAACTCTTCATCAAATGTTTCGAGGCGGGACTGCTTGTCCGCGCGACCGGCGATATCATCGCACTGTCGCCGCCGCTGATCCTTGAGACGACCCACATCGACGAAATGGTCGGGCGTATCGGAGAACTGGTCGAAACCCTCGCCTAGAGCGTAAGAACGATCTTTCCAACGTGCCGTTTGGTCAGAAACGCCTGTTGCGCCGCCACAATTTCCGAAAGCGGGAAGGTCGCCGAAACCACAGGTTTGATTTCACCCCGTTCGATATAACCGACAAGATTGGCAAACACCGCAGGCGCAAGCACGGTGCATCCGACCAGGTTAAGGTCCTTCAGGTACAGCGTCCTGAGATCGAGATCGACGACCGGGCCGGAAATCGCACCCGCGACGCCATACCGCCCGCCGCGTTTGAGGACATTGAGGATCGACCCGAACTGCGCCCCACCGACGATATCGATAGCGGCGTCGAAATATTCCGGGCCGAACATCGCCTCTAGATCGGTGTTGCGCGGGACAACCTGGATGGCACCCAACGCCCGCACGGCTTCGGCCTTGTCCGCGCCCGCCATGGCAAACACTTCCGCGCCACGGCGATTGGCGAGTTGGACAGCGGCCGAGCCGACCCCGCCCGACGCGCCCGTGACGAGCACGCGATCTCCCGGCGCGATGCCGATACGGGTGACCATGTTTTCAGCTGACGAATAGGCGCAAGGGAAGCTCGCAAGTTCGGTATCGCCGAGATCGCTCTCGATGCGGTACGCATGGGCCGCCGGGACGCGGGCATATTCGGCAAAGGCGCCGTCGACTTCGGAGCCGAAATACGAAACATCGAACGGGCTTGTGCCGCGAAACACTGGCTCGACCAGGACACGTTCACCGATGCGTGCGGGATCAATGCTGCTCCCAACGGCGACGATCCTGCCGCAAGCATCGGCACCTTGGATGCGCGGAAACCGGAAGGCCTCGCCAGACCAGCCATCATCCTCAGCGCCCGATATGCCTGCTGCGCCGCCAACCTCGGTCGCCTCGGCGACAGCTTTTGAATACCAGCCGATGCGCGTGTTGATGTCGGTATTGTTGATCCCTGCGGCGCTGACACGGATCAGGACGTCGTTTGGCCCCGGCAGCGGAACGGGCGCGTCGTCCCGCAGCTCAAGCCTTTCAAATCCGCCATGGCCGGTCAGCAGAACCGCCCGCATTGTCGCCGCGATAGTCACTCGGCGCGCTCAAGCCCGAACTGGTTCAGATACCATTTCTGGAACTTGATCACGCTGCCTTCCTGATCCGAATAGCGACCCGGGCGATAGCGGCTAGACATGATGCCGGCCTGATTATTCTCCGTAATGATTTTATCCTGCGTCGTGGTGGCGTGATAGCCCCAGATCATCTTGTCGATATCGACCTCGGACTCGCTGGCGCGGCCGTCGACAAGCCAGATCATCTCCACGTCGGACGCGAGGGCACTGCGCGGGGTGAACTTGAACAGAATGACGAAATGGTCGTCAGCGACGATCTGGCTGAACGGGCTGAAGCTCAGATGCATCCGCCCGCCATCGGCACGTGCGCGTTTTCCCATCAGGGGTGCGGGCGCGCTGCCATCCTGCGTCTCGGCGGCCCAGCCGTCCTTGTTCATCCGCTGCATCATCAAGCGGAGGTGACTGCTGTCCGGCGGGTCATCGATATTGCCGACCGGACGACCGGTAGCGGCAGCGCTGGCCTCCCATGCCTTCAATTTCGGCGTGAAACTGGCGATGGCGTCGGCGGGGCCCGAACTTGGTCCGGCACCCACGGCGACAATCGATTCAGCTGCATGCATCGAGCAGAATTCGGGATGCGACGGAACACAATGATAACATTCGAAGAAATTTTCGACGACCAGCTTCCAATTGGCTGTTGTGGGGTAACTCCCGGAATGAGCGATGCGGGCCTCTGCGATGCCGTGATAGTCGAGGATCGGCCCCATATCGCCAAAGGTCGCGTCGAAATCGACCGGCTCGCTTTCGCTCATGTTGATGAAAATAAGGCCGTGAAACAAGCGGATGTGGCAAGCAAACAGCCCGTTTTCTGCCTTGTTAAAGTCTTCCGGCATCAGCCGCGCCGAGATCAGCCGACCGTCGAGCCCGAAGGTCCATGCGTGGTAGGGACAAACAAGACGCGGGACATTGCCGCTTTCGGCCTGACAGATGGTCGATCCGCGATGGCGGCAGACATTGAAAAACGCGCGGACGGCATCGGCATTCTCGCGGATGATGATGATTTGCTCGCCGCCGACGCGGAACAGGAAATAGTCCCCCTTGTTGGGAATGCGTGAAACATGACCGGCGAGCAGCCATTTCTGGCTGATGATCTGTTTCATATCGGCGTCGAAAACCGCATCGCTCGCGTAGAATTCCTGGTCAAAGCTGTATCCAACGCGGGTATTCGCGGCGAGGCGCTGCATCAACCGGCTGTGCGATTCCGCCATCACAATTTGATCCGTGCGTTCGTGGCGTCGTACATCGGCTTGAGCGAGGCCGTGGCTGGATAGCGCACCCCCGCGACCTCGATCTCATAATCATCGGCGCCGATCGGCCCGACAATGCCGCCACCTGCAGCGGTGACGTACCCCAGCCCGCACGCGCCGCCGAGTGTGTGCGCATACATCCCCGAGCGAATGTAGCCCGCGATCCGGTCGCCCTGCCAGATGGGCTCGTTATGATAGAGCATCGGCTCGGGCGACTTCAGCAGGAACTGCACGAGGCGCTGTTTCAGCCCCACCTGCTTCTGCTTGAGCAAAGCATCGCGCCCAATGAACCCGCCAGGCTTGTCCATCTTTACCGCAAACCCAAGGCCTGCCTCGAGCGGGGTGTCCTCGTCGGTGATGTCATGGCCCCAGTGGCGGTAGCCCTTTTCCATGCGGAGCGCGTTGAGCGCGTGATAGCCACAGTGCCGGAGGCCAAAGGCCACGCCGGCCGCGACGATCTCGTCATAGACACCGGTCATGAATTCGGTCGGGATGTACAATTCCCAGCCCAGTTCCCCCACATAAGTGATGCGCGACGCGCGGACGATCGCATAACCGAGTTCGATTTCCTGCGACGTCCCGAAGGGGAATGCGTCATTCGACAGGTCATTCGGGCAGATCGACTGGAGCAGCGCACGCGCCTTCGGCCCCATGATCGAAATCACGCCCATCCCCGAGGAGACATTCGTCAGCACGGCATGGGCGTCGCCCGGCGTATGCCGCCTGAGCCAATGTGCGTCCCTGGTCTCGGTTTCTGCACCGGTGACGATCAGGAATGCGGTCTCGGAAAGGCGCGTTACGGTCAGGTCGGCCTCGATGCCCCCCTTGTCGTTGAGCCACTGGGTGTAAACCAGCTTGCCCGGCGCGACATCGACGTCGTTGGCGCACACGCGGTTGAGCACCGCCATGGCATCGCGCCCTTCGAACCTGAATTTGGCAAAGGAGCTTTGATCGAACAGGCCAACGCCCTCGCGGATCGCCTTGCATTCGGCAGCATTGGCCTCGAACCAATTTTGGCGGCCATAGCTATATTCATATTTCGGTGCACTGCCCGGCTCGCTATACCAGTTCGGCCGTTCCCAGCCGAACGCCTCGCCGTGACACGCGCCCGCCGCGACCAAGCGGTCATGGATCGCCGAACGACGGACGCCACGCGCTGTTTCATATTGCTTGAACGGGTAGTGGGTCGCGTAGAGCAGGCCCAGGCTTTCGGTCACGCGCTCGCGGAGATATTTGCGATTGATCTGGAACGGCATGTTGCGGCGGATATCGACCGTCCACAGATCCGCCGGCGGAATGCCGTCGCGGATCCAGTCTGCCATCACCTTGCCAACGCCGCCCGCCGATTGCAGTCCGATGGAGTTCAGCCCGGCGGCAACAAAGCAGCCCTTTAACTCCGCACTTTCGCCCAGATGGTAGCGCACGTCGGGCGTGAAGCTTTCGGGACCGCAGAAGAATTTCTGGATGCCAGCTTTTTCGAGCGCAGGAACGCGGCGCATGGCATCCATCAATAACGGTTCGAAATGTTCGAAACTGCCGACAATTTCGTCGAAGCAAAAGTCTTCGGAAATGCCGTCCATGCCCCAAGGTCGCGCGTGAGGTTCAAATGCACCGACAAGCAGCTTGCCAGCGTCGTATTTGAAATAGCCGCAATAGTCGTAGTCGCGCAGCACCGGCAGCGTCGGGTCGATGCCTTCGACCCCTTCGAACAGCACATAGTAATGCTCACACGCGTGCAATGGTGCCGCCACGCCGATGCTGGCGGCGAGATCGCGCGTCCACATGCCACCGCAGATCACGACATAATCGGCGTCAATCGAACCTTCCGCCGTGTCAACGCCGGTAGCCCGGTCGCCATTGTGACGTATCTTGGTGACCTTGGTGTTTTCGAAGATCTGCGCGCCGCCGGTACGGGCGCCTTTGGCCAGCGCCTGGGTAATGTCGACGGCGTTGGCATAGCCGTCGCTGGGGATATGAATGCCACCGACCAAATCATCGACGTTGACGATCCCGGCGAGCGCCTTGATCTCGTCGGGTGACACTATATGCACCGGCAGGTCGAACACCTTGGCCATCGAGGCGCTGCGTTTCAGTTCCTCAAAACGTTCCATGTTGGTCGCCATCGAGATCGAGCCGCACTGTCGATACCCGGTCGCCTGGCCGGTTTCCGCTTCAAGCCCGCGGTAAAGTTCGCCGGTGTATTTGGCGAGCTTGGTCATGTTGATCGAAGGGCGCAGTTGTCCGACCAGGCCGGCCGCATGCCAGGTCGTGCCGCTGGTCAACTGCTTACGTTCGAGCAGGACCACATCGTCCCAGCCGATTTTGGTCAGGTGATAGGCGATTGAACAGCCGATGACGCCGCCGCCGATGACGACGACCCTGGCTTTGCGCGGGAGTTCAGCCAATGGTCAGGCCTTCATCTTAAGATTATCGGGGTCGTAGGCGGGGTGTTCGAGCACGGTCGCGCGTCGACGTTGACCCTGCAGCAGAATGTCGAACTGGGCGCCGGGTGCCGAATGATCGAGCGGCACCGCTGCGAAGAACAGGCTCTTTCCAACCCGGTGCCCATAGCCGCCCGACGTGGCGATGCCGATGCACGCGTCGTCGACAAGACAGGGTTCGGCCCCGCGCACATCGACATCTTCTGCATCGACTTCGCCATAAACGATCCGCATCCGGTCGGGCGCGTCGAGCGTTGCCTGCTTGCCGACAAAACCGTCCTTTTTGAAGCTGATGAAGCGCTCCATGCCCGCTTCGATCATCGTCAACTCGTTGGTGAGTTCCGAACCCCAGGCTTTATAGGCTTTTTCGATCCGCATCGTATTGGCGGCGTAAAGACCGTAGTTGACGATCCCGCATGCGCTGCCAGCATCCCACACAGCGTCATAGAGCGCCGCCAGATCGGCCATCGCCGGGTGCAACTCCCAGCCAAGTTCACCCGCATACGACACCCGCAGCGCGCGCAAGCTGATCCCCGCGACGGTGATTTCCTGACCGCTCAGCCAGCGAAAGCCCATATTGCTGAGATCCGCATCGGTCAGCCTCGCAAGGACATCGCGCGACCTCGGTCCGTTCATCACCAGCACACCCAGATCCATGGTGCGGTTGCGAATTGTCACAGCTTCGCTCGGCAACCGGCTCTGCATCAGCAGGTCCCAGTCGCGCTGTTCGGCGGCAGCGGCGGATAGGCAATAGAAATGATCGTCGGCAAAGCGCGTTACCGTCATTTCGCCATAGATGCGGCCCTGAACGGACAGCGGGTGCACCAGGCCGATACCACCCGATTTTTTCGGCATGCGATTGGCGCAAATGCGGTTGAGGAAGGCTTCGGCATCCGGCCCGGTCACATCATATTTAGCAAAGCCCGACAGGTCGAGAACGCCAACGCCTTCGGCAACCGCACGCACTTCGGCAGCGACAACTTCGAACACGTTGGTACGGTCATAGCCGCCTTCCTCCTCGCGCCCGTCGAGCGAAAACCATTTCGGCCGTTCCCAGCCATAGGTTTCGGCATAGACGGCCCCTCGCGCTTTTAGCTTTTCATAGAGCGGGCTGGTCTTCTGCGGACGACCGTCGGGCTCCTCCTCGCCCGGAAACCGCGTGGTGAACGTCATCCGGTAATCGAGGAACACCTTTTCACGGCTGTAAAGTTCATCGGCAAACGGGCCGTATCGACGCGGATCGAACTCGATCATGTTGATGTCGGCGTCGCCATACACCATCCACTGCGCCAGATATTTTCCAGCTCCGCCACCCTGCGCGATACCGAACGATGTACCGCAGCAGTGCCAGAAGTTACGCAATCCGGCCGCCGGACCAAGCAGTGGCCCGCCGTCGGGCGTATGTGGAATCGCTCCATTAACGATGCGGCGGATACCGACTTCGCCAAAAACCGGCATCCGCTCGATCGCACGCTCAAGCCATTTTGAAATGCGCTCCAGATCGTCGATGAACAATTCGCTGGTCGATCCCCATTCGGGCATACCCTTTGGCGCCCAGGCTTCGGCCAGCCCGACATTTTCATAGATGCCGATCAGGCCGCTCTTCTGCTCCTGCCTAAAATAGCCCGAGACACAGGGGCAGCGCATAACCGGGATTTCCTCGTCGCGCTCCATGAACGCGGGGACCGGATCGGTGACGATATAATGGTGTTCCATGTTGGTCACCGGGATGTCGATCCCGGCCATCTGCGCAACCTGACGCGCATAACAGCCCGCCGCGTTGACAACGATTTCGGCACGCACGGTGCCCTGTTCGGTCGTCACATCCCACTCACCCGAAGCCAATTGCGCGAGCGCCGTTACGCGGTTCTTGCGAACGATCTTCGCGCCAAGATTGCGTGCCCCGATCGCCATGGCGTTACACAGGCCCGAAGGATCGGCATGCCCGTCACCGGTGGTGTATGCCCCTGCAATGACGCCTTCGGTGGTTACAAACGGATTGATCCGGCGAATTTCGTCGGGGCCAATGATCTCCATGTCAAAGCCGATGCTCTTGGAATAGCCGAGGATCGTCTTGAACCAGGCGAGTTCACGCTCATTGGTCGCAAAGCGAATACCGCCGGACTTGTGCCAACTGACGTACTGGCCGGTCATCCCCTCCAGGCGGGGATAAAGTTCATTGCTGTAGGCATGGATTTTGGCGAGATTATAGCTGCCGGTAATGCTTGGACACTGGCCGGCCGCATGCCAGGTCGAACCCGATGTCAATTCATCCTTTTCGATCAGCAAACAGTCGGTCCAGCCGAGTTCGGCAAGATGGTAGAGTAGGCTCGCTCCCATGATCCCGCCGCCGATGATCACCACGCGGGCACTCGTCTGCATCAGCCATCCCTTACCCCGGCACTCAAGACCGCAACGTCTAGTCCCGCCGCCGCCATCACGACAAATGAGCGTTTCGTCGGTAAGGTTAAAAAAAATTCCGGGTGCGGTGCCGGCATAACTGACGCAAGGCGGCGACCAGACCAAAAAAATTCAGCCGTAGTCGCAATTTTTTCATTTGTAGCGTGCGCGCAGCGACGGTCTACTCCCGCCCAGCAATGTACAGATTGGCGCGAATGCGTGCAGTTTCTGCGCCTCGCAAAACAAGCTACAGAAACGGACGCCGGGGAGTCATATGAAAATCGGCTTCATTGGCCTTGGTAATGTCGGAGGGAAGCTCGCCGGCAGCTTGATGCGCAATGGCCACGATGTGACAGTGCGCGATCTGAACGATGCTCTGGTCGCCGAACATGTGGCACGCGGCGCAAGGGCCGCAGCCAGTCCCCGTGAACTGGGCGAAAATGTCGACCTGATCGTCACCTGCCTGCCATCGCCAGCGGCAAGCTCTGCTGTGGCCGAGGGGGAGGATGGTTTCCTCCAGGTTATGCGCCCTGGTCAGATCTGGCTGGAAATGAGCACCACCGATTATTCCGAGATCATTCGGCTTGGTGCCTTGGTCGAGGCGCGCGGTGCCATGTTCATGGAGTGCCCGGTGTCGGGAGGCTGTCACCGGGCAGATACTGGAAACATTGCGATCTTTGCAGGCGGCCCGCGCCAAGCCTTTGAAACCGTGCTGCCGGTGTTGACGACGATGGGACGCCGTATCCTGCACACTGGAGACTTCGGCACGGCATCGCAATTGAAGGTGATGACCAACTATCTGTGCACCGTACACTTGGTCGCACTCGCCGAGGCGCTGACAACGTGCAAGGCAATCGGGCTCGACATGAATACGACGTATGAAGCGATCCGGATTTCATCGGGCAACAGCTTTGTCCACGAAACCGAAAGTCAGGTCATTCTGAACGGCAGCCGCGACATCAATTTCACGATGGATCTGGTATCCAAGGACATTGGCCTGTTCGACAAGATTGCCCAGGACGCCGGCGTGCCGGTCGAGCTTTCCCCCCTTGTCGTCCGCTTGTTCAAAGAGGGCGAGGCAGCCTATGGCCCGCGTGAATTCTCCCCGAACATCATTCGCCGCTATGAGGAACCGTTGGGTCTCAAGGTGCTCGGCACGGGGTTTCCGGCAGACATCGTCGACGACGAGCAGGAAGAGCCGGGCTATGAGGTCGTGCCCCGGCGTTAGGGTCAGGCGTTAGTTCGCCGTCTCCACATGCTGGACCATCCAGTCGATGAAGGTCCGGACCCGAAGATTTTCCTTCATTTCCTTGCGGCAGATCAGCCCCCATTCGCCGGGGCAGACGGCCTTGTGGCTGACAGGTCGAACGAGGCGACCGCTGATCAGGTCCTGCGCAACAAACGGACCATTGACGAGTGCGATGCCTTCGCCGCTCAGCGCCATCTCAAGCGCGACGGCAAGCGTATCGACAACCAGATAGGGCGCTGATGCGTCGAACGACACACCTGCCGAGGCGAACCACGTCTCCCAATTGCGGGCTTCGGTGTAAATGGTGACCAGCGGCTGGCTCAAAAGATCGGCTGGCTTGACTGTCTTCCCCAGCCGCGCCGCGATTGCCGGGCTACACACTGGATAGAGTGCATATTCAAACAGTGGCACCCAATGGTGGCGCGCCGGGTCTGGTGCCGTCTCGCAATAAACCAGCCCGACATCGGCGTGGACGTCATCGAATTCCCACTCAACGGCGCAGGTGCTCAAGGTCAGCTGAAGCTTGGGATTGTCGGCCAGAAGCTGCGGCACGCGCCTGGCGAGCCAACGGATCGATGCGGTGACATAGGTCTGCACGCGTAGCGGCTTGTCGAGCGCGTTCCGATGTACAGCCTGCACGCCTTCGATAAGCGATTCAAAAGCCGCCCGAACATAAGGGTACAGCACCCGACCTTCTTCGGTCGAAACGATGCGGCGTCCGTCCTGCTGAAACAGTTGCACACCCAGGGCGTCTTCGATCAACTGGACCTGATGGCTGATGGCGGGGTGGGTCAGACACAGCTCATCGGCGGCGTCGCGGATACTCTGCCGACGGGTTGCAGCTTCGAAACCCTTAAGGGCTTTCAAAGGCGGCAGCTGTTTCAGATCGATCTTCGATTGGGCAGTCATCACCCGACAACCTGATCGCGTCTTGGGTGATCCGCAACCGGTAAATTTAATTGACGATTCTCAGACGTGATCGCTGGGCGTCTTCAAGCACCATGGCAGCACCTTTTTCGGCGACCATCACCGTCGGGGCGTTGGTGTTGCCGGACGTGATCGTCGGAAAGACCGAGGCGTCGATCACGCGCAGATGTTCCGTGCCATGCACCCGCAGCCGCGCGTCTACCACCGACGTCGCCGGGTCTGGGCCCATCATGCAGCTACTTGTCGGGTGGTAGACCGTATCCGCACGGGCGCGAAAGTCGGCGAGCTGGGCGTCATCGCCGCTCACATCGCTACCGGGCATGATTTCCTCGGTAATGATGTCGGCAAGTGGCCGGGTCTGCGCGATGCGGCGCAACAGGCGGTTGCCGGCTAACACATCATCGATATCCTGCTGCGTCGCCAAATAATTGGGATGGATCGACGGATGCGCGGTCGGGTCTGCCGACGCGAGTTCGAGGTGCCCGCGGCTCGTCGGCCGGCACGGATTATGCGACAACAGGAACGCTGAAAAAGGATCTGGGTTCAGCAGTTTGCGAGCCGACAGCGGCGTTTTGGTGTAACTGACCGGGCTGAAATAAAGCTGCAGATTGACGCCGGGCCGGTCTGGGTCACTCCGCACGAAGCCGCCACTCTGATTGACGCTGAGCGACAATGGACCGGCGCGATCGGCCATATAGCGAAGCCCTGCCCGCACCTTTCCGATCAACGGGTACAGCACGTCGTTGAGCGTCGGAGTGCTGGTCTTGTAGAAATAGGAAACCGCCAGATGGTCCTGCAGATTGCGGCCGACGTTAGGCGCAGCGAGCAGAGGCGCTATGCCCAGCGACTGCAACTTTGCGGGGTCACCAATGCCGGACAGCATCAGCAATTGCGGTGAATTGATTGCGCCCCCGCTCAGGATGACTTCGCGCCGTGCATGTGCGGTGCACGATTTGCCGCGAAGGGTATAGGCGATGCCGGTCGCCCGGCGGCCATCGAACAGGAGGCGCGTCGCAAAGGCATGCGTCTGAAGCTTCAGCGTCTTTCGCTTCAAGGCCGGCCGCAGAAAGCCATTTGCCGTCGACGCCCGCCAGCCCCCACGGGTATTGATCTGATACATGCCGACACCCTCCGGATCAGCGCCGTTCAGGTCGGCGCTGGCGTGGAAGCCAAGCGCTTGGGCGGTTTCGATAAATTCGTGACAGATCGGGTGAACATGCGCCGAGATGTCGGTCACATTCTGTGGGCCGCCGCGCCCGTGATGCTCGCTGTCCCAATCGCAATCCTCTGATTTTTTGAACCAGGGCAGCACATCATCCCAGCCCCAACCCGGATTGCCCAGCGCCTTCCAGTCGTCATAGTCGCGCGGTTGGCCGCGGACATAAACCATCGCGTTGATCGATCCCGAGCCGCCAATCACCTTGCCACGCGGCCAATAGCTGCGACGGCCACCGAGGGCGTCGATCGGTTGCGTATCGTACATCCAGTTGATTCGACGATCGAAAAATGTGCGACCGTAGCCGATCGGCATCTGGATCCAGATCGAGCGATCGCTCCCACCAGCCTCCAGCAGCAGCACGGTCGACTTGCCATCTTCGGTCAATCGGCTGGCCAGTACGCAACCGGCGGTGCCGGCACCGACGACGATATAGTCGAATTCCTCGGTCACTGAACCGGATGCTGTGTCATCTCGAGGTGCAGCATCGCACCCGTATATGGGTGGGCGCGGGCGACATCCTCATCCAGTTCGACGCCGAGGCCCGGTGCCGTCGATGGCACGACATGCCCGGCTTCAAAATGGATCGGGGTTTTCAGGATTTCACTGTGAAACCCGCCCCATTGCTCGATGCTTTCGAGGATCAGGAAATTGGGTGAGCAAGTCGCAATCTGGATATTGGCGGCCCCGACCACTGGCCCGCAATAAAGATGCGGCGCGATTTGAACGTGACGAACTTCGGCCATTCCGGCGATCTTCTTGGCTTCGAGCAAGCCGCCGACGCGCCCAAGATTCATCTGGAGGATCGCCGCTGCACCGCAATCGAGCAGGCGCGCAAAGTCATATTTCGTCGTCAGCCGCTCACCCGTGGCGATCGGAATGCTGGTTGCGCGCGCAACCTTGGCCATTTCCTCGGGCGCATCGGGCGGGACAGGTTCTTCAAGCCACAGTGGATCGGCGGGCTCGAGGCGCTTCGCCAGCCGGATCGCCCCTGCCGCGGTCATCTGGCCGTGGGTCCCGAACAGCAGATCGGCCCGGCTGCCTACAGCCTCGCGCAGCCGATTGGCGAAACGCTCGCATAAATCCAGCGCATCAAGCGATAGCTGCCGCCCGTCGAACGCCGAGTACGGCCCGGCCGGATCGAATTTCAGCGCGGTAAAGCCTTGTGCCAGATATTCGGCGGCGCGCGTCGCGGCCAGATCCGGGTCATGGTAGACATCGGTCGCGTCGCCGGGGCGCGGATAGATATAGGTGTAAGCGCGGAGCCGCTCGTGCACCTGCCCGCCGAGCAGTTTATAGACGGGCTGGTTCGCCGCCTTGCCGACGATATCCCAGCACGCCATCTCGAGCGCGCTCAGCACGCCCATCAGCGTCAGATCAGGATGCTGGGTAAACCCGCTCGAATAGACGCGCCGCCAAAGCACCTCGATGTCGTGCGGGTCGTTCCCCGCCGCATAGCGCGCGAACACGTCCTCGATCATCCGGGCGACAAGGTGCGGTTCGAAGGGCACGCAATAGGCCTCGCCGATGCCCGAAATCCCGCACGCCGTCGTCAGCTTGACGAAAACGAAATAGCGCCCGCCGAAGTGGGGCGGCGGGTTGCCGACGACAAAGGTTTCAATATCAAAGAGTTTCATGCGGGGCAGAAGCCGTTGATCACCTTGACCTCCAAGAAGTCATGCAACCCGTATTCGCCCCATTCGCGGCCATTGCCCGACTGTTTATAGCCGCCGAATGGTGACCCATAGCCTTGGCCCGCGCCGTTGATGTGGACGCTGCCGGCGCGAATGGCGCGTGCGACGCGCCGGGCGCGATCGAGATCGCCGCTCTGGACATAGCCTGCAAGGCCGTAAGGGGAGTCATTGGCAATTGCGACGGCGTCCGCCTCGTCCTTGAACGGGATCATGACCAGAACCGGGCCAAAGACTTCCTCTTGCGCAATCGTCATGCCGTTGTGCACGTTGGCAAAAATCGTCGGTTTGACGAAATAGCCGCAGTCAAAACCGTCGGCGCGCCCGACACCACCCGCGACCGCCACCGCACCTTCGTCGATCCCCGCCTGGATGAGTTTCTGGATCTTGCCATATTGCAAGGCACTGACGACGGGGCCGAGATGGGGACCCTTCGTCATCGGGTCGCCGAGCCGGGTTTCCTGTGCGACGCGGGCGGCGATTGCGACGGCCTGGTCATAGACCGACGCCTCGACGAGCATGCGGGTTGGCGCGTTGCACGACTGGCCGGCATTTTCGAAACAATGCTTCACGCCGCGCGTCACAGCGGCTTCGAGGTCGCAGTCGGCAAAAACGACATTTGCCGACTTGCCGCCGAGTTCCTGCGAGACGCGTTTGACGGTGTCGGCCGCCGACTTCGCCACCTGAATGCCGGCGCGCGTCGATCCCGTGAACGAAATCATGTCGACCTGCGGGTGGCTCGTCAGGGCGTTGCCGATGCCCGGGCCAGTGCCGTGCAGCATGTTGAACACGCCCGGCGGAAAACCGGCTTCGTCGATGAATTCCGCAAACAGTTGGGCAGAAAGCGGAGCGACCTCGCTGGGCTTCAACACCATCGTGCAGCCGGTAATCAGCGCCGGGCCGATTTTGGCTGCGAGCTGGTTGATCGGCCAGTTCCAGGGCGTGATCAGCACGCAGACGCCGATCGGTTCGTGGACCAGATTGGCGCCGCCAGCGATCGTTCGCTCCCACGCCATGGCGCGCGCGGCGCGGATCGCCTCCTTGAGATGTCCGGGGCCGCACTCGGCCTGGGCGTTGTGCGACAGATCGAAGGGTGCCCCCATCTCGGTGGAAATGGCCGTAATCATTTCGGCATAGCGCCGCTCGAATATGGCGATCAGCTTTTCGACCAGCGCAATTCGATCATCAAGCGGCGTGACGCCATAGGATCCGAACGCCGCATGTGCCGCCGCGACCGCCAGATCAACATCATCGGGGCCACACAGCGCAATCCGTGCGGCAACCGCTTCGGTCGCCGGATTGATCGCCTCGAACGTTTCGGTCGACGTCGCCGGGAGGACCCAACGCCCCCCGATATAGGATTTCAGCAGCCCGTCAGACATATCCCACCGCGCGCTTTTGATCGGCGATAATGTATTTGGCAGCGGCGAAATAATGATACGCCGCCCAAAACCCGGTGGGCGCCAGAACCAGCAACGCCAGCCGCAGCGATGCGGCGTCGGCACCGCGGGGTCCGGCAAAATAATCGCTCATCCAGCCCACGGCCTGGGGGGCGACAATCAGGTTGAACACGTTGGCGACCAGCAACGCGATCGCCGTGAACATCGCACGCATCCGGGGCGGTGCGAGGTTCTGACCCAGTGCAAAGGCGGGCCCGATGTAGAAATAGATCGCCGGAATGAAGGTCCACAACATCAGCGTCGCGAGCGGCAGCGAATGCGTCCAGTACGCGACGATCGACGGGACCGTCGCGATGGCGGTGACCGCCCCCAGCAGATAGACGATCCGGCGCGGATCGACGAACGACGGCTTGGCCAGAAGCCAGGCGGTCAGCAACGACGCACCGATTCCCATGACCAGATGGATCGGCCCCACCACCGCGCCTGCGGCACCGACATCGAGATGATAGGTTCGTTGCAGAAACGTCGGGGTGAACCACATCAATCCCCAGCCCCAAAGCGCCGAAACCCCGCTGCCCATGATCACATGGAAGGCCGCCTTCTGGGTCCGCAGGAATTTGAGGCTTTCGAGCAACGACGGTGCAGGCGCTTCCGAAACCGCATCGAGGCAGCCGCGCTCGGGCTCCTTGACCGTGAAATAGACCACCGATGCCAGGATCAGCCCGGGCACACCCAACACCAGAAATGCTGCACGCCAGCCATAAAGCCCCGCAACCCAGCCCGCCAAATCGGCCCCCAGCCAGGCCCCGATCGGCGCGCCGAGCGCGAATATGGTCATCGCCATCGGGCGTCGGCTGGCCGGGAAATAATCACCGACGATCGAATTGCATGCAGGCGTGCCGCCTGCCTCGCCCACGCCCACGCCGATGCGGCCGATCAGCAGTTGCCAATAGCCCTGCGACAGACCGCAGAGCGCGGTCATCGCCGACCAGGCGGTAATCGATGCGGCCAACAGATTCTTACGGTTATGCCGGTCGGCTATCCAAGACAGCGGAATGCCCATGACGACATAGAAAAGGCCGAGCGAAACCCCGGTCAGCGTATTGATACCGCCGTCGGTCAGCTTGAGTTCGAGCCGGATGGGTTCAAGCACCGTCGACATGACATAACGATCGGAAATGTTGACCGTATAGACGAGCATCATGATGATCAGCACATACCAGCGCAGACTCAGGCTCGACGTATCGTCGGTACTCGCCGGTATCGCAGTTGCCATCATCGCTCCCCTTTTTTAGGTTTTAGCCAATTCCGGCCCGAGTGTCGCGCGCAGCGGGTCGAGATAGGGAGAGAAATGCTCCCACTGATCGACGCCGCTTTTGAAGATAGGCTGTCGGACCTGCTCGGAGCTTGCAGTACGCACGGCTCGCTCGGTCTGGTGAAAATTGAGGCAGGCGTCCTCGAATGGCAAGCCGAGATAATCCAACATCCGGCGAACCTGCGGCTCGAGATCGGCAACGACATCCTCGTAACGCACGCGCAGGATCTTGCCGGGCAGCACCGCGTCCCAATGATCCATCAAGCGGACATAGTCGCGGTAATAGTGGCCGATCTCCTCGAGCCCGTAGGTGAATTCCTGGCCCTCGGCGAACAATTGCTTGAAGCCGCTGAAGCAGCAGCCCATCGCGCCGCGCCGCGCATCGATGATCCTGGCATTGGGCAGGATCAGGTGGATGAGGCCGATGTGGCGGAAGTTGTTCGGCATTTTATCGATAAAGAACGGCGTCCCCGCCTTGCGGTGGATCATCGTGTCGCGGATGAATGCCTCGCCGAATTGGGTCAGCTCATCGGCGGTCAGCTCAGCCAGATTGGCCGGGTAGCGGGCTTCCTCGTCGACGCGCCGTCGCCCGTCGAGCTTGTGCGCCAGAGCAAGGATATTGGGCAGCTCCATCGTCCCCTCGACCATCGAGTGCGACGCGAGGATTTGCTCGATCAGCGTTGAGCCCGCGCGCGGCAGCCCCACAACGAATATCGGATCGGCAGCGGCAGTTCCGCTGCCGCGATTTCTGGCGAACAGTTCGGGCGGGCAATGCGCGATCTGCAGATCGATTTCTGCGGAGATCCGCCTCCGGTCATATTTGACCTCGTCGCGCTTGAGCTGGTTCCCACGCTCGTAATAGTCGAACGCCCCGGCAAAATCCTTCGCGTCCTCAAGCGCCTTGCCCAGCGCGAAACACAGGTGATAGCGATCGGCCAGCGACGTCGATGCGGCGGCTTCGGACTTGCGCATCTGGTCGATTTCGGAATCGAGAAAGCGATAGGTCTTGAGATTGGCGAGGCTCCAATAGGCGTCGCCAAATTCCGGCCGGATGGCATGCGCGCGGCGGTAGGCGGCAATCGCATCCTCTTGATTGCCAACCGTTTTAAGCGCGTGCCCCAGTGTCAGGTGAAGCCCCGGGTTCATCGGCATCTGCGTCAGCAGCGTCCGATAGATGGTCAGCGCCTCGTCGAAATTGCCGACCGACAGGCTTTCGTTGGCGAACAGCATCTCGACCTGAAGGTTGCCGGGATCCTTGGCGCGGAGGTTGGCCGCCTGCGCCAGCGCCGCTGCGAACTTCTGCCGCTTGTGCAGGATATTCACATAATCGAAATGGGCGATCAGGAAGTTGGGTTCGAGCGCCAGGCACGAATCGAGCAGGAATTCAGCCTCGTCCAACACATTGGATTTGTTACCGATTTCGGCAAGAAGGCGCATCGCCTCGACGTCATGGCCGTTCTTCTGAAGATAGGCCCGACACAGCTGTTCGGCCTTGAGCAGGCGGCCTTCCTGGATAAAACTGGCGATGCTGACCAGCACCGGCGGCAGCGCCGTCAGCCGTTCGACCTGCGCGGTCGCAACCCGGGCGACCTCGGCTTGTCCTGCACCCTCGCTCAGTTCGGCGATCATCTTCCAGCTGGCCGTCAGCGCGTTGTTGAAGTTGGTCGCCTGCTGATAGGCGGCAAGCGCACGGTCAGTCTCGCCAAGCGCACGAAAGCAATGCCCGCGTTCCTGATAGGCCCGGCCATAAGCCGGATCGACGTCGAGCAGGCGGGCGATCAGCGCCAACGCCGGAGCGAAACGCTTCAAATACCGCTCGGCGACCGCGGCGATATAGAGCGCCTCCGCGTTTTGTGGTTCGGCGTCGAGCAGTTGCGTGCAAAGCTTGGCCGCTGAATCGAAGTCCGCGCCTTGCAGCGACGCTTTGGCGCGACCGATCAAATCCTCGCTATCGATCCGCGCCGCTGCCAGGGCCATCGTTGCTTCCTTGTGTGAAAACCCGCCCCGGCCCAGGAGCGGGCTTCACATTTGCCGATTACATCTTGAAGCCGACACGCACGCCGACGGTCAAGGGCCGCGAGGTGGTGATGCGGTTGGTGCCGTCATTGCCGCTGACATACAGCTGAGGCCGTGAATCGGAGAGGTTCTCGCCATACAGCTCGAGCGACCAATTGTCCTTGTTGACGCCGGCCGAGGCGCTGATCGTGCTGTACGCCGCCTGCGGCTGCGACGCGGTCAGCGGCGCAACGACATCACCCGGCTTAACCACCACCCCGTTATACGTAACCGGGATGCTGGCCGCATAACCCAGCGTCGGGTTTGACCCCTGATACCGGATATCGACATTGCCGATGTCCGACGAGATGCTTGAACCGACATGATGGAATGCTGCGGCAACAAACGCGTGATACCCCGAGCCAACTTCCTTTTCATACCGCGCCTGAAGGTTGAACTGGAACTTCGGACTCAGCGCCAACGGGCTGCCCAGCGGCAACAGCACCAGCGTGTTCTTGCGATATTTCGTCAGTTTTGAATCGTTGAACGAGAACGCCCCGTTGAAGGTCAGTTCCTGGGTTGCGCGCCAGACGACATCGCCTTCGACACCGCGAATGCGTGCATCGGTCAGATTGGTGGTGAACGTCTGGTTCGAGATGTTCTGATCGAACACCGTCATCTGGATGTTCGACCAGTCGATCTGATAGGCCGCCAGATTGACCTGCAGCGTATGCTCCAGCAGCGCCAGCTTGGTGCCGACTTCGTAGTTCTTGACCTTGTCGGGCACATAGACTGCGAGGTTGGCAAAGATTGCCGGCGTGCAGCTCGTGGTGTTGATGTTGCACGGCTTGCGATTGAAGCCGCCGGGACGGAAGCCATCCGAATAGGTCGCGTAGATCAGCGAGCCGCCATCGAATTTATAGGACAGGTTGCCCTTGACCAACACGCCCGAATAAGTGGCGGGCGAGACATTCGCCAACAGCGTATTCAGATTGGCGCTGATCCCATAATATTGCGGCGGTGTCGCCGACGCACTGTAGGTGCCGGTCGCCGGGTTATAAATCCCGCGTGCGCCGGTGCCGAAGCTGGTTGCCGACGAGCCGTTTTGTGACGCCTGCTCGTTGTAATAGCGCAAGCCGCCGGTCGCGGTCAGATGGCTCGGAATGATGTCGAACGACGCTTCGCCATAGACTGCGAACTGCCGGTCGCGACGCTGAACATCGTTGAAGAAGCCGACCTGCACCGGGCGCACGCTGGGGTCATTGGCATTCACCGCCGGGTTGGGAGCGCGCGGGTAGATGAATCCGGCAGCGGATTCGAGGTACGACCAGTCGGTGTTGTCGTAGAGTTTGTTGACGTCGTAAAAGACGCCAAGGGTGCCGCGGATGCGTTCAGCCGCAGGTGTGGTGACGCGGAATTCCTGGGTGATGCGCTTGGTCTTGTTACGAACCTGATAGCTCTTGCTCGGCGTATAGCAGGTGTTGCCGATGTTGCCGTTATAGGCGGCGGTATAATACACGCCGCGATCGCATTCATAATACGGTACGAACAGGCCGATATTCGAATAGCGGGCGTAATCCACCTTCTGCACGGCTTCATGGTTCAAATAGGATCCGGTGTAGATCATATCGAGGAAACCGAGGCGCCCGTGCAGGGTCAAGGTCGTCAGGTTGAATTTGTCGTCGAGCGTATTTGGCGCGAACTGCTTGACCTTCAGATCACCGACCGTCGGATCATAATCAAATACGCCGTCGGTGTGCAATTCCTGACGCACGTGCATCGCATCGATCGACCAGTCGTCGCTGATCTTGAAGGTGACGGCCAGCCTGCCGCCCTTGTAAGTGGCGTCGTTGTAATTGTCTTTGACAAACGCATCATTGTTGATCGTCTGACGGGTTGGAACCTTATATTGGCTGCCGTTGCAGTTTGCGATCACGGTGGTCGCGGTCAACTGGCAGGATTGGATCGCACGCATCACCAGCAATGGGTTGCCGGTCGGCAGCTTTCCGGCCTGTCCGACATGACCGTCGAACGGCACCTGATAGGTGCCGGCGACATTGTCGATGTAACCGCCCTGCTGATCACCATAAAGCACGAAGCGCACCGCGAGGCGGTCCTTGATGATCGGGATGTTGATGAATCCGTTGCCCGACTCGCTCGCCTTGCCGCCCTTGGTGAACGCATAGGTACCGTTGAATCCGGCGTGGACTTCTTCCAGGTCGGGTTTGTTGGTGATGTAGCGAACGGCACCGCCCATCGCGCTCGCGCCGAACAGCGTGCCCTGCGGCCCGGCGAGAACTTCGACGCGCTGCAGGTCGGCGGCGTAGAGATCAAGGTTGCGCCCGACCAGCGAAGCCGGCGCATCATTGACGTAAAGCGCGACACTGGGCGCGGTACCGGCGGTGCCCTGAATCTGCAGACCCGGGGAGTCTGTCGACAGGCCACGAATGAAGATCGACGACGTCCCCGGGCCATGCGACGCGCTGCGCACGTTGGGGAGAAATTCGATAAGCTTTTCAAAGTTGGTGATGTTGAGTTTCTGCAGCGAGTCGCCGCTCAACGCCTGCACCGCCAACGGAATGCCGTTGAGCTTTTCGTCACGCCGGGTCGCGGTCACCACGATGTCGGAGATGCCGCGGTCCGATTCCACGGCAACCGCGGTCTGCGCAAAAGCTGGCGACCCGCCAGCCCCGAATGCCGTAAGCGCGATCGCCGCGGCTGATAGATTCCATTTGGCTTTCATGAAAATTCCCCCTTATTTCCCCGGCCAAATTTTTGGCTTATCGTTTCGAGCCCACCCGGCACCACCGAAAAGCTGATCGCCGAGCCCGGTCATAGCAACTGAACGATTTTACGGCATTGGCAAATATAATTTTGCTATGCCCAATTGCCGTGAAGAATATGAAACTGCGCCGGAATGCACGGCCGTTTCCGAATCTGTCGAACACCTGCGATCTGGCGCAGCATGATGTCGCCGCGGCTCATTCCGGTCTGCCGCAATCGTTTAACGGATGATCATAAAAGCTAACGCGACGCCGGTCGGTTTGGAGGCATAGCGAGGCAGGTGGCTTGGGCTGGCGACCGAGCAAAAAGGGGTGAGGGATGACCACAGCGGCCAATGAATTCGTGCTTTTGATCGCGTCCGACGATCGCAAGGGGATTGTCGCCGCAGTGGCGAATTCGATCGCGAGCCAGGATTGCAATATCGTCGAAAGCGCGCAGTTCAATGAGAAAAGCACCGGTCGTTTTTTCATGCGCATGGCGCTTGCCGCCCCGCCAGGTTTGACCGAGGAAAGCTTTGCAGAAGCCTTCATGCCGGTGGCGACCGCCTTCCGGCTCGACTGGCGCATCCACAACAGCAGCCGCAAAGCACGCGCCATGATCATGGTCAGCCAGGGCGGCCATTGTCTGAACGATCTGCTTTACCGCACGTCGACCAACCGCCTTGCGATGGATGTCGTCAGCGTCGTTTCGAACCATGTCACCTGGCAGCGTCGGGTCGAGCATGAGGGCATACCGTTTTTCCACCTCCCGGTGACACCCGAAAACAAGCTCGACCAGGAAGCGCGCCTGCTCGCGATGGTCGAGGAGGAACGCGTCGATCTGATCATCCTGGCGCGTTACATGCAGGTGCTGAGCGACCCGCTGTGTCGCAAGCTCAATGGGCAGGTGATCAACATCCACCACAGTTTTCTGCCGGGTTTCAAGGGCGCAAAGCCCTATCACCGGGCCTATGATCGCGGCGTCAAGATGGTGGGAGCGACCGCGCACTACGTCACGCCCGAACTCGACGAAGGCCCGATCATCACGCAGGACGTGTCGATCGTCGATCATGCCGATGCGGTCGAAGACCTGATCGCGCAGGGTCAGGATACCGAAAGCCGGGTGCTCGCCCGCGCCGTCAAACTGCATCTCGAACATCGCGTCATGCTCAGCGGCAACCGGACGGTGATCTTCAAATGAGCGGGAACCCCGACAACGAGGCGCGTTTGCTCGAGACGCTCGACCGGATGGCGATCGGCTGGGACCTGCACGAGCATGCTGCGGTTTTCACCGTCGAGGCGAGCGCCGAACTCCATGCGCAGATCGCCGGCAACCACACGAAGAACCTGTTTCTGAAGGATGCCGGAGGGCGTTTTTGGCTCGTCACCGCGCCGCACGATGCGCGGATCGATCTGAAGCAACTGCCCGGCGTGATCGGCGCGAAAAAACTCAGCTTTGGCAAGGCCGAGGACATGGAGCGCCTGCTCGCAGTGGTTCCGGGCTCGGTGACGCCGCTGGCGGCGATGAACGATGCGACGGGAAGCGTGACCGTCGTGCTCGACAGCCGGCTGGCCCAAAGCGCCCGCGTCAATGTTCACCCGCTGCGCAACACGGCGACGATCGGGCTTTCCGGCGCGGCGCTCTGCGCGTTTCTGGCCGACTGCCGCCACCCGCCGATGATCGCCGACTTGTCGGCTATTTAGCCAGTTTGCTGCGGGGAAAGACGCCGAAACGGTTGATCAGCCAGCTGCGGAACATCGAAATGGCGGGGTCCGACAGATCGTCGGCATGGAGTTTGAGATAATAGCCATAGCCTTCTTCGACGGGCATATCGTACGGCATCACCAGGCGACCGGACTCGATTTCTTTGGCAAACATGTCGAAATCGCCGAGGAAGACGCCGCTCGCCGCCATCGCATATTGCGCCGAGGCAACCGCTGTGTCGAACGCCAGTCCGCCCGTCACATCCATGGCGATTCCGCACTGGCGCAGATAGGATGACCACAGCAGGTCGCGCGGTTCGCCTTCGAGCTTGAGATGCAGCAACTCCTGACCGGCAAGAAACGTTTCGAGCGAAACCCCCGCAGCCGCCTGCGCCGTGGCCGGCGAGCACAAGGGTGCCACCCTGACCATCCACAACAGGTCGGTGATGCGATCGTCGACATTGGGACGGTCATAGACGATCGCCATGTCGAGATGGGTTGGCGGCAGCCCGGTCACATGCGCGCTCGACACATCAATGCGGATGTCGGGATGTTCGATGCGGAAATCGCGCAGCATCGGCATGAACAGCTGCTGGAGCAGTGACGGCGGCACATGGATGCGAAGCGCGGGCCGCGTGACGCTTTCGTCGCGGATGGCATTCATCGTCTGTTCGATGCGGTCCAACGCCTTGCTGACAACGGGAAGCAACGCTTCGCCATCGGCGGTCAGTGTCAGCTTGGAGGCTTCGCGCAGGAACAGCGGCTTGCCGAGCAGTTCTTCCAATCCGATGACGTGGCGGCTGATCGCGCTCTGCGAGACGGACAGCGACGCCGCGCCAAGGGTGAAGCTTGAATGCTGGCCGACAGCATCGAATGCCCGAAGCGCGTTGAGCGGCAGCCAACGGCGGTTTATGCTGCTGCGGTTGGCGATGATCGGTCCCTTCCCACTCGGCGGTTCCAGCCAGCGTTAGCGCGAAACGCCAGCGGTTTGACATAGGCATATGCGAAAATCCGATTGGCCGCACTTGGGGTCATGGTCCAATCGACGGTAATAATCGCTTTTGGGGAACGACCAGATGGATCTGGGCGCGATCAAAAATCTACTGGACGCCCGACGCTCCGGTCACTGCCTGCCCGGCGGCCTGTATAATGATCCGCAGGTCTTCGACTTCGACATGGAAGTGATGTTCGGCACCAGCTGGCTGACGGCCGGGTTCACCTGCGAGCTGCCAAAGCCGGGCAGTTACGTGTCGCTGATGGTCGGAAAATGGCCGGTCATCATCATCCGCGATCGCAGCAATACCATCCGCGCCTTCCACAACAGCTGCCGCCACCGGGGTTCGATCCTGTGTCTGCCGGGCAGCGGGTCGGCGCCGAAACTGGTCTGCCCCTATCATCGCTGGACCTATGATCTCGATGGCTCGCTGTTTGCAGCCACCCGCATGGCCACGGATTTCGACAAGTCCGACCACGGGCTGAAGCCGATTGCGCTGGAAATTGTCGACGGTGCCATGTTCATCTGTTTCGCCGCTGCGCCGCCTTCATTCGACGATTTCCGTGAAAAGCTGGCGGTCTATGCAGCACCGCATCGCTGGGCCGATGCAAAGATCGCCTTCGAAAGCGTTCTGGTCGAGCAGGCCAATTGGAAGCTGGTCATGGAGAACGCGCGCGAATGCTATCATTGCGCGACCAGCCATCCCGAACTTGCGCGCACCTTTCCGGTCGGGATGTCGAAGCATTTCGATATCGAAGGCGACCGTGCGGCGCAGCAGTTCCTCGACGATATGCAGACGATCGGTCTGGCAACCGATGCCGTCGAGGGTGACTGGTGGCAACTGGCGCGCTTTGCGCTTTGCGAAGGCAATGTCTCGATCACCATGGACGGCCAGCACGCGGTGAAAAAGCTGATGTGCGAGCTCAACAACGGGGCCATCGGATCGATGCGGATGGCGATCGATCCGCATTGCTTCATCCACGCGACCGCCGACTATACCTTCATGTTCAGCGCCATGCCGATCAGCCCCAGCGAAACCCATGTGACGGGGAAATGGCTGGTCCATAAGGACGCGGTCGAAGGGGTCGACTATGATGTCGACCGGCTGGCAGAGCTGTGGACGCGCACCAATTTGCAGGACAAGCAATTGGCCGAAAACAATCAGCTGGGCGTCAACAGCCCGGGGTTCACGCCGGGGCCCTATTCGCCCGACGCGGAGATGCTCGCGATGCGGTTCACCGATTGGTACTGCAACACCGGCCAAGCCTATCTGGCTGCGCATGGCCACTGATCGCGCCGGCCTGCGACCGGAAACGCTCGCCGTCGCCTTCGGCTATGATCCCGAAATGGGGATGGGCGCGGTCAAGCCGCCGATCTTCATGACATCGACGTTCGTCTATCCGTCGGCGCAGCATGCAAAGCATGTCCATGAGGCGTTCTTCGACGGCACCGGGCCGCTGGTGGGGCAGAGCAACCATATCTATTCGCGCCTTGGCCACCCCGGGCTCGATATCCTCGAACGGCGCCTCGCAGCCATCGACGGAGCCGAAACCGCGGTGGCCTTTTGCAGCGGCATGGCGGCGCATTCGTCGGTGGCGCTGGCGTATGTCCGTCCCGGCGACAGCGTGCTCCATGGTCGCCCGATCTATGGCGGGGTCGACATGCTGTACGGCGCGGTCATGCCGCAATTCGGATCGCATGTGGCAAGTTATGTCGACGGCACCGACGAAGTGCACGTCCGCACCGCCGCCGAGGCGGCGATGGCCAAGGGGCCGCTGGCCGTCATCATCGCCGAAACGCCGGCCAATCCGACAGCGGCGATTGTCGACCTGGCGATGATGGTCCGGCTTGCGGACGAGATTGCGACGCGGCAGGGGCGGCGGCCGCTCGTGGTCGTCGACAACACGTTGCTGGGGCCGTTTGCGCAGCGTCCGATCGAGCTTGGCGTCGATTTGTGCCTGACATCGTTGACCAAATATTGCGCCGGTCACAGCGACCTTCTGGCCGGGGGAATTTCGGGATCCGAAGCCGCGATCGCGCCGATCCGGGCCTTGCGGACGACCTGGGGCAATCACCTCGACCCTTATACGGCGTGGCTGGTGACGCGTTCGCTCGAATCGGTCCACGTCCGGACCGAGCGAGCGATGGCCAACGCACGCACGGTCGCCGAATATCTGCGCGACCATCCCAAGGTTGCGGGGGTCACGTATCTGGGGTTTCTGGCGGAGGGATCGCGGCAGCGCGCGGTCTATGATCGGCAGTGCACGGCGGCAGGGTCAACCTTTGCCGTCCACCTGAAGGGTGGCGAGGCCGAGGCCTTTCGGATGCTCGACCGGCTGCAATTGATGAAGCTTGCGGTCAGTCTGGGCGGGTCAGAAACGCTGATCTGCCATCCGGCGAGCACGACGCATTATGCCGTCGCCCCGGACGATCGGCGCGCCGGGGGGATCACCGACGGCACGATCCGGCTTTCAGTCGGGCTGGAGCATATTGACGACCTGATCGCCGATCTGGCGCAGGCGCTGGAGGGGGTGTGATGGACCTTCGTTTTGACGGTATCGATGTGTGCGCGGTCAATGGCACGCGGACACCTGCCGAGAAACATTATGACCTGATCGTGGTCGGCGCGGGGCCGAGCGGCATCGCAGCGGCGATGGAGGGCGTCGCGTCGGGCGCAGCGGTCCTGCTGGTTGACGAGAACCCGGTTTCGGGGGCGCTGATGGGCAATGATGTGCCGCTGTATTTCGGCGGTCGCATGAGCGCTGCGACCCAGAACAGCGGCCGCATGCTGGAAGCGGTGTTCATGACGATTCCCGCGCTCGAAACCGCGATGGATGCCGGGGTCGAGGTGCTGCTGGGGACAATTGCCTGGGGCGTTTACCGCAACGGCTCCGGCGTCGCGAGCCTGCCCGAACGCGTCGTCGGTCTGGCCGACGCCGAGCGGTCGTGGCTGGTCAGCTTTGACCGGCTGACCCTGGCGACCGGCGCGCGCGACCTGGCGATGGCGTTTCCCGGCTGGAACCAGCCCGGCGTCATGGGCGCTGCGGCGCTGCAGATGCTCCTTGGGCGCTATCAGGCCTTTGACGGGCACACGATACTGATCCTGGGGTCGCACGATCTGGCGATGGAAACCGCGTTGCTGGCGATCGACCACGGCGTTCAGGTCGCCGCTCTCGTCGAAACGCGCGATGCTGTGCAGGGCAGTCCGGCGCTGGCGGCGCAGCTGGCGGCGCACGGCGTCCCGGTCCTGCTCGACCGGGCGATTGCGCGTGCGACGGGGGGCCTTGGCGGCGTCGAGAGCGCGGCACTGTCGACCGGCGAGACGATTGCGTGTGACACGATCTGCGTCGCCATCGGGCTGGTCCCAGCGATCGAGCTGGTCGACGCCATGAACGGCAAACGGCTGCTCGATGCGGTGCGCGGCGGCTATGTGCCGGTGGGCGAGGACAGGATTGCCGCCGTCGGCGATTGCGCGGGGCTGGCCGACACCGGCTTCGACCATATCGCCTATCGCATGGACTGGATGCGTGCGCTGGCGGCGGTCGGCACCGACGACACGATCATCTGCCAGTGCGAAGAGGTGACGCGCGCCGACCTGCTCGGCGTCCAGCCGCCGCGCTATCTCGACCGGCCCGCGCCGATGGGACGCCGGTCACTGGCGACGTTGTTGGGCGACGGCCCCGCCAACCCCGACCAGATCAAGCGGCTGACGCGTGCGGGGATGGGCGTGTGCCAGGGGCGCCGGTGTCGCGACCAGATCGCGATGCTGCTGGCGCTTGAAGCCGGCAAGCCGTTCGGCACGATTCCGCTCGCCACCCACCGCGCCCCGGTCCGCCCGTTGCCGCTCAAGATCATGGCCGACTGGAACGAACCCGCCGCAATGACAGCGGCGTGGGATGTTTGGTTTGGTATCCCCACCCAATGGGTTCCGGTGCAGGACCTCGGCACGGTTCACGAGGATGAGCACCGGCAGATGCTCTATACGGGGATGTACGAATGAGCGGCGGCCACGTCGTCATCGTCGGCGGCGGCGTGACGGGGCTCAGCGCCGGCTGGTGGCTCGCGCGGTCCGGGGTGAGCGTCACCGTGCTCGACAAGGGCATCGTCGGTTGGGAAGCGTCGGGCCGTAACGGCGGCGGCGCATCGCATTATCAAAGCCCGTTGTTCGATGAGGAACAGCGCCTGTGGCCGCAGATGGACGCACTGCTTGGTTACCCGACCGAACATCAAAAGGATCGCATCATCATTGCGATGTCCGAACGGCAGTGGCAGCAATATCGCTTCGTCGCCGAACGCCATCACCGGCTGGGGCACCCGGTCGAGTTGCTCGACGTCAAGCAGGTGCAGGAAGCTGTGCCGCTGGCGGGCGATACCTGCTTTGGCGGGGTCCATTACAAGTTCGGTGGCCATGCCAACCCGCAGCGCAGCGTGCAGGCCTATGCCTGGGCGCTGCAGGATCTGGGTGGCACGATCGTTCAGCACAACCCGGTGACCGGCTTCGACACGGCGGGCGGCAAGGTCACAGCAGTCCGGACCGCCGACGCCAGCTATGGCTGTGATGCCGTCGTCGTCGCGGCGGGGCCACAGATACCGCAATTGATGGCGCAGCTGGGCGTCACCGTCCCGCTCGCTCCAGCGCGGGCCGAGATGATCATCACCGAACCGGCGCCGATGATGCCGATCGGCGGCGTCGACGGTCACAAGCTTTATGGCCGCCAGACGATGCGCGGCAATCTGGCCTATGGCGGTGGCCCGCATGAATGGCTCGACGTCGATGCGACCGGCCCTGCCGCCCGGCCTTCGACACCATTGATGCGCAATCTGGCCAGCCGACTTGCCGAGCTGTTGCCGAAGGCCGCGCATCTCAACATCATCCGCAGCTGGGCCGGGATCATCGAAAACTCGCCCGACGGACGCCCGATCATCGACCGGCTGACCAGCCCCGACAATGTCGTCGTCGCGTCGATGTCGGGGGTCGGCTTTGGCCTTTCGCCGGCGTCCGGCCATGCGATCCGCGACCTGGTGATCAATGGCAAATGCTCGTTTGCCGATATCGATATCCTGAAGCTGTCACGTTTCGACGGCCTCGACGCCGACTGGCGCGAAAAGCGCGGGTGGATGCCGATTTCATGAGCCGTTACTCGGCGTTCGGACTGCTGCGCGGCGCCCTTAACGGTCAAAAGCACTGGCAGCCGGCGTGGCGCGATGCCGAGCCCAAGGCGCATTATGACATAATCGTCATCGGCGGCGGCGGACACGGTTTGGCGACCGCCTATTACCTCGCCAAAGTCCATGGGTTGCGCAACATCGCCGTGCTTGAAAAGGGCTGGATCGGCGGCGGCAATACCGGGCGCAACACGACGATCGTGCGGTCGAATTATCGTTTGCAGCCGCTTCACGACCTGTTCGAATTCGGGCTGAAGATGTGGCACAACCTGAGCGACGAGCTGAACTACAACGTCATGTTCAGCCCGCGGGGAGCGATGCTGCTGGGCCACAGCGACGCCGATATGGTCCGGCTGGCGGAACGCGGCGACGCCCTGCGCTGCGACGGGATCGACGCGGAGCTGATGACGCGCGACGCGGTCGCCAAGCTCGAACCGCTGCTCGACGTGTCGCGGAGCGCCCGCTTCCCGATCGAAGGTGCTTTGATCCAGCGACGCGGCGGCACGGCGCGGCACGATGCCGTTGCCTGGGGCTATGCCCGCGCCGCCGACAGTCTGGGCGTCGACATCATCCAGAAGTGCGAGGTGACGGGCTTCGTCCGCGATGGCGACGCCGTGGTCGGGGTGGAGACGACGCGCGGGCGGATCGGTGCCGGGCGGACGGGCATCTGCGTTGCCGGGAACAGCGGGCATGTCGCGGGACTTGCCGGGCTGCGACTGCCGATCGAGTCACAGACGCTGCAGGCGATGGTCACCGAAGGCGTCAAGCCGATGATCAACAGCGTGATCATGTCGCAATCGCTGCACTGCTACATCAGCCAGTCGGACAAGGGCGGGATCGTCTTTGGCGGCGATCCCGACAATTGGCCAAGCTATGCCCAGCGTGGAAACCCGATGGTGATGGAAGGGGCTGTGGCGCAGGGGCTGGCGCTGGTTCCGGCACTTTCCCGACTGCGCATGGTGCGGACCTGGTCGGGGGTGACCGATATGAGCTGCGACGGCGCCCCGATCATCGGCGCGACGCCGGTGCCCAATCTCTACCTCAACGGCGGCTGGTGCTATGGCGGGTTCAAGGCGACCCCGGCTTCGGGCTGGACCTATGCGCACACGCTCGCCACGGGTCAGCCGCACGCACTGAACGCGCCGTTCGCGCTCGACCGATTCGAACGCGGCGCGACGATCGACGAAACCGGAACCGGCCCGATGCCGTGTAGCCGCTGATGCTGTTGATTCCCTGCCCCTTTTGTGGCGCGCGTGCCCAAACCGAATTCGTTTTCGAACGCAGCGTCGATTCCGTCGTCGCGCTGGACGCAACGCCCGAGGCAGCGATGGCAGCACTGTTTACGCGGACCAACCCGCGCGGACCCGATGATGAAATCTGGCGGCACACTTATGGTTGCCGGGCGTGGATGATCGTGACGCGGCACCGTGTCACCCACGTCATTTCAGCTGTGCGCCCGGTCGGGCCGGTGGCGCTGCCATGACCGGTCCCGGACGCGACAGCAGCGACGCGACCATCGGTTTCCGCTTCGACGACAAACCCTACCGCGCGCGTCCTGGCGACACGCTTGCCGCTGCCTTGCTCGCCAACGGCGTCGGTCTGGTTGGGCGCAGTTTCAAATATCACCGGCCACGCGGCATTATGACGGCGGGCGTCGAGGAGCCAAACGCCCTGGTGACCGTCGGGGAAGGCGGGCGGCGCGAGCCGAACACCCGCGCCACCGACGTCTTCGTCTATGAAGGGCTGGTCGCGACCAGCCAGAACCGCTGGCCGAGCCTTAGCTTCGATGTCGGCGCGGTCTTTGGCATGGCGTCGCCGCTGCTATCCGCCGGTTTCTATTACAAGACGTTCTTTGGCCCGGCCAAGCGCTGGATGATCTATGAAGCCCTCATCCGCAAGGCAGCGGGTCTTGGCACCGCCCCGACCCAGGCCGACCCCGACCGCTTCAGCCAGCGCGCGGCGTTCTGCGATCTGCTGGTGGTCGGCGCCGGCCCCGCAGGATTGTCGGCAGCCGCCGACGCTGCCGAGGCCGGCAAGCGCGTCATCCTGGTCGAACAGGACAGCATCCTCGGTGCCTCGCTGCGCCGCGATCCACAGGCCCTTGACGCAGCATGGATCGACACGACCGCCGCCCGCATCACCGCCGCCGGTGGCCGCATCCTGACCCGTACGACAGCCTCGGGCTATTGGGAGCACGACCTTGTCACGCTGACCCAACGCCTTGCCGAACCGGGGCAAATCCCCGTCAACGGCACTGCGCAACGGCTGTGGCACGTCCGCGCCGGGCAGGTCATCCTGGCGACCGGCAGCATCGAACGCCCGCTGGCCTTTGACCACAACGATCGCCCCGGCGTGATGCTGTCGCAAGCCGTGCGGACCTATCTGCAGCGGTTCGGCGTGCTGCCCGGCAAACGGGTGGTGATCGCGACCAACAACGACGATGCCTATCAGACCGCCGCCGCGCTGAAAGCGGCTGGGGCACAGATCGTCGCCATTCTCGACGCCCGGCCCGCACCGGCGGGCACCGGCAGCGGCTTTGCGGTTCACAACAACGCCGTCCCGCTGGCAACCAAAGGCGCGCGCCATTGCCTGAAGCAGGTGACGGGGCTGGTCGATGGCCAGACCAGACGCTGGGATGCCGACCTGATCGCGGTTTCGGGCGGGTTCACGCCCGTCGTCCACCTCCACATGCAGGCGGGCGGCGCGCTCGACTGGGATGCAGCGGCGCAGGCGTTCGTGCCGACCGCCAGCCGCCAGAACGTCACGACCATCGGCGGTGCCGCCAACCCCGCCCCCATCGCCGCGTCCGCGCCGGTTTCGCACCCGAAAAAGAGCTTCGTCGATTTCCAGAACGACGTGACCCTCGCCGATATCGATCTCGCCTGGGCCGAGGGGTATCGATCGGTCGAGCATCTGAAACGCTACACGACGCTCGGGATGGCGACGGATCAGGGCAAGCTGAGCAACATGGCGGCGCTGAGCCGGCTTGCCGAAAAGCAGGGCGTCGCGATCCCCGAAATCGGGCTGACAACATTCCGCCCGCCCTATACGCCCGTCACCATGGGGCTGCTGGCGGGGGCCGGGGCACGCGACGCCGGTGCGCACATCCGGCGGCTGGCGCTTTACGATGTCCATGCCGCGCGCGGCCCGATCTGGCAGCCGCTGGGGCTTTGGGTTCGCCCGCGCGCCTATCCGACCGGCGGCGAAACACTGGCACAGGCGGCGCTGCGTGAGGCGCGCGCGGTGCGCACCAACGTCGGCATGACCGACGTTTCCACGCTCGCCAAGTTCGAAGTCAGCGGGCCCGACGCCGCCGCCTTTCTCGAAATCATCTGTGCGACGACGATCGGCAAGCTGGCGGTCGGGCGGGGCCGCTATACCTTCATGCTGCGCGAGGACGGCTTTGTCTTCGATGACGGCACGGTCTGGCGGATCGGCGACAACCGCTATCTGCTGACCAGCTCGACCGGCGGTGCCGACCGGATGGCGGCGCACATCTCCTATGTCCGGCACTATCTTTGCCCCCATCTGCGCGTGTCCGCGGTCAATGTGCAGGAACATCATGCCGCGATTGCCGTCGCCGGACCCCAGGCAAAGACCGTGCTTGCGGCGCTGATCGGCGTGGAACCACCGCGCCATATGTCGACCATCGCGGCGATGATTGCCGACGTCCCGGTCATTGTCGCCGCTGCGAGCTATAGCGGCGAACGCGCCTTTGAAATCTATGTCGAGGCGACCCGCGCACCACCGGTTTGGGCGGCATGCGACCAGCACGTGACGGCGCACGGCGGCTGCCCCTATGGCATGGAGGCGATGGAGTTTCTGCGCATCGAAAAGGGTCATCTGGTCGTCGGCGGCGAGATCGACGGGCGGCTGAGCCCGCACGACCTCGGGCTCGACAGGATGCTCAACAAGGCGGGTGGCTATGTCGGCGTACAGGGTCTGGCGCGCCCGGCGCTGGCCGCACCCGGTCGCCGCCAGCTCGTCGGGCTCGAAGCGGTCGAGGGCAGCATTCCGGAGGGATCGATGCTCGTCACGCATGATGGCGCGCCGGTCCAGGGCCATGTCACCGCTGCCGCGTTCCGGATCATGACGGGAGGGTCGATCGCGCTTGGCCAGCTTGCGGGCGGCTTCGCGCGGCACGGCGAAGACCTTGTCGCGACGTCGCCGACCCGCGGGCAACGCGCCCGTGTCCGTGTCGTCGCGCCGCATTTCTATGACCCGGCGGGGGATCGCTATCGTGACTGACGTTACGATCACCGCCCTGCCCACCGTACCGCTGCTCGCGCTTGAAATCTGGGCTGCGCCCGATGCCGTCGCGCAGCGCTTCCTGACCGCAACCGGCTTTGCGCTTCCGGCAATGGGGCGATCAGCCGGTGGCGATACGCTGCGGCTGATCCGTTACGAACCGACGGTCTGGCTCGTCGAGGGCGACGCTGGTCAATTGCCGGCCATTGTCGGCGACGACGGCGCGCTCACCGCAATCGGCGGTGGTTTGCAGGTCGTGCGGCTGTCGGGCCCGGGTTGGCGGTTGCTGTTGATGGAGGGCGGCGTGTTCGACGCGGAAAATCCGCACTTTGGTCCGGGGAGCAGCGCATCGACCATCATCGACCATATCGCCGTGCGCCTGCACGTCGTCAGCGACGACATCTGCGACGCCTATGTGCCGCGCAGCTTCAGCGCGAACCTGCTGCACTTCTGGCAACAGCAACTGGCCGTGCTGGTATAAAAAACTGGCTGGGGCGGCAGGAGGCCCAGCCAAAGATCTTGCCCGTCCGAGACCACGGAAAACCGCCAAGAACGGCATCAGATCGCGCCCCACTCTATACAGTCGATAGTCACAGTGACAAGCATCACCGTCGCGCTAGCGGTTGTCGTCCCAATTGCGCCGAGGCATAAACTCCACCTCCCTAGATCGACATAATCCGATGCTCACCGATCCATACCTCGGTCAATTCCGACGCGGCGGTGCCTCTTGTGCGCAGCCGGTTGTTCCTCTGCTGTTCGCTCTGCTTTCGCATCTGGTTCTGGCCGGGGCGCGACTTCAACGACCGGTGGTGGCGTGAGACCCGGAGCTTCCTCGCAATCACGTTCAATGATGCGGCCGTCTGGTAACGTTTGCTCGGCACATGCTGGTGCTCGCATCGCTGACTTCCCAACGGCGGGCTCCGGCACCTGGCCGCTAGCGCCTGACTGGACTGAGCGGACAGGGGTAGGGACATCGGCGATCGGTTTCAC
>JBBQVA010000010.1:0-111390 GCA_038211945.1 Sphingomonadales bacterium
CCGACCTCCGCCTCAAGCGGCTTTACGACGCCATCGAGAGCGGCGTCGCCGACCTGGACGACCCTGACCTCAAGGACCGTATCGCCAGCCTCAAGACCATCCGCGACCAGTCGCGGGTCGATGCCGACCGCGCGACTGCCATGCTGGAAAGCGCAGGGCAGAAGGCGATTACCGCCCCGATGCTGGCGAGGTTCGCGCAGACTGCGCGCCAGCGAATGCGGCTGCCCGGTGGTGGCTACCGCCGCGACCATGTCCGCGCGCTCGCCCAGCGCGTTGAGGTCAACGACGGCGAAGTGCGCATCATGGGATCGAAGTCCGACCTGCTGCGGACGCTTGCCGCCGCAGGCGGTGCGGGAACGCTGCCGGGCGCAGTGCCCAGCTTTATTCCGAAGTGGCGGATCGGCAGGGATTCGAACCCTGGAGGAGCTTTGGACCCCTACACACTTTCCAGGCGTGCGCCTTCGACCGCTCGGCCACCGATCCGCTGAACGCGCGGCGATAGCAGGAACGCCGCGTTAGGCAAACAGCGGAAAAGGGCGGCCCGGTTGCCCGGACCGCCCCATTGCCGACCCTCCCGGAGGGCTTACCGCAGCAGCTGCAGAACCTGCTGCTGGTTCTGGTTGGCCTGGGCCAGCATCGCCTGCGCGGCCTGGCTGAGCACCTGGTTCTTGGCGAGGTTGGTCGTTTCCGCCGAGAAATCGGCATCGGTGATCCGTGACCGCGACGCCACCAGATTGGTCGAGTTCGAGGTCAGGTTGCTCACCGTCGCCTCCAGCCGGTTCTGCACCGCACCCAGATTGGCGCGATCGAGGCTGACCGACTGCAAGGCCGCATCGATCGAGTCGAGCGCCGCCGCTGCTCCGCTCTGGGTGCCGAGGTCCAGATCGGCGATCTTCAGTCCGCCCTTGTCGGCACCATAGCTGTTGGCCTCAAAGCCGAGGTTGGTGAAGTTGGAGGTGCCGCCAAAGGCCAGGCTGCCCGCCGACACATCGATGCTTTTTGCCGCGTGCAGCGCCACCGTCGAATAGGCGGTCTGAACGTTGTCGCCGGAGATGTTGGCAGTGCTGGCGACACCCAGCGCGGTATAGGCGGTCGTCGTGCCCTTGATCGTCGCACCGGCGAGGCCAAGATTGGCCGCGGTCGCTGTCGCCGTGTCGAACCAGACGCTGACGTTGCGCCCGTCAGCTGCGGTCAGATCGAGGCCGCCGCGACCGTTGTCGCTCGCGGTGACACCCGACAGGCCCGAGTATTTGTTGATTTCCTTGGCGACATTGTCGCGGGTCGCTTGCGCGGAGTCGGTCGAGTTGAGCGTGATCGACTGCGAGACGCCGTTGATAACCAATGTGGTCGCCGCTGTCGCCCCGATCACCGTCGTCGTCGTCGCCGAAATCGTCAGCGCATTGGCGGTCGCTGTGACGCCGGATGCGTCCGACGATGCGTTGATGGCGGCGGCGATAGCGATGGCGCTGCCGGCCTTCTTCGACGAATTGGCGGTCGCGTCGGAGAACGTATCGTCGCTGGCAGTGGCGGCACGGATTGCGCTTCCGTTGATGTTGAGATCGCCGTTGTTGAGGCTGAAGGCCGTCGCCGCCGTTGTCGCAACGGCACGGGCATCGGTCGCGACGGTTGAAACGCCCCGGTCATAGGTGCCCGCCGTCAACCCTGAACGGCTGAGCTTGCCCGAGCCGGTCGAGGAGATTTCGATCGGCTTGCCATTGTCGGCGACCAGGCTGAACGTTCCCGATTGTGCGCCGACCTTCAGCCCGGTGGCAGCGGCCGTCAGTGTTGTCACCGAGGTGACGATGTTACGGCCATCGGCACCCGTCAGCGTCAGCCCGGCATTGTCGTCGCCGGTATCGGTTGCGGTCACGCCGGTCTGACCGCTGATTGCGTTGATTGCGGCGACGACCAGACCACGGCTCTGCGCCGCATTGGTTGTCGTGGTGATCGACGCGGTGGTGATGCCGTTGATGGTGACGGTGCCGGTCAGCGCGGCGGCGGTCATCGCCGAGCCGGTCTGAACGGTCTTGCCGACCACAGCGCGGACGCCGGTCTCGCCGGAAACAGCGTTGATCGCTGCCGCCTTGGCGAGTGCTGATGCCGATTTCTGCGCCGATGAGACACTGTCGTCATTGGCAGAGGAAGCCCCGACGGTGACCCCGTTGATGACGAGGTCGCCCGCCGATAGGGCGTCGTTGGTGGTCAGATTGTTCGCCACCGGCTCAAAGCCGCCGGTTGCCGTCAGCGCGGCGGTATGGCCGGTACCCAGGTCGCCAGCCTTTGCCGAACCGATGCCGAAGGTGACGGTTTCGCCGGCGCGGCTGCCGGTCTGCAGCAGCAGATTCTTGGCCGATCCATCGAGCAGCTTGATACCGTTGAAATTGGTCTGGCTGCCGATGTTGCTGATCTCGCTCGACAATTGTTTGACTTCGGCCTGCATCGCCTTGCGATCGTCACCCGTGACGGTGCCGTTCGACGCCTGAACCGCGAGTTCGCGCATCCGCTGCAGCATGTTGGTGACTTCGCCCATGGCGCTTTCCGCCGTCTGCGCCAGGCTCATGCCGTCGTTGGCATTGCGCATGGCGACGGCGAGGCCGCGCACATCGGCGGTCATCCGCTGCGAAATGGCCAGCCCGGCGGCATCGTCCTTGGCCGAATTGATGCGCTGGCCGGTCGACAGGCGTTCCATCGCCATCGACAGGCTGGCCTGCGCCATGCGCTGGCCCGACTGGGCAGTCAGCGCCGAGATATTGGTGTTGATGACAGTCATCGCGAGCACTCCTCAATATGCGTCCCGGCTGTCGCGGGGATCGCGAGACGCCGTGAGGCTAAAAGCGGCAGCAGCGCAGGATGCTTAACAGCCGTTGCCAAATCCGGTGTAGGAGGGCGCGATGTCCTTCCCGATCCTTCACCGCGACACCCATCTGCTCGTCATCGACAAGCCAGCGGGCCTCGCCGTTCACCCCGGCCCCAAGACGACCGCCAGCCTGGAGGATCATTTCGCCGCGCTACGCCTTGGCAACCGCAGCGACCCCATCGCTGTCCACCGGCTCGACCGCGACACCTCGGGTTGTCTGGTCCTGGCCCGCCATGCCAAGGCGGTAAAGCGCATGGCGGCACTGTTCGAGGGCGGACGCATCGGCAAGCTGTACTGGGCTGTCGTCGACGGCGAACCGGCGGAGGATTATGGCCGCATCGAGGCGCCGCTGTGGAAGGTCTCCAGCGCCGCCGACGGGTGGCGGATGATTGTCGACCCACGCGGCAAGGCGGCGGCAACCGGGTGGGAGGTGCTCGAACGTCGCGCCGGTCGCAGCCTGATTGCCTTCCGCCCCGAAACCGGCCGCACCCACCAGGTCCGCGCCCACGCCGCCGCCATCGGCCATCCGATTTTGGGCGATCCGGTGTACGGCGCAGGCGTCGGCCCGATGCGCCTGCACGCCCGGTCGCTGACCATCCCGTATGATGATGCCGCGCCGCTGGTGGTTGAGGCGCCCGTACCTACCGGGTGGCCGCCGTTCAACGCTTTGTTCGAAGATTAACGCCCCTTCACCACCCGCTGCTGAAAGCCGACGAAATCGTCATAGCTTTGCGCCAGTTCTGCCAGCCGTTGATGGACCTGTGCCACGCCAATGATCTGCACGACTGCATCGACCAGCAGGTTGAGCAGCGATCCCAGCGCCGTATTCATGTCCCAAAAATGCCCCAGCGACACCTCGGCGGCCAGGATGTGCGGGGTCAGGTCGCGCGCCCAGGGACAATAGGGATCGGTCACCACCACCACCGGCACACCCCGCGCCGCTGCGCGTTCGGCGAGCATCCGGAAATGTCGCGAATAGCGCCGCACGTCGATTAGCACGAGCGCGTCCCCTGCCCCCGCCTCGGTCAGCACCTCATCGTAAAGGCCGCGCCCGCTATCGACATTGCGCACGCGGGGCCGGACATAGCCGAGATGGTGCGCGAACCCTGCCGCCAGGCCACGTTCCGTCTGAAAGCCCGCAACGAACACCGTGCCAGCGCCCGCCAACAGCGTCGCAACCGCCGCCCATTCGGGCGTTTCCGCCAGCCGGTAAACGTCGGCGATCGCAGCCGTTTCCGCCTTTAGCCGCGCGTCAGGCCCGGCGGCGGAGGGCAGCAACCACGGCGCATCGCCCATTTCGCCGCGCAGATCGTCCTTCAACGCCGATAGCTTGGCATAGCCAATCGACTTCAGGAACCGCCCCACCGTCATCGCCGACACGCCGACCCGCTCGCCGATCGACGCCGCCGTTTCGAACGGCACCGCGGCGATATTGTCGAGCATCCAGCCGGCGATCATCCGTTCCGAAATCGTGAAACCGTCGTAGCGGTCACGCAGGGTCTGAACGACATGATTGGTCATGTTAGAAGGCTAACATAGCCGCGAGGAGGACGCTAATGCCCGATTGCGTCAGCCAGCCAATTGGCGCTTTTGATCAGCATGTCGGCGCGCGCGGCGCTGTCTGCCAAATGGTGATCGAGGCCGGGGTACATCACAAGCAGATGCTTTTTGTGCGCACTGGCCAGCGCCGCGTCCATCGTCTTAGCCTGTTCGAGATCGACGTTGGTGTCCTTATCACCCTGAAAGATCAGCACAGGTGCCTCGATCTGATCGGCATGCATTGCCGGCGATCCCTGCGTAACATGGTCGCCCTCGCCAACCATTTCGCGCTCCAGAATATAGTTGGTAAATTCGCGGTATTTGGCCTTCATCAACGCAAGATCGGTGACGGGAGCAACTGCGATAACAGCCTTGTATAGCTTGGGCTCGACCACATTGGCCTGCAATACGGCATAGCCACCATAGCTCCAGCCGACAGCGGTCAGCTTTGCAGGATTGGCGATGCCCTTTGCGACGAGCCAGCGTGCGCCGTCATTGATATCGCCGATCGCGGTGCGCCAGCTTTTATAGCCATTCTTCTTGAAAAAGTCCGAGCCATAGCCGGCCGACCCGCGATAATTGGGTTGAAAGACCGCATAGCCGAGGTGGGCGTAAAATTGCACCCACCAGTCAAATCCGAGAGTATCCCGCGCCGATGGCCCGCCATGCGGCATGACAATCGCTGGCAAGCCAGTTGTCGGGCCCTCCGGCGGGAGCGTCAGATACCCCGGAATGACCGTGCCATCCGCCGCCTTGTAGCTGATGATAGTCTGCTTTGCAGTTGTGTATTTTGCTAGATCGGTTCGAGTCGGCAGCAGCGCAGCCAGTTGTTTGGTTTTTGTGTCGAACCGATAATAGGCACCTGGATCGCTGATCCCACCACCGAAAATCAAGTTATACCGGCCATCCCAACTTTCATCGAGGATAGCAACCGGCGGCCTGCCGGGAAGGGCAGCGCTGAGCGCTTTGCTGCGTCGGTCGAGCACGTCATCGAAATAAGCGTGTTCCTCGCCGTCCAGAACATAGGACGCCGCGACCGGTCGGTCGAATTTTCCGATCCGCAATACATCGTCGACATCGACCTGCGGATGTGAAAACAGCAGTTTCTGCCCGCCTAAACCGTCGGCGTCGACAGTGTAGAGCGCCTTGCGGCCATTGAGATCCCAGCTCATCAAAACCTTGTCGCCGGATTCGTCAAAACCAAGGTATTCGATTGATTTGCGGCCAGCCAGATCGGTGCTTCCGATATTGTGCCATACCGATGACCCCTTGGCGCGGACGAGCAAAGTTGCGTTGTTGCGCTGATACCCGTCGGCATCCTGCGATCCGGTTTCCATGAAGCGCACCGTGCCGTGATTATCCGTGTCCATCGCCAGAACCTGGGGCTTGGCCGGCTGCAGCATGCTCAACCGCGCGGTGACCACATCGATTGTTTGCGCTGACTCGCCGTAATTATTGGAAATCAGTGTGCCCGCAGTGTCGCGTTTCGGGACATAGATTTCCATGATGACATGGGCGGGATCGTCAGGCAGCCAATCGATGATACGGCCGCTCGACGTTGATAAACCCAGATCGCGGCTGTCCGCATGGGCGCCCAATTCGATTGCGCCGGTCCCATCCGCTGCGACCGAAATCAGCCGAGAAAAGCCGACCTGGACAGTGTCGAGCTTGTTGGTAGCACCCAACTGGCAGATGATCCGCTGCTCGCTCTTCCACGCGCACCACCGCCGAGATCAGTAACGATGGCCGCCGTGCCTGCCGCTTCAGCCGGCGCCAGATAGACGACCTTGTCGCCATCGGGCGATAGCCGCATTCCCCAAGCCGCCTCGCGCGCGCCGTAGTCGACCGCCAGTTTTGCCACGTCCGGAGCCGCAAGCGCTGGAGCCGCGCTTGCCATCAGCAATAGTGCCAGCCCATGCTTCATATCGTCTCCCGCGCCGCTCACCCGGCCAGCCTAACGGGCCAAGCCATCAACGGGAAGCCGAATTCTCCTGTGTTTCGCGTTCGATATGTCCGTTCACCGCATCGCCTATCCACACCGGCTTCCACTGCTGGCGCGCGAACAGCGGCGACTGATCGGCATAATGCGGCGAGGCCGGGCGCGACGTCGCCGCGCCGAATTGGTGGATGCTTTGCGAATGGACCTGTCCGTCCGGCCCCCATTCGACGAGCATGATGAAGCCGTCACCGTTGTTGCCGATCCGCTTCCCGTCGGGGGCGCGCTCGCCGTAAATGGCGCGCAGTGTGTCGGGGCCGCCGAATACCGGCAGATCGACCTTGCCGCGTTGCAACCGCTGGAACTCGCCCAGCGGCGTATCGAGCCGGCCGAAATGCCCCTGTAGCCAGTCGACGGCGTCGCGCAGTTTTTCCTTGGGATCGGGGAAAGGCTCGCCGCGATAGCCCTGGCGCGCGGCATTCCCCAGCACCATCGTCGCCAGCGTGTCCGCCGGGGTCGCGCCGTCAAGTTTCCAATCCCAGGTCCGCAGCAGCGCCTGCGCCTTGGCCAGATCGGGCGCATCATGCGTATCGACCTTGTCGACCAGCGCCAACCACTGCCCCGCCCAACCCGCCTTGCTGTACGCCTTGTCGAACTTGATGGTCAGCAGGTCGTCGCGGCTGATCGGGCCGGGGTGCGCCGCAAACAGTTCCTGAAAGCGGTGGGCGCGGTTGGTGACATAGCTCTCGATGCCCATTTCCGGGGCGAACCCGTCGGGCTTCAGATTGTCCTCCGGCGCGGTCGCAATGAAGGGCGTGTTGTTAGAATTGGCGACCCAGCCGCTTTTGGGATCGACGACCATCGGGTAGGCGCTGAATGGCAGATATGACCGCCACAGCGTCGCCGACGTGTCGCCCGGCAGCACGCCCTTCCAGTCATAACCCTTGGCGCGCGCCGGGAAATGCGCGTTGTAAATCATGGCGATATGTCCGGCTGCGTCGGCGTAGACGAAATTGGTACCATTGACCGCCTGCATCGCCATGGCGGCTTTCCACTCGTCGAAATCGCGCGCCTTGTTGAGCCGATAGTATTGCTCGACCTGCCGGACATCGCCGATCCCGGCAAAGCGGATGGCGAAGGCGCCGAGTTTGTTCTCGATCACCGGGCCGTGGACCGAACGGTAGACGGTTTTCGGCACCGGCAGCACGAACGGGCCGAATTTGACGTGCAGCCAGACGCGCTCCTGAACCAGCGGCAGCCAGCGCCCGTCGAACTTATAGTGCGATCCATCGGCATCGAGCGTCAGCCGGTACACGTCGATCAGGTCGGGCCGGTTGACGGTGTTGGTCCAGCCGAGCGTCTTGTTGTGCCCCAGCAACGGATAGGGCGCGCCGGGGAACAGGGCTCCCGCAAAATCCCAGCCTTCGTCGCTATGCACGACCGCTTCGTACCAGGCGACGCCGCCGGTCCAGGGCTGGTGCGAATTGGAGATCAGGCGGGTGGTGCCGTCGGTCGACCGCGATGCGGAAACCGCAAATCCGTTCGAGCCGCGCTCGTCAGGCGGGCCGGAATCGCGCGGCGGGAGCTTGTCGTCGACCAGTGCTGCCAGCGGCCGGTCGAGGCCAAAGAAGAAGGGCGAGCGCAGCGCGAAACCGGCGACGATGTCGCGGCCATTGACCGGGAACAGCCCGCGCAGCCGCAGTTCGGACGGATGTTCGGCAGCGTATTTGTTGAGGCCCTGCGCATAGGCTTCGACCAACGCGCGGGTGCGCGGGCTCAGCGTTGCATAGCCAAACGCCGCGACGCGGTTGGCGTCGATCAGCGCGCGGGCATAGTCGATCTTGGCCCCGTCCGCGCCGCCAATCGCGCCGGAACGCCCGCGCACGGCGGCGACGACGTCTTCAAGGTTGGCGAAATCATCTTCGGCATGGGCGATGGCAAGGCCGAAGGCGACATCGGGGTCGGTTCGTCCAAAGATGTGCGGCACGCCCCATGTGTCGCGGACGATACGCGCGCTGAGCGGGCGGACAGGGTCGGGCACCGAAGCGTTCGCCGTCAGTCCGTCCCAGCTCGCCAGCCCGACGGCGAGCGCCGCAAGGAGACCGCAAACGAGCAGCAGCGCCTTTAGCCACCCGCGCATCAACGCGCGTCCCGGACCACTTCACCGCCCTTGGTCACCACCTTGGGCGCTTGCAGGATCGACACATCGGCGAGCGGATTGCCCGCCACCGCGACAAGATCGCCATAGCGCCCGGCTTCGATCGCGCCGACGTCCTTTTCGCGACCCAGCGCCTGTCCGGCATTGACCGTCGCCGCCTGAATCGCCTGCAGCGGCGTCATTCCCCAAGTCACCATTGTGACGAACTGCTTGGCGTTGTTGCCGTTGGGATAGACCCCGCCGTCGGTGCCGAACACCATCTTGACTCCCGCCTTGACCGCGGCGCGGAAGGTCTGGCGCTGTTTCAGGCCGATGGCCTTTTCCTTGGCCAGCGATTCGGCGAAGACACCGTTTTTTGCACCCTCGGCCATGATGTAATCATCGTCGTAGATGTCCATTGAAAACCAGCTGCCGTTCTTTTTGGCCAAGGCGAAGCTTTCGTCATCGGCAAGGCTGGCGTGTTCGATGGTGTCGACCCCGGCACGCAGGCCGTCGTTGATCCCCGCCGTGCCATGCGCATGCATCGCAACCTTCAACCCGAGCATATGCGCCTCACTGACCAGCGCCTGCATCTCGGTGAGGCTGTATTGCTGGCCACCGACCGTGTCGGTCTTGGAAAAGACGCCACCGGTGCCGCAGAATTTGATCACCTCGGCGCCATATTTGCGGACTTCGCGAACTTTGGCCCGGAGTGCGTCGGGACCATTGGCGACCGGACTAAAGCCTTCAACCTTGAGCGATGGCGGCAGTTCGGTGGTATCGCAATGGCCGCCCGTGGCACCAATGGCATAGGTCGCCGGAACGATGCGCGGCCCCGGAATGATACCGCGCTCAACAGCCTGTTTCAGCCCGACATCGTTGAAATTGCTGCTGCCGACATTGCGGACCGTGGTGAACCCCGCCTCCAGCGTTTTCTTTGCGTTGGCGACCCCGACCGCCATCCAGAAGCTGTCGGTATATTCCAGGCCGGCATAGCCGCTGATCGTTGGGTCGCTGGTCAGATGGACGTGCATGTCGATCAGGCCAGGCAGCAGCGTCAGTCCGCCCAGGTCGATCCGCCGCGCTCCCGCCGGAACCGCGACCCCCTGTCCCGCAGCGACAATGCGCCCATCGGTGATGACCACGACCGGATTGTCGATGGTGCGCCCGGTGAGGACGTCGACCATATGCGCCGCGCTGACCGCGACCGTTTCGGCTATAGCCGGGGCTCCGGCCAGCAACACTGCCGCGACTACGAACTTTTTGATCATCATTAAGCCCCACACACTTTCGTTCTGTGCGGTGCTAGAGCAAAGCGACGGGGCGCGTCTATATCGCGGCCTCAGGCAGCCATCGCCTCGGGGGGCAGATCGACTTCAGCCAGTGCTGACAGGAATTGATCGAGCGAACGGTCCCAGCTGAAGGTTGCGCCATAGCGCGCGCAATCACCACGGTCGGCGGTCAGCGCCGTCCGCATCGCCGTCGCCAGATCGTCGTCGACGCCGCCGACGCGCCTCCCCGCCGCGCAACCGTCATCACCCAGAATATCGAGCGGCCCGGCGACGCGGTAGCCCGCAACCGGCGTCCCGCACGCCAGCGCCTCAATGATAACCAGCCCGAACGTATCGGTGCGACTGGGAAAGGCCAGCACATCGGCTGCGGCATAGGCACCGGCGAGTTCGGTTCCGTGCAAGCTGCCGAGGAAATGTGCGTCGGGATAGCGCGTCTTCAGATCGGCCATGGCAGGCCCGTCCCCCACGACGACCTTACTGCCCGGCCTGTCAGCCGCAAGAAAAGCTTCGATATTCTTTTCGACCGCAACCCGACCGACGTGGAGCGCCACCGGTCCCGGCAGCGCCGCGACCGCAGCTAGTTTGGGCGCATCGGGCGTGAACAGGCGCAGGTCGACACCACGCGTCCATGGCAGCGTCTTGGTCAAGCCGTGCTCCGCCAATTCGGCAGCCAGACGCGGTGTCGCCACCAGCACATGCCGTGCAGGCGCGTGAAAGCGTTCCAGCACCTTCCAGAATGGTCGCGGGCTGATCCCGGTCCGCGCCGCGACATAGTCCGGGAACCGCGTGTGGAAACTGGTTGTGAACGGCACGCCCTTGGCCAGGCACCAGCTGCGGGCCAACCACCCCAATGGCCCTTCAGTGGCGATGTGCACAGCCTCCGGCGCGAACCCGGCGATGGTCTGCGCCACCGTGCGGCGGGTCGTCAGCGCCAGGCGAATTTCGGGATAGCTGGGGCACGGCACCGACCAGAAGCGGTCGGGCGTGATCGTCTGCACAATATGCCCCCGCGCCGTCGCCAGATCGACCACCGTCGTCAGAGTCCGGACGACGCCGTTGACCTGCGGTGCCCAGGCATCGGACACCAGCGTGATCCGCATCAGGCGGGAACCAGCTCGGCAACCACGGGCGTATCGGCCAACCGAGCCACAGCCGCCGTGCGCGCCGCCCAGTCGATGATCTCGATCCGGCCATCGGCGTGCTCGACAAGCGCGGTGCAGCTTTCAACCCAGTCGCCATCGTTCATATAGATGATGCCGTCGAAATCGCGGATCTCGGCGCTGTGAATGTGCCCGCAGACAACGCCGTCGACGCCGCGATCGCGCGCCGCATGGGCGACCGCCTCCTCGAAGCGTCCGATGAAGGCGACGGCGTTCTTCACGCGGTGCTTGAGATAGGCCGACAGCGACCAATAGGGCAGGCCGAACGCGCGCCGGGCGGCGTTGAACCAGACATTCAGCCGCAGCAGCGCGGCATAGGCAAAGTCCCCCAAAAACGCCAACCAGCGCGCATAGAGCACCACCCCGTCGAACTCGTCACCGTGGATAACGAGGAACCGCTTGCCATCGGCGGTGACGTGGATCGCCTCCTGAACGACCTCAACGCCCCCGAACTGCAGCCCGGTGAAATCACGCAGCACCTCGTCGTGATTGCCGGGGATATAAACGACGCGCGTGCCCTTGTTGGCGAGCTTCAGCACACGCCGCACGATATCGTTATGGCGCGGCGGCCAGTACCAGCCGCGCTTCAACCGCCAGCCGTCAATGATATCGCCGACCAGATACAGCGTGTCGGGCTTGATCGAATGGAGGAAATCATGGAGCAGCTCAGCGTTGCAGCCCGCCGTACCAAGATGCGTGTCGCTGATCCACACCGTACGATAGCGGATCTTGCCGCGCGGGGTGACTTCATCCTCATCCTCCCAATGTTTTTTGGGCAGGAACGGCAGAGTCGGTTTCGCTTTGGTTTTGCGTTCGATCGTTTCGCCATCGTCGAAGGCGACTAAGGGTAGACTCGCCATATCAGGCTTCCGTCTGCGTCGTCATGGGCTGCCACTATATATAGTGGATGACAAGCGTGTTGCAGTCCTGTCGATAAATCTGTGGATAAGTGCCGCCCCCCGGGACGGGGCGGCATTTTCCGTGGCTGGTCGGGGCGAGAGGATTCGAACCTCCGGCCTCTGCCTCCCGAAGGCAGCGCTCTACCGGGCTGAGCTACGCCCCGCCGTTTGCGGAAGCGGGGCTATAGCGAGGCGGCGGAAGCGCGGCAAGCAAAGTTCCGCCTGCAGGCGAGAGGGTTCACAGCCCCAGCATGTCGGCGATCGCAATCACCTTCTCGCGCGGTGAACCCGGCCGCGCCCGCGCCACTTCGTGTGCGTCGATCTTCTGCCAGTGGTCGAATCCGGTCACCCGCACCCCCCGCCCCGTTAGCATGGCATCCAGCCCCGCCGGCCCGGCCTTGCCGCCCGGGGTCACTGCCGCCGCGATCGCCTCGACCACTCCAAAACCGTCGGGGCGGTTGGTGCCGATGGTGCCGCTCGGCCCGCGCCGTGCCCAGCCGGTCGCATAAAGGCCAAGGAAAATCCGCCCCGCCTCATCGCCCGGAAACCGCCCCAGCGCCGGATCATAGGGCACGCCAGGCACGGTCGCGGTCCGATAGCCGATGCACGAAATCACCAGTCCGCACGGGATGGCATGAAGCTCACCCGTCCCAACGGCGCGGTCGCCCTCGAGCCGCGTCGTCTCGACGATAAGCCGTTCGGCCTTGCCATGCCCCTCCACCGCAACCGGCCGCCGGAAGAATTCGAAATGGATGGTGACGGGCTTGTCTGTCCGCTCCGCAGCAGCGAAGGCGCGGAGGTGGGTGACGGTCTTGCGCAGCCCCGGATCGAGCCCGGCATCGCCCTCCAGCATCGGCAGATCGCCGGGGCGAACCAGCGGCTGCGCGCGCTCCAAATGCCCGAACTCACCGGTTTCCTTGGGGGTGAAGCTGGCTTGGTAAGGCCCGCGCCGCCCGACGATGTGGATGTCACGCACCGCGCTTGCATCGAGCTGAGTATGGGCGTGGGCGGCGATGTCCGACGCCGCCAGCTCGGCGCGGGTCTTGGCGAGGATGCGCGCGCAATCGATGGCGACATTGCCGTTGCCGATGATCGCCGCGCCGTGGTGGCCAAGCGGCACATCGAGATCGGCGAAGTCCGGATGCCCGTTGTACCAACCGACGAATGCCGCCGACCCGATGACGCCGGGCAGGTCATCGCCGGGTATCCCCAAGGGCCGGTCGTGCGGCGCGCCGACTGCAAGCACGACGGCGTCATACAGCCCGAGCAGTTCGGTGATGCTGACATCCTTGCCGACCGTGACGTTGCCGAGGAACCGCACCCCCTGCCCCTGCGCCGTCGCCGCGTAACGCTTGTCGACCGCCTTGATCGACTGGTGATCGGGGGCGACCCCGGCGCGGATCAGCCCATAAGGCGTCGGCAGCCGGTCGATGATGTCGACATTTGCCGCCCCGCCCCAATGCTTGAGCGCCGCTTCGGCCGTGTAGAAGCCGGCGGGGCCCGAGCCGATGATGGCGATGGAAATGGTCACCTGCGTCTCCCCGGCTGCGCGCCCTTGTCGGTCTGCGGCGCACAAAAGCCGCTCCGTCCGCCCTTGTCGAGCGACAAGCCGCGTAATCCCGCGCTACACTGGCGGCAATGCAGAGTTTCGACACCCGCAGCCGCGCCCTTGCCTATTGCCTGTCAGCGCTGGCGGGGTTCGTCGACGCGATCGGTTTTATCGGCAGCGGCGGCTTTTTCGTCTCTTTCATGAGTGGCAATTCCACCCGGCTTGGCGTCGGCGCGGCAACCGGCAGCGGCCATGCACTGGTTGCGCTCGGCCTGATCGCAGCGTTTGTCGCCGGGGTGACGGGTGGCGCGCTGCTAGGGCGACGTGCGAGCAAGCGCCGCCAGCCCGCCGTGCTGGCACTGGTCGCGGCGCTGCTGGCCATCGCCTCGCTGCCGCTGGGTCCGGCGTGGTTGCCGCTGCGCTTCGGGCTGGTCGCGGTCGCGATGGGGGCGGAGAATATGGTGCTGGCGGGCGATACCGAGGTCCGCGTCGGCATCACCTATATGACCGGCACGCTGGTCAAGATCGGGCAGCGGCTGGCGACGGCGCTGGGCGGGGGAGATCGCTGGGCGTGGCTGCCGTTCCTGCAGCTCTGGGCAAGCCTGATCGCCGGGTCGGTGGCGGGGGCGCTGTTGTTCGGGGCCATCGGCATGGCGGCGCTATGGATCGCCGCCGCCGCTGCCGCCGCGCTCGCGCTGTTCGCCGGATGGCCCGCTAGCCGCGTTTGACGCTGACGATCTTGACCGGAGCCTCAATCATCTGGCCCTTCATCGCGCCTGCTCCCTTGGTCGCCGAAACCGGCGCGTCCATGATGTGCTTCACCACGTCCATGCCCTCGACGACATGGCCGAACACCGCATAGCCATCGGGGTCGCCCCCCTTGCCAGCAACGCCCGGCGGCTGCGCGTCGAGGCTGGTCAGATCGCCGACGATGATGAAGAAATTCGCCGTCGCCGTCCCCGGAGCCGCCCGCGCCAGCGAGATCGCGCCATCGGTATGCGACAGCCCGGTCTTCGACGTCGGCTCATGCGCCACCGGCGGCAGCAGCTTCTTCGGGTCCATCACACCACCCTGCACCAACCCTGCCGAGCCATCGGGCACCAGCTTCAACGCACGATAGAAGAACGACCCGTCGATAAGATGCCGGTCGACATATTTGAGGAAATAAGCCGACGATACCGGTGCCCGCTCCGTCTCCAGCGCGACGACGATGGGGCCGAGGGCGGTGGTGATGGTGACGTTCTTGGTGGCGTAGATCTTGGTGGGGGGTGGGGGCGCCGGCGGCGCGTCTTGGGCAAGCGCTGGAGCGGTGAGGAGAAGGGCGAGGAGGAGAGTGCGAATCATACGTACTTTCACTAGCGTTGCCGGAGAGGAATGAACGACATCCAAATTTTAGACATTGGATCGGGAACGTTCGAAGCCTGCATTGCGGCCATTATCGCCTGCCTGATGGGCAACGGGTGTTCGCAGGGACCGATTATGACTCGGTTTAGGAGCGTCGATGGATCAACGCCTGTAATGCCTTTGTCAGGGTCATCGAAAAGCTTTATCTTGACAACTTCTTGCGGGACACCGTTCAAAACCTCGATTTCGCGTCTGAGCCATTCAGACCCTTTCTCTTGCAAAGGTGAATGAAAAACTCGCCACTCTTTTTCTTCACGAAATCCAGGGTGTTTGGTAGGCAATTATATACTTGACTTAGCATCCGTCGGTATCTAGGTTGGCTTCACAGAGGGAAGCCGCCATGAATATCACTGCCAAAATCTTCAACGACGAAGCCGCCGCTGCCGCTCATATCGAAGCGTCGCGCTGGCCGAACGGCGTCACCTGCCCGCACTGTGGCGCTGATAACGTCCGTCGCATGGCCGGGAAGACGCAAGCCGGTATGTTCCTCTGCAATGCCTGCCGCGACAAGTTCACCGTCCGCACTGGCTCTGTCATGGAGCGTTCGCACGTCCCGCTGCACAAGTGGTTGCTGGCGACGCACCTTATGGCCGCGTCAAAGAAGGGCGTCTCCGCTCATCAAATCGGGCGTATGCTTGGCGTCACCTATAAGACGGCGTGGTTTCTCTGCCATCGCATCCGCGAAGCTATGAACGTCGATTGCGGCCCGCTGGGCGGACCCGGCAAGGTTGTCGAGGTTGATGAAACCTATGTCGGCGGCAAGGCTAAGAACCGTGCCACCCGCGCCCCTCGCCCGAAACAGCCAGTTGTTGCCCTCGTTGAGCGCGACGGGAACGTCGCCATTTGAGATACCCCTTGAGGAATGCGACCGCATCCTTGGGGAATATATGAGAGCCTGGAATCAGATGGAATTAGCCGTCACGCGGACGATTGAAGCGTTGATTGGCACAGACACCCTCCGTGCCGCGATCATCTCAAACCACGTTCAACAGGCTGCGTTGCGGGATGTAATCCGAGATATCGGCTCTCACTATCTCAACCCGGTTGATCGCTCAGAACTTACCTTAATCCTTGAAAGTTTGAGGGCGCTAAATGGCGTTCGGAACAAGTTGGTTCACGGCAGCTGGGTCTCAAACATTGGGGTGCATAACGGCGTAGCCAAGTTTCATCGGTTGGTTCGACAGGGCTTCGTATCAGACAAAGATACCGAACAATCGATGCATGATCCCAAAAATCAAAAGGGGAAGCACCTGAGGTCGAAACACACCTTTCCACCAGCACAGATCGTAGTTGAGACCGAAAAGGTTAGGCCTTTGGCCCAGCGGTTGACGGCTTTGGCAGAACGAATGAACGTGACACGATACCATCCTGCAGAGCCGAAATCACAACGCCGACAAGCTGTTCATAAACAGAAATAGGAGTTGTCTCATTCACGCCATCCCCGACAGCATCGCTAAGCGCGATTGCCGCCATAAACACCATGTTCTCGTCTGCGCCGGCCTGTCTCGAATCATGTAATACGGCCATATCGCTAACTCAAGTATATAATTGCCGTTTGGTACATAGGGCAAAAATACGGAATGTTAAGAAAAAGTGAGAGAAGATAGTGTTATCATCGATGAGAGATAGCCGTTCCTGCGCTGCGATGACACTATCGACCCACGTGTCAAACCAACTCGCAAAAGCGGAAACATCGCGATAAATTACGGGAGCGGAATAAACGCCCATCGCGTCAGTCTGACTTAAAAATATAGTTCTATTAAGGACCAGTGCAGTACCTGTTACGCCGCCATAGGCGCGCCACATAGAAAGTCGACCAAGTTCATCCTCGTCGTTGCCATGCTCTGACAGCGAAAGCATAAACGTTGCAATTCGCAGACCCTCGGTATGGCCGTCAAATGTTTCGACGAGTTTGCCCCGCAGGCCCGGTCGCGTTGCTTCCAGCCAATCTTGAAGCCGCTTTCCGGATGGCTGTTTCCAAGCATTTTGGAGGCATGCCAGACCATGCTGAATCTCCGAGAAATCGTTCATTAAAAGTGCGTTACGTAACCAGATCTCCTTTCCAGAAATGATCTTAAATGCCGCTTCGGCGCTCGTGTAGTGAACAAGGCGATTTTCGACTGTTAGCTCGGACATCCGCTCGGCGATGTGGGGCTGAAAAAGTCGGAATAGGTCTTCATTGGTCATTTGCCTACTTTGGACCGGGACCCTCGCCAGCTCAAGCGATGCGGCCAAGACCTACACCCGATCCTTGCCCTCCCCTGCCCTTCCCCCCTACACACCCCCCGCACATGACCGCCGACATCTCCCTTATCCGCAACTTCTCGATCATCGCGCATATCGATCACGGGAAATCCACCCTTGCCGACCGGCTGATCCAGACCACCGGCGGGCTGACGGCGCGTGAGATGTCGGAGCAGGTGCTCGACAATATGGATATCGAGCGCGAGCGCGGCATCACTATCAAGGCGCAGACCGTCCGCCTCGAATACCCCGCCAAGGACGGCAAATCCTATGTCCTCAACCTGATGGACACGCCGGGGCATGTCGATTTCGCCTATGAAGTGTCGCGGTCGCTCGCCGCCTGCGAGGGTGCGCTGCTGGTCGTCGATGCGGCGCAGGGCGTCGAGGCGCAGACGCTCGCCAATGTCTATCAGTCGATCGAGCATGACCATGTCATCATCCCGGTCATCAATAAGGTCGATCTGCCCGCCGCCGAACCCGAGCGCGTCAAGCAGCAGATCGAAGACATCATCGGCATTTCAACCGACGATGCGGTGCTGACCAGCGCCAAGACCGGCATCGGCATCGAGGATGTGCTCGAGGCCATCGTCAAATTCATCCCGCCGCCCAAGGGCGACCGTGCCGCGCCGCTGAAGGCGATGCTCGTCGACAGCTGGTACGATCCGTATCTCGGCGTCGTCATTCTGGTCCGGGTCATCGACGGCGAGTTGCGCAAGGGCCAGCAGATCAGCTTCATGGCGCAGGGGACACAGCATCTGGTCGACCGGGTGGGGTGTTTTCGGCCCAAGATCGAGGTGCTCGATGCGCTCGGGCCGGGCGAAATCGGCTTCATCACCGCGCAGATCAAGGAGGTCGCCCAAACCAACGTCGGCGACACGATCACCGATGCCAAGCGCCCCACCGCGACCGCCCTGCCCGGCTTCAAGACCGTGCAGCCGGTGGTGTTCTGCGGGCTGTTCCCGGTCGATGCGGCGGATTTCGAGAAGCTGCGGGATTCGCTGGGACGGCTGCGGCTGAACGATGCCTCGTTCAGCTTCGAGACCGAAAGCTCGGCGGCCTTGGGTTTTGGTTTCCGCTGCGGGTTCCTGGGGTTGCTCCACCTGGAGATCATCCAGGAACGGCTGACCCGCGAATACGACCTCGACCTGATCACCACCGCGCCGTCGGTCGTCTACAAAATGCTGCTGCGCGACGGACGGACGGTCGAACTGCACAACCCGTCGGACATGCCCGATCCCTCGACCATCGAACTGATCGAGGAGCCGTGGATCGAGGCGACGATCTTCACCCCCGACGAATATCTGGGCAGCATCCTCAAGCTTTGCCAGGACCGGCGCGGCATTCAGAAGCAGCTGACGTACGTGGGCGACCGCGCGCAGGTGGTCTATGAACTGCCGCTCAACGAAGTTGTGTTCGATTTCTACGACCGGCTGAAATCGATCAGCCGCGGCTATGCCAGCTTCGATTACCATCAGATCGGCTACCGCGAGGGCGACCTCGTCAAAATGTCGATCATGGTCAATTCCGAACCCGTCGATGCACTCAGCATGATCGTCCACCGGGGGGCCGCCGAAGCCCGCGGCCGCCACATGTGCGAGCGCATGAAGGACCTTATCCCCCGCCACCTGTTCAAGATCCCGGTCCAGGCAGCGATCGGCGGCAAGGTCATAGCCCGCGAAACCATCGCCGCGATGCGCAAGGACGTGACGGCGAAATGCTATGGCGGCGACGCCAGCCGCAAACGCAAACTCCTCGACAAGCAGAAGGAGGGTAAAAAGCGCATGCGCCAATACGGCAATGTCGACATCCCCCAGGAAGCGTTCATCGCCGCACTTCGGATGGGGGATGAGAGTTAGGGGCAACAAGGAGGGGCGGTGGCATGGTTCGAACTGCAAAGCTGGCGCGGGGATTTTTTGCGCTGTTGGTTATGATATCGAGTGTCTCGATCGCCGCGGTTGCAATGGATGAAGTTGGCATTACCCGCGAAATGTTCAACAGGTTCAAAGCCGCTGCCCCGTCTTTAAGCTTTAAGATCACAGCACCGCGCACGGTTCAGATTAAGGGCAAGCAGCTCGAATTTACCGTAAGCCTCGACCGCGTCATCCTGTTTTGCAGCGCTAACTCGGTTGAAGAATGCGAAAAAGTGAAGCGCGATTTCATTAGCAAAACCGTTTCTTCATTGTCATCGTACACACTAAAAGACGAGTCAAATTTTACCCGTACCCAACTAGTCGTGGCTGTGCGAAACACAAGCAACTGTCGAGAAATGGAAAAAGGATTGTCCGCGTCGCCAAAAGCGAGTGAGGCGATATTACGGCCCCTGGCCGAGGGCTTGTGCGCAGTACTTCAGTTCGACTTCCCGACGACAAGGCGCATTGCGTCGGTTGCCGACCTTACCAAATTGGGTCTTGCACGCGACGCGGCGTGGACGCTGGCACAAGCGCAAACACTAAAAACGCTGCCCAAGCTTACTGAGGTCCCCGCAGCAACCGGGGGACTTTATGCAGTGATGAACAAGGAGGACGCGCCCAGCCTGATGCTCGATGCTAATGCTTGGCGACAGTTGGCAACACAGCGTGGGTCCCTACTCGTCATGGTTCCAAGCGATAACTTTCTGATTTTCGTTTCGGAGAAAGATGCACACGGCATCGCAGGCCTCCGAGACGCTACCGAGAAGAACTTTGCCGCAGCCGAACGGGGGGTATCACCACTGGTTTACCGGTGGACCAATGAAGGGTGGCAGACTGTCCGCTGACAAACTACAACTATGCTGTGGTTTTGTCCGCCACGATTTCATCCAACCGCGTCATGACAAAACAGTCACCCTTCCACTCAATGCGCACGAGAACGTCGACACCGAATCCAAAACGCTTTGGAATACGCAGGCCGACACCGTCGCCGCTTTTAAACGTCTTGGTTACCGCATGGATCATAGCCTTGCTGTATCAGATAAACGACATTCCTCAACGCCCCCTTACACAATGTTCATGCCGTATCCGGGGGAAGGAGCACTATGGCGGGGTATGGTAACCGGATGATCCTTGGCTTTCCTGCGTGCCACGCGGCGCTGGCGGTACTGCTCTGCCTGCCGCTGGCGGGGGCGTCGGCTGTCGGAGTGACCGCTCCGGCGCCGGCCGCGGCGCCGCTCGCCGCAAAGCTCGGCTTCACCGTCGAGCCGCTCGACACGCTGATCGCGCAGCACATGGGTGTGCCAGAAACAACCCAGGGCTTGGTCGTCACCAGCCTCGCCTTCAAGGGGCCGACGGCGGCGGCAGGCATCAAGATCGGCGATATCATTCAGGCCATTGATGGAAAGTCGCTGGCGGGGCCAAAGGGCGCCAAAGTGCTGGCCGATCATCGCGGCCCGGCTCAATTGACAGTTCTGCGCGCCGGGGTGACGTCCGTCGTTACCATCGGCTAGACTGAGCCACATGACCAAAATCCTCGTTGTCGAAGATGATGCGACCACCGCCGATTTCATCGCCAAAGGGTTGAGCGAGGCGGGCTATACCGCCGACATCGCCACCAATGGCCGCGACGGGCTGTTCCAGGCATCGGACGGCAGTTACGACGCAGTGGTGCTCGACCGGATGCTGCCGGGGATGGATGGGCTGGCAGTGCTGGCGGCCCTGCGAGCTGCCAATGTGACGACGCCTGTCATCATGCTGTCGGCGCTGGCCTCGCTCGACGAACGGGTGAAGGGCTTGCGCGCCGGATCGGACGATTATCTCGCCAAGCCCTTTGCCTTTGCCGAATTGCTGGCACGGATCGAAGCGGTGCAGCGCCGCGCGTCGGGCGGTGAGACCGCAGTAACCAAGCTCAGCTGCGACGACCTGGAGATGGACCTGCTGGCGCGGCGGACGACGCGCGGCGGTCGCAAGGTCGATCTGCAGCCGCGCGAGTTCCGGCTGCTCGAATATCTCCTCCGCCACAAAGATCAGGTGGTGACGCGGACGATGCTGCTGGAGGGGGTATGGGATTACCACTTCGACCCCGGCACCAACGTCATCGACGTCCATGTCAGCCGGTTGCGCAAGAAAATCGACGAGGGCGGGGCCAAGCCGCTGCTCCACACGGTGCGCGGCGCGGGCTACCGGCTGGGAGATGCGTAGGCGAAGAATGGGGGGCTGGCCGCGCTCGACGACGGCGCGGTTTGCGGCGCTGACCTTCATCGCGCTGACGCTGTCGAGCGTGCTGCTGATCGGCTTTATCGGGCAGGTCACGGCGCGCCAGCTCGATAGCGACGCGCAGGCCTTTGTCCGCGCCGAACGCACCGCCATATTGGGCGCGTTCAAGCTTGGCGGCCTGAATGCGGCGCGCGCCATGATCGCCAACGAACTGCGCGTGCCGGGGCCGCTGGTCATGCTGCTGGCGGATGGCACCGGCAAAAAGCTGATCGGCAACACCCAGGACTGGCCGCCGACACTGGCGACCGGGCGAACGTGGCGTCGGATCGACCTGTACCGCGCCAAGTCGGACCGCGCCGAGCCGTTCGGCGTGTCGACCGATGCCCTGCCCGACGGCAACCGGCTTCTGGTTGGCCGCAGTCTGGACGAGGAGGCGCGGCTGCGAACGACGCTCTATACCATCCTCGCCGGGTCGGTCGGGCTGGCGCTGGCGCTGGCGGCGGCGGTCAGCACGCTGCTGGCGCGCTTCATCGGGGTCCGTGTCGCGGCCGTGGCGCGGGTGGCGGCGGCAGTCGCCGACGGCGATCTTACACAGCGCGTGCCCGCAGCCGGCGGCGACGACGCCTTCGAACGGCTGGGCACCGCGCTCAACGGCATGTTGTCGCGGATCGAGGCGCTGTTGGGCGAAATCCGCACTGTCACCGATGGCCTCGCGCATGACCTGCGCTCCCCGGTGACGCGGCTGAAGGCGCGGATCGAACGGGCGGCGCGGGGCGAAAGCGTCGACCTCGCCGCGATTTCCGCCGAAGCCGACAGTCTGTTGGAAATGCTGGACACGACGCTCGAGATCAGCCGCGCAGAGGCTGGCATCGGCCGCGACAATTTTACCGAGATCGACCTGACCGCACTGATGCACGACCTGTGCGAAATGTACGCGCCGCTGGCGGAGGAGCGCGGCGTGGCGATGGCATCGCAGGGCAGCGCGCCAGTAATGGCCCATGTCCACCGCGAACTCGTCGGCCGCGCCATCGCCAATCTGGTCGACAATGCGTTGCGTTACGGGGCATCGGGCGGCGTCATCACGCTGACCGCAGCGGCTGTCGGCAGCGAGGCGGTGCTGACCGTCGCGGACCGGGGGCCGGGGATCGCCGAAGCCGACCGGGCAATGGCGCTCAAACGCTTCGGACGGCTCGACGCGGCACGAGGGGACGGCGGCGCAGGGCTGGGGCTGAGCCTGGCCGCATCGGTGGCGCGATTGCACGGCGGGACGCTGGTGCTGGACGACAATGCGCCGGGGTTGGCGGTGATCCTGACGCTTCCCCTGGATACCGCAGGAACGGCGCGCTCAATCCCCCCAGCCGCCCAGCTTCGCCCGTAACTTCCCCAACGCCGCCTTCTTGATCTGGCACACCCGCGCTGCCCCTACCCCCAGCACCTGCCCGATCTCCTCCAAGTTCAATTCTTCGACGAAATACAGTTGCAGGACCATCGCCTCGCGTTCGGGGAGGAGCTTGACCGCCCCCGCAATGGCCTGTTGCATCCGGTTGGTCGTCAGCTGCTCATGAGCATCGGGAGCATCGTCGGCGAACCAGCTGGAATGGTCGGAATAGGCGTCGTCGATGCTTTCGGTTTGCGCCGCATGGGTGGTGGCGGCGGCGGCGCGATAGGCTTCGACCGTCAACTCAAGCTTCACCGCCATTTCCTCGTCGGTTGCGGGGCGGCCCAGCTGACCCTCCAGCGCCGACCGCACCGCGCCATATTCGCGGCGGCGGCGGATGGCGGAGCGTACCAGCGTCGCGCCCTTGCGAAGCTGATCGATCATCGAACCCCGGATGCGGACGGTGGCATAGGTTGCAAAGGCAGCGTGACCGCGATCCTCGAACGACCGTGCCGCCTCGATCAACCCGACCATGCCGATCTGCACCAGATCCTCGACCTCAATCGCCGACGACACCCGGGCGTGGACGTGCCAGGCGATCTTGCGCACCAGCCCGAGGTGCGACGACACCAACCGTTCAGGGTCGGTCCGCGCCAGCCGCGCCGGAGCATAAAGCGCCGTATCCATTCCGAGGCGGGCATCCATGTCAGGCTCCTGTTGGCGGATTGGGGTGTCCGGCCGAAGCGGCCGGTTGGCCGACGACAGCAACGACGTCGACGCTGCGGTGATCGGGGATTTCGGTGAAGGCGAGGACGATTGGCTGCGGCAGCCGGGTTTTAAGCAGGCTCCACAGCGGGCGGCGCAGCGCGGGCGTGGTCAGCACGGCGAACTTCTGGGCGCGGGCGATCAGCGGGTTGGCAGCGGCGGACACCGCCTCCCCGACCCGCGACGCCAGCGCCGGATCGAACGGCCATAGCGACCCCGGCGCAGCACGGACGGCCGCGGCGAGCATATCCTCCAGCGCAGTATCGAGGGCGATGGCGGTGACGGGTTCACGCAGGCCCGCCAGCGTCTGAACGATTGCGGCCCCGAGCGCCGGACGGACGAGTTCGGTCAGTTCCTCGGGGATCTGAGTCCGCGCGGCATGGCCGGTGAGCGCGGCGATGATGGCGCGGGTGTCGCGCACGGGGACGCCCTCTTCGACCAGCCGCTGATAGACGGCGGTAACGGTGGCGAGCGGCAGCAGCTTGGGAACCAGCCCGCCCGCGAGATTGGGGGCGGTTTCAGCCAGCGTATCGATCAGCGCCTGCACCTCGTCCTGGCCGATCAGGCGGTGGGCGTGGATGGTCAGCAACTGGTTGAGATGGGTGCCGATCACCGTCGCCGCGTCGACGACGGTGTAGCCGCTGGCCTCGGCAAGCTGGGTTTCCGCCGGATCGAGCCAGCGCGCGGGCAGGCCGAAGGCGGGGTCGCGAACCTCGCGCCCCGGCACCGGCGGCTCGACCGGCCCGGCCTCGATCGCCAGCACATCGTCGGGAAAGGCGATGTCCTCCCCCACTGTCACCCCGCCCAGCGCAATGCGATAGGCGAACGGGGCCAACGCCAAGTCATCGCGGACCCGAACCGGCGGCACGACGAAGCCGAGTTGCTTCGACAGCTGGCGGCGGATGCCGGTAACGCGGGCCATCAACGGCGCACCGCTGCCCTCGACCAGCGGCACCAGCCCGAAGCCGAGATCGAGGCTGACCGCGGCGGTATCGGCGACTTCGGACCAGGCGATGGCGGCGGACGGTGGCGCAGGCGGTGCTTCGGCTTCCACTACCGCGCCGCGCGACAGCTTCCACGCGACCGCTCCGGCCCCGGCGGCGGCGGGGAGCAGGACGAAGTGCGGCATCCCCGGCAGCAGCCCGAGCAGGCCGAGAATCACCGCGACCGGCGTCCAGGCGGCGGCGCTGGCGAACTGGCTGGTCACCTGCCCGGCGAGGTTGTGTTCCGACGCCACCCGCGTCACCACCATCGCGGCGGCAATCGACAACAGCAGTGCCGGAACCTGCGCCACCAGCCCGTCACCGACCGCGAGCAACAGGTAAATCTTCGCCGCTTCGCCGATGCCGAGGCCGTGCTGAACGGTCCCCAGCACCAGTCCGCCGATGATGTTGATGACGAGGATGAGGACACCCGCGACGGCGTCGCCCTTCACGAATTTCGACGCGCCATCCATGCTGCCGTGGAAATCCGCCTCGGTCGCGACTTCCGCGCGGCGGGCGCGAGCCTGATCGGCGGTTAGCAGACCGGCGTTCATATCGGCGTCGATGGCCATCTGCTTGCCGGGCATGGCGTCCAATGTGAAGCGCGCCGCGACCTCCGAAACACGCCCGGCGCCCTTGGTGATGACAACCAGATTGATGATCATCAGGATGGTGAAGACGAACAGCCCGACGACATAATCGCCGCCGACGAGGAACTGCCCGAATGCCTCGATGACATGGCCTGCCGCCGATGTGCCCTGATGCCCGTGGACGAGGACGACGCGGGTGGAGGCAACGTTCAATGCCAGTCGCAGCAGCGTTGCGAACAGAAGAACCGTGGGGAACGCGCTGAAATCGAGCACCTTTTGGGTGTTGATCGCGACCATCAGCACGATCAGCGAAATCGCGATGTTGAGGATGAAGAACAGGTCGAGGATGAACGCCGGAATCGGCACGACCATCAGCAGAACCAGTGTCAGGATGGCGCTGGGCAGCAGCACGGCGCGCCAGTCGGCCCGCGCCCACAGGCCGCGCCAGTCGAGAACAAGTGCACCCATCAGCCGCCCAATTCCGCGAGGAGGGCGTAGGCGGTTTGGGCGGCAACCTTTACGCCGTCATTCCCGCGCAAGCGGGAACCCAGGGCGGACTCATATGCGGCGCTGTCAGCCGTGGCGACGACCGCCTGGGTTCCCGCTTGCGCGGGAATGACGGGGTCTAACTTTGCCGCAAACCGCTGATAGACTTCCGCCAGCGTCCGCGCCGACCCGTCGCGGTGATAGAAAATATGCCCGTTCGCCCGCGCCGCTGCCGGTGACACTCTCGCCGCACTCTGGCCCGGATCGGCCGCCAGTGCCGACAGGAAATGCCCCGCCCCACCGCTGCCAAGGAAATGCGCCAGATACAGCTCGGTCGCACCGGCGGCATGGCCGAGCCGGTGTTCGAGCGCCGCCGAATTGTCGCGTGCCAGCGATCCCGCCATCAGCGCCGCCGCGCCGGCATCGTCGCGCAGCCCCAGGATCGTCGCCCGCGCCGCACTTCCAGCCTTGGCCGCGCCCGATTTCAACGCATCGGCAGCCCAGCCCAACCCCGCTTCGGCGCCGTGCTTGGCGACCATGTCGAGCCAGGTGCCCGAGGTGAATTGATACAGGCCGCGCGCGCTGCTGGTCCGCGCCTGGGCGGCGGGATCGAGCCCGGATTCAAGCCTGGCCTGCGCCAGCAGGTACGAGAAATCGACCCCGGTCGCCTCGGCGGCAGCGCGGACGGTCGCCGTCACCGCATCGGCGGTGCGGGCAAGGGCGGACACGGCGCTCACAGGCGCCCGTCCGGGCCATAACACAGCGCCGGACCACCAGGGCGCAGCGCCGCCAGCCGCCGCTCGACGCCGCGCAACAGCGTCCGCGTCCGCGTCTCGGCAACCCGGTTGAGCGAGCGTAGCGCCTCCAATGTCGACCGTTCAGGCGGGGCCAGCGCCGCGCTTTCGGCCAGTGCGCCAAGCGCCACCAGCTTGTCCGCTGTCGCCGTCTCGATCCGCGCCGCCTCACCGCTGTCGAGCGCGGCAAGTTCGGCGTGCATTGCCGCCAACAGCGCGCTGGTGTCGGCGGCTGCCGTCACGCGCGGATCGGCGTTTCGAGCGCGATCATCTTGGCGGCAATAGCGTCGGGATCGATGGTGTAGCGCCCGGCGGCGATGGCCGCCTTCAGGCTGGCGACCTTGGCCGTATCGACCGGCGGCGACGCCGACAGGTCCTTGGCGATCCGCGACAGCGTCGAAGTCGGGGCCGAAACCGTCGCGGCAGCGGTCGCCGGATCGCCGGGCTTGACCGGCTTGGGGGCCAGCGCGGTTGCGGCGGCAAGGCTGGGGCTGCAGCTGCTGCCGCCAATTCCATCGATCATCGGGGGATCTCCATCGCGTCTTTCCATTCAGCGCGTGACGGCACGGTGCCTTCAACCTTGCGGTTAACGGCTATTCACCACGGGGCTTAAGCCGGTCAGCACGACCTGACCGCCGGGCGTCAACGCGCCGGTCAGATGTGCCCCGCTGGCGGCGTTCTTCAGCCGGATGCGGCCCTGTGCGGCGTCGGCTTCGGCAACCGCTTCGATGGCAACCATAAAGCCCTGGCCCCCGGCTTCGACCGTCACCCGGTCGCCGCGGCGGATGGCGGGGGGTTCCGGGGCGATGGCGCGGGCGACGGCGACGATGGGCGCGTCGACCGGCACATTGATCCGCCACGCCGGGGCGTCGCAAACGACAGCAACGCTATGCCCCGGCACCGCCCAGCCGAGCGATGGAACTGCGCAGGCGGGCAAGATCAACCGGGGATCGAGATGCGGCGGCATCCCCGCGAACCCCTGCACGCGCGTCGCCAGCTCGCCCAGGTCCTGGCGATCGGCGGCGCGCGCCGGAACCGTCGCGAGCACGCCACCGATAACCGCGGCAACGCCGACAGCCAGCGCAAGTATTTCCGTGATCTGTCGTTGCATGGTCAAGGCCCCATTGATGCGCAGGCTGCGTTGCAAGGGACGGGCCAACCGACGCCTGCCCCGGCGCGCGCCGAATGCCTGGCCGAAACCGGCAGAACACATCCGGCAAAGCGGCAAGACCTTGCCGCCTCACCCGTCAGGGCGGCGGTCGCAACAGTGGGGGAGTCGCTTGGCACACCGCTTGCAGAACGCTGCACATGACCGGCCCCGATCTCATCGACCGTCAATTCGGCGTACACGCCAAAGCGCTCGAACTGCGCAGCCGGCGGCTCGACCTGCTCGCGTCGAATATCGCCAATGCCGCGACGCCGGGCTTCAAAGCCCGCGACATGGATTTCCGGGCGGCACTGGACGGCGCAGCGGGCGCGATGAAATTCCGCGTTCCCGTCCAGCAATCGCTCGACGGCAACACCGTTGAACTGGCGACCGAGCAAACCGCCTTCGCCGACAATGCCGTGCGGACCAAGGCGACGCTGGCGTTTCTGGGTGACCGGATGACCGGCATCATGGCGGCTTTGAAGGCCGAATGAGCGCACTCAACACCTTCGATATCGCCGGGCGCGCAATGGCGGCGCAACTGGTGCGGCTCAACACCATAGCCTCCAACCTCGCCAACGCCTCGACTGTCGCGGGCAGCGAGGCCGGGGCTTACCGCGCGCTCAAACCGGTATTCGCCACCGCCAGCGACGGTCGCAACGCCACCGTTGATGTCGCTTCGGTCGAACGCACCGGCGCGCCCGAAAAGCGTCACGAGCCCGGCAACCCGCTCGCCGATCCGAACGGCGATGTCTGGGCATCCTCAGTCGATCCCAATCAGGAGATGGTCGAGATGATCGAGACCGCCCGCCAATACGCCAACAATGTCGAAGTGCTGACGACCGCCAAAACGCTGGCGCTCGATACATTGAAACTTGGGAGATAGGCATGGACGTGAACAGCATTGCCGGCGTGCGCAGCACAGCGACCGCAACCCAGGCCCACAAGACGACCCTCGACCAGTCCGATTTCCTGACGCTGATGACCGCTCAGCTGAAGAACCAGGATCCGACATCGCCGGTCGATAACAGCCAATATGTCAGCCAGATGGCGCAATTCAGTCAGGTGACGGGCGTCACCGCGACCAACACCAAACTCGATACCATCGCCGCCAAACTCGACGCGCTGATCGCGGCACAACCCAAACCCGCCGCGAAATCCGCCATAACCGGGAGCAACTGACATGTCCTTCTACACGTCCCTCACCGGCCTCAACGGCGCGCAGATCGAACTGTCCACGATCGCCAACAACATCGCCAACGCCTCAACCAACGGCTTCAAGAAAAGCCGGGTATCGTTCGGCGACATTATCGCGACATCACCGCTCAGCAACCCGGCGAGGATCATCGGATCGGGCACCAGCGTCCGCCAGGTCAGCCAGCAGAACGCCCAAGGCGCCATCGAAACGTCGGATAGCGCGCTCGACATGGCGATTTCGGGCCAAGGCTATTTCGCCGTGAAGGGCGGCATCGGCGACAGCGACGTCAGCTATACCCGCAACGGCAGCTTTTCGGTCGACGCCAGCCGCTATGTCGTCGATGCATCGGGCCGCAAACTGCAGCTGTTCCCGGTGACCAGCGACGGCAGCGTCAAGACGACGGCGCTGGGCTCGACCCTCAGCGCGAAACTGCCGCTGACGTCGGGAGTGGCGCAGGCGACGAGCGGCATCAAGGTCAGCGTCAACCTCCCCGCTGACGCGACGGCGATCCCGCTGAAGCCCGTCTATACCGCCACCAACCCCTATGTGTTCAACCGCAGCGACAGCGGCACCTTCAATACATCGACGTCGACGACGATCTATGATTCGCTCGGCAATCCGATGGCGGCGACACTCTATTACGTGAAGACGGCGGTGCCGACCGTCGCCGATCCGAACACGCATTGGACCGCGCACGTCTTTGCCGGCGACACCGAATTGACCAGCGGCGGCACTGCGGGCTTCGATCTGTCGTTCGACAGTTCCGGCGTGCTCGTTGCTCCCGCTACAGCGACGCAACTGGACAGTTTCAGTCCAACGGGCGGCGGCGCTGCGATGGCGCTGACGATCGATCACGGCATCGCCACCACCCAGCAATCGGGCCCGTTCGTGCTGACCAGGATCAGCCAGGACGGCGTTATCCCGGGCCAGCTCGATAGCGTGTCGGTCGATCAATCGGGAACGCTCAAGGCCAGTTTTACCAACGGTGACGTCAGCATCATCGGCAAGGTCGCCATCGCCAATTTTGCTGACCCACAAGGGCTGAAACAAGTCGGCAACGCCAGCTATATCGCCACCCCGGAATCGGGCGTGGCGCTGACCGGCGAGGCGGGAACCGGCGGCATCGGACAGATCCTGTCGGGCAGCCTGGAACGGTCCAACGTCGATCTGACCGAGGAGCTTGTCGGGCTGATTGCCGCCCAGCGCGACTTTCAGGCCAATGCCAAGGCGATCGAGACATCGTCGTCGCTGATGCAAACCATCGTCAACATCCACTCATAAGATCATGGATCGCCTGATCTACACGACGCTGTCGGGGCTGGGCGCGCGCGGCCGGGCACAGGGCGTGACCGCGAACAACCTCGCCAACGCCGGGACCACCGGTTTCCGCCGCGAGCTCATCGCCGCCGAAGGTCGTTACCTCAGCGGCTCGAGCGGCTTGACCCGCGTCCAATCGGGATCGCTGGCATCGGCATCGTCGCGCGAACCCGGCAAGATCAGCACCACCGGCAACCCGATGGACGTGGCGATGGCGGGCAACGCCTGGCTGGCGGTACAAACGACCGACGGCGGTGAGGCATATACGCGGCGCGGCGACCTGCGGGTGTCGGCAACCGGCGTTCTTGAAACCGGCGACGGAAACCCGGTGATCGGCAACAGCGGCGTCATCACCGTTCCCGCCGGGGCCAAGCTCGAAATCGCGCCGGACGGCAAACTTTCGCAGCGCATCGGCGACGCGGTCACACCGCTCGATCAACTGAAACTCGTCGACGGCAGCGCGCTGACCAAACGCCCCAACGGCCTGTTCGGCGCCCCTGCCCCGCTGTCTAGCGATCCAACCACGACGCTGACCACCGGCGCACTTGAAAACAGCAACGTTGAAACGGCGGGGGCCCTGGTCGAACTCGTCGAGCAGTCCCGCGGCTTTGAAGTCGACACCAAGATGCTCAGCGTGGCGCGCGACATCGACGAACGCACCGCCAAGCTGATGGCCGTGGAAGGATGAAAATATGACGTCTGCCCTGCAGATCGCCCGCTCTGGCCTCGACGCGCTCGACCAGAAGATGCGGATGATTTCCAACAATGTGGCGAATGTGAACACCACCGGCTTCAAGCGCGACCGGGCGGCATTTGCGACACTGATGTATCAGGACCAGCGCACGGCGGGCCAGGCGTCGGGGGCGGATAGCCAGTATGCGACGGGGCTTGGCACCGGCACCGGCGTGCGGGTGATGGGCACCGAGCGGCTGCACACCCAGGGGTCGCTGACCCAGACCGACAATGCGCTCGATCTTGCGGTCGAGGGCGACGGCATGTTCGCGGTGGCCCTCCCCGACGGTCGCAACGGCTACACCCGCGACGGGGCCTTCAAACTTGATGCGCAGGGTGAGCTTGTCACCTCCAACGGCCTGAAACTGGCGCAGGGCGTGACCATCCCCACCGGCGCGCAATCGATCACCATCGCCCCTGACGGCACGGTCTCGGCAACGCTGCCGGGGGCGACGGCATCGGCAGCGGTCGGGCAAATTCAGGTGACGCGCTTCCTCAATCCGGCGGGGCTGCAACCGCTCAGCGACAATCTGTACGTCGAAACCGCCGCCAGCGGCACCGCACAGGCGAGCGCCGGCGGCGTCGATGGCGCGGGGTCGATCCGGCAAGGCGCGCTGGAAACGTCAAACGTGTCGACGGTCCAGGAACTTGTCGACATGATCGAAACCCAGCGGGCATACGAGGTCAATTCCAAGGTCATCAGCGCGGCCGATGAGATGGCCAAATATGTCGCGCAAAATGCTTGATCCCCTCCCGCTTGCGGGAGGGGCGCGGACTCGCGTCTTCGCGAGCCGGGGGTGGGACGTGCGGGTGGCCGTATTCCCACCCCCAACCCCTCCCGCAAGCGGGAGGGGAGCCGTCATTGCGCTCCTCCTCGCCCTCCTCCTCCCCGCCTGTGCCGACGAAGGCTTTGGCCGCGTCAAGACCGTCGCCGCCACCCTGCCGCCGCCGCCGCAAGCCGCGCCTGCCGCGATCACCGGCAGCCTGTACAACCCGGCCACCTTCACCGGCCTCGCCACCGACCGGCGGGCGCGGCGGGTCGGCGACCTGATCTCGATCCGGCTGGTCGAGCGCACGTCGGCGCGTAAATCCTCGACTGCCGACGCCTCGCGCGACGGCGGGCTCAGCCTCAGCCCACCCAGCTTCGTTGGCATCGCCAAGCAATCGGCGACATCGAACCAAAGCTTCAAGGGCAGCGGCACGGCGGCGCAGGACAATCTCCTGTCGGGCGAGATCAGCGTTACCGTGGCGCGCGTGCTGCCCGGCGGCATTCTGGCAGTGGCTGGCGAAAAGCGCCTGACGCTCAACCGCGGCGAGGAGCAGATCCAGGTCTCCGGCCTGATCCGCGCCGAAGACATTGCCGCCGACAACAGCGTCGCCTCGACCAAGGTCGCCGACGCCCACATCCGCTATTCCGGAACAGGGCAGGTGGCCGACCAAAGCAAGCAGGGCTGGCTGGCGCGGTTCTTTGCCAAGGTGTCGCCGCTGTGAAGGTCGCCTTGTTCATAGCAAGAGCAACAAACCCCGCTCATGCTGAGCTTGTCGAAGCACCTTGGCACGGGGCTTGCGCCAAGCTGCTTCGACACGCTCAGCATGAGCGGAGTTTGGGGTTTTGCACGACCGTATTCCTAACCGCTTTGCTCGCCCTCTCTGCCACCCCCCTCCACGCTGAACGCATCAAGGACATCGCCCGCTTCGAGGGCGTCCGCTCCAACGCCATCACCGGCTACGGCATCGTTGTCGGCCTGTCGGGCACCGGCGACGACAATCTGGAATATACCGTCCAGTCGCTGAAATCGGCCGCCGCGCGACTGGGGGTGCAGCTTCCGGCAGGCGTTGCGCCCGGCCTGAAAAACGCCGCTGCTGTCATGCTGACCGCTGAACTTCCGGCGTTCGCCAAGCCCGGCCAGCGATTGGACGTCACCGTCGCCGCACTTGGCAAGGCCAAGTCGTTGCGCGGCGGCACGCTGCTGCTCGCCCCGCTGCAGGGCGCGGACGGCGAGGTCTATGCGCTGGCACAGGGCAATCTTGCGGTCGGCGGCTTCGGCGCCGACGGCAAGGACGGGTCGAAAATCGTCGTCGGGACGCCGTCGTCGGGGCGTATCCCCGGCGGGGCGTCGGTAGAACGCAGCGTGCCGACGCCGTTTGCCGATGGCGACGCGCTGGTGCTCGATCTGGTGGACGGTGATTTCAGCGCGGCACGGGCGGTGGCCGAGGCCTGCAACGCCGCCCTGGGCACAGGACATGCCAGCGCGGTCGACGCGACGACGGTTCGCATTGCCGCGCCGGGCGGCATTGCAGACCGCATCGCGCTGGCGGCACGGGTCGAAAGCCTGGAGGTGCGGCTCGGCGCGCCCGCGGCCAAGGTTATCGTCAACGCCCGCACCGGCACCGTCATCATTTCGGGCGAGGTCCGCATCCTGCCCGCCGCCATCGCTCACGGCAATCTGACCGTCCGCATCACCGAAACTGCGCAGGTCAGCCAGCCGAACGCGCTGGCGGCGGGCAGCACCACTGTCACCCCAAAATCCGGTGTGGAGGCCAGCGAAGGGTCGGGGCGCATGTCGCTATTCGCACCGGGTGCGCGGCTGGGCGACATCGTCGATGCGGTCAACGCGCTGGGGGCCGCGCCGGGCGATCTGGTGGCGATACTGGAGGCGTTGAAGGCCGCGGGCGCGCTGCGCGCCGAGTTGGTGGTGATCTGATGGAGCTGGCCGTTGCCCCCCGCATCCGCGCCGACTGGCCCGGCCCGGCCGCCGCCGCGCCCACCAAACAGGATGTTGCCGTCGCCCGCCAGTTCGAGGCGCTGATCGTTCAGTCGCTGCTTAAATCCGCGCGCGCTGCCAAGCTTGGCGACGACGGGCTCGGCGATACCGGCGACACTGTCCGCGACCTTCAGGACCGGCAGCGTGCCGAGGCCATCGCCGCCGCCGCGCCGCTCGGCATCGCCCGGCTGCTGGCGGCCGAACGCGCCAGAACCGCGCCTCATCAATGACCGATCTGCTCGGCATCGGCATGGCGGGGGTGCGGGCCATGCAGGCGGCGCTGACCGTCACCGGTGACAATGTCGCCAACGCCAATACCCCGGGTTATGTCCGCCGCTCCATCACGCTGGCGACGTCGCCGCTGGCCAATGGCGTGGCGTGGCAGAAGCTGCCAACGCAGGGTGCGGGTGTCGGCGTCGACAGCATCAACCGCGCGAACGATTTGTTCAAGACCGACGCGGCGCGGGTGGCGAGCAGCGATGCCCAGCGGCTGACAACGCGCGCGGACTGGCTGACCCGTCTGCAATCGGCACTGGGCGATCACCAGTTGAACGACCGGCTCGGCGGCTTTTACGACGGTGCCACCGATCTCGCATCGGCTCCGACATCGACGGCAGCTCGGACGATCTTCCTCGATCGCGCCGATCAGGCGGCGACGGCGTTCCGCGAGACCGGCGGCGCGCTGGCGGCGCTGCAATCCGACATCGCCAAGGCCGCTGATGCCGGGGCGGCGACGGTCAATGGCATCACGGCCGGGCTGGCTGACATCAACGCCCGGCTGCGCACCACGGCGTCGGGCGGGGAGGCGGCAAACGGCCTGCTCGATAGTCGCGACAAATTGCTGGCTGACCTGGCGCAGCGGCTACGGATCAGTGTCACCGAAGGTGCCAAGGGCGCGGTCGAAGTCCGGCTTGGGACTGGCGCTGCGGCCGCGGTGCTGGTGCCGCAGACCGGCGACGCAGTCCGCATCGGCGTCCGCGACGGGCCAAGCGGCGCGGAGGTGGTGCTCGATCCGACCCATGCCGCCACCGTCGTCCGCCTGCCCGCCAGCGGCAGCCTGGCCGGGTTGATCGAGGCCGGGCGACAGGCGCGAACCGCCGCCGACAGCATCGACGTGCTGGCGCAACGCTTCGCCAGCGCCGCCAACGCGCAACATTTGCAGGGGGCGGACGCGCTCGGCACTCCCGGCGAGGCGCTATTCGCAACGCAAACGGTGGTGGCGACGCCGGGCAAGGCCAATGCTGGCACGGCACCGGTCGATGTGACGGTGGCGGATACGGCGACGCTGTTCCCCGGTGGCTATCGGTTGCTGCACAGCGGCGGGGCGTGGATGCTCAGCCGTAGCGACGGCAGCGGCACTGTCACCGGATCGGGTGCGCTCAGCCTCGACGGCGTCAGCGTGTCGCCAGGCCACAACGCCAGCGACGGCGATCAATACAGTCTGGCCGTCACCGGCGGTGCGGCAGGCGTATCGCTGCGCCCGCTCGGCCCCGAACGCATCGCCGCCGCCGCGCGCTTTGTCAGCGACGCCGGGGCCGCCAACACCGGCGGCGCGGCGCTGACTCTGACCACCGATCCGACTGCCGCCGGGTTCACCGCCGCCGCCAGCTACACAATCGCCATCACCGCCCCCGGCACCGCAACGGTCAGCGACCCCGCCGGCACTGTACTGGCGACGGTGCCGGCGGACGGCAGCACCATAACCGGAGCGGGCTTCAGCTTTGCCATCCCCGCCAGTGCGGCGATGGGCGACAGCTTCCGCATCACCCCGTCCGGCGTCGGCAGTCAGGACAACGCCAACGCGCTGGCGCTGGCTGGTTTGCGCGATCAGTCCGGGCCTGGCGGCACCGTTGAACAGGCACTGGATGCCGCCACTGCCGACGTCGGCTCGAGTCTGAGCGAAACCAACATCCTTGCCGACGCCGCCAAGTCGCTCGCCAGCGATACCGCCAAGGCCGCCGACGCCGCGACCGGCGTCGACCTCGATACCGAAGCCGCCGACCTGACCCGGCTGCAAACCGCCTATCGCGCCAATGCGCAGGTCATCGCGGCGGCCAAGAGCCTGTTCGATAGCCTGCTGCAGGCGGCCCAGTGAGCACGACAATATGACCGCCATCAACACCAGCGCCGCCCATGCCGCGTCAACCGCCCGGCTGGCCTCGCTCAGTGCGCAGATCGATACGCTGCAGGGCCAGATCGCCACCGGCAAGCGCGTGACCGTGTCGGCCGACGATCCGGTCGCCTTCACCCGTGCGACGACGATCCGGCGCAGCGAGGCGGCGGACGCGGCCAGCCAGAGCGCCGTCGATGCAGCGTCGCGGCGGCTGACATCGACTGACTCCGCGCTGACAAGCATCACCGAAATCGTCCAGCGCGCCAAGGAAATCGGGCTGCAGGCGCGCAATGCCACCCTGTCCGCCGACGATCGCACCAGCCTTGCTGTCGAAGCGGCGCAGCTTTCTACCCAGGCAGCGGCGCTCGCCGAAGCTCGCGGTGATGACGGCGAGCGATTGTTCGGCGGTGCGGGCGGCGGAGTTAGCGGCGGAGTCAGCGGCGGAGTCAGCGGCGGGAGCCCGGCCTATGCGCTCGACGCCACCGGCGCGCACGTCTGGCAGGGCAGCGGCAGCGCCCCGGCGTTGGCGGTCGGCGGCGGGCGTATCGCGACCGGCGTCACCGGGCCGCAGGCGTTCGGTGATAGCACGACCGGGTTGTTCGCCACCCTCGACGGCCTGACCAAGGCCTTGACCGAACCCGATGACACGCTGCGGGGGACGGCGCTCGACACCGCGCTGACTGGCCTCGACACCCAGGTGTCGCACCTTGCCGACACGCGGGCGTCTGTCGGCGCGCGACTGGCGCGGCTCGATACCGAAAGCCAACACATCGCCGGCGCCAGGACCGCCGATGAGACCGGCCTGACCAAACTCGAAGGCCTCGACCTGACCGAGGGCATTGCCAAACTGCAACGGCTGACGACGGTGTTGCAGGCGGCGCAGGCGACGTTTGTGAAGGTCAACGCGCTCAGCCTGTGGGAATTGCTAAAATAGTTTTCCACCGGAACGGTGAAAATCCTTGACATTACGAACCGGAAAAGGTAGTTCCCGAATCGAGCGGGCGGCAATGCGACACAGTGCCACCCAATGCTTGCCGACGTACCCGGGCAACTAGCGGACGGTCGGCGCAACCATGATGCACAGGTGAGCCCTAGTCTTAGATTGTCCAGGAGGACGGATACACTTTAGCGCGAAACCCAAGCGCCCACCAAGCGCCCAAGCCACCGTGAACCAGCGTATCGACGCGCTACCCGGCGGACGTAAGACCCCGCCAAAAGTCCTCCGATGCCCCTGTGTGCTGTGTTGCAGCCTGCCCGTCCCCAGTTCCCAAGCCCTCCCGTCGCAGTCAGGGCAAAGGAACCGGGGCGGGTCCCACACTGAAGGACCGGGGCGGGTGAAATCCGCTGGCCGGAATTTCGCGCGTGGGCGGAGCAAGTTCGCCACGATTTGTATCGGGTTGGTGACGAGATTGTCGGAATAGTTTACAGTTTGATTCCGAGCCAAAAATTAACCCGTTGGAATCATGCGATCAGCCCACATGGCACGAGTCTTGCTTTGGGTAAAACACTACTCGTTAGAACATCATTCGTTAAAACATCACTCGTTATGAAGGGCTCGTACATGAAGTTAGCTTTGCTTGCCGCCGCTGCGCTCGCAGTTGCCGCCGTTCCTGCCGCTGCAGTGACCTACGCCTACACCTATGCCAGCACCGGCGGTGATATCGGTTCGGGCCGTCTGACGACCGCAACCCCCGGCCTTGCCGCGATTACGGGCATCACCGGCACGTTCGACGGTTCGGCTGTCACCGCGCTTTCGCCCTATGCCAGCGCCGACAACAACATCAATCCTGCCGGTCCGTATGTTACGTTCAGCGGCGTTTCGGTTTCGACGGCCGGCGGCACGGACTACAATCTGTATTTCGACGGTTCCAACTACAACATCACCGACAGCGTGAACGATCCGGGTGGTTCGGGCAGCGGCGCGCGCAATCTGACCAGTTTCACCGTTTCGCAGGTTCCTGAGCCTGCGACATGGGGCCTGCTGCTGGCTGGTTTCGGCATGGTCGGCGTTGCCGCTCGTCGCCGCAAATCGATGGTTGTTGCCGCCTAAACCAAGCCAATTTCGGAACGAACGACGGGCGGGGAGCGATCCCTGCCCGTTTTCGTATGTGTCAGCCGGATCCATACACGCCGCCGGTGAATCCCCGCCGCCCCCTAACCCGCCTTAACCCTCCCGCCGCCTCAACCCCCTGCCCGGCCCGCCGTAACCCTGTCCGACGCCAACACTTCCACCGTCCGGCCAGGAGCATGATCCCTTTCCATGATCTCGGTCATCGGTCTTGTTGTGTTGATCGTCATGGTGTTCGGTGGCTTTGCGTTCACCGGCGGCGACATCGGCGTCATTGCCGAAGCACTCCCGCATGAAATGCTCATCATCGGGGGTGCCGCCGCCGGTGCAACGCTGATCGCCACGGACATCAAGGGTATCAAGGCGATGGGGGCGGGCTTTGCCGCCATCGTCAAAGGCCCGAAATACAAGCGCGCCGATTATCTGGCGGCGATCTTCCTGACGACGCGCCTGATGAAGATGTTCCGCACCGACGGCGCGGTGGCGGTCGAGCCACATATCGAGGACCCCAAATCCTCGTCGATCTTTGCCGATTATCCGCAGTTCCTGAAGGACCATGTGTTCCTCCACCTGCTGACCGATTCGATCCGATTGCTGGTCGTATCGACCGGCAATCTCAGCCCCTATGCCGTAGAGGAGGTCATCGATACCGCCATCGAAACCCATCACACCGCCGCCATGCAACCCGTCGACCGGCTGACCACCATGTCGGATTCGCTGCCCGCGCTTGGCATCGTCGCCGCCGTGCTCGGCGTCGTCAAAACCATGGGGTCGATCGATAAACCCCCAGCCATTCTGGGCGGCATGATCGGTTCGGCGCTGGTCGGCACGTTCCTGGGCGTGTTGCTCAGCTACGGCATCGTCGGGCCGTGCGCGGCGCGATTGCGGGCGGTGATCGAGTCCGATGGCGAAATCTACCTCGTCATTCGCCGCGTCATCGTCGCCAGCCTGAAGGGCCAGCCGCAGCCGCTGGTTATCGAAGCCGCGCGCACCGCCGTCGGTCCCGCCAACCAGCCGACCTTCTCAGAGGTCTTCGACGGGCTGAGGGCGGTGAAATGATGCTTTTCTTCTCCCTCCCCCCCCGCGCAGCGGAGAGTGGGGAGGGCCGGGGTGGGGGTGTGCGAACGATTGACCACGCTGCCCCCACCCCGCTCGCGCAAGCGCGCGAGTCGCCCTCCCCACTCTCGGTTCGCTGCGCTCACCGGGGGGGAGGGTGGTTATGAAGCCCGAATTCAACATCGAACCCGAAATCATCATCAAACGGGTGAAGGGCAAGCACGGCGCAGGCCACCACGGCGGCGCATGGAAGATCGCCTATGCCGACTTCGTCACCGCGATGATGGCGTTCTTCCTATTGATGTGGATCATCGGCGCGACCAACGAGAAACAGCGCAAGGGCATCGCCGATTACTTCACCCCGACCGTCATCCAGATGAAGAACAGCGGCGGTTCGAACGGTGTCATGGGCGGACAATCGCTGCAGGAAAGCGAGGGCACCGCACCGCATACCGCCGCCGGACCGGGGCTGCACGCGGTGCCAATGGTCCAACCCGGCCAGGTTCCTGCAATCAAGTCGACCGGCAGTGAGAACGGCCCTGCGCCGGGTGCGCGGCGCGCGGCGGACGAGGAAAAGTTCAAAAAGGTCGAACGCATCGTCGCGGCGCGGCTGGCCGGGGACCCGACGATGAAGGGGTTGAAAAGCCAGATTCATTTTGTCCGAACCCGCGACGGCTTGCGGATCGATATCGTCGAACGCGCCGATTTTTCGATGTTCGGCAGCGGCAACAGCGTGTTCTCGCCCGAAGCGCTGAAGCTGGTGCGGACAGTCGCCGGAGCGATCCAGGGAGTGCCGAACAAGCTGACGGTGCGCGGCCACACCGACAGCAGTGCCTATAACGCGGGAGCCGCCAACAACTGGACGCTGTCGACATTGCGGGCAGATGCAACCCGGCGGGCGCTGGCCGATGCCGGGATCGACGACAAACGCTTCCGCCGCATCGAAGGCGTGGCGGACACCGATCCCTATACCCCCACCGACCCCGCCGACCCGCGCAACCGGCGGATCAGCGTGACCCTGATGTACCGCGATTGACGCCTAGCGTTCGCGCGTCACCGCCTGCGTCGCGCCGTCCCCTGCCCGTGCCGTTAGCACCTCCGGCACGCGACCGTCCTCGACCCAGCCCGCCAGCGTGCCGACCCAGTCGACCGTAGACGGCGCCGCGCCGCCGCCGCAGTGGAGCATCCCCGGCACCAGCCACAACCGGTAAAAGCCCGACGGATCGCCCATCTTTTTGGCAACGGCGGCGTGATAAGCCAGGCTGTAGCCGGGCGAGATCGCCGGGTCGTTCCAGCCGTGATACATCACCAGCTTGCCGCCATGAGCGCGGAACGCCGACAGGTCGGGATCGGTCGCACTGACGATCGGTGCGAGCTTTTCGGAGGCGGCGAAGTCGACCTTTGTCAGTCCGGCAACGGTCGTCTTGGCATCGCCGCGCACGGCATAGGCGAACCAGTTGGCGGCAAAGCCGGTCGGCTTGTCGACCGCGCCGGCCCCGCTATTGCGGCCCAGCAGCCAGTTGCTCCAGCTGCCCGCCTGCGCTTCGGCCCCCGGCATCAGACCCGGCAAATGACGGCCGCTCGAAGGTTCGCGGGTGCCCATGTAGATCAGCCGCAGCGTCGCCAGTTCCGGCCCGGTCAGGCAGGCGCTGGTATCCGCGCTGTGGCAGGCGAGAACCTTTGGATCGAACCGGCAGGCCCGTTGATCGGCGACGAACGCCCCGCCGCCGCACGCCTTCAGCGCCGCCGCCTGGATCAGCGGCAGCTTGGCGGTGGGGATACGCGCACCGGCCAGCGTCATGCGCTGTTCGATCAGCGCGGCGGCGCCTTGCAGGCCCGTCCAGTCATAGGCGGGAGCCCCGGCGACGATGCCGTCAAAGTCGGTCGGATGGCGCTGCGCCGTCATCAACGCCTCGCGCCCGCCGTCGGAGCAGCCGAAGAAATAGGCCTTGCGAGGGGCGGTTTGCAGGAACGCGGCGGCGATGGTTTTGCCGATGTCGGTCGTCGTTTTGACCGCGCGGGTGCCGAAATCGACGAGCCTTTCGGGATGACCCAGCGCCCAGCTGGCATCGGTCGCGTCCGCCGTTTGGTGGCCGTCATCGGTCCCCGCAACGATGTAACCCCCGGCTACGCCCAGCGTCATGACGCGCATCGGGATCTGCCCGGCAAAGCCACCATTGCCGATTTGCAGGAATTTGCCGTTGTTCTTCAACGGTATCCACACTTCGATGCGGATGTCGGAATCGCTGCTCGGCTTGGCGGTAACGGTCACCCGGCACAGGTCGGCGGGGGCCATCGCCGAGCCGGCAACGGATTGGCCTGCTTTGACAAGCGCGGCAGAGGTCACAGTGGCTGACGGCAGCGCGAGCGCTGCGAGCTTGGCGCAGCCGTCGGTTGATTGCGCGGCGGCGGGGGCGGATGACGCAAGCAGCGCAAGCCCAAGCAATTTCAGATCGATCATCACATCCACCCCGTTGTCATGGAAACGGCCATTCCCGTCCCGCGTATCTTTACCTTCTTCATCGCGCCTTTGCGTGATCGGAATCTTTTCACGCAACGACGGTAGGAAGGAAGATAGTAAGCCGGGTTCCAGCATTCGCTGGAATGACGGTTTGGGTCAACCGATCCCGCGCACCGCGAACAACCCCTGCTGCCGCGCCAGTTCTTCCGCGAGCGGAGCAAACGGTGACCGGTCTGCCCCGGCCAAGGTCGCATCGAACAGGCCGTTGGGCACCCGCCGGTCATCGTCCCAGCCGGGGTGGCTGAGGATCGGGTAGAGGCAAATGCCCTCGACCATGGTTCCCTGTTCGCGCGCGATCGCCACCTCGTCGCAGACATAGTGCAGCCATGGCGCGCGAAACCCCGCCTCGGTGCCGGTTTCAGCGATGAACAGCGGTCGCTGGTAGCGGTCGCGGATGACGCCCAGCAGCTCGGACAGGGGCTTGTACAGCCAATCACCGAGATAGACGCTGCGACCGCCGTCGATCCACTGGTTGTTGTAATAGTAATTCGCGCCGTACACATCGAGATAGTCGGGCTTGCCGCCGAGTTCTGGCCGCAGCCGCCCGGTCAGCATGTCGGTCGCTTCAAACTGGTACCAGAAATAGGTTTGCGCGGCTTTCAGCGCTTCGGGCGACGGGTCTTTGGGGATCACGTTGATCAGCGGTTCGGCGCATATGAAGCGAGCGCGCGGATCAACATCACGGCACGCTTCGATGGCAGCGATGCTCGCGCGGACGAGTTGCGCCTTCATCTCACCACCACGCCCGCGGGCGAACGGGTTGAGCGCGGCAACATCGCCCGCACCCCAGGCGAAGAAGCTCATTTCGTTGACCGGGCACCACCAGGGAACGGTGTCGGTTTCGTTGCGGACCAGCGTGGCGACGGCGCGCACATAGGCCGCAAAACGCTCGACGAAGCGCGGCGACCAGATATCGAGGCCGTTGGGATAGCCATAGTGGAACAGGTCCCAGACCACCTGTGTACCGGTGTCGCGAGCCGCGCGCAGCATCGGCAGGAAGCTGGCGAAATCATATTGGCCAGAGCGCGGCTCGACCAGATGCCAGCGCAGCCCGTCGCGGACGGCCCTGATGCCATGCGCGGCGAGCATTCGGTAGTCGTCTGCCGCCAGCACATTGTGCCGCGTCGCGCGGCTCAGATCGAGGCGCACGCCGTCGGGTCGCTTATGGGTCGAGCATTCGAAGCCGCCCATGAAAAAGGATTGGAAGAGGGACATGGTTTGCTGCTCTCGCCTAAAACCAACCGCTAGTGCTGAGCCTTCGTCGAAGCGCGGCCCCATCCGGACACCGTCCTTCGACTGCGCTCCGGCTTCGCCTCCGCTTCGCTCAGGGCCAGCGGCTTGTTTTAGCGCTCTACGCTTTACTCCGCCGCAATCTGCTCCGGAATATCCGCCCCCACGGGCAACGCCTCCTGGATTCGCCGGAAGGTCGCCAGCGCCTGCCCAGTCACCTGGTCCATGTTGTAATAGCGATACGTCGCCAGCCGTCCGACGAACCAAACGTTCGGCGTCGCCATCGCAAGCCGCTCATACTTCTTGTACAGCTCGGCATTCTCGGGGCGCGGGATCGGGTAATAGGGGTCGCCGATCGTCGAAGGATATTCATAGGTGATCGCCGTTTTCGGGTGCTTCTGCCCGGTCATGTGCTTATATTCGCTGATGCGCGTATAGGCTTCGGTCTGCGGATAATTGACCGTGCCGACCGGCAGCGCCTGTTCGACATCGAGCGTATCGTGGCGGAACTGCAGCGAGCGATAGGGCAGCTTGCCATAACGGAAGCCGAAATACTCATCGACCGGGCCGCTCCAGATCAGCCGCTTGTACGCCACCTTGTCGCGGACGTCGGCGAAATCGGTCGATGTCATCACGGTGATGTTGGGGTGATCGAGCATGTTCTCGAACATCCGCGTATAGCCGTGCTTGGGCATGTACTGGAATTCGTCGGTGAAATAGCGGTCGTCGCGATTGGTCCGCGTCGGCACCCGCGCCGTCACCGATTTGTCGAGCTCCGACGGGTCCATGCCCCATTGCTTGCGGGTATAGCTCTGGAAGAACTTCTCATAGAGTTCGCGACCGACAACCGAGACGACGACGTCTTCGCTGGTCTTGATCTCGGAAGGCTTTTCGGCCCGCGCCGCGAACCAAGCCGGCAGTTCCTCGCTGGTCAGGTTGAGACCGTAGAGTTTATTGACGGTGTCGAGGTTGATCGGGATCGGCACCTCCATCCCGTCGACCTTGCCGAGCACCTTATGCTCGTACTTCCGCCATTCGGTGAACTTCGACAGATGCTTGAAGATCGCTTCGCTGTTGGTGTGAAAGATGTGCGGGCCGTATTGGTGGATCATGATGCCGTCGCCGTTAAGCCGGTCATAGGCGTTGCCACCGACATGATCGCGCCGGTCAATGACCAGGACCTTGTCGCCGCGTTCGCTGGCCAGCCGTTCGGCCAGAACCGATCCTGCGAAACCCGCGCCGACGATGAGCCAATCATACATGTGCGAGTTCCTTTTCGATTGTGGTTGCAGGAGGCGTAATTACGGTGTCGATCTGTGCCTGCATCGCCGCCCAAGTGCGGTCCCACGAGCCCTTCGCCAATTGCGCGTCGACACGGGCGAGCCATGACGCGCGCGGCGCGTTCAACAGCGTTTCGATTGCCGAGACGGTCTCGGCAGCGGTGGTTGCAATCTCGACCAGGCCAAGTTCGGCGTAAGGCCGGATAACATCGCGGATGGCCGTCGACACGACCGGCAGCCCCGCTGCCAGAAATTCGGGCGTCTTGGTCGGCGAGATGAATTTGGTCGATTCATTGATCGCAAAGGGCATCCAGCCAATGTCCCAATGCGACAGATAGGCCGGCAGGTCGCGATAATCCTTGCCGCCGAGCCAATGGATATTGGCCGTCCGGGGCAGCGTTGCCGGATCGATCTTGACGACCGGCCCAAGGATGACGAACTGCCAATCGGGACGCAGCGCCGCAACTTCGCCGAGCAGGTCGACGTCCATACGCTCGTCGATAACACCGAAGAAGCCGATGCGCGGGCGGGCGATCTCAGTCTGATCGGCGGGGTCGGCGAGGCTGCGCGTCCGGGCTGCGGCAAAATGCCCCGTGTCTATCGACGACGGAAAGCAATGGATGTTGGCGTGGCGATGCGCCGAAGCCTCGTGCATCGACGCCCCGCCGGTGAAGACGACGTCGACGAGGTCGAGCAGTTCCTGTTCCAGCTCGATCAACGCTGGCGGCGCACCTTTGAAGACCGACAATTCGTCCATCTTGTCGAAGACGATGACCCACGCCTCAACATGGCGGCTGAACGGCAAAGCCATCGGGGTATAGTACCAGAGCAGCGGTGGCGTCGCAGCTTGAGCGGCGATGCTGTCGACAACTTCGCGCTGATAATCGATCGACTGCGCCTCGGTAAAACGATCCGGAACATGCGGCTGAACGACCTCGACACCCTGTGCACGCGGGCCATGATGGAGGTAGGGCTGTTCGCCGGGATGGCGGATCGGTTCTTCGATGAAAACGACGCGGTAGTCGGCAGCGGCGCGGCTGAGCAGGTGCTGGGGGCGTTGCGTCACAAAATCCCAACGCAGATGCGAAAACGCGATCAGCAGCGGGCGAGTGTCAGGCGCAGGCGTCTCCGTCATCGGACCTCCGAAGCAATAGATCAACGATATGTTAGGGTTCGCCATGAACCCGTGCCGGATCAGGCACGGTTCATCAAACGGACAGCTGGGGTTTGGGTTCCAGAAAATGTTGCGGCGCGGCAACCGCGCGCCGCAAGCCGTTACCGCGTTGCCAGCACCGCCAGAGTGGCCAGCGAGGTGAACAACGAGCCGATGATCCCGGTCACGTCGCGGGCGACATCGAGCGCATAGAGCGGATCGATGTCCTTTGGAACGATGATCGTTGAACCCGGCGGCACATCAAAGCCCTTGTTCTGGCCCCAGCCACGGGCATTGCGCAGCGGACGCGACGATCCGTTGGGCAGCACGACGAAGATGCGATGCTTGTCGGCGGTGCGCTGGATGCCACCGCTTTCGATGACGTATTCGGCCGCAGTCTTACCTGGAATGAACTGCAGCGCTCCCGGGTTGAGGACGTCGCCAAGCGCCAGTACGAAATTCGGGTGCTTCGGCATGACGACCGCATCACCCGACTCCAGCACGGTATCGAGATCGGGACGTAGCGCCAACACACGCGGATCGGCCTCGATCACCACACGCCCCGGTGCCTCGACCGTCTGTAACTGGGCGATCAGTTGCTGACCTGCGACAATCGCGCCGCCATTGGCATCCTTGCTCCGCGCCGCGACCGACAGCAGCGCCGTCGATAATTCGCGCCCGGTGCGACGCAGCCCTTCCTGTTGCAGCTCCTTGACGCTGCGCCGGGTGAAGATTGCGCCGTAAGGATAAGCCAGCGACGTCACGCCGCCTGCCCGGGCGACGAGCTGCGCCAGCGTCTCGCCCTTGCGGATGGCATAAAGCCCGGGTCGGCTGAATTCGCCAGCCAGCAGCACACCGCCAGCTTCATATTGCGGCTGAGCGGCGTTGAAGCGCAGGTCGTCGCCGGCGCGAACGATCGTTGCGGCAAAGGCCGTTGGGTACCCGTCGACGGCGACGCGCTTTTGTTCGGTAGCGTCGGTGCCGTCGGAACTGGTGACATCGAGCGTCATGCCGCGGCTGCCGCCGATCACGCCTTCTGCAGCCGCTGCGATATCACCGGCACTGACTGCGCCAGCGACCGGATAGGCCCCCGGCCGCCGCACCGCACCGCCAACACCGACGGCATTTTCAATCAGCACTGGCAGAAGTTCGGGTTCTTCCTCGAATACCGCCGGGCAGCGACCCGTATCGCGGGCGCGCCGTGCCGAAACCCCGGCAAGATCATCGTCGGCAATGTCCACAGGATCAGGCCGCGCATTGACGTCGCCCGGCAGCGCGTCGTCGCGGCGCGCCGTACGCGCCAGCCCCGCTTCGTCACCGGTGCGGAAACCGCTCTCTCCGGTGCGGCTGGCAACCGCCAGACTGCCGCCGGTCGCGGCGATGTCGCTCTGCCCGCCACGCTCGACAACGAACGCACCGCGTGTCACCACATTGAACCGCGACGATTGCGTATCGCCAACAAGCGCCTGCAGGCGGTCGAGCGAGACGCATTCGTGTAAGGGGTTGGGCTGCCCCAGCACAACACGACGGACGGCGGTGCGGTTAAGAAAATCCACGTCGCTGCGGCTGAACACGTACAGCCGGTCATCGCTGCGCAGCGCCACACCGGGCCGCGAGCGCAGCGCCTCGAGCAGATTGACGGGCTGGAACACACGCGCCGCCGTCGCCGGATCGCGGCGGATCAGCACCGCCAGCGGAAGATAGGTATCGAATTTCAGATCGCTGACTTCACCCAGCAGATCGCGCACGGTCGGCGTAGACACGAGCGCGCGCGGCCCGGGATTGGCGACATAGCCGCGCAAGACGACACGCCCGACGGCGCCCCCAGCACTGCCGCCGGTCAACTGCACTCCATCGCCGGGGATCAACGCGCTCGACAACGAAGCAGCGCGAATGAAACTCTCCTGCCCATCGGCGCCGATGCGGCTGATAGCGACGGTGTTGCCGCGCGGCCGCAATGCTCCGCCGGCATAACCGAGCAACGATCCGACCGACGTGCCGCGACGAACCTCGTAAATGCCAGGCCGGGCGACGTTGCCTGAAATCGCCACCGTGTCACCGATGACCGGAACGATGATCCGGTCGCCGTCACGCAGCCGTACCGAAGGAGGCGCGCCGATGCCGAGCAGACCGTACAGATCGACAATTTGCGAACCACCAGCGCGCACGATGCGCACCGAACGCAGCGATCCCGACCGACGCACGCCGCCAGCCTGCGCCAGCGCTGCCGAAATATCGCTGAGCGCGGTCAAGTTGTACTGGCCCGGCCGATCAACTTCGCCGCCGACAAAGACCGTGACCGCGCGAACCGACCCCAGCGACACATAGACATCGGTGCCCAGCAATGTCCGCCGCGTCACCGCCTGCAGGTCGCGCGTCACGGCGTCGATCGAGCGACCGGCGGCGGGGATTGGTGGCAGAGTGCCGACGACAATACGGCCTTCACGGTCGACGCGCACCGTCTTGCTGTCGTTGGTCGCACCCTGAAACTGGACGACGACATCATCGCCGATGCCGAGCGTGTAATTGCCGCCGACTGACCCGGTCAGCCCGCCGGAAGACGCGCCGGTCGCACTTTGAAACAGATCGTATCCAAACTGCCGCAACGTCGGATCGGCGAGGCGTTCGCGAAACTCGCGCTCGACAGCGGACGGGCGGTACAGACGTTCAAGGGCAGTCCGCGCCTGCGCACGACGCAATTCCTGCTCTTCGATAGTGTCAACGCGCGGAGTCGGCACCTGCGCTGCAGACGAAACGCCACGATCGTCGGAGGTCCGGGCCCGATCAAGAGCACTTGGCGCGGCGGTATTCGGTCCCGATCCCAGCTGCCCCTGCAACTGCTGCAAAACGCGCGGATCAATGGTCTGAGCGGCGGCTGGAAGCACCGACTGCGCGGCCAAAACCGCCAGGGCTACGCTGATCGCCGTTCGCATTCCTGATCCCGCTACCGTGAAGACGCCCCGTCAGCGGCGTTTAGGGGCGGGCGGTGCAGGCGTCAACGCACCGCAGCTTTCAGCGATCAGAAGCGCTCGACCGCCGACGCAACAACATCATCGCCCGCGATCAGGGCTGCGCGGCCAACGGAATTGCCGCCGACCAACGCGCGGTCGGTATGGCTAAACCGGTCACCCAAAGTCCCCTGGCCCTGCGTACCAACCGACGGCACAACCCAAAGCCCGCCCGCAACTGCGGCCGCCGTAGCGATGCGGAAAAGGGTTGAATGCATGGATTTATACTCGCTTACTGCCGGGCACACATAGCAGACGCCGTGTTGCGCTATAATGAACGTGCCGGGCCGCAGATAGTTGCATCGCAACATACCGGCAAGCGCGTTTAAATTACCCGTTGTTTTTCCTAGCTTTCCCCACGGACATGGGCGCTGTAATCGGCCGCCAGCTGGCGGGTCAGTGCACCGACTTCGAAGTTCCACGGGCCGATTTCGGCGAGCGGCGTGACCTCTGCGGCGCTACCGGTCAGGAACGCCTGCTCGAAATTCTCCAGTTCCTCGGGCCAGATCGCGCGTTCGACAATCTCGATGCCGCGCTTCTGCGCCAGACCGATCACCGTCCGCCGCGTGATGCCATCCAGAAAACAATCGGGGGTGGGCGTGTGCAGCTTACCGTCTCTCAGAAAGAAGATGTTGGCCCCGGTTGCCTCCGCCACCTGCCCGCGCCAGTCGAGCATCAGCGCGTCATTGTAACCCCGGTTTTCGGCATCATGCTTGGAAAGAGTGCAGATCATGTACAGCCCCGCCGCCTTGGCTCTGGTCGGCGCGGTATACGGTGCCGGCCGCCGCCACGGGGCCACCGTCAGCCGCAAACCCTTGCGCAACGCCTCATCACCGAAATACGCGCCCCACTGCCAGCAAGCGATGGCCAGATGCGGCTTGGTCCGCTGCGCCGCGACGCCCATCTGCTCCGACCCGCGCCAGGCGATTGGCCGGACATAGCAATCGGTGAAACCGTTTGCAGCAATCGTCTCGTTGGTCGCAGCGTCGATCTGTTCGCGCGTCCACGGCAGTTCGAACCCAAGCAACCGCGCCGATTCGATCAGCCGCTGACTGTGCTGCTCCAGTGCGAAAACCTTGCCATTATAGCAGCGCTGCCCTTCGAAAACCGCGCTGGCGTAGTGCATGGCGTGGGTCAGGATATGGACATTGGCATCGCGCCACGGACGCAGCGCGCCATCGAACCAGATAAAGCCGTCGCGGTCGTCATAGGTCGCTTCGATCATGACCATCCCCAACAATTGTTACGTCTCGTGCCGTCTGGCCAAGCCGAATGATGTTGCAGCGGCTAGGCAGATATGCGAATTATGTCAACATGACTGTCGTAAATTTGCGCCCCGTAGCGTCCCCGCTGTACCTGCGCGAGGATGAAATCCGACGCGGGATCGAGCTGCTGTATTTCGGCTATCTCAACATGGTGAAGGGGGCAGACGCGATCCTGGCACGCGAAGGTCTGGGCCGCGCCCACCACCGCGCGTTGTATTTCATAGCGCGGCGGCCCGGGATGCCGGTGGGCGACCTGCTACGGCTGCTGGCGATCACCAAGCAGTCGCTAGGCCGGGTGCTGACCGAACTTCAGGCCAAGGGCTTGGTCGAGCAATCGGTCGGCACCCGCGACCGGAGGCAGCGGCTGCTGACGCTGACCAAGCCCGGTGCGGAAATGGAAGAAAGGCTGTTCGCCGAACTCCAGACCGGAGTCGCCGCCGCCTATGGCGAGGCCGGGCAGTCGGCGGTCACGGGTTTCTGGGCAGTGCTGACCGGGCTGGTGCCGAAGGCCGACCGACCGCTGATCGACGCGCTGCAGGGCTAGAGCAATTTGATCTCACGCAGCCGTTGACGGAGGAAATCGTCGGCGGTGATCGGCGGCCAGTCGCGCGGTCCACCCGGCATGGTTTCGATCAGGTAGTCCGGCCGGAAATGCAGGAAGAACGGTGTCGAATAGCGCGCATGGCCGCGCCGTTCGGGGGCCGGATTGACCACGCGATGGGTGGTCGACGGCAGCCGCCCGCCGCTCAGCCTTTCGAGCATGTCGCCGATATTGCAGACCAGCGACCCGGCCGGCGCATCGATGTCACGCCATTCACCGTCGCGACCGAGCAGTTGCAGCCCCGCTTCCTCGGCCCCCAGCAGCAGGGTAATGACGTTGATGTCCTCATGCGCCCCGGCGCGGATGGCCGCCGCGTCCGCCCCGACCGGCGGATAATGCAACAGCCGCAGGATCGAATTGCCCTCCAGCACCGGCTCGTCAAAGAAGTCCACGGCCAGCCCGAGGTAGACCGCAATCGCCCGCAGCAATCGCACCCCGGCATGATCGAGCGCCGCGTACAATGCCCGCACCGCCGGTTCGAAATCGGGGACTTCGAGCGGCCAGACGTTCTCCGGCATCGTCCCCGCAAAACGGTGTCCGGCCGGCAGATCCCGCCCGACGTGCCAGAACTCCTTAAGGTCGCTGAGTGTCGCGTCCTTGGCGGTCTCCACCCCGAATGGCGTCAGCCCGCGCTGGCCGCCGCCGCCGGGAATGGCATAGCCGCGCTTTTCGACTTCGGGCAGCGCAAACAGTGCCTTGGTTGCCGCCAGCGCGCGGTCGATGACCGCCTGCTCGATGCCGTGATCGGCGACGACCGCAAAGCCGGTGCGGGTGAACGCATCGCCGAACCGCGCCGCCGCGTCATCCAGGTCGCTATCGACCAAACTGAGCGGAATTGGGCGGATATCGGCGACGGTCATGAATTAGTCCAACGTGGTAGCGAAGGAGGGATTTGAACCCCCGACCCCAGGATTATGATTCCCGTGCTCTAACCAACTGAGCTACTTCGCCGAGGCGAGGCCACGTGGAACGGGGCGTATAGCGTGGGGGCGCAAAAGGTCAACGGCGCACGGGCACTTCGGACACGTTCGGCGATAATGGCGATACCGTCGCCGCCGATCTTGTTCTAAACCCGCCCACATGACAGGACCTACCCCACTGACCTATGCCGATGCGGGCGTTTCGATTGCCGCAGGCAACGCGCTGGTGCGGATGATCGCGCCGCTTGCGCGTGCGACGGCGCGACCGGGTGCGGATGCCGAACTGGGCGGTTTCGGGGGGTTTTTCGATCCCAAGGCGGCGGGGTTCAAGGACCCGTTGCTGGTCGCCGCCAATGACGGGGTCGGCACCAAGGTCAAGCTGGCGATCAACATGGGGCGGCACGACACCATCGGCATCGATCTGGTCGCAATGTGCGTTAACGACCTTATCGTCCAGGGCGCGGAACCGCTGTTCTTCCTCGATTATTTCGCCTCGTCAAAGCTCGATACGGCGGTCGCTACCGCCGTCGTTGCCGGCATTGCCGATGGCTGCAAACAGGCCGGATGCGCGCTGATCGGCGGCGAGACGGCGGAGATGCCGGGCCTTTACGCGCCCGGCGATTATGATTTGGCGGGCTTTTCGGTCGGCGCGGTCGAACGCGGCGAACAGCTGACCGGGGACGGCGTCGCGCCGGGTGATGTGCTGATCGGGCTGGCGTCGTCGGGGGCGCATTCGAACGGCTTCTCACTGATCCGGCGGATCGTTGCCGATCGCGGCCATGGGCTGGATGCGCCCGCGCCCTTCAATCCGGCGCGGACGCTGGGCGACGTGCTGATCGAACCGACGCGCATCTATGTGAAGGCGCTGCTGCCGCTGATCCGCGCGCGGCGGATCAAGGCATTGGCGCATATCACCGGGGGTGGGCTGTTGGAGAACGTGCCGCGCGTCCTGCCCGCCGGAGCGCGCGCGGTAATCGATGCCCCCGCGCTGCCGCCGCTGTTCGACTGGCTGCGGGCCGAGGCGGCGCTGCCGCCGCACGAAGTGGCGCGGACGTTCAACTGCGGCATCGGTATGGTCGCGGTGGTGGCGGAGGCCGATGTCGCCGCCGTGCTGGCCGGGCTGAGCGACGACCGCGCCGCCGTCATCGGGATGATCGAGGCGGGGCCCAAGGGCTGTGTCGTGCGCGGCACCGCCGGAAGCTGGGGCGAGGCCGTCGCCTGGGAGGCCTCCCACGATGCCTGAGAAACCGGGGCCCGAGCGCCACCGTGTCGGCGTTCTCATATCAGGGCGCGGCAGCAACATGGCGGCGTTGCTCTACGCCTCGCGCGCCGACGACTGCCCGTTTGAGATCGTGCTGGTCGCCTCCAACGACCCCGACGCGCCGGGGCTGACGCTGGCCCGCGCCGAGGGGGTCGAAACATGGGCCGAAAGCCACATCGGGCAGGCCCGCGCTGAATTCGATGCAAAGATCGATGCGGCGATGAGCCGTGGGGGTGTCGAAACCGTCGCGCTGGCGGGGTATATGAGGCTGCTGTCGCCGGACTTCGTCGCCGCGCGCGCCGGGCGAATCGTCAACATCCACCCGTCATTGCTGCCGCTGTATAAAGGCCTCGACAGCCACGCGCAGGCGCTGACGGCGGGCGACAGCCACGGCGGCTGCTCTGTCCATGTCGTCACTGCAGAGGTCGATGACGGCCCTGTGCTCGGCCAGACACGGGTCGCGACCCTGCCTGGCGACACGGCGGAGACGCTGGCAGCGCGGGTGCTGATCGCCGAACATCAGCTTTATCCGCGCGCCTTGGCGGCCTTCGTCGTGCGCGACACCGCCCCGGAGGCCCTGCTCGCCCGCGTCCGTGAACTGGCGTTGGGTTTGCCCGCAGCCGAGGAGACGCTATCGCACGGCATGGCGTGCTTCGGCATCGTTAAGGCCAAGAAATTCGCCTGGGTCACGTCCAACCACCATGACGACGGCCGGGTGGCGCTGCTGGTCAAGATCAGCGGCCGCGACGAACAGGAAGCGCTGATCGACAGCGACCCCGACCGCCACTTCCGCCCGGCCTATTTTGGCGACGGCTGGATCGGCATCCGCCTCGACCTCGGCGACACCGATTGGGACAGCATCGGCGAGTGGCTGCGGCGCAGCTGGGTGGCGGTGGCACCGAAGCGGCTGGCGGCGATGATGGATTTCTAGGCGCGCGCTAGACGGCTGCCAGGCGCTGACGGCGCAATGCTGCACCGGCAACGCCAAAACCCGCGATCAACAGCATCCAGCTGGCGGGTTCGGGCACGGTGCTTGGCGGCCGTGCGATATAATCGAAGCCGCTTTGCGAACTTGCCGTGAAATCATGGCGCAGCGACGCGCCGTGACTGTCGACGATGCCGCTCAACCCGCCCCAGCGCGCCGTATGCGTCATATCGCAACCGGCGCTGCCGTTGCCGACGCTGCCAAATCCGGTGATGAACGGCGTGCTGGACGCCGCACAGACTGCCTCAACCCGAAGCGAAAATGCAACGCCGCTCGTGAACGGCAGCGTGACCAGATACGAACCGGTGATCTCATAATCGCCATAGATTGTCACAGGGGCTTGCCCAAATCGAGCGATGGTCAGCGCGTCAGGGACGTGCGGGAAGCCGCGCACGTTCGAGACGTCGAGATAGGTGACATCGTTGATCGCCACCGACGCATCGGCGCTGCTGACCCCGGCATTTGGGCGCGCGCCGTTGGAATGCGTGGTCGCCGACAGATCGAGGATAAAGGTGGCCAGGCCCGCGCCGGCACCCGGAGTCGTCAGCGTGATCGCGTCGCGCCACAGGGCGGTCGCTTCGGTGCGGGTGCCGTTGACGCTATGGATCGGAACAGTGATCGGCGCATCGGTGGCACCCACGCGCAAAATGCCGATCTCGGCATAGGCCGTGCCCGTGCCGCCCGGCGTCACCAGCGCATTGGTTGCAGACCCGGCGACGTCATAGGTGGCCGCGCTGAGTGATATGCCGCCGGGACCGCTTTGGTCGTAGTTTACAATCGCGCTCACCGTTGCCGCAAACGCGGGACCGGCTGCGCAGCCGACCAGCGCCATCAGGCCGATGGCCACATGCCGAAAAATCATCATCCCTGTCCCCCGCAAGACCATGCAGCGGTCATGCCATCGGTTGCTAACCCTCGCAAGTAAGGAACAGGTTACAGACCGTTCAGCCGACGATTTCGTCCGGCGCGAAGAAGAAGGCGATTTCGGTCGCGGCGTTTTCGTCGCTGTCCGAACCGTGGATCGAATTGGCCTCGATGCTTTCGGCATGGACCTTGCGGATCGTGCCCGCATCCGCATTGGCGGGGTTGGTCGCGCCCATGATCTCGCGGTAGCGCGGCACGGCATCGTCGCCCTCCAGCACCTGCACGACGACCGGGCCGGAGATCATGAAGCTGACCAGTTCGCCGAAAAAGCCGCGTTCCTTGTGGACGGCGTAGAAGCCTTCGGCCTGGTCGCGGGTCAAATGAATGCGCTTCTGGGCGATGATACGCAGCCCGGCGCCCTCGATCATGGCGTTGATCGCCCCGGTCAGATTGCGCCGGGTGGCGTCGGGCTTGAGAATCGAGAATGTGCGCGTGGCGGCCATGGGGGCTGTCCGTTTCTGGGTGTTTCGAAGGGTTGGGAAGATGGCGCGCCTCCTAGTCGCCGCGCCGCCCAATGGCAAGCCACGCGGCGCAGCGCGCGCCTTGTCGCATGCGACAAGAGGCGCAACGGGCTGGCGCTCGCTGGCGTGTAGCGGGTGACCAAGGGCCGTTGGCCTGCCTCGCAATTTCAGGGATTACAAATGACCAACCCGACGCCGATCATTCTGTTGGCGCTGCTGTTTACGCTGATCACGCTGGCTGCGCTTGGCGCCGGCATCGCGTATCTGGCGGCTGGCAAGAACGGCTTTCTGCGCCGGCGCTTCGAAGCCCAGGCCGATTACAACCGCCAGGCGCTGCAGACGCTGCGCACCGCCATCACCCAGGCGCAGGCAAGCGGCGACCGGGACCAGTTCAACCGGCTGGTCGTCAGCTACCGGGATCACCTTGCCGCGTCGCGATCCTTTGGGCCGGGCGCGGAGTCGGGCGACGCGATCACCCTGGTCTATGACGACCGGCCCCGGCCTGAACCGGCCTAGCCCTCGAAATTATCGGCGACGAAGCGGTCGAGCAGCCGCACCCCATACCCGGTCGCACCCTTGGCCCAGAGGGTAGAGTCCTTCGACGCCCAGACCATGCCGGCGATGTCGAGATGCGCCCATTTTACCCCCGGCTTGATGAAGCGCTTGAGGAACATCGCTGCGGTGATCGAGCCGCCTTCGCGCGGGCCGACGTTCTTGATATCGGCGATGGGGCTGTCGATGAGCTTGTCGAACGAATCGGCCATCGGCATCCGCCACAGCCGGTCGCCGGTCGCCTCGCCCGCCGCGACGAGTTGCGCCGCCAGCGCATTGTCGTTGGCAAAGACGCCGCCGAACTCATGGCCCAGGCTGATGATCATCGCGCCGGTCAGCGTGGCAAGGTCGACGATGACCTCGGGTGCAAACTGCTCCTGCGCCCACCACAGCGCGTCGCATAGCACCAGCCGCCCCTCGGCGTCGGTGTTGATAACCTCGATGGTCTGGCCGTTCATGCTGGTGACGACGTCGCCCGGCCGCTGGGCGTTCCCGTCGGGCATGTTCTCGACCAGGCCGACGACGCCGATGACATTGGCCTTGGCCTTGCGTGCGGCGATGGCGTGCATCGCGCCTGTGACTGCCGCAGCACCACCCATGTCCCACTTCATGTCCTCCATGCCGCCCGGCGGTTTCAGGGAGATGCCGCCGGTGTCGAAGGTGACGCCCTTGCCGACCAGCACCACCGGCTTGGCATCCGCCGCGCCGCCCATCCAGCGCATCGCCATCAGCCGGGGTTCGCGGCGCGAACCTTGGCTGACGCCGAGCAGCGCGCCCATGCCGAGCTTGGCCATCGCCGGACCATCGAGAATTGTCAGTTCGATACCCAGCGCCGCCAGATTCTGCGCCGAGGCGACGAAGCTTTCAGGGTAGATGATGTTGGCCGGTTCGCTGACCAGATCGCGGGCGCGGGCCACGCCACCTTCCACTGCTGCGGCGCGGGCGTAGGCCGCTTCCGCGCCATCGACACCGATGATGGTAATCGTCTCCAGCGTCGCCTTTTGCTTGGGCTTCAAGGTCGTGCGGTATTTGTCGAAGCGGTAGCCGCGCAGCACCGCGCCGTGTGCGACGGCGGCGGCGGCCTCGGCGGCCGGGATCGCGCCCGCAATCCCGGTCAGATCAAAGGTCACGTCGGTTTCGCCGCTGGCGATGAGCCGTGCGGCGACGGCGGCCCCGGCCTTTTCGAACGCCAGCGCATCGGCCTTGGCGGGATCGCCGGTGCCGACGACCAGCAGCCGCGTCGCCGTCCCGCCCGCCGGGGCCAGCACCTCGACCAGCCCGCCCGCGTCACCCTCGAAGCGCGCGGCGTCGAGGGCGCGGCGGACCTGACCGCCGCTGGCCGCATCGGCAGCGGCGGCGGGTCCGGTCAGCGCGCCGGGGACAGCGAGGACGGCGAGGGCATGGGGGGCGGCGTCGGGTGCGGCGGCGAAGGTGATGTTCATGGGATGACCTTGGGGATGGTGTGACACCGGGGTTTAGAACCGTGACGCGCAACTGTCATCCCGGTTGCTCCCCCCGCCCTGCCCCGCTAATCCCGGCCAATCCCGTCACGAAAGCGTCGCTTGTCCCTCCGTATCGCTTTGCTTGCAGGTTGTGCGTTGGCGTTTGCCACGTCCGCCGCCGCGCAGAACCCAGCCGTGCCGCCCGGCGCGATGCCCAATCCCGAGGACCCGGCTCCGACGCCGCCGCCTGTCACGCCGCCGCGCGACAAAGGCGCTGTGGTCCAGGCTGGCGACGCCATCGACTTCGCCGCCGACAATCTGAGCTACGACGACACCGGACAGATCGCGCTGGCCACCGGCGACGTCCACATGAACCGCGACGCCTATAAGCTGCAGGCCGACAGCGTCGAATATAACCGGCAGACCGGCATCGTTGTCGCCCACGGCCATGTCATCACAACCGATCCCGACGGCAATCAGGCGTTCGGCGACCGCGTCCAGTTGACCGATTCGCTCCGTGACGGCGCGATCGACAATATTCTGCTGGTGCTCAAAGACGGCGGCCGGCTGGCGGCGACTTCGGGGGAGCGGGTCAACGGTGTCTCGGTGCTCAATCGCGCCGTTTATTCGCCGTGCCCGGTGCTCGACCGTGGCGGCTGCCCCAAGACGCCGGTGTGGCAGATCAAGGCGCTCCGCATCGTCCACAATCCCGAAAAGCACCGAATCTTTTACCACGATGCGACGCTGGAAATATTCGGCCAGACGGTGCTGTTCCTGCCCAGCTTTTCGCATCCCGATGGCAGTTCGGACCGTGTCGGCGGGCTGCTGCTACCGCAGATCGAGCTGCGCAGTTCGCTCGGGCTCGGGGTCAGCCTGCCGTTCCATTTCCCGATCGCCAGCGACCGCGACATCACCGTTACGCCCTGGCTGTTCACGGGCGCCAATCCGGCGCTGGCCTTGCAGGCGCGGCGTTTGTTCGCCGCCGGACCTGTCGAGGCCGACGCGTTTTTCACCTATGCCCGGCTGACCGACTATGCCGCAGATAACGTCACGACGATTGATCGCGGCAACCGCTTTCGCGGTTATTTTGGTGTCAAGGGTCGGTTCCAGCATGGCAGCGAATGGCGCTCGACTTTTTCGGTGCGGCTGACCACAGACGATACCTTCAACCGGCTCTACGGCCTCGATTACGACGACACGTTGCGCTCGACCTATATGCTCGAACGCTTCCGGCCCGACAGCTATCTATCGATCAGCGCCTGGGCATTCCAGGGGCTGCGCGTCTCTGATCGCGGCGGCGAAGCCCCGTTTGTGCTGCCACTGATCGATTACGACTGGCGGCCTGTAGAGGCTGTGCTTGGCGGACGCCTGCATATCGGCGCCAACAGCCTCAACCTGTATCGCACCGACGGGCAGGACGCGCGGCGGGCGCTGGCTTTTGCGCGCTGGGACCGCAGTGTCTTCACCGATTTCGGCTGGCGTGTGACGGGCACGGCGATGCTGCGCGGCGACCTGTACAACACCTCGCATCCCAATCTGGCGACCTTCCCCGAATATGCCGGCAAGGCCGATTTCAAGGGCCGGATCATTCCCGTCGCCGCCGTCGACATCGAATGGCCGTTCGCTGGCCCGGCGCTTGGCGGTACCCAGACGATCACGCCGCGCTTTCAGGTTGTCGCGTCCCCCCGCGCCGTCAACAACGGTATCCCCAACGAGGACAGCCGCTCGATCGAACTAGAGACGATCAACCTGTTCGATCTCAACCGCTTCCCCGGCTTTGACCGGTGGGAGGGGGGCAGCCGGGTGAGCTATGGCGCGACCTATACGCTCGATATTCCGCACTGGTCGCTGACCACCGAGATTGGCCAGTCGGCGCGCATCGATCGGCGCGGCGACGATTTTCCTGCCGGGACCGGCCTGTCTGGAACGCTCAGCGACATCGTTGGGCGAACGACGGTCAAATACCGCGATTTCATCGAACTGACCCACCGCTACCGCATCGACAAGGGCAGCTTCGCCGTCCGCCGGAACGAGATTGATTTCGCCGTCGGCAGCCGCAAGACCTATGCCACGGTTGGCTATCTGAAACTTAAGCGCAACATCGCGCTCGAGGATCTGGCCGATCGCGAGGAACTGCGGCTCGGCGGCCGGGTCGCCTTTGCACGCTACTGGTCGATGTTCGGCTCGACGATCATCGACCTGACCAAGAACACCGTTCAGCCACAGCTTGGCGAGGATGGCTATCAACCGATCCGCCACCGGCTCGGCGTGCAGTATGAAGACGACTGCTTCCGCTTCGGAGTGACCTGGCGGCGCGAATATGTCGGCGACCGGGATTTCCGCGCCGGAAATACGTTTCTGCTCAGCCTAGCCTTCAAGAATCTGGGGCGATAAGGCCCCGTTCATCCCGACGCCGCCACCATGCTTTGCCGCCGTCGTCCGGCTGCGCTAAGGACCGCGCAAACATTTGGGCTGCACCCGCCCCGGAGACCAGAATGCGTTTCGTCACCTTGATGCTTGCTGCTGCCTTTATCACTGCACCGCTTGCCGCGCAGGACGCCGGGGATGCGCAGGCGCCGCTCAACTTCGGCACCGATCCCGGTGAGCTGCGCGTCCTTGGCGAGCTCGATCCGAACCTGCGCAAGGCGCAGGCGATCGTCAACGGCGCCGTCATCACCGATACCGATATCGATCAACGGCTGGCGCTGGTTATCGCGGCCAATGGCGGCAAGATCGACGATGCTGAACGCCCGCGACTGCGGCTGCAGGTGTTGCGCAATCTGATCGACGAGAAATTACAGATCGAGGAGGCCCAAAGCCACGACATCAAGATTTCGGACGGCGAGATTGATCAGGCCTATGCGCGCGTCGCCCAGAATTTCAAAAAGGGCCAGGGCAATTTTGCTGATTTCCTGCGCTCGGTCGGGTCGTCGCAGACGTCGATCAAGCAGCAAATCCGGGGCGAACTCGCCTGGTCGCGGCTGTTGCGCCGCCGCGTCGAACCTCAGGTCAACGTCGGTGACGACGAGGTTCAGCAGGTCATGGCAAAGCTCAACGCAGCGAAGGGCAAGACAGAATATCACGTTGGCGAAATCTTCCTGTCGTCAACGCCGGAAACCCAACCGCGGGTTATGCAGGACGCCGCGCGCATCGCCGGTCAGATCCGGGGCGGGGCATCGTTCGTCGCTTATGCGCGGCAATTTTCGGAAGCTTCCACGGCAGGACAGGGCGGCGATCTCGGCTGGGTCCGCGCCGAACAGCTTAACGACGCGGTGGCTCCGGCGGTCGCTGCGTTAACCGCCGGAACGATCAGTGATCCGGTCGCGGTGCCCGGCGGCGTCGCCGTGATGGCGTTGATCGATTCGCGCCAGGTGCTTGCTGGCGACCCCAACGAGGCGCTGCTGAGCCTCAAACAGCTGTCGCTGCCGCTCGCCGCAGGCACCACCGAGGAACAGGGTCGGGCAAAGGTCAAGGCGTTCCAGGAAGCGACCCAGAATATGGGCGGTTGTGGCCGCGCCGAAGCAGTTGCAAAGGAACTGGGTGCCGAAATTGCCGGCAACGACTCGATCCGCATCAAGGATCTTCCGGCCCCGCTGCAGAACGTTATCAAGCAGTTGTCTATCGGCCAGGCGACACCGCCGTTCGGTTCGGCAGCCGATGGCCTGCGCGTGCTGGTGCTGTGCGGCCGCGACGATGCCCCGGCGCAAGCCAAGGCGCCCGATTTCGATACCATATACGCGCAGATGAACGAGGAACGGGTCAACATGCGCGCCCGGCGTTACCTGCGCGACCTTCGCCGCGACGCGATCGTAGACTATCGCTGAGAGTGACTCCGCTCGCCATCTCGCTTGGTGATCCGGCGGGGATCGGGCCGGAGGTCGTGGCGGCCGCTTGGGAACGCCGCGTTGCCGGAGCGTTGCCGCCGTTCTTTGCCATCGGTGACCGCCGCTCGCTGACAGCTGTGTGGAATGGCCCGGTTGAGACGTTGGCCACCCCCGGCGAGGCAGCGGCGGTGTTCGACCGCGCGCTGCCGCTGGTTCAGGTCGACGACCCCGGTGAGATCGTGCCCGGCGACCCCAATCTCGCCGGCGCGCGCTGCGCCCTCGACAGCCTGGAAATTGCCGTCGGGCTGGCCCGAACCGATGTCGCAGGCGGCGTCGTCACCGGACCGGTCAGCAAGGCCCAGCTTTATGCCATCGGCTTCAGCTATCCCGGCCAGACCGAATTCATCGCCGAACGCTGCGGGATCGCCGCCACCAACGCCGTGATGATGCTGGCCGGCCCGACGCTGCGGACGGTGCCGATCACTGTCCATGTGCCGCTTGCCGACGTTCCCGGTCGCCTGACCACCGAGCTGATTGTCGCCAAGGGGCGCATTGTCGCCAGGGCGCTGATCCGCGATTACGGCATCGAACGGCCACGGCTGGCGCTGGCGGGATTGAACCCCCACGCCGGAGAAAGCGGCACGCTGGGGCGCGAGGACGTCGATGTCATCGCTATCGCAGTAGCCCAACTTGCCAGCGAAGGCATCGACGTCACGGGGCCGCACCCCGCCGATACGATGTTCCACGCCCACGCCCGCGCGCGCTACGATGCGGCGCTGTGCATGTACCATGATCAGGCGCTGATCCCGCTGAAGACGCTGCACTTCGAGGATGGTGTCAATGTCACCCTGGGCCTACCCATCGTCCGTACGTCGCCCGATCACGGAACGGCGTTCGGGATTGCGGGCAAGGGTCTGGCGTCACCGACCGCAATGATTGCGGCGATCCGCATGGCCGGGGAGTGCGCGGGACGGCGGGCGGCGTGAGCCTCGATACCCTGCCCCCCTTACGCGAAGTCATCGCCCGTCATGGGCTGGCCGCCAAAAAGTCGCTCGGCCAGAATTTCCTGTTCGACGGCAATTTGCTCGACCGCATCGCCCGGGTGCCGCGGTCGCTGGCGGGGCAGACGGTCTATGAAGTCGGCCCCGGTCCCGGCGGGCTGACGCGCGCCCTGCTGCGCGCGGGAGCGCGGGTGGTGGTGGTCGAGCGCGACGCCCGCGCACTGCCTGCATTGGCCGAACTGGCCGACGCCGCAGAAGGGCAGCTGGCCGTGGTCGAGGGCGACGCCATGGCCGTCAACGCGCGGGCGCTAGCGGGCGACGGCGCGCATATCGTTGCCAACCTACCCTACAATATCGGCACCGCGCTGCTCGTCGGCTGGCTCGCCGGGGAAGCTTGGCCGCCGTGGTGGGCAAGCCTGACGCTGATGTTCCAGAAGGAAGTTGCCGAGCGCATAGTCGCGAAGCCCGACACCTCGGCCTATGGTCGCCTCTCGGTGTTGGCGCAGTGGCGGACGACCCCGAAGATCGCACTGACGCTGCCGCCGCGGGCTTTCGTGCCACCGCCCAAGGTCGAATCGGCGGTGGTGCATATCGTTCCGGGCGCCCCGCTATCTGCCGCGACTCCCGCGGCGCTATCGGCGCTGACCGCCGCCGCCTTTGGCCAACGTCGCAAGATGCTGCGCGCTTCGGTGCGCGGCCTTCCGGGGGCGCTGGAGGCGCTGGCGGCGGAGGGCATCGACCCCTCGCGCCGGGCGGAAACGCTGTCTGTGGCGGAATTCGCCGCGGTGGCCGCGCGGCTCAGTTCTTCCCCGCCACTGGCTTGTCCTTGACCTCCGCACTCGCCGTTGCGGCGGGCGGGGGCGCGTTCAGCGCGGTCTGCAGACGCACGGCTGCCGGGCAGTCGACCTTGCAGAGCGCCTTGATGCGCGCGAGATTGACCTGCGCCCGCGCTGTCGCGCCCCGCGCAATTAGCGCCTTGCCCTGCCCCTCGAGCGCCGCGAGATCGGACGGGTTGATCGCCAGCGCTTCACGGTAATATTTGACCGCTTTGCCCGGCAGGCCTTGCGCCTCGTAACCATGGGCGATGCCAGTCAGCGCGCCGACATTCTTGGGATCGACTGCCAGCGCCGCTTCGAACGCATCGATCGCCGCCACCGGATTATTCGCTGCCAGTGCTGCCTGTCCGTTCGCCGCCAACCGGATCGATCCGGGCTTCAGCACATCGTCGGGCTGGCTCGCCGCACCGACAGCAACGGATGCGGTGAACCCCGCGAAAATCAGCAGGGCGGGCACTGACCAGCTTTTACGCATATCGAATCCTTGGCGCGACTGCGCCGACCCTATCAGCTTCGTTTGAACACCGCGATGAAGAATCCGTCGCACCCGTTTACCCCCGGTGACAGGACCAATTGCCCGTCATCGGAAGTTACGGACCCAGCGGTGAACGGTTGCGAAATAAAATCGTTATTTTCAGTTAAGAATTTAGCGGCGCGTGCTTCGCCCTCGTCGGGTAGCAGCGAGCATACGACGTAGGTCAGCGTGCCACCGCGCCGAACCAGCGATGCTGCCAGTGCCAGCAGCCGGTCCTGTTCGGCCTGCAGCCGCGCCAGCCGGTCGAGGGTCAGCCGCCAACGCGCCTCCGGATTGCGCCGCCAGGTGCCGGTGCCCGAACAGGGCGCGTCGACCAGCACGCGATCGGCGGCGCGCCGCAGGTCACCCAGCGCGTCGACCTCGAGCCCCGGATTGAGCAACCGCCGCTCGACATTGCTCACCCCTGCCCGGGCGAGGCGCGGCCCCATCGCATCGAGCCGCCCCCGGTCGGTATCGCTGGCGATCAGCCGCCCGCGATTGGCCATCGCCGCCGCCAGCGCCAGTGTCTTGCCGCCCGCCCCGGCGCACAGGTCGATGACGGTTTCGCCGGGCTTGGCGCCCGCCGCAAGTGCAGCGATCTGCGACCCGGCATCCTGCACTTCGATGCGGCCTTGGTTGAAGGCGGGGAAGCTGTCGATCTGCGTGCCTTCGGGCGCGCGCAGTGCGTCGGCGGCGAGGCTGAGCGGCGCAAAATCGGGCAGCTCGGCCATGACCGCGTCGCGCGTCGCCATCAGCGTATTGACCCGGATATCCATCGGCGCGCGTTCGAGCAGCGCGGCGGCAGCGGGATGAGTGCCCTTGCCGAAGCGACCGGACAGCATTTTCAACTGCCACGCCGGGGCCAGCGATGGCGTCGCCTCGGCCTCGCCCTCGGTCAGCGCTGCGGGGGCGTGGCCGTCACCGCCGAACAGGTCGAGCATCGCCGGGTCCACCGCCCGCGCCCAGCCGATCAGTCCGGCCCGCCCGCTGACCGGCGGCTCGCCGATGGCGCGGATCACCCCGAAGACCAGTTCGCGCACCGCCCGCCGGTCCTTCGACCCGGCATAGCGCCGCGTGGTGAAATAGCGCTGGACCAGCGTATCCGCCGCGGCACCGCCGCGCTTGGCCGAGGCGATGACCTCGTCCAGAATATCGATCGCTGCTTGAACGCGCGCGCCGGGGGTCACTTGAGAATACCTGTCATCCCTGCGTCGGGTAATTGGGGGCTTCGCGGGTGATCGTCACGTCATGGACGTGGCTTTCGCGCAGGCCGGCGTTGGTGATGCGGACGAACTCGGCGCGCTCGCGCAGCTCGGCAAGGGTTGCCGCACCAGTGTAGCCCATCGCCGCCTTCACCCCGCCGACGAGCTGATGGAGCACGTCACGCGCCGGGCCTTTATAGGGCACCTGCCCCTCGATCCCTTCAGGCACGAGCTTCAGCTGATCCTTGATATCCTCCTGAAAATACCGATCCGCCGAGCCCCGCGCCATCGCCGCAACCGAGCCCATGCCGCGATAGCTTTTGTAACTCCGCCCCTGCCACAAAAACGTCTCTCCGGGGGCTTCTGTGGTGCCCGCCAGCAAGGATCCGACCATCACCGCCGCCGCGCCCGCTGCCAGCGCCTTGGCGATATCGCCGCTGGTCCGCAGCCCGCCGTCGGCAATGCACGGCACCCCCATCTTGGCCGCCGCCTCCGCCGCATCCATCACCGCCGTCAACTGAGGCATCCCAACCCCGGCGACGATCCGCGTCGTGCAAATCGACCCAGGCCCGATGCCAACCTTGATGCCGTCGGCGCCCGCATCAATCAGCGCCCGCGCCGCCGACGCCGTAGCGACGTTGCCGGCGATGACCTGTGCGGCGTTGCTCATCCGCTTGATGCGCGTCACCGCCTCGGCGACTCGGCTGCTATGGCCGTGGGCGGTATCGACCACGATGAGATCGCATTCGGCATCCAACAGCGCCTCGGTGCGGGCAAAGCCATCGTCGCCGACCGTCGTTGCCGCCGCGACGCGCAGCCGTCCGGCCTCGTCCTTGGTCGCGTCGGGGTAGGTGACCGCGCGTTCGATGTCCTTGACGGTGATTAGCCCGATGCAGCGGCCGTCATCATCGACAACGATAAGCTTCTCGATGCGGCGTTGGTGGAGCAGCCGCCGCGCCTCCTGCTCGCCGATACCCGGCTTGACAGTCACCAGATTGGCCGAAGTCATCAGCTCGGAAATCGGTTGATCGGGGTGTTCGGCGAAGCGCATATCGCGGTTGGTGACGATCCCAGCCAGCCGCCCCGGTAGCGCGCTGCCCGGCCCCTCGACGACAGGAAATCCCGAAATCCGGTGGCGTTTCATCAGCGCGCGTGCGTCGCCGAGCGTCTGTTCCGGTGTCATCGTCACCGGGTTGACGACCATGCCACTTTCGAAGCGTTTAACCTGCCGCACGGCAGTCGCCTGTTCCTCGATGGACAGGTTGCGGTGGAGGACACCGATGCCGCCAGCCTGCGCCATGACGATCGCCATATCGGCTTCGGTCACCGTATCCATCGCCGACGACAGGATCGGGATGTTCAATCGGATGCCGCGCGTGATCTGGGTCGAGGTATCGGTCTGCCCCGGCAGCACCGCCGATGCGGCGGGCACCAGCAGGACATCGTCGAATGTCAGACCGAGACGAATATCCATGGTGGCTTGCGACTCCGGTTGCGCGTGAGTCGCCGCCTCTTAGGGCACGGCGGCTAGGAAGGAAAGCTGAAGGCTCGTCGGAACGACCCGGTCCAACCTTGGCGCGTCCTTGACCTCGGGCGACGTCCACCCTATCAGCCCGCCTCCGCCAAGGCCCCTTCGTCTAGCGGTTAGGACGCGGCCCTCTCACGGCTGAAGCACGAGTTCGATTCTCGTAGGGGTCACCACGCGTCGGCAGTGGCAGCTAATCGGTTTGTGCAAGAATGGTCAGCGTATCGCTGAGAGTTGATTGACCAGAACAGCCGTGGCACCAGAGAGATTGCTATCCACCGCTGCCATATAGTTGGTTTCGCTGGGGCCGCAGGCGACACGGTATGCGGTGTTGAGCTTCATCGCCCCGAGCATGCCGCCGCCGGGAATGAAACCGCCGAGGATACGGCTGGCAAACGCTGCCTTGGCCAGCACGTTGCCCGCCTGCTGCCCGCCGGACGTGTTCATCGCCATGTTTTCGGCGAGGACGTCCTCGCGGAACATCAAGTCGCTGGCGAGGGCGATCCGCCCTGCCGTCGGCTTGCCGGGCAGGGTAACGCTCATGCCCGAGGCCAGCGCCTGTACCACCAGACGCGGATGACCGACGAAGCTCGAGCCGCTGCGGGCGATGGCGAACAAGTCGGTGTGCTTGTCGGTTTCCTTGAAGCCGACGACCAGGCGGACATTAAGCACAGCCGCACCGAGTTCGGTTGCCAGCACGGATTCCTTGACGGTCGACATGCTGAACGCCGAACCCATGGCCGAAAAGCCGGTCCCCATATGGATATCGCCCGGGGCGCTATAGGTCGGCATGTTGAAAGCGTTGGTCAGGCGACCGCCGCCGCTTTCGGTGTGGCTTTCGGCTGGGCTTGGCTTCGCGATCCCGACGAGGGATGCCCAGGCGACAGCGGTGGTCACTGCCGTGTTAGGCACGACCTCATATCCCGCTGCCGTCAGTCGCGCGACAAAGGCGGCGTATAATTTGTCGGTTTCGGCCTGCAACGAACTGTCGGGCAATGGTGTTTCTATGCGGTATTCGACAGTCGTCTGATTGCGCTCCTTGCGCGTCAGCCCGAGCGATTTCGTCACATATTCAACCTGGAATTGCGCGATGGCGACGCGGTGCAATCCGGCGAACGACTTGGCTTCGGTAACCTTGGTGAATTCGGCGGCATTCGATGGCGCAACGGCGGGGTCGAACTCCACTGCAGTTGGACCTTTGGGACCGAATGAAAACGCAGCTGCTGGCGATGCGATCTGCAAGACAGTCACTGCCAGCGCGAACAGCAAGCCCGGCGTGCCGATAATGATCCTGATGCGATCCGATGAAATTGCCATGCCGGGCCCCCGATCCGCCGCGAAAGCGCGGCTCTCATCTCACGTAGCGCGTTACGCATGACCCGACCCGTTACGAATGCTGTAAGGTTTATGGCAGGCATGGACCGCTGCGTCGGCCAACGCTGCAGGCGAATTCACCTTGCTCCACAGTATTATATCGCACGTTAGTCACCTCAAAAGGAGCGTTGACTCGCGGCGATGGCAGGACCAGCCTTCCGTTTGGTATGGGGATGCCGGAGGGGTGTTGCGTGCGTGGGGGTTTGATTTTTGCAATCGCGCTGGCGTTATCGTCGCCTGTGGTTGCCGAATGCATCGCCGGTGCGCCGGTTTCGGTTATAGGCTCAAGTCCTCCGGAAATCGTCAGCCAGTTCAACGCCCTGCTCGCCAGCGATAAATTCCGTGACGTTCCCGGCATGATCACGAAGTGGCAGGCATTCATCGTGCATGCCAAGGCCGATCCGGCCACGCCGCCCGAAATCCTCGCACGCAGTTATGGCTGGCTCGCCTGGTCGCTCGATTATGTCGACCGCACCGACGATGCCATTGTGGCGGCGCGAGAAGGCGAGCGCATCGCGGTGGCGAATGGCCTCGTTGATAAGCGCAGCCACGCCGACTTGTTGTCGAGTCTGTCGATGGTCGAAACCGATATCGGCGACGTGGCCCGCGGCGAAGCACATGCGCGGGCCGCGCTCGCGCTGGCTGTACGCAGTGGTGCCGATAACAGCGAGGCGATCTTTGCGCATAATGCGCTGGCGGCCGCCGCCTATGCCCGCGGGGCCTATGCCGATGCCGAGCTGGAATATGGCACCGCGACCGATATCGCCGTGCGCTGCCTCGCCGCCAGCGATCCGTTCATTGTCAATGACATGGCCTCGCATGCGGGCGTTCTCTATATGGCCGGACGCGCCGACGACGCGCTTGCGGAAAACGAACGCGCCGCCAATTGGGCGCTGACCAACCTGCCCGAGGACAGCCCGTTGATCACGCTGGCGCTGGGCAATCTCGGTGTGATGCTGCGCGGTGCAGGCCGTTATGCCGAGGCCGAGGCGGCGCTGCGCCGGGTTGTCGACCTGGAAGGCAAATATCAGAAGGAGCGCTGGTATTACCGCGCCATATCGCTGTCCAACTTTGCATCGGTGATCGAGCGTCAGGGGCGTCATGCGGAAGCCGAGGCACTCTGGCTGCAGTCGAGCTCGTTCCACGCCAAGATCACCAACAAGCGCGATCCGGTCACTGCCGCCTATCCATTGCGCTTTTCGGCCGATGCGGCGCAGGCGCGCGGGGATTTGCCGCTGGCGCTGTCGCGGCGGGCTGAGGCGCTGCGGCTGGTCGATCATGATGCGCCCGCCGATCATCCCGAAGTGGCGCGCGCCCGCATCGAATATGCGATGACGCTGATGTTACTCGGTAAATCCGACGAAGCGCTGGCGATGGCGACACCGGCGATCAAGGCTGTGCAGGCCAAGCTGGCCTCCGATGACGTCAAACGACTCACTGCGGAAATCGCTTATGCGCGGATCGTCGCTGCGGTTTCCGGGGCCGATGCTGGCTACCAGCTCATCGCGCCGATTGCTGCGCGGCTCGAAGCCAAGCTTCTCGACACGTCGACGGCGCGCGGTGATTTACTGCGCTATGGGCCGGTTTTTTCGGGAAGTTTCGCCGCGGTCGTCGAACTGGCGCTGGCGTCCAATCGCGACGAAGCAGCGTTCCACGCGCTGCAGCTCGCCAATCTGTCCGATATCGTGCTCGTCGATACCGATGTCGCAGCGCGGACGGCAGCGGCGAGCCCGGCGGCGGCGGGGCTGTTGCGGACGCTGCAGGACCGTGTGCGGACCCGCCAGGCGCTTGATCGTTCGCGCAGCTTTGCCGCATCGGCCAACCAGCCGACCGAATTGGCGCGGCTGGAGGCGGCGATCAAGTCCAACGACGCGCTGATCATCGAGGCAACCAAGGCGCTCGATGTGTCCTTTCCGGCGTTTCGCGCACTGGGGCGTCCGGTGCCGGTGACGCTCGCGGACTATCGCGCCCGTCTGCGACCGGGGGAGGTGTTGTTGGCACCGCTGGCCATCGACGATGGCACGCTGGCAATCATGGTGACGCAGCACGGTCTGGTCTGGGCACGGTCGCCGGTCGCTCGACCCGCTATTGAGGCCTTGGTGCGGCGGGTCCGTGGCTCGGTCGAAGCTGGCGACACCATGCCATTCGATTTTCTGGCGGCAACGGGCCTCTATCACGCGCTGGTTCCCGCAGCGTTGCGGGGCGCCTTTGCGGCCAATCCGCATCTGTTTTATTATGCGTCCGGCCAGCTCGCGACGGTGCCGCCGGCCTTGCTGTTAGCCGCTCGTCCGGGAGGCCGGCGCGCCGCGCAATGGTTGATTCAATCGCATGATGTGACCATCGCTTCGACGCTTGGCGCGCATTTACCTCGCACATCGGGGCAGCGGCAGGCGCACTTTCTGGGCGTCGGAGCGCCAGTGCTGACGGCATCCGCTGGTTCGAGCGCGCTGCGGTTTCGCGGAAGCGGTGTCGATTCCAAGACAATAGCCGAGCTGCCGGCGCTCCCCCGCGCCGCCGCCGAACTGACAGCGATGGCGCGCCTCCTTGGCGGCGACAATCGCCTGTTGTTGGGTGTCGATGCGACCGAGGCTGCGTTGAAGGCGATGCCGCTCGCAGGCTTCGATATTATCGCTATCGCCACCCACGGGCTTGCAGGCGGCGATTTTGCAGGGCTGACCGAACCGGCGCTGGTAATGACACCACCGCCGGTAGCGCAGGGCAGCGACGACGGGCTGTTGACCGCGTCCGAGATTACCGGACTAAGGCTTGATGCCGATTGGGTCATCCTGTCGGCTTGCAACACCGCCAGCGGCACCGGGGCTGGCAGCCCGGCGTACAGCGGCCTTGCCAGCGCCTTCATTGCGGCGGGTGCCCGCGCCTTGTTGGTTTCGCACTGGCCGGTCCGCGACGATGCCGCCGCACGGCTGACCGTGGCGACACTGAATGGCACGCGACAGGGCCTCGGCCGGGCGCAGGCACTGCAGCGCGCGATGCTTGCCCTGATGCACGACCGTCGGGTCCCGCAATCGTCAAATCCGGCAGTTTGGGCGCCGTTCGTGCTGATCGAACATTGATTTGGGCGGTCCTAACAGCATTTGTCACTTCTTCCGGTTGCAAGCCGCGTTAACGAGGCTGCGTTCGATAGGAGACGCTCGGCCGTGCACGTTCTGCTGATAGAGGACGACGCGCAGACGGCTGAGATGATTGCTGGTGTGCTGGCGCGGGAGGACATTACCGTGACCGCCTGCAGCGATGGCGAGACTGGCTTGCAGCTGGCCGGCGACCCGCGCTTCGATCTGCTGATCCTCGACCGGATGCTGCCAGGCATATCCGGAACCGACGTGGTCGCTCGGCTGCGCGGCGCGGGGATTGAAAAGCCGGTGCTGATGCTGTCGGCGCTGGGGCGCGCCGAACACCGGGTCGAGGGGCTCGATCTGGGTGTCGACGACTATCTCGCCAAGCCTTTCGAGCCTGATGAACTGATCGCCCGCCTGCGGGCGCTTCACCGCCGGACCACGGTGCAGGCGCGGCAGCCGGTGCTGATCCATGGTGATATCGAACTCCACGTCCGCGCCCGCACCGCCCACCGAGCCGGCAAACACCTTGGCCTCAGCCCCAAGGAGTTTGAACTGCTCAAATATCTGATGGAGAATGCCGGCGAATTGGTGACGCGTGAAATGCTGTTGCGCAACGTCTGGAAATTGAACTTCGACCCGCAGACCAATGTTATCGATGTCAATCTGGTCCGCCTGCGGCGCAAGCTCGAAGATGGCTTTGATGGTACCTGCCTCGAAACCGTCTGGGGTCGCGGCTATCGGTTGGTCATCCCGGAACCGGCACTGGCGATCGAGCCCGGCAACTGATGCGACCGGGACTGAATTCCATTGCCGTTCGACAGGCCGTTATTTCGACCCTTGTCGTGCTGGCGGCTGTCGCTGCTTTCGCCGCAATTGCCATCGGGATCGTCGATCATGGGGCCCGAGCCGACTTACTGCGGACAATCGATACCGATATCGCAGGATTGACCGATATTAACTCGAGCGGCGGCACTGCCGAACTTCAGCGCCGCATCGCCGATCGCACCGACCTCGCCCAAGTCGAAGGGGCTGCTCCCCTGTATTTCCTTGCGGACGCGCGGGGTGAACGTCTGGCTGGCAACCTCGCAGCGATGCCTGCTGTCGACGCCGCGCGATCGCAGGCCGTTGAAATTGGCGGTAGCGATGGCCCGGCGCTGGTACGTGCGACGCGGTTTCGCGGTGGACTTGTGCTCGTCGTCGGTCGCTCCCTCGGCCCGGCTCTGGCTCTGACGCGTTACTTGCGACAGGTCTTTATCATTGGTTGGATCATGGCGCTGCTCGCGTCGCTGCTTATCGGCTTTGTAAGTGCGCGAAGTCTCGCCCGCCGCGTCACGGTTCTCAACGACACCTTTGACCGGTTTGATGGCGGCGACTTGGCTGCGCGGGCACGAGCCTCAAAAGGGCGCGATGAAATTGCCCTTTTGTCCAGCCACGTCGATGGCCATCTGGCGCGGATCGAACAGCTGATCGAGGCACAGCGCCAGATCAGCGACAACATCGCCCATGAACTGCGGACGCCATTGGTTCACCTCGATTCACGTTTGATCGAAGCGCTTGCCGCCGATCCGAGCGCGCTAGTTGCCGAGCAACTGGTGCGGGCGCGCGCGGACATTCGTTCGATCGTGCTGCTTTTCGACGCGTTGCTCGACATTGCGCTGGCCGAAGATGTGAACCGGGTAGGGGTTCATCCCGCAGTCGACCTGTCGCAACTGGCGACCGATCTCGCAGAGCTTTACGCCGCCAGTGCTGAGGAGGCGGGCATCGATTTCTCGACGCGGATTGCCCCCAATGTGGCGTTGACGGGTGAGCCAATGCAGGTAACGCGGCTGCTCGCCAATTTGCTCGACAACGCCTTTAAATATGTGCCCGCTGGATCTCAGGTCCGCCTGACGGTCGCGCCTGGCCCAAGCCTGACCATTGAAGATAATGGCCCCGGCATCGCCGCCGCCGACCGCGAGGTAATCTTTGAACGGTTTCGCCGTTCGGCCGCATCGGGGCCGGGACACGGCCTGGGGCTGGCGCTGGTCAAGGTGATCGCCGCGCGCCACGGCCTGTCGGCCCGGGTCGAGGATGCCCAACCGGGCGCGCGTTTCATCGTGGAGCCTGTCCAATGAGCATCCTCAGAATTTTGGCGGGTGTGGGGATCGCGCTGGCAGCGGCCGCTGCCGCACCGGATAGTGCATTCGATAGTGTCGTGGCAGCGCTCGCCGACGGCAGCGCGGCGCACACCGCAGCAGGTCGGGAACGGGCCGCGATGGTGCTCGCCAGCGCCGCCGCAAGGCCCGCTGATGGCGGGGCCGACCTGGTGCTGCGCTGGCAAGGCAAGCGCCCGGCCACCCTCTATCGCAACCGCGCGCTGGGTCCAGCCTATCGCGCCATTGGGCTGGCGGCAGGCGGCAGCGCAGCATTCGACCAGACTTTCCTTGCCGGCCAGATAGCGCGCGTAGCGGTGGTTGCGCTCGATACAAGTCGCGCGGCGCCGCCGCGTGTCAGCGTTGCTGTTACCGACGACGATGGCGCTCCGCAGTGCCATGGTGCGGCTACGCCACGCTGCGACTGGGTGCCGCTATGGACATCGCGCTATCATATAGCGCTCCACAACGGCAGCGATGCAACCGGGAAATACTACCTGGTCGTCCAATAATTCGGAAATACTGCCCCCGGTTTTTCCAGTCTTTGCAAGGAAGGAATGTCGAGCGCGGTATTAGGCGACCAGCAAGGTCGCCCAAATCGGAAGATGGTCAGATGCGATCGATGACATGCCTGCGCGATGGGTGCCGGAGGCGACAATTTCGACGCCGCGTCCGGCCATTATGCGATCGAGCCTCGCAAGTGGCATGCGCGATGGAAAGCTCGGGCCGGTGGCGGCGAAGGCATATTCTCGCGCGAACTCCCTGAGACAGCCTCCAGCTCGGCTCCATTCATTAAGATCGCCCATGAGAACTGTTGGCATCGCGGCCGGGCGAGCGCGGACGTGAGTATCGACGCTGCGTGCCTGCTGTCGCCGTCGCAGGCCCGTTAAATCAAGGTGCATGCTTCCAAATCGCACAGGGCGATCTTCGATCAGCGTTTCGATAAGAATGGCACCGCGCGGCTCGAGAGAGGGCAAATCGAGCCGCACCGCAGCCGTGACCCGCACCCGGTCTGATACCAGAGCAGCATTGCCATGCCAGCCCAGGCTTGCCGGGTTATGGCGGAAAGTTACTGGACGATAGCTGCTGCTCGCAGCGATCATCGCCAACGGCAGCACCGTGCCCCGGATGCCGAAACGTTGATCAGCTTCCTGTAGCATGACAACATCTGCACCGATGTCGGCAAGGATCGCCAGGATGCGCTCGGGCGAATATTGGCCGTCGGTGCCGACCGCCTTGTGGATGTTATAGGTTGCGACCTTGACCAGCATTTAAAGCAGCGGACTGATCAGACGGGCAAGACCTTCGCCAACCTGTTGGAGCTTTGACCGCTGCCGCCAGGATTGCAGATCAATGATTTTGCTGTTGGCCAGCGTAAGGTTTTGGATTGCTTCCAGCTTGGCAATCGTTGCGCGGTCGAGGATCAGGAGGCTAACTTCCTCGTTGAGCTGGAAAGAGCGAATATCGACGTTGCTCGAGCCTACGATGCCTAGCTTACCATCGATACTGACATTCTTGGCGTGCAGAAGATAACGGCCGAAAAGATGGATGCTGACACCGGCGCTAATCAGATCATCGTAATAGGAGCATTGCGCCAGATGCACGAGTTTCTGATCAGCAACGGCGGAAACAATCAGGATGACCTCCACTCCACGCGCCACAGCGGTGCGCATCGCGCTGATCAGCGCGTCGTCGGGAATAAAGTAGGGCGTCGTAAGGATAACGCGTTCGCGGGCATTATGAATCTGCCAGACAAGGATCGTCTCGAAACCCGATAGCGGATAGGTCGCGCCGCTGGGCAGCAGCTGGTTGACTGTTTTGCCGCCTGTTGGCGGGATGTCGAGCACGCACTCCAGCATGACTTCGGTTTCCATGAACCAATCGGCGATGAAGAGCGCCGTCATCGCTGCCACCACCGGGCCGGTGACGCGGACTTCCATCTCCCGATTGCTGATGCCGGGGCGGAAGTTTTTTGCCACGAGGTTCTGCGATCCGGCATAACCGATGACGCCGTCTATGATGAACAGCTTGCGATGATTGCGCATATCCCGGCGATTGCCCGGTCGCCACAGCGCCACCGGTAGTGTTTCGCGGGCGTCCACCCCGGCTGCCCGCAGCGCCGCCAGTGTGCGGCGACGCCAAGGTCGCGAACCGACCGGGTCGAGCAGGACATGGCAAACGATGCCCCGGTCGACTGCGCGCGCCAGCGCGGCAACGACCCTGCAGCCGGTGCGGTCGTCGGCGAAGATGTAGATCAACAGCCTGACGTGGTGGTGCGCCGCGTCGATGTCGGCGACCAGCCGATCGATCATGCCGTCATAATTGTCGAGAAATTCGAGTGTATTGCCGCTTACCGCTGGGAGTTCGCCGAGGCTTGTGGCCAGATCGACGACACCCTGGGTTTCGCCGCGCCTCGGTGGGGCCGCCCTGGTCATGCGCGCGGCAGTGTCGGCAAGGAAGGGTGCCAGTTGGGCGAAGCGGTCGACCCGCCATTTCGGGAAGGTTGAGCGGCCGATGGCAAGGTACAATAGCAGTCCAGGGATCGGCAGGAAGACGATCAGCAAAAGCCAGCTCGCTGCGGCCTGGGGCGACCTTCGTAACGGCAGGATGAGGATCATGCTGAACCGGATGGCCCAGCTCACAATGACATAGACGGTCCCCCACGACAGCAATGACGCACCCAAAATGAAGGTTGCTAGCATCTTTGTCCTGTGGGCCATCGGCTAAACGGCGTCACCCCTACTCCTCGCCTTCGTTCTAGTCGTGGCGGATCGCGAGGAATTCCGCGACGCCGAGGCGACGCAGCTCCCCATCCGCGGCGAGTCGATGACGTCGTCTATGTTCGCGCTGGCTCTCGATTTTCAAGCAGATAACCAAGCAACGCGCGATGCTTCTGACTAACCGGTACGATCAAACCATTGTTCATTTGCAGACGCAGGCTACCACTATCCTGCAGGACGTCGGCGATGCCGGCCCGGCGCACCCAGAATGAGCGATGGACCTGCAAGCCGTCCACCCCGCGCATTTCCGACAATATGTCGGCGAAGCGATAAAATACCAACCGACTGCCCTGGGCAAGATGCAGTCGGACGTAGTGATCCTCTGCCTGGATCACTTCGATTGCGCCTTGTTCCGAAATACCGTTCTTCCTGAGCAAGGACTGCAGCCGATCGGACGTGGTGGCTAAAGCGTCCAGAGCGCCCGAACCCAAAGCACGAGCCGCGACGTCGGAGCGAACGGTCAGCGCGACCTTCGACTGATGCCTGTATTGTTCATAAGCCCAGCGCAGGCCGCACCAGCAGAGCAGGCCATAGCTTCCCGACGTTAGCAGACTACCAAGATAGCCAATATCCGTCAGGTCGATGGTTCGCCGCAGGAGCCATGCGGGCGGATCAATGCCGCCGATCATGAAGCAAAACTTGCTGATCGGTCCGACATAAAATGGCGAAACGATCAGGTTGAGGGTGCCGGCGATCAGTAGCAAGACGGGCAGACGCAAATGCCAGGGGCGCAGCACGATCGCTGCCATCACCAGCGCAGCTTCGGAGACTGTCCACGTCGTCAGCCAGCATCCCGCCCACAGCAGGCATGACGCGGTCGTTGTCATGAAGCGGCCCATGCCAGCGTGGAATATTCCCAGCGGCAAACTGATGGCGATCGGCAGCGCGACATGAAATGCCGCCGCAGGCCAGTACCGTCCACTCAAGATGCGCGCACTCGTCAAGACTACACCCCTGTGCCGATGTAAGCATATCGGACTAAATGTGGAAAGCGCGACGATCACGCGACGATCGGCGGGAGTCCGCTGTGCGATTATGTCGGCGAACAGCCGTTCGCGATGTAGGCGCTTCGTCAACGCTCGTTCACGAAGCGCGAACACCGCGACACGGTTTTGCCCTTGGCCGCGCGACCCTTGCGCTGTCAGCACCAGTTGCAAGATGACCGATCGCGCTAAGAGGGGAAATCACATGCGGCGTTCAAACAGACGGGCCATTCTCGCGGCATCAACGGCAAGCATCGCATTGCTAGGGGTGCTCGCGCCGACCATGGCATCGGCGCAAAGCACCCAATCGGCAAGTGCGACAGAGGCGGTCGTCGGCAGCGATCCGGGCGATATCATCGTGACCGCGCGTAATCGCCGGGAACGCCTTGCCGACGTGCCGATCGCCATTACCGCACTCGATTCTGCCCAGATCGCCCGCCAGAAGATCGAAACCTTCGCCGATATCGTCCGGCTCGATTCCAGCCTGGTATTCGACAAGGGGTCGGGGCTGCAGGATACCCGCCCGGTTATTCGCGGCCTGCCGTCGTCGCGCGGCCGACCGCCTGTCGGCATCCTGATCGACGGTGTCGATGCATCGACGGAATCGATGGGGGCGTCGGCCGGCGGCTCGACCCTGTTGAACGCTCGGGCGGTCGAGGTCGAGCGCATCGAAGTCGTCAAGGGGCCGCAATCGGCGCTTTATGGACGCGTCGCGTTCGGCGGTGCGATCAATTACGTCACCAAAAAGCCCTCCAACACCTTTGGCGGCGAGGTCGACGGCGAAGTCGGCGACTATGGCACGTACGAGGCGCGCGCCGCCCTGACCGGGCCAATCGCCGATGGCTTTGCCGCACGCGTCCACGGTTATTACAGCACCGCCGACGGCTTTTACCGCAACCAAAGTTCGGGCCAGCGGATCGGGGGCTTCAAAAGCTATGGCGGCGGAGCGTCGCTGCTATTTGAACGCGGCATTGGCGACGCGCTGCTGAGCGTCAACTACAGCCATGACAATATCGCCCCCGCTGCGCAGGAATATGCCGGACCAGTCGTTGTCCCCAACGTCACCATAGCGCTCGCCCCCGGCGTCGCCGGTGCGCAGGTCGGCACTGTCGGTGCCACCAATCCCCTGCCCGCCAGCGTCCAGGCTATTCCGTTCGGTGTCATCAAGGATCCCGGCATCGGCGTCCTGCTCAGCCTCGACCCACGGACAGGCAAGGACTATCCAGGTGCTATTGTCGAGACACTGCGGACTGCACTCACCGTCAACCTGCAGGTCTCCGATGCCGTCAAGCTGACGTCGATCACTGCCTACACAAATTCGAAGTTCAGTGAGAATGAGGACATTGATTTCTACGCCTTCCCCCAAGCGACCGTCGCTGGGCCAGGCGGCACCGGCCAAGGCGAGAATTTCAACCGGTTCTTTGAACTCAACATCTTCAATGGCGACGTCAAGCAGCTCAACCAGGAACTCCGCATCGGGCATCTCGATGGCGGCAGCTTCCGCTGGGCAGTCGGCGGGCTGTTCTGGTATGAACAGTATCAGCAGGACAATACGTCAGCGGCCTATGTCGTTCCGGCCGGGTTCAGTGGCCAAAAGGACGTTAACCTCGTTCAGGGCAACCTGCCGTTCACGCATGGCAGCCGGACCACCAACCATGTATCGGGCTATGGTCTGGCCGAATGGGACATTACCCCCAAGCTTACCGTGGGTGTCGAGGCGCGTTATGCCCATGAAAGCTATGACTATGTCTTCAATCCGTTCCTGACCACGTCGGGCACCCCGCTGGCCAACGGCGGCTACCCGATCGTCGTCCTGGCGCAACCCGTCCCACGACAATCTTCGACCAATTACTTCACCCCGAAAGCCTCGATCCGCTTCAAACCGAACCAGGATCTCATGGTCTATGCCTCGTTCGCCAAAGGCGTGAAGCCAGGCGGTTATTCGACCGTCGCGGTAACCGATTCTTCGCTGGCGTCGTACAACCCGGAAAAGCTGTACAATTACGAGATCGGCACCAAGGCGAGTGCCTTCGATCATCGATTGATCTTTAACGGCGCGGCGTTTTACATGCAGTATGACGGCAAGCAGGTCAGCCTCATCCAGCCCAACCCGCTGACACCATCCGGATTTTCAAACTTCATCCGCAACGCAGGCTCTGCCCGGGTTTATGGCCTTGAGGCAAATCTGACTGTGGTGCCCATCCGGAACGTCACGCTCAACGCCGGCTACACCTACCTCGATGCCAAATACAGTGACTATGTGGTCAATGTGAACAACGCGCTGACCGGGTCGTTCGTATCGAGTTGCGTGCCCAACACCGTCATTGGCATTGGCGTTTTTTGCCAAGCGAACCTGCGCGGCAATCGCTTGGAGCGCACACCCAAGCATTCGATTACGGGATCGGCGCGCGTCGATATGCCCATTGTCGACGGGAAAACCTTCTTCGCCGAAGGTGATGTTCGCTACACCAGCGATCGTGCGCTGGATGAATATAACGTTCGGATCATCCCCGCGTTCACAACGGCCAATGTCAGGGTGGGCTTTGAAACACGACGGTTCAGCTTGCTCGCCTATGTAGAAAATGTCTTCGATAGCAAGGCATTCCAGGGTGCCTTCAGCGGCGGCGACCAGAACCGGCCGGGCAATATCGCGGTCTATCTGCAACTTCCCGACAGGCGCCACGCCGGGGTGCGAGGCTCGTTTAAATTCTGAGCCGCTTGCCGCCGTTCCGGCCGGGACGGCGGCATCGGGTGACACCAGCAATCGTTCCAAAAAGGTGCCCGGTCATGTTGCGACGGTGGCTTATCGCGCTGCTATTAGCGGCTTTTGCCCAGCCCCTGAGCGCGGCCGACCGAGCGGCCCCGATCGGTACGGGCCCGGCTCTCTCCACAGTAAAGTCGACCGATGGAACCGATCTGTTGGTCGCCCAAGCGGGCAACCCTGGTGCCCCGGCAATCTTGTTCATTCACGGCTTTGCCCAAAGCTATCTGTCATTCCGTCGGCAATTCGGTTCCGACTTGGCAAAGCATTTCCACATCGTCGCGTTCGATCTGCGCGGCCATGGCGGATCTGCCAAGCCGAGCGATCCAACCGCCTATACGGACGTGGCGCGTTCAGCGGACGATGTCGCAGCGGTCATCCGCGCTACCGGCTTGCACCGCCCAGTCATTGTCGGCTGGTCTTATGGCGGCATAGTTGTCGGCGATTATGTCCGGAAATACGGCATCGCCAATGTATCGGCAGTGGTGTTTGCGGGAACCCTGGGCGGCCTGTTAGCCCCGGTCGCACTGTCGTCACCCCCAGCATCGGCTCATAAAGCCAACAATCTGATTGATTCGATTAAGAAAGCCTCGGCGCAATCCCGGTCGCTCGACCTAGCTGAGAATATCGCCGGAGGGGACGTCATCAGCCGGGCCTATACGACGCCCGCGATGAGCGACAGCGACCTGCGCATCTTGTTTGCAACCGAGATGATGTTGCCGGCCTATGTGCGTCGAGCCCTGGCGCACCGGAGCAACGACAATTCTGATCTGGTCGGCGTCTTTGCGACACTGCCCACGCTCTTCGTACGCGGTGAATTCGATCTGGGAATGGGCGAAGCCGAAATGGCCCTGCTTGCGCCCCGACTGCCAAAGATGAAGCTGTCACGCTATGCGCGGACCGGGCACCTGACCTTCTTCGAAGCCGCAGACCGGTTCAATACCGAACTCGTCGCCTTTGCGACGGCGGCACCGCCTCGCGCCGTCGATCCGGCGGCGTCAGTGCCACGACCAACACTGCCGATGACCGCTGCAGCGCACCGCACCTTTCGGGACCGCGAATTTGCGGCACGCGATACCAACGGAAATGGTGTTCTGGAGCCCAGCGAAATCGAAGCCGCGAGCGGCGGGCCGCTTTCCCCCGAAGCCATTGCCCGCGGCATCCGGATTAACTGCGGCGCGGACTTGCCGAATTGCCCATTGGCGCGCTTTCGGGAGCAAGGCGACGCCGAATTCCAACGTGTTGACCATGATCACGACGGCGTCGTTACACTCGACGAATTGAAAGCGGCCGGGGGCAGTTTTCACCTCGAAACGCCGTAGCGCCGTCGCAGCCGAAAACTATCCTGCTTTATAAGGTGGATCCCGATGACCCAGCAAGACGATCGCCCCCTGAACCTTTCGCGCCGGGCGGCGCTGGGTGTCGTCCCCGTCGCCGCTTCGGCCTTGCTTATGGCGGGCGGTCCGGCTGTTGCATCGCCGCGACGCGCCATTTTCGACTGGCAGAACCCGGCCGACAATCTGAAGGCTTATATCAAGCTGCAATACAGCCTGGTGAAGGAACCGGTCTGGAGTTATTTCGGCGGCACAATTTACGCGTTGGAGGGTGACCTCCCACCACGACGCTTGCTCGATCTCGACGGGTTCGGCCAAGGCTGGGTGGATCGCCAGCCAGATGGCAGCTATCATCTGGCGTGGAAGGAACTCGGTCTTCTCAAGGATCCGTTGACTGGCGCCGTTCTGGATCGCTGGCACAACCCGCTGATCGATGAAACTGTCGATGTTCGGCACATACTGAACCCCGCCGCCAACGCGACCCTGCGCAGCAGTGAAGCAGGGCTTGATGCCTCGTTCACGACATCTGAAATTGATATGCCGCCGCGTAATTTTCGGCATCCGGAGCGCCCGACCGATTTCATTCTGCCGTGGCAGACGATCGGTGAGTACACATCGGTCTGGAACGATACCACACTGGCCATGAAGCACACGCTCGATCCCAAGATCTGGATAAGGGAATCGAGTGGACCACACATCAGCATTGGCGAGTTTTTCCAGTTGGTCGCGCGGACCGACGAACTGTTCGACGAAGGCCGCAATCAGATTCCCTACACAGGCTCGTGGCAACGGCTCGCCTCATGGCATCCGTGGATGATGATGGGTCAACGCCCCGGCAAATTATTCTATCGCTGCACCACCCAGCGGCTGACCGGCCCGGCGCAACTTCCCGCCAAATTCCTGGCAACGGTCAAGGAACGTTTCCCGGCCTATCTGGAGCAACCGACAAGCTGGGGGCCGCGCTTTTCAACATGGAAGGACTTTTTGGCGACGCATACGCCGCAGCCGGCAAAAAAGCCGTGATCGCAAAGCCGCTTCCTTCACTTGTCGGGAGGATCGCCCTGATGTGGCTCGTGTCGGCGGCTCTGGTGAACCCATTGGCAGCGGCCGCAGGATCGCCGGCGGCCAGCGCCGAGCCGCTGGCAGGACTGGCAATCCACCACGTGCAAATCTCGGTCAAGGATGCCGACGCGCTTGCAGTTTGGTACGTCGACACGCTCGGCTTTCGCATCACGAAACGCGTCGCGACAGCCAGCGCAAAAATCGTGTGGATCGATATTCCGGGCTTTCGCCTCGGTCTTGCAGAGATTGCCGGATCGACGCGGGATGCGAGCGCATCGATCGCGCCGCCGGGAGACGTGATCAAGCAGGGTTATAGGCAGATACACTTCTCCGTCGCCAGTGTGGACACGGCGTACGGCGCACTCACCGCCAAAGGCGTGAAATTCGCCAACTCGCCGACGAGTTACGCGATAACCGGAATACGGCTGGCTACGCTGAGCGATCCGGAAGGGAACGTCATCAGCCTGTATCAGGACATCGACCCGGCCAATCCACCGGTGAGCGGCCCACATTTGCGCATTTCGGGAGACAAACGGTGATGAACCCTCTGCTCAGCCGACGTGGAAGCATCACACTAATTGCACTGGGAAGTGGCGCGCTCCTCGCCCCGACAAGCGCTCTTGGCGCGCCTACTGGGGCAAACGACGATCTGCTTACATACTTGCGCATCCGGTCCCGTCTCGATGGCAAGGCGGCCTTCTACCCATACCGGGGGACCATATTCGGAAAACCTTTTGGGAAGTCGGCGGTCCCGCTGTTTGATGTCGAAGGGTTTAGCTGGGATCATCTGACCAAATTGGGTGAAGATCGATACCGCATCGACACTTCGGAAGCGGGCTATTTTCTTGACCGGAAGACCGGGCTCCCCTTGGGTAATTGGGTCAATCCGATGAACGACGTCCAGACGGAGGTCAAACACTACCGATCGTCTGCACACATCATCGTTTCGAACGGCAAGCTTGAGCCAGTGATGGCAACCCCCGCCCCGTCAGGACTTGAACTCTCTGCCTCGATGTCGGCCACAACGAGGATCAATGACAAAATTTGGGTCCACGAAGATATCATCGCCCGAATCCCGAACAAGCCGCAGGCATCGTTTGCCGACCCGCGAGAATATGTCGGCCCGATGCTGGAAGCGACTTCTTTGGCAACCTGGTCTGCCGATCTCAGCCATTTGGCGGATGCACGTCGCACATTCGTGCCAGCGATGTTCTCCTATCAAACGATGGGGAGCTGGCGGCCATTCATGCGGATGGGGACCACGCCAGGCGTGATCAGCTGGCGATTGTTTGGCTCAAAAGAGCCCGAGATCGAGCGTGTTCCGCCTGCACTGCTGTCCCGCATCCTCGGTGAATACCCCGACTTCCTGAAGCTCGCATAGCGACGCAACTTTCCGTACTGACGCCCGCCGATTTACTGGTCGGCATTGCTATGCGACAACGACCAGGGTTTCGAGTAGTGGGGTGATGCTGGTGCGATTGTTTAAGGAAGCCAGGCGGCGGGGCGTGCTCCGTGTTGCGGCGACCTATCTGATCGTCAGCTGGCTGATTCTCGAAGTCGGCGAGTTGCTGACCAAAATTCTTGAACTACCCCATGACACGATGAAGTTCCTGCTGGGCCTGCTCGTGATCGGGTTTCCGCTGGTGATTGGCCTGACCTGGTATTTTCGTATGACTGCCGATGGCCTGGTCGAACAGGTCGATCTGCCGGAAACCGATCCGGCGTCACGCGCCGAACACGAACAACACGAAGATCATGGAGGCCATGGGGGTCATGGGGCGCATGGCGGCGGCACCGACCCGTTGCCGATCATCATGGGAGTATTGACGCTCGCGGCATTCGGATTGTTGATCGTTACCCGCATGGTCGGCGGCGGCCACACGGAAGCGGCGAGCGAACCTGCTGCCAACTTGGCTGTCGCCGCGCCACCGGCATCCCGCGTGGCGCCGCCGAACAGCATCGCCGTCCTCGCCTTCGACAACCTCAGCGGCGATCCCTCCCAAGCCTATTTTTCCGATGGCGTCGCCGAAGAATTGCGTGGTCAGCTTGCATCCGTCCCAGGTCTGCAAGTGGCCGCACGAACGTCATCGAACGCGTTCAAGGGGTCCACCGCCGATGCCGGCACAATCGCCAGCAAGCTCGGTGTCGCCTACATCATCGATGGCAGCGTCCGGCGGTCCAACGATGTGGTCCGCATCAGCGCGCAGCTGGTCGAGGGCAAGTCGGGGTATGAACGCTGGGCGCAAAGCTATGACCGTAAACTCGACGACCTGTTCGCGACGCAAAGTGAAATCGCCAAGACTGTAACCGGCGCATTGAGCGTCAAGCTGCTGCCGCAGGATGCGGCCAGGTTGGTGGCCGGTGGGACCCGGTCGACTGCAGCGCACGATGCCTATCTGAAAGGTCGGCAACTGTTTGATCTTTCAGGCGACGAGGGCGTTTATCGCGCGGCGCTCGCGCAGTTCGATGCAGCGATTGCAGCCGACGCCGGTTATGGCGCGGCGCATGCAGCACGGGCGCGGGCGCTGGCGGCGATTGCCGGTCAGTTCGATACCGCAGCCCAGGCCAAGACCGATGGGGAAGCCGCGGTCGAGGCGGCACACCGGGCTGTCAGCCTCGCGCCGGGGCTGGCCGATGCGCAATCAGCGCTGGGCTTCGTCCTCGAACGCATCACATTCGATATGCCGGGCGCCAGCGCTGCCTATGATCGATCGCTTGCGGCGGGCAGCGGCGATGCCGACATCCTGATCCGTTACGGCGTATTCAACGCGCGGATCGGCGATCTTAACAAAGGCTTGGCGGCGCTGGACAAAGCGGTGACCCTCGACCGATTCAACCCACGCGCCTGGCGGGCCTATGGCGCGGCGCTGTATGCGGCACGGCGCTACACCGATGCCTTGTCACGCCAACGCGAGGCGGTGCGGCTGAGCCCCGGGCTTGCCGCCGGTCATGCGGCGATCGGCGATACTCTGCTCGAACAAGGTAATATCGCCGGTGCCAAGGCCGAATATTTGGCAGAGACACAACATTGGGCAAAGACCGCCGGTACCGCGATCGTAGAGCGTCGGCTTGGTAATGGCGCTGCCGCGGATGCTGCATTCGCTGCATTGGTTGCAGAAAATGGCGACACCGCAATTTATCAGCAAGCCCAAGTTCGCGCGCAGTGGGGCGACAGGGCCGGCGCACTCAGGGCGCTCGACCGTGCCTTTGCAGTACGCGACCCGGGCCTGCTCTACCTCCGCCGCGATCCACTGCTAGATCCGCTGCGCAACGATCCGCATTTCCAGGCGCTCGCGGCACAATTGGCAGCATAGCGCAGAATGCGGGGCTTTACGGTGGTTCCGCGTTGATTTGCAGCAACACTGCAGCGTAATGGTGCGATGCGCCGGTTGCGGGTTATCGACCGCCTGTTGCATTCCGCTATGACGCCAGACGATGCGGGGCATTTTTTTTGGGATCTGGCTGGCCGTCGCGGCACCGCTGAGCGCGGCGACGCATGACGATCCGCGCGGCTTGATCCCCGCCGCGCCACCACCGATTGGCATGGCCGCGTCTACCTGCGCCGATGATACCCCTGCCCGCCCGCTGGCTCTTGCTGACTTAGTGGACATTGCGCTGTGTCATAACCCGTCGACTGCGATCAGCTGGGCAAGCGTCCGCGCATCGGCAGCTCAGATAGGAGTGGCACGCTCGGCCGAATTGCCGACCGTCACCGCAACCGTCGGCCCGGTGCTCAACCGCAGCGACCAGTTTCAATCGACCAGCTTTGTCGCGGCCAATGGCCAGATCATCGCTGGCGGCGGCGGTTCGACCGAGGTCGACACTACGGCGCGGTTGGCGCTGTCGTATCTGCTGTTCGATTTCGGTGGCCGGGCGGCGCGGATCGACGCGGCGCGGGCCGGTCAGCGGGCCGCGCTGGCGCTGTATGCCGACACCGCCCAGACCGTCGCGCTCAACGTCGTCACCGCCTATGACAGCCTGCTCGCCTATACAGCGTCGGTGACGGCGGCTGAAGCGACACTGGCTTTTGCGCGGGCGTCGGACAATCTTGCCGCCGGGCGCAAGGCCGCTGGGGTGGCGACCAGCGCCGATGAACTCCAGGCCCGGACGTCGCTGGCGCAGGCGCAGCTGACGCTTGATCAGGCGCGCGGCAACCGGACTACCGCGGCGGGGCAGCTGGCGGTGGTGATCGGCCTGCCGCCAACCCAGCCCCTGACCCTGGCTGCTGTGCCGCCGATGGCGTCGGGGGAGTTGCTACACGGGCGCGTCGAAGCGCTGATCACCGATGCGGAGAAACTGCGGCCCGACATCGCTGCCGCGCGCGCCAATATCGACGTGGCTACCGCCAATCTACGCGCCGCCCGCGCCGACGGTCTGCCCAGCCTCAGCCTGTCCGCAAGCAACAGTGTCTCGGCTGTCGACCGGACCTTCCAGACCAACACCGGCCAGGTTGGCGTGTCGCTGACGGTGCCGATCTTTTCGGGCTTCAACCGCCGCTACACGATTGCCGCCGCCCGCGCCGAAACCGACCGCCAGACCGCGCTCACCGAACAGACGCGGCAGCAGGCGGGACTGGCGGTCTATTCCAACTATGTGGCACTCGACACTGCGCTGAAGAGCCTCGTCTCCGCCCGCGCGCTCATCGCTAGCGCATCCGCCAGCGCCGATATCGCGCAGGGCCGCTACAAGGCCGGGGTTGGGTTGTTTACGGATCTGCTTAACGCCCAATCTGCGTTGGCCAGCGCGCGCCAGCAGCTGGTGCAAGCCGAATTCAATGTCCGCACCGCCAACGCCGATCTGGCCCGCGCCATCGGCCAGATCGGCGAAGCGATTGACGCGACGCGCCAAGGCAATTCAGGAACTCCAAGATGAAGCGCCGCAACTGGATCATTCTCGGAGTGATCGTACTCGCCATCGCCGCCTGGTTCGGCTGGAAGGCGCTGCACCCGCCGCCCGCTATTGACCCCTACAAGACCGCGACGCTGGCCGAGGGCGATTTGACCGAAGTCATCACTGCCAACGGCGTCATCAACCCGGTGCGGGTCGTCAATGTCGGAACCCAGGTGTCCGGGACGGTGCAGGAACTGCACGCCGACTATAATGACCGTGTCCACCAGGGCCAGTTGCTGCTCAAACTCGACCCGTCGGTGTTTGCCGCCAAGCTCGCCGCAAGCGAGGCGGCACTGGCCAATATCCGCGCCACCTCGGCGCTGCAGGCGGCCAACGAACGCCGGTCGGCACAACTGGTCAAACAAGACTATATCAGCCGCCAGGACTATGAAACGACCCGCGCCGCCGCCACCAGCGCTGCCGCACAGGTCGCCCAGGCCGAAGCCCAGATCAAACAGGACCGCACCAATCTGAGCTATACCGTCATCCATTCGCCGGTCGACGGTGTCGTCATCAGCCGTCAGGTCGATCTTGGCCAGACCGTCGCTGCATCGTTCAGCACGCCCGTGCTGTTCCAGATCGCCCGTGATCTGACGCGGATGCAGATCGAGGCGTCGGTCGCCGAAGCCGATGTCGCCAAGGTTCGCCAGGGCCAGCGCGTCGATTTCACCGTCGACGCCTATGGATCGCGCAAATTCAGCGGCACCGTCGGCCAGATCCGCCTCAACCCGACGACGCAGCAGAACGTGGTGACCTATACGGTCATCGTATCGGTCGCCAATCCCGACGGCGCGCTGCTGCCGGGGATGACCGCCAACGCGACCTTTATCGTGTCGGAGCAGAAGGACAGGCTGCTGATCCCCAACACGGCGCTGAGCTACAAGCCCGACGGCTATAAGCCGTTGCGCCAATTGGGGGTCACCCGCGATCCCGATGCGATAACGGTTTTTCAGCTCGTCGCAGGCAAGCCCGAACCGCGCGCTATTCATGTCGGCGCATCAGATGCCGAGATGAGCGAAGTGACCGCCGGGCCGCTGCGCAACGGCGATGTCGTGGTGACCGCGTCGAACCTGCCGGTCAAGGCGGCGGGCGGCTTCATGGCCGGACCTCCCGATGGCAAAAAGAAGGCCTCCACCAAGCCCCCCGCGCCGGGAAGCTGATGACTGCGGTCCTGTCGCTGTCGGGCGTGGTCAAGGACTACAGGTCCGAAGCTGGCGTCTTTCGCGCCCTCGATGGCGTTTCGCTCAACGTCGCCAAGGGCGAGCTGATGGCGATCATGGGGCCGTCGGGATCGGGCAAGTCAACGCTGATGAACATCATCGGCTGCCTCGATACGCCGACCGAAGGAACCTACCGCTTCGAGGGCACCGACACCGCCACACTGTCCGAACGCGCGCTGGCAAGTCTGCGCAATCGCGGTATCGGCTTCATCTTTCAGCAGTTCAACCTGCTTCCCCGCCTGTCGGCGCTGGGCAATGTCACGCTGCCGCTGGTCTATTCCGGCGTGCCGGGGCGGGACCGGGCAGCCAAGGCGCAGGCGCTGCTTGCCAGTGTCGGGTTGGCCGACAAGCCGCGCTCGCGCCCGTCGCAACTTTCGGGCGGGCAGCAGCAGCGTGTCGCCGTGGCGCGGGCGTTGGCAAATGACCCGGAACTGCTGCTCGCCGACGAACCGACCGGCGCGCTCGACAGCAAGACCGGCGTCGAGGTGCTCGGCCTGTTCCGCACGCTCAACGAACAGCGCGGCGTCACCGTCGTCATCGTCACCCACGACCCCGAAGTCGCCAAGGCGACCAACCGCGTCGTCCGCATCCAGGACGGTCGCATTTTTTACGACGGCCCGCCGACCGAAGCCGCGCTGTACGGCCATGGCGAGGCGGCTTGAGCGCGGAAGGTTACTCAAAAGGCCGGTTTTTCTAACCTTCCGCTGAGTCGTCGGTTTCAGGATACGACAGCGCCGCGCCCGTTTATAACCAAATCGGCGCGTTTGTCAAGGCTGGAATTTACTCGAACGTCAGGTCGCCGCTTGCCGGCTCTTCGAAATAGCCGTCGAGGTCGTCGGGCAACGCTGCCCATAACGGGTTGCGATCCTTGTCGATCAGCTGGGCGCGCACCCCTTCGAAAAAATCGCTGCCGCCCCGGATGGCGCAGACGATGCGATACTCCGTCCGCAGTGCCGTCTCGATGGCCTCCCCCGCGCCCATCCGCAGCGCCCGCAGCGTCAGCGCGCATGATGTCGGCGACATGCGGCGGATGATCGCCGCCTGCTCGTGCGCCCAGTCGTCGCCGTCATCAAGGCTGGCGAGGATGGCGGCCACCGGATCATGCGCGAAGTGGAAATCGATTCCCTCACGCAGAGCCTCGACCATCGACGGCCCGGCAGGCGCATCCATCGTCGCCAGTATTTCGGCAAGCGGCTCCTCAGCAGTCGCCAGCAGATCGCGCAGCACATCCAAGCGCTCGATCGGCACGAAATGCGTCGCAATCCCGGCATAAACGCAATCCGCCGCCTTCAGCCGCGCGCCCGTCAGCGCTGCCCAGGTACCAATCTCGCCAACAAGTCGCGGCAGCGCATGGGTGCCACCAACATCGGGGATCAGGCCGATGCCGGTTTCGGGCATGGCGAACAGCGTGCGTTCGGTCGCCACGCGGAACGGCCCGTGGATCGACAGCCCGACGCCACCGCCCATCGTGACGCCGTCGAGAATCGCCACATACGGCGTCGCCAGCCGCGCGATGGCCTGGTTCATCCGGTATTCGTCGTGGAAGAATCCCTCCCATAAGTCGCGGTCCTCGCGGCCCCGTCGCGCCAGCAGCGCGACATCCCCGCCCGCGCAGAACGCCCGTTCGCCCGCCCCTTCGATGACGATGCGTTCGACTTGCGGGTCGGCAGCGGCGTCAAAAAGCGCGCGGTGGATCGTTACAGCCATGGAACGGTTCAGCGCATTGAGCGCGGCGGGGCGGTTCAACGTAATCCACGCCGCCCGCCCGCGTCGTTCGATTATGACTTCGGGCGGGATTTCGGACGGCGTCGCGACTTCGGTCATGTGAGTTCCACCAGATTGTGCGTGTCGGGCATCGGCATTGGCAGGCAGGACGCAGTCAAACGCGCCAACAGCTTTCCCGCCGCATCGGTCAGATCGGCCTCGACAAACGCCACCCGCTTGCCAAGCTTGATGCAGCGCCCCTCGGCGAACACCGGCACGCCGCCAGGCGCGGGCGCGAAGAAGCTGGTCTTCAGTTCGATCGTCGGCACATAGATGCGCCCTCCCGATTTGACGATCACCGAAAACGCCGCCGCATCGTCGAGCATGGCGACGATGAAACCGCCCTGGATATTGCCCGCCGGGTTGCAGAATTCGGGCTTTGGCGTGAAGCGCAACTTGATCCGCCCGGTTGCGCTATCGACCTCGAGCACCTCCATGCCGAGCAACGCTGACGTCGGCGGCATCCGTCGGTTCATGCGGGCGAGAATTTCGGATTCGGTGAGCGGCATGGCCGGGCTTGTGGCATGGGCGGTGGGCGGCGTCACCCCTGGGATGGCGTTGCCTGCCGTCAGGTCGCCAGCCCCGTCTTGCCCTGACGAACGGCGTTCAACGCGCGCTGACTGACGGGAACCAACCCGCCCCGGGCCGGAAGATTTTCAGGCAGGCGGATATTTTTGGCTAGTCCGACCACCTGAAGGAACTGGACGAAATTATAACCTGGGTCGATCTGTCCCTTGTAGAGTCCGTGGCGACACGAAGCGGGAAATGCATGGTGGTTGCTATGCCAGCTCTCGCCCATTGTCGGGATCGCCAGCCATCCAATGTTATAGCCCTGAACCGAGGCGTCCTCGACGATCCAGTCCTGCGGGCCGTGCCGATGAGCGACATGGGCAATATACCAGTGCATCGTAAAGCAGGTCGCGACCCGAACGACCACTCCCCAGACGACCCAGGGCCAGCCACCAAGCCAATAAAGCGCCAATGCAACGGGTATCTGATGCAGCATCCATGTGCGTTGCAGAAATAGATAGAAACGGCTGTCGCTGATGCCCGGCCCGGGATCGAAATGCGGCGGGTTCCGCAGCACGAGGCGAAAATTCAGATAATAATACCCGTCCAGCAACCACGATTTGCCGTGCCGAAGGAACCAGTGGCAGTTGGGTTGCCGTTGCGCCCAATCGCGCAGGTCATGAAGACCCACCGTCCAGATCGGTCCGCCCATTCCGACAAGCACGCCGACATAGATCATGCTCCGCTCGAGCCATTTGGGGCAATCGAAGCTGCGATGGATCAGCCTCCGATGAAAACCGACGGAATGGCCGACGCACAACGTGGCACCCGATAGAAAGAGAAAAATGCCGAAAGCACTCCAAGAGAATAATAGCGGTCCGAGCAGCAGCGCGCCGGCAATCATCGACATATTCCATATCGAGCGGCCTGGGTCCCAGACCAGCGTGCCGACGCTGGCATCGGCGAGATCCAGACCGCTTAGAGAATTGACTTTGAAGGCACCTTCACCGGCTTCATTCGCTACGGTCATCGCTGCCATCCTTATTCTTGCGCTGCTTCCGGTCTGCCGCGATCTGACGGGCGTCAGGGCAAAATGGAGTCAAGAAACTGTAGAGACTATTGGCAAGGTTATCGGCGGCGACGCTGTAGATGACGTGTTGACCGCGCTTTTGCTGGTGAACCAGACCGGCCTCGTGCAGCGTCGAGAGATGCTTGGAGATCGACGGCATCGTCATGTCGAAACGCTCAGCGATTTCTCCGACGGTCATCGGTCCGCCAACCAGATGATTCAGGATGCGACGCCGGGCAGTCGAAGCCAAGGCCCTGAAAGCGCGTTCCATAGAGATTTTCCTAAATAAGAAAATATGCAATTGCAAACGTTATGATTGGGTGCCCTACAACCCTTTCACCACCCCCAACCCCATCCGCGCCAGCGCGGGGCGAAGCGCGTCCACATGGGCGTCGAGGCGGGTGAAGACGGCTCGGCCGGTGGCGAGTGAAGTATCTTCGCCGCGCGCCGCCCCGAGCAAATGCGCGACGCGGCGCGCGATGCCTGCGCCGCCGTCGACGAAGGTGAGTGGGCGTGCTCCCAGGTCTGGCGCGGCGGCGGAGAGTTCTTCGGCCAGCAGCGGGAAATGGGTGCAGGCGAGGACCACCGTGTCCACCGCGTCGCCACCCGGTTGGCGCAGCAGCCCGGCGAGTTCAGCGGCAACTGCCGCAGGGTCAACCGGTTCACCCGCCAGCTTGGCCTCTGCTAGTTCCACCAGTCGCGCCGATCCGTGGCGCAGCACCGTGCAGTCGGCGGCGTGTTCGGCGATCAGGCGGTCGAGATAGGGTTGGCGGACCGTTGCTTCGGTTCCCAGCACGCCGATGGTGCGCGTCACCGAGCGTTCGGCGGCGGGCTTGATTGCGGGGACGGTGCCGACCACCGGCAGGTCGAGCGCGGCGCGGACGTGCGACAGCGCGATGGTCGAGGCGGTGTTGCAGGCAATGACCGCCAGCGTCGGGCGATAGCGTTCGACCAGCCGTCCCAACAGGGCCGGGACGCGCGCGGCGATCTCGGCCTCCGACTTGGTGCCATAGGGGAAACCGGCGTTGTCGGCGGCGTAGATGACGTCGACGTTCGGCAGCAGCGCGCGGATGGGGGCGAGGACCGACAGGCCGCCGACGCCCGAATCGAAGATGAGGATGGTCATTGGTGTGGATTTCGCCTTGCTCGCACCGGTGTCAAAACCCGCTCATCCCGAGCTTGTCGAGGGACCGACGCGCGAACTGTCGTTGTCCCTCGACAAGCTCGGGATGAGCGGGCTTGGTTTTGGTTGGAGTCAGAGGCGTGCCACCTACCGCGCCGCCAGCCGCGCCTCGATGGCGTCCCATATCCGCCCCGGCGTGTTGGTGCCGTTGAACCGGTCGATGGCGACGATTCCGGTGGGGGAGGTGACGTTAATTTCCGTCAGGTTGCCGGCGATCACGTCGATGCCGACGAAGACCAGACCGCGGGCCTTCAGGTCTGGGCCAATGCGGGCGCAGATTTCAGCCTCACGCGGCGTCAGGTCGGTTGGTTTGGCGCTGCCGCCGGCCGCGAGGTTGGAACGGATTTCGCCGGATTTTGGCAGGCGGTTGATCGCGCCTGCGACCTCGCCGTCGACCAGAACGATACGTTTATCGCCCTCGCTGACTTGCGGCAGGAACGCCTGCACCATGAACGGTTCACGCCAGACGCTGCCGAACAGTTCGACCAGCGACGGCAGATTGCCATCCTTCGCGTCGATCAGGAACACTGCCGCCCCGGCGTTGCCATAGAGCGGCTTGACGACGATGGCACCGTGGCGGGCGCGGAAGTCCATCGCCTCTTCGAGCGACCGCGTCACCAGCGTCGGCGGCATCAGATCGGGGTAGCGCAGCACGAACAGCTTTTCCGGTGCGTTGCGGACCTCGGCGGGGTCGTTGACCACCAGCGTTTCGGTGGCCGCCATCTCGAGCAGATGGGTGGCGGTGATGTACCCCATGTCGAACGGCGGATCCTGCCGCATCAGCACGGCGTCGCTGTCATGGCCAAGGTCGATCGTCGCCGCTTCGCCGAGCCATTCGAAATGGTCGCCGGGGGCTTGGCGGACCATGATCGGGCGGGCATGGGCGCGGACGCGGCCGCTTTCGGCCGACAGCGACCCCGCCAGATAGTGCGACAGGTGATGGCCGCGCGCCTGCGCCTCCAGCATCAGCGCAAAGGTCGAATCGCCGCCGATGTTGACGGTTTCGATGGGGTCCATCTGGACCGCGACGCGGAGGGTCATGGGGTTCTCGCTCCCCTCCCGCTGGCGGGAGGGGCTGGGGGTGGGACGATGGCCACCACTCTTAGAGCTAATCCGGATCGAATTGAACCGCTCAGGCTGAGCCTGAGCGGTTTTCGGTGGAGCAGACTTCCGCTGCGGTTAACTCTCCGACCGCGCCAGCGACGCCAGTGCCGTATGGATTCGTTTGACCTGCCCGCCGTCGTGGGTCGTCTCGAGCATCGCGGTCAGGCTGGCGCGGGCGGCAGTGTTGCGTCCCATCAACTGTTCGAGCCGGGCGCGTTCCCACCACAGTCCCGAATAGCGCGGCGCCACGGCGGTCATGCGTTCGTGGAGCAGCAACGCGCGGTCGGAATCGCCGCCACTGCGCGCCCGCGTCGCCTGATTGGACAGCAGCCGCACCAGAATCTGCCGGTTACTCATGCGTTCGAACTGCGCCGGAACCGGGCCGCCCGCCGCGCGCGCGATCTCCTGCAAGCGGGTGCGGCTGATGCCGCTGCCATGGTCGAACGGATCGATCAGTGCGGTATCGACGCCGCCCTTGATCTCGACGACGACATGCCCCGGCAGGCTGAGCGCATCTGCCCGCCAGCCGACGCGGCGGGCCAGAGCAACATATAGCAGCGACAGCGTCACCGGCAGGCCGCGCCCGCGCTCGGCGACCGCGATCAGGTCGGCGTTGGCGGGGTTGTCGTAATCGGTGGTTGCCCCGGTCAGCCCGGCATCGGCGGCGATCAGCCCGGCTAACCGCCGCGCCCGTCCGCTGCCCGACACCGGGGCGACGTCCTTCTGCAAAACGATGGCCCATGCGGCGACCAGCCGCCGCAGCGGGCCGGGATCGGCGCGCGGCCGGTCGGCGCGGGCAAGGGCGATGCCGCCTTCGACCAGGTCGATGTCGGCGTCGTCCAACAGCCCGAGTTCCGCCAGCTCCATCTTCACCACTCCCGCCACACCGCTTCGATGTGCACCGGCCACGCCCAGGGGCGCACCAGCACCGCATCGATCCGCGTCGCCGTGCAGCGCCCGGCGAAGCGGGGGCCGAGGATGCGCGATGCCGCGTCGATCCGGGCCCGGGCAGCAGGATGCAATGCGAAAATGCCGCTGTCGAGAGTGCGTCGCGCTTTTACTTCGACGAAGACCAGGGTGTTGCCGTGGCGCACGATCAGGTCAATTTCCCCGGCACGGGTTTTGACCCGGCGGGCAAGGATTTTATAGCCCTTCAGCCGCAACAGCAGTTCGGCGTAAAGTTCGGCGCGGCGGCCACGGCGGTCGTTGCGGATGCGCTGCGCGGTGGTCGGGCGGGGCATTTCCTAACCCTCCTCCCCCGTGAGCCCTTGCGAACGGAGGGTGGGGAGGGCGCGGACTCGCGCGCTTGCGCGAGCCGGGGTGGGGGAACCGTGGCCGGAAGAAAGAACCCCCACCCCGGCCCTCCCCACTCTACGTCGCCAAGGGGCGACGTGGGGGGAGGGAGCAGAAAGTGCCATCACCCCTCGCCCCGCATCGACAACGCCCGCGCATAAACCTGCGCCCTCGGCAGCCCCAGTGTCGCCGCCACCTCGGCCACCGCAGTCTTCAGCGTTACCCGCGCCAGCGCTCCGGCAAGCGCGCTGTCCAACTCATGACCCGTCGCCATCGCAACCTCCCCCGGCGGTGCCACGGTAATCACGATCTCGCCCTTGACCGGGTGGGCAGTCACCCGCGCCGCGAGCTCCGACAGCGTGCCCGCCAGTGTCTCCTCGAACCTCTTGGTCACCTCGCGCGACACCGCCGCCTCGCGGTCGCCGAGTCCCTCGGCCAACGCGGTCAGGCTCGCGGCCAGCCGATTGGCCGATTCGTAGAACACCAGCGTCGCGCGCACACTCGCAAGTTCGGCAATCACCGTCGCCCGCGCGCCAGTCTTCACCGGCAGGAACCCCGCAAACAGGAAACGGTCGGTCGGCAGCCCGGCGAGGGTCAGCGCCGCCACCGCTGCGCAGGCCCCCGGCACCGTCACCACATTGACCCCCGCCGTCCGGGCATCGCGGACCAGCTTGAACCCCGGATCCGAAATCAGCGGCGTGCCCGCATCGCTGACCAATGCAACCGGTTCGTTCCGGGCACGTTCTATCAGCCGTGGGCGAACAGCATCGGCATTGTGATCATGATAAGGCTGCATAGGCGTCTTGCAGCCGATATAGGCGAGCAGCCGCGCGGTGACGCGCGTGTCCTCGGCGGCGATCACCGCAGCGCCCGCCAACACGCTGGCAGCACGCGGCGACAGATCACCGAGATTGCCGATCGGCGTCGCGACGATGTACAGGCCGGGCGCCTGATCAAAAGTTCGGGCGGGGAGTTGCATGGGCTTATGGTGACGCGGTTCGAGGCCAAGTGGCAAGCGCGCTCTTCCGTTAAGAAGTTCGGCAGTTTCGCGCTGGCGCTGCTGGCCGCCGCATGCGCGCAGCCCGCCCGCCGTCCGGTGACGACCATCGCGCCGCCGCCAGTGGTGAAGACCGAGCCCGTCAAGGCGCCGCCGCTGCCCCAGGCGACCGAACAGAATCGCGTTGCGCTGCTCGTGCCGCTGACCGGCGCCAATGCGGCTGTTGGCCAGTCGCTCGCCAACGCCGCCAACATGGCGCTGCTCGACGCGGGCGACAAACGCATCAACCTGCGGATTTACGATACCGGTCCCGGCGCGGCGCAAGCCGCAGCCAAGGCGGTCGCCGATGGTTCGCGGCTGTTTCTGGGGCCGTTGCTGGCAGGCGACGTCCGTGCCGTCCAGTCGGTCGCGGCCGCCAACAATATCCCCGTAATCAGCTTTTCCAACGACATCAGCCTCGCTGGTGCCGACGTCTTTGTCATGGGCTTCCGCCCGGCCGATTCGGTGGCACGGGTCGTCGCCTATGCCCGGTCGCACGGTATCGAGCGGTTTGCCGCGCTGGTCCCGGCCGGGGTCTATGGGCAACGCGCCTCGACGGCGTTTCTTCGTGCTGTCGAGGCTTCGGGCGGTCGCTCGGTGGCGGTCGTGTCGTACACCCATGATCCCAAACAGATGCTGGATGCCGCACGGCGCGTCACCAATTACGACGCGCGGATGAAGGGAGCCGGAGTCAAGCCAGTGCTGCGGCCCGATGGCACCGTCGTTCGGGCCAGTGCCAAAACCACGCCGGTGGCATTTCAGGCGTTGCTGATCGCCGATTCTGGGACGGTCGCGGGGCAGATGATGCCGACGCTGACGCAGTTCGGCGCCGGGCCAGGATCGGCGATCGTGCTCGGAACCGAATTGTGGAACACCGAGCCGGGGCTAGCCAACGCCCGCAGCCTGAAGGGCGCGCTGTTTGCGGCAGTCCCCGACGATCGATTCAAAAGCCTCGCCACCCGTTACCGCGCGCGCTTTAATGCCACACCGTCACGACTGGCGAGCATGGGATATGATTCGGTGCTGCTGGTCAATTCGCTGGCGGGGAACTGGCGCTACGGCACCCCCTTCCCCAAAGGCGCGTTGGCAAATCCGCAGGGTTTTGCTGGGATCGACGGGGTCTTCCGCTTTACGGCTGGCGGCGTTGCCGAACGCGCGCTGGAGGTTCAGCAGATCGGCGCGGGCACGATTGTCACCGTGTCGGCGGCACCCAAGGCATTTTAAAGCGCGATCTGGCGCAGGACCTCGTTGACAAAGGGTCGCCCGGCCCGCGTCAGCCGCAACCCGTCCGCGTCCATCACCAGCAGCCCTTGTGCCGCCAGTCGCGCCACCGCTGCGCCGTCGACCGCGTCTGCTAGCGCCACCTCCGTCCGCTTCAGGAACCGCACCGCGCCGATGCCGTCGCGCAACCGCAGCCCCATCAACAGCGCCTCGGTGGCGCGGTCGGATGCGGCGAGCGCGGTATCGACGATCATGCCATGGCCTTGCGCGCTGACGCCCGTCAACCAGGCCTCGGGCTTCTTCGCGCGCTCGGTCGCCACACCGCCGCGACGCCCATGCGCGCCGGGGCCGATCCCGACGTAATCGCCATAGGTCCAATAGCTCAGATTGTGGCGGCTCTCCGCCCCGGCGTGCGCGTGGTTGGAAACCTCATAGGCCGGCAGCCCCGCCGCCTCGGTCATCGTTTGGGTCAGTTCGTACAGGTCGGCGGAGGTATCGGCATCGTTCATCACCAGCGCGCCGCGCGCATGAAGGGCGGCAAAGCGCGTTCCTGCTTCGATGGTTAGCTGATACAGCGACAGGTGCGAGGTGCCGAAGCCCAGCGCCTGCGCCAGTTCGGCTTGCCACGCCGCGACCGTCATGCCGGGGCGGTCGTAAATCAGATCGAAGCTGACGCGGTCGAAGGTGTTCTGGGCAATGTCGAGCGCCGCCAGTCCCTGGCGCAAATCATGCGGCCGCCCCAGCGCCTGCAGGTCGGCGTCGTTCAATGCCTGCAGGCCAAGGCTGAGGCGGTTGACCCCGGCGGCGGCAAACCCGGCGAAGCGTGCCGACTCGACGGATGACGGGTTTGCCTCCAGCGTGATTTCGACATCGCTGTCCGCCGCCCAGTGCGCGGTCGCCGCGTCGATGATGGCGGCGACGGTGGCGGGTGGCATCAGCGACGGCGTGCCGCCGCCGAAGAAGATGCTGGCGAGGCGACGGCCCGGCAGCTTCGCCGCCTCATGCGCCAGGTCGGTCAGCAGCGCGTCGCGCCACGCTTCGTCATCCACCGTCGCCCGGACGTGCGAGTTGAAATCGCAATACGGGCATTTGGTGACGCAGAACGGCCAGTGGACATAAAGGGCGACCCCTCCCGCCAGCAGGCAGGGATCGGTCAAAGGCACGCCGCCACCAGCAGCCGGAACGCCCGCGCGCGGTGATTGTCGGCCTCCTTTTCGGCGCGCGTCAGCTCGCCATAGGTGCGCGTCTCGCCGTCCATGACGAACATCGGGTCGTAGCCAAAGCCATTGCTACCGCGCGGCGGCCAGACGATGCGGCCGTCGACCCGGCCCTCGAATGTCTCGGTGTGCCCGTCGGGCCAGGCGAGGCACAGCGCGCAGATGAAATGCGCCGGGTCGATCCCACCCGCCATCTCGTCATGCACCCGCGCCATCGCGGCGCCGAAATCCTTGCCCGGCCCCGCCCAGCGCGCCGAGTAAATCCCGGGCGCACCATCGAGCGCATCGACACATAACCCGCTGTCATCGGCGAGCGCGGGCAGGCCACTCGCGGTCGCCGCCGCTAACGCCTTGAGTTCGGCATTGGCGATGAAGGTCAGCCCGGTCTCCTCCGGTTCGGCAAGCCCCAGTTCGCCCGCGCTGAACAGATCCAGCCCGAACGGGGCCAGCAACTCGCCGATCTCGACGACCTTGCCGGGGTTGTGGGTGGCGATCACCAGCCGCCCCGGCGCGAGGCGGCGATGAGTCACCGCCCGACCGCCTTCAATTGCGCGGCGAAAATCTCCCCACAGCCGATGCGGGCCAGCCGCAACAGGCGCAGCAGGGTTTCTTCGTCGAACGGTGCGCCTTCCGCCGTTGCCTGGACCTCGACGATGCCGCCGGCCGAGGTCAGCACGAAATTGGCGTCCGTCCCCGCTGCGCTGTCTTCGATGTAATCGAGATCGAGTACTGGCGCGCCGTCATGGACGCCGCAGCTGACCGCGCCGACCTGTGACAGCAGCGGATCTTTGGTCAGGTTGTTCTTGGCCATGATGCCGTCGATGGCCAGCCGCAGCGCCACCCACGCGCCGGAAATCGACGCCGTGCGCGTGCCGCCATCGGCCTGAATGACATCGCAATCCAGCGTGATCTGCCGCTCACCCAGCAGCGCCATATCGGTGACGGCGCGCAAGGACCGCCCGATCAGCCGCTGAATTTCCTGCGTCCGCCCCGATTGCTTGCCCTTGGCGGCCTCACGCGAGCCGCGCGTATGCGTCGCCCTCGGCAGCATGCCATATTCGGCCGTCACCCAGCCCTGGCCCTTGCCGCGCAAAAACGGCGGCACCCGGTCTTCGACGCTCGCCGTCACCAGCACATGGGTCATGCCGAACTTGACCAGGCACGATCCCTCGGCATGGGCGGAGAAATGCGGGATCATCTCGATGGTCCGCATGGCGTCGGGGGCGCGGCCGGATGGGCGCATGGGCGTGGTGTCCTGTGGTTTGGGTTGGCGGCGGTGGTTAGCGGGGTCGGGGCGTGCTGTCATCATTGCGCCGGGCGGTGGCGGCGCTAAACTGCGCGCAAATCGGGGAGACCGTTGATGATCCGCATCCTTATCGCAGCAATGCTCGCGCTTTTGGCCGTGCCAGCCACCGCCGCGCCGTTTGCCTCCGACCGAATCACCGTGACGGTGACGGGCAAGGGCAGCGACGTCATCCTCGTCCCAGGCCTCAATTCGTCGCGGCGCGACTGGGAGGGGCTCGTCAAAACCGTTCCTGGCCACCGCTATCACTTGGTCCAGGTCTCAGGCTTTGCCGGGCAGCCGGTCGGCGGCAACAGCAGCGGTAATGTCGCGGCCCCGGTCGCCGAAGAAATCGCGCGCTACATCGCCGAAAGCCATCTCCACCCGGCGCTGATCGGCCATTCGATGGGCGGCACCATCGGGCTGATGGTCGCCGCACGCCATCCGGAGGCGATCACCAGGTTGATGGTCGTCGACATGCCGCCGTTCATGGGCATATTTTTCGGCGGCCCGACGGCGACCCCTGAAAGCCTGAAGCCGATTGTCGATGGCATGATGGCGGGCATGCGTAATATCGATCCGGCGGTGCGGCTGCCAGCAGCGACCAAAGCCATTGATTCGATGACCAACACGGTCCCGCTGCGCGCTGCCGCCATCGCCGATTCGATGGCCAGCGACCCGGACACCGGCGCACGATCGATGGGCGAACTGGTGCTGACCGATCTGCGCCCGGAGCTGGTCAAGATCACCGTACCGACGATGGTGTTGTACGTCGTTCCGGCAGGGGTGCCGGTCAGCCCCGAGCAGATGGATGGCTATTACAAGGCACTCTACGCCAATCTGAAGGGCGTCACGCTCAAGCGCATCGACAACAGCGCGCACTTCATCATGTGGGATCAGCCGCAGCGCTTCACTGACGAGGTGCGTGGCTTTCTCGGCTGACCGCAGAACAGGGACGGGGACAGGACTTGGCAACACTCGCAGCCACGACGGACACGGTGTTCGAGCCACAGCGCGACCGGCTGGTCATTGTGGCGTCGTCGCTGGGCACGGTGTTCGAATGGTATGATTTCTTTGTCTACGGCACACTGGCCGCATTGCTTGGCAAACTGTTCTTCCCGGCGGAAAACCCGACTGCGGCGCTGCTGCTCAGCCTTGCAACCTTTGGTGCCGGGTTTGGGGTCCGTCCCATCGGCGCGATGCTGTTCGGTGTGTTGGGCGACAAGGTCGGGCGCAAATATACATTCCTGGCGACGATCACCCTGATGGGGCTGGCAACCGCGTGCGTGGGCCTGTTGCCGACCTATGCCAGCGCCGGGATCTGGGCGCCCATCCTGTTGGTGTCGTTGCGGCTGGTCCAAGGCTTGGCATTGGGCGGAGAATATGGCGGCGCGGCAATTTACGTCGCCGAGCATGCGCCGCCGGGACGACGCGGTTTTTACACCAGCTTTATCCAGATGTCGGTGGTTGGCGGCTTTCTGCTCAGCCTGGCCGTGGTCCTGCTGACAACTACAGCGATCGGTAAGGATGCGTTTGCCGCCTGGGGCTGGCGGGTACCATTTGTCATCTCGCTGCTGCTGCTCGCGGTGTCGCTTTATATCCGGCTGAAGCTCAACGAATCCCCGGTATTCAAGGCCATGAAGGCGGCCGGTCAATGTGCCCAGGCACCGCTGCGCGAGGCGTTCTCGACGCCGGGAAATCTGAAGCTGATGCTGGTCGGGATGTTCGGCATCGCTGCCGGGCTGACGGTGATCTGGTACACCGCGCAGTTCCAGACGCTATATTTCCTGCAGCGCACCGCATTGCTCGACGACACGGAGGCGCAGCTGACGGTCGGTGCGGCGCTGGTGCTGATCGCGCCATTGTTCGTATTTTTCGGTTGGCTTTCCGACAAGATCGGCCGGAAACCCGTCACAATCGCGGGTTACGGGCTGGCCCTGATTTTCATTTTCCCCGCCTTCCACCTGCTCGCAAATTCGGCCAACCCGCAGCTCATCGAGGCAATGCGCGTCGCCCCGGTGACGATCTCCGGCGACCGCTGCGACTTCAATCCATTCGCGTCCAAACAGGCAAGCCCGTGCGGCGATGCGCTGCAATTTTTCTCAGGGCGTGGGATCGGCACGACACTGAAACCGGACGGGCAAGCGCTCACCGTACAGATCGGCCAAACGACCGTCGGCGGGTTCGACAAAAAGGCTTATGACGCCGCGATCTCGGCCGCCGGATACCCATCGAAACCCTATACCGGGCCGCGCAACACGCCGGGGATCATCGCAGCGATCGTTATGATGGGAATATTGTCGGCGGCGACCTATGGCGCGGTCGCGGCAATCCTGACGGAGCTGTTCCCGGCCCGCATCCGCTATACTTCGATGTCGATCCCCTACCACATCGGCGCGGGCTATTTCGGCGGCTTTTTGCCGCTGATCTCGCAATATATCGTCGCCAAAAGCGGCAACCCTTACGGCGGGCTTTGGTACACCTGGATCGTCGTGGCGATCGCGCTGGTCGTTACCTGGCTATGGTTGCCAGAAACGCGCGGGCGCGGCGTAGATTGATCTGACGCGGTGCCGCCGCCCCGGTGCACGGTGCACCGGGGCAGCATGCAATTACTCGCCCCGAACGGCGTCCTTGAGGCCGCCGACGGCGTTCTGGCCCTTGCCCTCGACCTGCTCGGCCTTGCCTTCGGTTTCCAGCTTGGCATCGCCGAACAGCTTGCCGGCGCCTTCCTTGACCTTACCGGCGATGTTCTTGGCAGCGCCGTCAATGCGATCGGTATCCATGGTCGTTCTCCTTGGCTAAAGTGACGGAGGCAGAACAACCGCCCGGCGATTTGGTTGCGCCGGTTGCGCTGAAAGGGGGCGGGATGCGTTATGGGCTGATCCTTGCGGCACTGTTGGCCGGCATCGCCGCGGGTCCGCCGCAGGATTTCACCTCACTCAATGGCGCGCTGCCGCCGCCAAAACCCGGCGAGCAGCGGATCGTCTTCATCGGCGATTCGATCACCTCGGGATGGGGTGTTTCTGATCCGGGTTTCTTCACCAACGGTCGCATCGGCCGCGGCATTCGCAGCCAGACGACAGCGCAGATCCGCGCGCGCTTTGCCGCCGATGTGCTCGCGCTTCATCCCGCGATCGTCCACATCCTCGCCGGGACCAACGATATTTCGGGCAATGGCGGCCCGATGACGCTGGACGAGACCGAGGCCAATCTGGCGGCGATGGCGGCCGACGCCAAGGCGGCCGGGGTCGTCGTCATCCTTGCATCGGTGCTGCCCGCCGCCGACTTCCCATGGCGTCCGGGCCAGTCGCCACAGGCCAGCCTCAAGGCGCTGTGCGTCTGGGAACAGCGTGAGGCCGCGGCCAAGGGCTATGTCTATGCCGATTATTATCCGCTGTTTGACGACGGCAAGGGCGGGATGAAGGCTGAATTGACCAAGGACGGGGTCCATCCCAATGTCGATGGCTACCGGGTGCTGGAGAAGGTGGCCGAAGCAGCAATCGCCCGGGCGCGGACGCTCGCCCATTGACGATGCTGGACGCGCCCCCACCGCATCGATACAGCGGTGCCAACAATTGAGGGGGACTCGAAATGATCGTGACAATTACAACCGCCGGTATCTGCGGCCTGATTTTCTTCGCGCTCAGCCTGCGGGTGAGTTCGGCACGCGGCAAGCATAAGGTATCGCTGGGCGACGGCGGCAATGTCGAGCTGCTCCAGCGTATCCGCGCCCACGCCAACTTCGCCGAGTTCGTCCCCATGGTCCTGATCCTGATGGGGCTGGTTGAGAGTTCGGGGGGCAACCGCCTGCTACTCGGCATCGTCGGCGTCACGCTCATCCTTTGCCGCATCGCTCATGCCTGGGGCATGGACGCGCCCGCCCCCAATCCCGGCCGCGTCGTCGGCACCAGCGGGACATTCCTTATCCTGGTGATGACCAGCGTCTGGGCGTTGATCATTTCAGGCAAGATGCACGGGCTGTACTAGGCGCTCGCCAGCACTGCATCGGCGACAAAGGCATTCGACCGGCGTTCGGCAGCAAAAGTCGACATCGGGCCGTGTCCCGGCACGAACGCCGTCTGCCCGCCCAACGGCCATAGCAGCGTCGTGATCGCGCGGATCAGGTCACCATGGTTGCCACGCGGAAAGTCGGTGCGCCCAATCGATCCCTGAAACAGCACATCGCCCACGATGGCGAGGTTGGACGGGGCGTGGTGGAAGACGATGTGCCCAGGTGTGTGGCCCGGACAATGGTAAACATCGAGCGTTAGGTCGCCGACTGTCACGGTATCACCCTGATAAAGCCAGCGATCGGGCGTGAAGGCAGTGACTCCCGTCATGCCGAAGCGCGCGCCCTGCTCGGGGGCCTGATCGATCCAGAATTTATCATCGGGGTGGGGGCCCTCGATAGGCACGCCAAGCTCTTCGGCCAGAACCCCGGTCATGCCGCAATGATCGAGATGGCCATGCGTCACCAGCAGTTTTTCGATGGTGACGCCATGTTTGACGGCTACCGCCTTCAACTTGTCGAGGTCGCCGCCCGGATCAGTGAACGCCCCCAGCATCGTTTTCGTGCACCAGATCAGCGTGCAATTCTGCTGGAGCGGCGTCACCGGAATAATGACGGCCTGCATCGGGGGTTTGTCGGTCATCGCCGCGATGTGGCGATCAATGCTGCGCGAGGCAAGCACCGCTGCCGTATGTATGAGCCGAGCCAAACGGTTTAGGAGGGCGGCGTGTTCGACCCCGTCCAGCCCTTTGTCCTGCTCGACGATGTGGCGACGGGCCGTGCGCGGCTGTTTACCGGACTGATCGAGACCGTCACGGCATCGCATCCGGCCGAGGTGGCCCCCGCCCTCACCCGGCTTGCCGAGCCGGGGCCATGGGCGGGATTTATCGGATACGAAGCGGGTTATGCGCTGGAACCGCGCCTTGCGGCCCGCGCGCGGCCCGCGCCGCCGCTGCTGTGGTTCGGTCGTTACAACATCAAAACGATATTGGATGGCGTGGGGGTTGGCCATTTGCTTGGCGACGGACCGGCGGCGGTTGGTGATGCCGAGCCGCTGATCGACCGCGTTGGGTATGACGCGCGGCTGGCGCGCATCAAGGCACTGATCGCGGGGGGTGACATCTATCAGGCCAATCTGACCTTCCCGGCGACTGTCGCCTGCGAGGGCCATCCGCTCCACCTCTACCGCCGCCTGCGCGCCGGCAGCCGTGCGCCCTATGGCGCCCTGATCCACACCGGCAATTTTTGGATCCTGAGCTTTTCGCCCGAACTGTTCTTCCGGCTCGACGGACGGCAGCTAACCGCGCGGCCGATGAAGGGAACGGCGGCGCGCGGCGTCGATGCCGAAGATGACGCAGTGCGGGCAGCGGCGCTGGCGGCGGACCCCAAGAACCGCGCCGAAAATCTGATGATCGTCGACCTGCTGCGCAACGACCTGTCGCGCGTCGCCACAGCAGTCGCGGTGCCGGAACTGTTCGCGGTCGAAACCTATCCGACCGTCCTGCAAATGACCTCTACCGTCACCGCAACCGCTCGGCCCGGTGTCGGCGCGGCGGATGCGCTGGCGGCGATTTTCCCGTGTGGATCGATCACCGGCGCACCCAAGATCCGCGCGATGGAGGTCATCGCCGAGGTCGAACCGGAGCCGCGTGGCGTCTATACCGGAGCAATCGGCGCGATTTCTGCAAATGGCGACGCGGTGTTCTCGGTCGCCATCCGGACGCTGACAATGGCAGGCGGCGGACCTGCCCGCCTCGGTCTGGGATCGGGCATTGTAGCCGACAGTGAGGCGGGCAGCGAGTGGGACGAATGCCTGGCCAAGGCAGCGTTCCTGACGCGGGCAGCACCCCCCGATCTGATCGAAACGATGTGCGTCGAGGCGGAAGGCATCGTCGATCTCGACCGCCATCTGGCGCGCATGGCGGCGAGCGCAGCATTCCTCGGCCACCGCTTCGACGATGCCGCAATCCGCGCCGCATTGGCCAATGGCGTCGCCGTACAGGCGCATTCAGGCCCGCCCGCCCCGTTCCGCCTGCGCCTGCTCCTTGCCCCGTCCGGAGAGATCGCCGTTCAGCTGTCACCGCTGGCCCGACACCCGTCCGAACCCGTCGCCGTCGCGCTGACCCCCCACCCCGTCACCGCGACCGACTGGCGGCTGCGCCACAAGACAACCGACCGCAGCTTTTATGACGACGCCCGCCGCGCATCGGGGGCGTTCGAATGTCTGCTGGTGCACGAGGACGGCCAGATCACCGAGGGCAGCTTCACCAACATCTTCGTCCCCTGGGGCGGACGCCTGGCCACGCCGCCGCTGGCCTTGGGCCTGCTGCCGGGCATCCTCCGCCAACGCCTGATCGAAACGGGCGAGGCCTTCGAAGCGCCGCTGACCGCCGCCAATCTGGCGGAGGGGTTCTTCATCGGCAACGCACTGCGCGGGTTGATTCCGGCGCGGCTCGGCTGAAACGAAAAAGGGCGGCCCCGAAGGACCGCCCCTTTCAATTCGCAATTGCCGGCCAATCAGGCGGCGAGCGCAGCCTTGCGGCGACGCATCGCGGCACCGGTCAGACCGAAACCGGCGATGAGCAGCGCCCAGCTGGCGGGTTCGGGGATGCTGACGACGACATTGTCGAGGACGTAGTAGGATGGGTCATTCTGGAAGCCGAATTTTAGCACCGGAGAGGCGCCGCTCGTCACGTAGAATTTGTAATGCACCCAAGCGCCGCCGCTGTCGGGCGCATTGGCTTGGAGCCTCGTCGTGCCGAAATAGACAAAGTTGCCGTTACCGCGATCATTGCCCAGATCGAACGAGACTGTATAGTGGCCGACGCGGCCGTGGATCGACTGGGCGATAGTGCCAGAGCTGCCGACCGGGCCGAAAAAGGCCTGGAAGGTGCCATCGGTCGCCGGGTTGAAGACGGGGTCACCCGTCACCCCGGTGAAGTCGGTGTTGCTGTACTGAAACCACGCGTCGAAACCACCGGATTCAAAGCTGCCGTCTGTGACAAGATTGGTGGCGCACGCCGGTCCGGCGGCGACAAGCGCGGCGGCGGCAAGAAAGCGGAATTTCATCGGTGCATACCCCAATTATCGTTTAGCAGCTTGGTGCTGTCTATTAAAGCGGTGCAAAAACCGTGCCGATTGCTGATGATGATTGTACCCGCAACGATTCCATATTGTTATGAATAATCAGTGCCAAATCCTTTTTTGCCAAAGTGTAAAGTTTTCCGACATATCCGGATTATCAGTTCGTTACGCCGTTGAGCTTGCACCCCGTCTCGCCTATCGACGCGCCGACGCATCAGGAACGAAACCAATGCCCCACCTCTCCGCTGCCATCCGGCGCATCAATGCCTCGCCAACGCTGGCGGTGACGCGGCGCACCAACGAACTGAAGGCGCAGGGCCGCGACATTATCGGGCTGGGTGCGGGCGAGCCCGATTTCGACACGCCGGATTTCGTCAAGGAGGCCGCGATCAAGGCGATCCGCGACGGCCAGACCAAATATACGACGGTCGACGGTACGCCGGAATTGAAGGCTGCCGTCGCCGCCAAGTTCCGGCGCGACAACAGCCTCACCTATGGCGTCGACCAAATCACCATCAACAGCGGCGGCAAGCACACCCTGTTCAACGCGCTGCTGGCGACGCTCGACCCGGGCGACGAGGTCGTCATCCCGGCCCCCTATTGGGTCAGCTATCCTGACATCGTGCAATTCGCAGGCGCGACGCCGGTCATCGTCAACTGCCCGATCGAACAGGGCTTCAAGCTGACGCCCGAGGGCCTCGACGCCGCGATCACCCCGCGCACCCGCTGGCTGATCTTCAATTCACCGTCGAACCCGACCGGGGCCGCGTACAACCGCGCCGAAATCCGCGCGCTCGCCGACGTGCTGCTGCACCACCCCCACGTCATGATCCTGTCCGACGATATGTACGAACACATCGTCTATGACGGCTTTGAATTTGCGACCATCGCCGAGGTCGAACCGGCGCTGTACGACCGCACGCTGACGATGAACGGCGCATCGAAAGCCTATGCGATGACCGGCTGGCGCATCGGCTTCGCCGGCGGCCCGGCGTGGCTGATCAAGGCGATGGCCAACCTCCAGTCGCAGTCGACCAGCAACCCGTCGTCGATCTCGCAGGCCGCAGTGACGGCGGCGCTGAACGGCGACCAGTCGTTCCTGATCGAACGCAATGCCGCCTTTCAGAAGCGCCGCGACCTGGTCGTGTCGATGCTCAACCAGACGCCGGGGCTGCGCTGCCCGCGTCCCGAAGGCGCATTCTACGTCTATCCCGACTGCGCCGGGCTGATCGGCAAGACCGCCCCCGACGGTCGCGTGCTTATCGATGACGAAGCGGTGGCGGGCTATTTCCTCGATACCGAGGGCGTTGCCGTCGTCCACGGCGCGGCGTTCGGCGGCTCGCCCGCGTTCCGCATCAGCTATGCGACGTCCGAAGCGCTGCTCGAGGACGCCTGCACCCGCATCCAGCGCGCCGTCGGGGCGTTGCGTTAGAGCGCGCCAGCTGCCTGTGCGGCAGCGACGCGCGCCGACAGGGCGGCAATCTGCGCCTTGATCGGCTCTGCACCATCGATGCCGTCAATCTCTGCCGATAAAGTATCGAGCCGTTCCTGCAGATCAGGCAGCGCCAGCGTCAACGCCTCCAGCCGGGTGCGCTGCAGTTCGGCGGCGACCGTCGCATCGTCATTCTCACTCCGGCCCCGCGCCACCGTGACGGCGCGCCGGGTTTCGGCTGCCTGGCGCGGCAGCTTGTCTTCGATCGGCTTGAGCGCGGCCTCGACTGCCGCCAGCCGCGCCCCCGCGTCTGCAGGCAGCGCCCGCAGCGGCTCGGCACTACGCACCGGCACCGGCAGCGGCGGCGCGCCTGGGCCGCAGCCGCCACAACCGGGCGCAGCAGCCATCGCCTCACCGGGACGCGGTGCCAACGTCGGCCAGTTCTCCCCTTTGCGCGGTGCCTGCGTACACGCCGTCACTGTGGCTGCGACGATCAACACGGGCACACACATCCTCATAGCCGCGCTGCTACCGACCCCCTGCCCGCGCGGCAAGCACCGCTTCGACGAAGGCAAAGGAATGGTGGTTGCCAGAGGCCGTACACTCGCCTATGTCCGCCTCCCCAAGCGCCCGTAGCTCAGCTGGATAGAGCATCAGACTACGAATCTGAGGGTCGGACGTTCGAATCGTTCCGGGCGCACCAATTCTGGGCAAAAGTAAGAACTCTGCTGTCGGATGCCCTCTGGGCTCCGACAGCATGTTCGAGGGCCTTTTTCGAACCCCTTATGGTCAGCCCGCTGGCCGATAGGACGACCTTATCGATCAAAAGCCGGACGTAGTCCTGGCGAAGGCCGAAGTCAGGGCCGCGCAGGGCGGATCGCACCGTCTCGGAAAACTTGGCCACGACCTCCGGTGTGATGCGACGTGACGGCGTCGACGCTTGATCCTCGATAAGACGGATCTCGTCACCGCAGCGCTTGATCGTTGCCCGCGTCCTTGTCATCCGATCGGCGGCGTCGGCGTCTTTGGGCGATGCGATGCCGAGTTCGATAGTCTCCCAGATCGCTGCTAAGGCCGCGTCGGCGCGCGTCTTCTCGGCGCGTAGGCGGCCAAGATCGGCGCGACGTACCGCCGCCGCTTCGTCCGACTGCTCTAGCAGGCCGGCGAGCAATGGCTCGATGCGGCCCGGGGCGAGAATCAGCCCTTCGATGGCGTCGAGAACTGCACCATCGACATCGGCCATCCTCCTCGCCTTTGCACCGCAGGCTGTTGCCGACTGCGTCCGCTTCTTCTGGCAGGTGTAATAGCGGTGTAGGCCGCCCTTGCCAGTCATCAACAGTAGACCCGCGCCGCAATTCTCGTGGCCGCAGGTGCCTATACCGGCCAGCAGCGTTGGTGAGTTGACGGTTCGTGGCGCTGTCACTTTGGGATGATTTCGCGCCAGACGAGCTTGGACCGCGTCAAAATCCGCCTGTGACACGAGGGCCGGGACAGATACCGGCACCCATTCAGATGGATCGCGGGGCTTACCGAACCGGCTGTCCTTCATATTGTAGTAGTACGTTCCGACGTAGGCATTGCGATGGAGAATGTCGCTGATCGTCGACGTCAGAAACGGCTTGTTCCGTATGCGGACTCCTTCATGATTGAGTCTGGATGCAATCGCCTTGAGTCCGGCGGGGCGGCAGCCTGGTTCGCCGGCAAGGTAAAGACCGAAGATGCGCCGGACGACGGACGCTTCGGCGGCGTTGATCTGCAGCTTCTTCTTTTCCTTTTTGCCGAACCGGCCGGCGAAATAGGTTTCATATCCGAATGGCGGCTTGGAGCCGTTCCACCAGCCAGCCGTCGCGTTGGCGATCATCATCGACTGGACCTGCTCGCCGTTTGTTGTCGATGCAAGCTCGTCCACCAGCCCAAAGAGGCGACGCGTGAAATCCGCTTCTTTTCCAGTACCAAAATTCTGTGTCGCGGAGACGAACTCGACACCAGCGGAAATCAGGCGGCGGTACCACGTCTCCGAAAGATAGGAGTTCCGAAAAAAGCGAGACAGATTGAGGACGATGACGACGTCGAACGGACGCGGTGTCATCTCGGCAGCAGCGGCCATCTTCTGCAGGGCTGGGCGGCGGGCACTCTTCGCGGACGCGCCCTTCTCTCGATAGAAGTCAACAAGGTCCCAGCCCTTCCCGTCGCAGTAATGTTGGATCACGATCCTCTGCTCGGCTAGCGACAGCGCGTTCTCTTCCTGATCCTTGGTCGACACCCTTTCATAGCTGACTGCTCGCAACCGAGGTGCCGGTGACTTCGCCGAGGTCGACATGTCAGTCATTTGCAAAATAACTCCGAGGCTTAGGCTTCGGTGCCGCCCGACCGCGTCGCGCTTCAAGTCGCCTATGAGTCGAACAAGCCGGGTATCAGCTTTCCTACAGCTCGAAAAAGAAAGGCGATCTCTTCCGGCATCACGCCGATGGATACAGGCAGACGGCAGTCGACGGTGAGCGATGTCGTGTCAGACATGTTTTTCGACGGCCGAGCAGACGGCTCGACCCTTTGGGCCGCTGGCAGATTAAGGGTCGGATCTCCGGTGTTGGCAGCGGGTGCATGGGCGACGACCATCCCGCCGGGACCGACATCTGTCTGGCTTGGCACGTCTGGAAGGAAGCTTTTCTCGTCCACCCACTGGTGATGGACCCGTTTCCCCGGAGCCTTGCAGAATCGCAGTCAGGTAACTCGCGCGCCCTTTCAGGGTGCCTTCTTGGGCTTCGGCGATCCACGCAGAGGATCGAAGTGATTGAAGAACGCTTCGGATTTGCACATGGGGCTTGAACCGGTTGCCCGACGTCGCTCGAACTTACCTAGCAGGTCGTACGCTACCGATTCAGCAATGTAGTTCGTGTCCGTCTCGATGCCGAGTTCGACATCCCAGCGATAGCTCTCGCTAGCTCCCCGGATCCGCGAAAGGAATGCCATCTCACGACAGAGCCGCTGCAAGTCCGCCGAGGACACGCCGGTTTTGTCGCCCATCGAGCTCGGATGCATGAACCTGCTCACACCCTGCCCGACGAGCTGGCCCGGGTCCTCTAAGATCAATCGTGTGATCGCACGGGATTGGAGAAGCCTGATATCGACCAGTAGCAGAAGCGCACGTTCTGTTGCGCCATACCAGTGTGTAATGACGTCGTGTCGCGGAGCAACGCGAGTTCCTTGTGATGTCGGACCTACACGGCCGTCAGGCAGAGCCCCGCCTTGTTCGATTTGGGCGCGCGCTACCGGCGACAGCTTGACCAGTTCGGTATGCCAAGCGTCACGAGCATCTCGATCGAGAGCATCATACAATGGCTCGGCACTCGCGTTGGCCATGTCGATGAAAGGGCTGGGCCGCCCCTTTAGGACAACCTCATCGTCCGGCGCACTCACGGGCGTAATGAGCGCAAAGACCCGAGACACTGCTCGGGAGAATGTCGCCTGAGCTTGCATGATGCCGGCCATCTGAACCTTCTTCGACGCATCAACCTCCAGCCTAAGTTCCGCAGGAATACAGGATTGGCGGGCTCGTGGCAGATATGCATGGACACGCTGACTGTCTTCTATGCGTCTGATATATTGTTCGGCGGCGAGGCACCGTATGACAAAATCACGGTCTCTGTGCTGTCCGCCTGACTTTGGGAGTTTCAGGGCAAGCGGATACGCCGTGGTAAAGTCTCCCGCTTCAAGCATTGGGTAGAACCACGGAAAATCGCGCTTCAGAGTGACCAGCCGATCGGCATGCAACTCGCAGGTATAATAGGGTCCTGCCTTGTCGTCCGGGAATAGCTTCATCGCCTCGAATTTGTGCGACGTTTCATAAATCTGCGCTTCGGTGTCCCCTCGACCAGGCACCCCTCGCCGCGCGGTCGCCCTGTCGATCCGCGACATCGTCTGAAACCAAAAATCTGACGTCGGTTGGCCATCCGGATCCAGCGCGTCCGCCATCGAGCTGCGCTGATTGAGTAGCTCAGGGCTCAACTCCGACAGTGACGCGGCCGCGCTATAGGCAAGTTTTCGCTCATCGGGGCTGAGATCGTCACCGAACAGGTATGCTTGCGCCGTCTCGACTAGCTGGCCTCTGGTGATCTTTTCGGCCAGCGCGGCTACGGTGTCCGGCGTGAAGTCCGCAACCAACGAAGAGAGGGCTTTTTGAACAGGATGATCGGGTTCGGCAAGTTTCTCCGAGACCGCCTGCTTCGTCATCAGGTTCTTCAGCGTTCTTGCGTAGCTGGGATTCGATCTACCCGCATTGCCTTCTGGTGATGCGGCATCCGATCCTAGGCCATTCTTTTTACTGCTCATTCGACGTCGATACCCTACGCGGCGCAATTGTTCGAGGCGAGATAATCGTCATGGGCCGCAAGCCACTTATGGATGGGCACAGTCGCCACTTGTATCAAAGTCTCAAGCTTCGCCTCGATGACACGCAGCTCGTGCATCACTGGCCAGAATTCGTCGTCAAAGGCGTCCATCTGGGCGAGGCGGGTCGCCGCTTGTTCGTAAAT
>JBBQVA010000011.1:0-106659 GCA_038211945.1 Sphingomonadales bacterium
GGAAGCCTCCCTCGAGATTAGATCTCATCGAGTCGTGGAAGACCACCACGTTGATAGGCCGGATGTGTAAGCGCAGTAATGCGTTCAGCTAACCGGTCCTAATTACTCTGGTCGCGCTTGAAGATCCCACCATCAACGACAACACTGATTTTCCACATTGCACGGGATATCGTTCAAAACCCAATTTTCTGCACAACTGCGCCGGCTTCATGGCTTGGTGGTCATAGCGTCTGTGACCCACCCGATCCCATCTCGAACTCGGCCGTGAAACCGGACAGCGCCGATGGTACTATCGCTCAAGCGATGGAAGAGTAGGACGCCGCCAGGCCTTGTAGCCGGCGCAGGTGCGCGGAACCTTGGAAAAACCCATTCTCAATTCAACCAGCTTCGGCGTACTGTCTCTATTTGGGGCAGCGCCTGTCGCGGGGTGGAGCAGCCCGGTAGCTCGTCAGGCTCATAACCTGAAGGTCACAGGTTCAAATCCTGTCCCCGCAACCAAATCATCACCCTCGGTAGCATATGCTCCCGGGGGATTTTTTTGTTTTACCGATACGCCCCCATGTCCATCCTCGGATAGCGCGCCGCCACCCCGGCAAGCGTCTCCGGCGTCCAGTAATCACTGTCGGGCGGCGGGAAACCGAACAAGTCGCGCTGGCGGACGCTCATCGCCACCATCGCCTCGGTCCAGCCCGGCGCGATGGCGCGATCGGGCCACGCTATTTTTGCCAGTCCAAGGCGGCCCACGCTGTTTGAAATCTGCCATCGGGATGATGCGGCTGCCGTCCAGGTAGCTGAAATAGGTGCCGCGGTGGAAGAGACGGTTTGACACAGATCGATGTCCGGCACGCCGAGGTATCGTTCGGCGGCGTCGACCATATCGGGCTGTACCTGGAGGCCGTCGAGCGCCGGGTTGTTGTACGGAAAATACCGGATGACGGCGAACGGACTTCTGACGAATTCCGCATGGACGGCGGGATCTGCGAACTAGTCCTGCGGACCTGGAAAGACCGCCCATAGCGCCGCCTGCGGGCACCAGCACGTCGCCGCTGATGAAGTCAGGGACGCTGGTGAAATCCTGTTCCCGCAGCTCTGCGAGTTGTGCGTCGGTTACCCGTTTACCGGCAGCATCTCCCGCTCCGCCGCGCCCATATAATCCCGCGTCAACGGCAGGCTGTCGCGCCTCTTCGTCAGCTGGATCTGCACGTTCATATGCCCGTCGTTGCGGAAGGCGCTTTCCGCCGCTGCCAGATAAAACAGCCACATCCGGTAAAATCGCTCGTCGTACAGCGCGATAATCTCGGCCTTTTTCGCCACGCAGCGTTCGTACCAGTGCGCGATGGTCAGCGCGTAATGCAGCCGCAGCACCTCGATATCGGTGATCCACAGCCAGGCGCGTTCGACCGCCGGAACGATCTGCGACAGGGCGGGGGAATAGCCGCCGGGGAAGATGTATTTCGCGGTGAACGGATCGGTCGCCCCCGGCCCGTCGGCGCGGGCGATGGTGTGGATCAGCGCGACGCCGTCGGGCTTCAACAGCGTCTGCACCGTATCGAAGAACTGGCGATAATGCGGCAGGCCGACGTGTTCGAACATGCCGACCGAAACGATGCGGTCGAAGCTGGCGGTACGGGTTTTGGGCAAGGCGCGGTAATCGATCAGCTCGAACTTGACATGATCGGCCACCCCGTCCGCCAGCGCCTTGGCCTGCGCGTACTTCAGCTGCTCCTCCGACAACGTCACGCCCAGCACATCGGCCCCGCTGACCTTGTGGATGTAGCGCGCCATGCCGCCCCAGCCGCAGCCGATATCGAGCACCTTCTGCCCCGGTTTCAGGTCGAGCTTGGCGGCGATATGCGCCAGCTTGGCCTCCTGCGCCGCATCGAGGCTCATGTCGGGATCGGTGAAATAGGCACAGCTGTATTGGCGCTGCGCATCGAGGAACAGGTCGTACAGCCGGTCGTCGAGATCATAATGGTGGGCGACATTGCGCTTCGACCGGCGCGAGAAATTGATCTGGTCGATCTTCGCCGCAATCGACGCCTGCCGCCACAGCGCAAAACGCACCGGATTGTCCCGGTCCCAACGCAGGTTGAAGGTGACCAGATCGAGCAGCGCGCGAATGTCGCCCTGCTCGATGACCAGCCGCCCGTCCATATACGCCTCGCTCGCCCCCAGCGCGGGGTTGATCGCGATGGCGCGCGCGGTGCGGTTGTCGGCGACGCGGATGGCGACGCTGGGATGCGCCGGATCGGGCGCGCCGAAGCGCGTGGTGGAGCCGTCAGGGCCAGTGACGATCAGCTCGCCCTGCTGGACGATACGGCGGAACAGGCGGGTGAGGAGGAACATGGGTGGGGTTTAGCGCGGGGGAGGGGGTTTGTCGCGGGGGTGTGGGAAGGCATGAGACGCAGACGGGCTGAGGTTGTTATGCCCGCGACGCCCACTAGACCGAACGCTCAGAAAAAACGATTTTAGCTCACGTGCTTCAACCTAAACTCTATTTGGAGTACTGCCGTGGTCTGTTAGCGGGCTGCGCCATAAGTCCGGCCGGTGCCTGCCTGCAATAAAGTTGCTATTCCACATTTTTTAAGCACAATACGGCTTGAATGCATCGCTATGCTCCTGCATATCCTAGGGAGAGTGTTTACTCTACCTCGCGTTGGCCCTTGCGTCGAGATATCGAATTGCCTTGGCGGACATTGTGATCGCAGTTCCGACATTTTGCTGCTATCCATCTTACGATAGATACGAGCACCATACAGTGCGTGATTCGTCTGGACCGTGTGGAGAGAGCTTGACTTGAAATTGGGGTCGCTGATGCAATGCATCTTGTTAGAGGAGCGTTTAGCTCGGAGATTTTGCTTGATACGCATATGCGCCGCAATGCTCGTGGCCTTACAGCCAACTCAGTCAGCAGCAATGACTTTTGGAACTGACAGCCGCATAAACGGCGCGTATTTGACACCTGTCGAATTCCAAAAATATACCAACGTGGGTAGAATAGAATGTCCAGACCCTGACAATGCCGGGCGTTTTTATGTAACAGCTGGCTTTATCACTGGGGGAGGGGACACGGTCGTTACAGTCTCTCATGCCTTTTACGACCCCCCAAGGGCCGGCCGCTCTCAGACCATTCGTATCGAGCCGACGAGCTGCTCGTTTGCCACCTACAATTCCAGTGGATATCCGAAGGATAGAATTAGCATCAGGTATGCTAAGATAAGATGGGATATAACAGCGCTTTACCGCGATAGAAGTAATGACTTTGCAATATTGAAGCTAAGTAGAATACCAAATCACATAGTTAACGGACCGGCATTGGGAGATGGTCATTCACTTGAGGGGGGTGATGTAGCACTGATAGCTTTTCACAACGACCTTTCCGACCTTACGGTGCTCCGCAAAACAGTTGGCCAACTATTTCGGATTAGTGGGAACGAGGCATCGCTGCCAAATAACGTCCCGCGCTCGAATTTTGTCAATATGATTAAAACAAACTGCGATGCTGGCCATGGGTCATCTGGAGGTTTTTATATAGATAGCAAGTCTGGAATGGCCATTGGCTTGCACCTTGGTTCCTTTTCTCCTTTAAAAACAGAACACGGAGAATTCAGTAAAGAAAACACGTATAACTTTGGCGTATTATTTGATGAAATACTCTTCAAGCAGGTCCGAGAAGTTGTCAAAGACAATCCTTTCACTGAAATGCGTATTACCGATCCTCTATAAGTGACGCGCCTTGCAGGGAAATACTAATGCGGTATTCGATGCGCGTAATCTAAAAACTACAATCTAAATACGACAAGAAATTTCGCTAACGTGTGTATTCTGTATTCATGACACTTCGCCCTAATCCCCCCACCCCGCCTCCTTCTCCGCCGCCCGCCGGTCCAACTCCGCCCGCGACACCTTCTCGCTGGCGCTCTTCAGCTGGCCGCAGGCTGCCATGATGTCCCGCCCCCTCGGCCGTCGCACCGGGGCGGAGATGCCGCCTTTGAACACGATCTCCGAAAACGCCGTGACGCGTTCGGGCAGCGATGTTTCGTAATCCGATCCCGGCCAGGGGTTGAACGGGATCAGGTTTACCTTGGCGGGCAGGTCATATTTGCGGATCAGGCGGACGAGTTCGCGGGCGTCGGCGTCGCTGTCGTTCTTGTCCTTCAGCATGACATATTCGAACGTGATCCGCCGGGCGTTGTTGGCGCCTGGATAGGCGGCACAGGCGCTGAGCAGTTCCTCGATGCCGTATTTCTTGTTGATCGGCACGATTTCGTCGCGGATTTCCTTGGTGACGGCGTGGAGCGAGACGGCGAGGTTGACGCCGATCTCCTTCCCCGCGCGCGCCATCATCGGCACGACGCCGCTGGTCGACAGCGTGATGCGGCGCTTGCTCAGCCCCAGCCCGTCGCCGTCCATGACGATGGCCAGCGCATCGCGGACATTGTCGAAATTATACAGCGGCTCGCCCATGCCCATCATGACGATGTTGGTCAGCATCCGGCCGTCGCTGGTGTAGTTGCTGCCGGGGCGGCCCTTCAGGCTCATCGGTATTTCGTCGTCGTCTTCGTCGAAGTCGTCGGACAGCGCCGCAAGGGCCTGGCCTTCGCCCGGCCATTCCCCCAGCGCGTCGCGGGCGAGCATGACCTGGCCGACGATCTCGGCGGCGGTCAGGTTGCGCACCAGCTTCATCGTACCGGTGAAGCAGAAGCGGCAGTTGAGCGTGCAGCCGATCTGCGCCGAAACGCACAGCGTGCCGCGATACGCGTCGGGTATGAACACGCACTCCGCCTCCTCGCCGTCGTCGAAGCGCAGCAGCCATTTGCGGGTGCCGTCGGTGGAGACCTGCGCCTGCACGACCTCGGGCCGGCCAACGACGAACTGCGCGGCAAGCATGGCGCGCGTGTCCTTGGAGATGTTTGCGAAGGCGTCGATGTCGGTGGCGCCGCGGTGGTAGATCCAGTTCCACACCTGGCCGGTGCGCATCCCCGCCTGTTTTTCCGGGATGCCCGCCTCGATCAACGCGGCCCGCAGTTGGGGCTTGGACAGGCCGAGCAGGCTGCGCTTGCCATCGGCGCGCACGGACGGCGCGCGCGGAATGGTCATGGGGTCGACAAGGCCGGGAATTTGCATGGTGCCGCCCACATAGGGCGGGAGGGGGGCGGAAGAAAGGCGAGCGTCACATTGCCGAAATGCCGCCATCGACATACAGGCCGTGGCCGGTGACGAACTTGGCTTCGTCGGACACCAGATAAACGGCCGCCCAGGCAACATCGTCGGGCTCGCCGACATGGCCGATGGGGATCTGGCGGCCAAGCTTGGCCAGGCCTTCGTCGCGGCCGACCGCGCTGACCAGCCCATCGAGGATCGGCGTGTCGATGAAGACGGGGTGGATCGAATTGCAGGTGATGCCGTACCGCGAGCGGGCACAGTGTAGGGCCACCGATTTGGTCAGGTGGCGGACGCCGGCCTTGGCGCTGTTATAGGCGGCCATGTTGGCGGCGGCGATCACCCCGGCGATCGACGAGATGTTGAGGATCGAGCCCTTGACCCCGGTTGTGGCGACCGTCCGCGCCATCAGCGGCAGGGCGAGCTTGCAGCCATAAAACACGCTGTCGAGGTCGATCGAATGGACCAGCCGCCAGTCCTCAAAGCTCGTCGCTTCGACCGTCCCGCCGGTGCCGATGCCGGCGTTGTTGACCAGGATGTGGAGGCCGCCGAACTGCTGTTCAGCGAAATCGAGCGCCGTTTGCCATTGATCGGGCGAAGTGACGTCGTGACCGATGCTGACCGCCGCACTGCCGATCTCGGCGGCCTTGGCGACCGCACCAGCGGCATTGATGTCGGTCAGCACCACCTTGGCGCCCTCGCTGGCGAATTTGGCCGCCATCGCCGCCCCGAGACCAGATGCCGCACCCGTGACCAGCGCGACCTTGCCTGCCAGACGATCCATCGACTTTCTCCCCATTGATTTTGCGGCACCATGGCGACCGTTGGCGAGCGCGGCAAGCCAAGCCGTTGTGTGTGTTGCTTGGGCAACAGCCTGTGCCTGATTGCTGGGCAGCGCTGCCGCTATCTTGCGCTGTGCCGCCAGTTTGTTACGCCTTGCACCAGAAAGCGGGGGCAAAAAAGGACCTCCGCCATCCTTGGGGAGATCGACCTTGAAGACCTGGCTGCTGGCGTCTGTCGCCATTTTCACCCTGCCCGCCGCAGTCAGCGCGCAGAACGCTGCACCCGCTAAAGTTGCCGCCGCCGACGCTGCAAACGCTGGCGAAATCGTCATCACCGCGACGCAGCGCAGTCAGGTGCTGTCCGAGGTGCCGATCGCGGTCAGCGCGGTCAGTGCCGAACAGCTGAAATATTCGGGCGGCAGCGACATCCGCCAGCTCAACCAGCTCGCGCCGTCGCTACTCGTGTCGGAAGCCACCAACGACAGCAACGCCGCCGCGCGCATCCGCGGTATCGGCACGGTCGGCGAAAATCCCGGCCTTGAATCCTCGGTCGCGGTGTTCATCGACGGTGTTTACCGCGCCCGCACCGGCGTCGGCCTGCAGGAACTTGGCGCTATTGATCGCGTCGAAGTGCTGCGCGGGCCGCAGGGCACGCTGTTTGGCCGCAACGCATCGGCAGGCCTTATTAACATCATCACCGCCAGGCCGAGTTTCGATACTGCTGGCACTGCTGAATTCAGCTATGGAAATTTCAATGCCTATCGCGGTCAGGCATCGATTACCGGGCCGATCGCCGGAGACAAGCTGGCAGCGCGCCTGGACGGCGTTTACTTCAAGCGCGACGGCTTTCTGACCGACGTGATTTCGGGCCGTAAGACCGCCAATCGCGACCGCTACCTGATCCGCGGCCAGCTACTGTTCCAGCCGAGCCCCGATTGGAGCGTCCGCGTCATCGGCGATTACAGCCACAAGAATGAAGAATGCTGCGCGGCAGCCTATCTCGAGCCGCTTCGCAATCTGTCGCGGGATGCCAGTGGTAACGTCATCCAGAGCCCCAATTCCATTGCCGGAATTATCCGCGGGCTTGGCGGCACAATCGTCGAGCCGCTCGATGGCAGTAAGTTTTCCCGTCAGACCGCGATTTCTGCCGGACGCAGCTTTCAGCAGAAAACCCGCGATTATGGCGCTTCGGCAGAGATCAAAGGTAACCTTGGCCCCGTCAATCTAACCTCGATCAGCGCCTATCGCGTCTACAAGAACGACGGCGCCCAAGATGGCGACTTCAGCAGCCTCGACCTGCTCTATCGCAGTGACCTGAAGCGCAAGTTCGAAACATACAGCCAGGAACTTCGGCTGCAGGGCAAGGCGTTCAATGACCGCCTCGATTTCCTCGTCGGCGGCTATTACGCGCATGAACAGCTGACCTATCAGGACGATTTGAAGTACGGCAACGATTGGGAACGTTATGAAAACGCCCAGATCGCGCCGTTTGGTATCACGCTGAACACGCTAGCCGCGGCTGCAGGCTATACCCCGCCCGCCGGCCAGTCGCTGCTCAACAATACCGGCATCGTCAATGACAGCTACAAGCAGGTCGATCGCAATTACGCGCTGTTCACCCATAACGTGCTGCAGATCGTCCCCGATAAGCTGCAGTTCACTGTGGGCCTGCGCTACACCAATGACCAGAAGACGCTCGACACGACGTTTGTGCAGAACAACAACTTCTGTTCCGCACTGCGCGCCGGTCCATTCACCGGCCCCTTTGCCCCGCTGAACGCCTTCCGGCCGACCGGGATCGCGATTGCCTGCGCCGTCAATTCGACCACGGGTCCGGGCTTTGGTCCGTCGTCGCCGGGCGCGACCAAGAACGAAGAACGGCTGACCGGTACGGCGGTGATTTCGTTCAAGCCGGTCGATCATTTGCTGACCTATGCCAGCTTCTCGCGCGGCTATAAGGCTGGTGGCTTCAACCTCGATACCGCCGCGCTCAATGCTGCGACGCCGAGCGCCAATGACCTTCGGTTCGACCCCGAAATCGTCAACGCTTATGAAATCGGTGCGAAAATCGATCTCCACGAATTCAAATTGAACGCCGCAATATTCTATGAATCCTTCAAGAACTTTCAGCTCAACCTGTTCAACGGGCTGAATTTCCAGGTGACCAACGTCGAATCGTGCAAGGACGATCTGGGCGGTCGCGATACCAACGCGATTTCGACCGACAGCGCCTGCGACCCGACACATTTGAAGGACGGCGTGACGGCCAAGGGCATCGAGCTCGAAGCCTATATGTATCCGGCGCGCGACATCGCGGTTAGCGCTGGAATGACGTATGCCCAGACCAAATATGCTACGAACCTGACCGGCACCGCCGGCTCCTCGCTGGGCGCTGCGCTGTTCCAGTTGCCGGGCTCGCAAATTTCGAATGCTCCGGAATATGTCGTGACTGGCAGCTTCGCCTGGACACCACAGATCAACGAGCGCTTCTCGGCGCTGGTCTATGCTGATTTCCGTTATCAGTCGGCGACCAATACCGGTTCGGACCTCGATATCGAAAAGGTCCAGCAGGGCTTTGCCGTCGTCAACGCCCGGCTTGGTCTTTATGGCCAGGACAAGAAGTGGGGCATCGAATTCTGGTCGCAGAACTTGCTGAATGAGAAATATCAGCAAGTCGCAGCAGATGCTCCGGCGCAGGGCAGCGGCACCTTCCGCGGCGTCGCCACCGGGATACAGGCCACCGCCAATCAGCTCTACATCACCTTCCCCGCGGAGCCGCGGACCTTCGGCGTAACGGTTCGGACACGGTTCTAATACGGGCTTATCCGGCGGCACCTTTGGCGGGTGCCGCCGGATAGCCGTTACGCTGCCGCCAGGGAGCTCCGCCCGCGTTTGAATGTGAGCTTGTTGAGCGCATTCACATAGGCTTTGGCAGACGCCACCAACGTGTCGGTATGCGCGCCGGTGCCGCGGGCCGTACGTCCTTCCTCTGCCAGTACAACCGACACCTCGGCCTGCGCATCGGTCCCCGCCGTCACGGCATGAACCTGATACAGTTGCAGCGTCGTACCATCGTGCGGCACCAGTTTGCGCACGGCGTTGAACAGCGCATCGACAGGCCCATTGCCGCGCACCGCCGCAGTCATTTCTTCGCCGTCGACGTTTAGCGTCAGGATCGCGCGCTGTGGTCCAGTCGAGCCGCAATAGACCTCGACCTCCATGACCTGGATCCGGTCATGGGCGCGCAGCACCTGATCGTCGACCAAGGCGACGATATCCTCGTCGAACACTGTCTTTTTGGCATCTGCGAGATCTTTGAAGCGCTTGAAGGCGTCGCCGAACTCATTGTCACTGAGGTCGTAACCCAGTTCGGCCAGCTTCTGCTTGAATGCCGCGCGGCCCGAATGCTTGCCGAGCACGAGATTGGTCGCACCTTGGCCGACGCTTTCCGGCGTCATGATCTCATAGGTGGAGCTATCCTTGAGCATCCCGTCCTGATGGATGCCGCTCTCATGAGCGAAGGCGTTGGCACCGACGATCGCCTTGTTGGCTTGCACCGCCATGCCGGTGATGCCGCTGACCAGCCGCGAAGCCTTGGTGATTTCGGTCGAGACAATGCGCGTCGTCACCGGGAGCACATCATGGCGGACGCGGATCGCCATCGCGATTTCCTCAATGGCAGCGTTGCCAGCGCGTTCGCCGATGCCGTTGACGGTCGCCTCGCACTGCCGAGCACCCGCCATGATCGCAGCGAGTGTGTTGGCAACGGCGAGGCCCAGATCGTTATGGCAATGCGTCGAGAACACGGCCTTGTCGGCACCGGGTACCCGGCCGATCACATCGCGGAACATGGCACCATAGGTCTCAGGCGTTGCATAGCCGACAGTGTCCGGGAGATTGATCGTCATCGCTCCCGCCTTGATCGCGACTTCGACGGCGCGGCAGAGGAAATCCGGATCGGTCCTTGTCGCATCCTCTGCCGACCATTCGACATCGCCGCAAAGGTTGCGGGCATGGCCGACCGATGCGGCGATGGCGTCGAGCACTTGTTCGGGCGTCATGTTGAGTTTGGCCCGCATGTGCAGCGGCGAAGTGGCGATGAAGGTATGGATGCGTGGCTGCCGTGCATGGCGGACGGCGGCCCAGGCCCGGTCGATGTCGCCAAACGCCGCACGCGCCAGGCTGGCGACGGCCGCGATTTCGCACATTTTGGCGACTTCGGTGACGGCCTCGAAATCGCCTTCACTGGCGATTGCAAACCCGGCCTCGATGATGTCGACGCCAAGAGCCTCCAACTGGGCTGCGACCTTGAGTTTCTCCGCAAGGTTCATCGAGCAGCCGGGTGACTGTTCGCCGTCGCGCAGCGTCGTGTCGAAAATGCGAATATGGTCGGTCATGATTGCCTGCTGAAAAAGGGTTCCGGGGTTCGGCGGATGAGTCCCTCAGGCGCGGTGGGTGCGGACCATAGCCCTGCCGGTAGCGCCTAAGGGCGCGTAAGTCGCAGGGTGAGGCGGCAATTGACCATTGCTGGGTTATGCAGGTTGCGATGGGCCATGTCCAGCGTGCGACGTTTTCAGCGTGCCATACGTAAAAATACGAGGTCTCTATCTTCAATAAAAGTTAATCACCAGCCGCTAAGACTTGCACTGAAGCGGTGGGAAGATCGAACCGGAGGGGATTCGATCGGGGTCAACCGACGTTTCGTTGAATAACACGTCTTTGTGTGTTCGGGGGAATAGATTAATGAAGTATCTATTTGGCAGCTATATGGCTGCTGTGTTGCTTTGTGCTTCGCCTACATGTGCAACCATTTATACCGCGACTGCTGCAACGCTATCCAAGACTTTTGCCGAAGCCGGAGCTGGCGACACGATCAAGCTCACTGGCAATTTCGGCCAAACCACACTCGCCAACCGGTCATTCGCTTCGATGCTAACCATCGACGCGAGCAAGGCGCGTTTCACCGATTCGCTGGTCGTCCGCAACATAGATTACTTGACCGTGCAGGGCGGCACTTTCGGCAACACGAGGGGCAGCACCGCCTATCTCCGCGCCATCGCGATCTTCGGCGGTTCCAATCTGCTGTTCAACCGTGTGGCCTTCGTCGGCAACGACACTGGCACCGGCCTCGGCGCTTCGGGGGTTGCCCATATCAAGGTCGCCAGTTCGACATTCAGCCATTTGAAAGTTGGCGCATCACTGACCTCGGTTAGCAGCAGCTTCCTTGTCGGCAACAGCGTGACCTACTCCAGTAGCGATGGCTTCGAAATTGCCGATAGCCGAAATGTGACGGCCAGCAACAACAAATGCAGCCTGTCCACGCCAAGCCCCGGCGCGCACCCAGATTGTATCCAGATGTGGAGCATCGCGGGCCACGCACTCCAATCCGACATCATCATCAGCGGCAATACCGCGACCGGAGCGACGCAGGGCTTTACGTCCTTCGATCCGGCAAACGCCAGCGGCCAGCGTTATCAATTCCTCAACAACGTCGTGAACACATCCTATCCGCAGGGTATTGCATGCTATGGCTGCATCGATAGCATTTTCACTGGTAACATACTGACAACGCTGCAGGGCTCGCTCTATCAGACGACGATCAACATCGTTGGCGGCCATGGCAATGTCATTTCCCACAACAGCGTCGGTGCAGGCGGCGGGAAGCCGGCCAACAAGGGCTTTTACAGTGCCGTGCCTCCTGGCGTCGCCATTGCCGGTAGCGACGCAGCTGTGCTCGATGAAGGATTCGAAACGAGCGCCGAGGATCCTATCCCCGCCGCAATCCTCGCCGATGTCGTTCCACGCGCCGGAGGTGCGGTGCCAGAGCCGTCGGTCTGGGCGACGATGGTCGCCGGGTTTGGCTTGGCTGGAAGCGCGCTGCGGCGGGGGCGGGCGCGGCGGGCTGCCTGACGGGGCTCGTTCACGACGCGACACTGGCATTGCAGGGCGGCGCAGGATTGCGCATGGCGTGCCATGCACCCCACCATTCCGCTCGGCTCAATCGCCCAGAATATCCAGTTGGCGCTGGCACCAGTGTTCCTGCTGACGGGCATCGCGTCTATCCTCAACGTGCTGTCGAACCGGCTTGGCCGCGTCGTCGACCGGGCGCGGCGGCTCGAGGCGGAGATCGCCAGCTATGACGCGGAGACGAGGGCACTTGCCGCGGGCGAACTGTCGGTCTTGTCACGGCGAATGGCGGCGGCGCATTGGGCGATCGGGCTGTGTACCTGTTCTGCGCTGTTCGTCTGCGTTGTCGTCGCCATTATGTTCGTCAGCGATTTCGTCGTCATGCCGCTTTCCATTGCGGTCGCCCCGCTGTTCGTTGCGACGATGGTGCTTTTGATCGCCGGGTTGCTGCTGTTTCTCTATGAGGTACAGATTGCCACCCGTTCGGTGCGCATCCGCACTGACCTGTTCGAACCGCACAAACCGCAGTAACTGTCGGGGTTGTGGTGTCGTGCCAAGCCGGTGCGCCGCCGCCTGCCAAAGCTGAGGATCGCGCCCGGTCGATCTTTTTCCGACCGGACGGTGTCGACTACCGCCGGTTGCCCTGTTCGTCGATCAGCACTTCACGCCGACCGACGTGATCAGGCTTTCCCACAACACCATCGGCCTCCATCCGATTGATCAGGCGCGCGGCCTTGTTATAGCCCAGCCGGAACTCCTGCTGAAGGAAGCTCGTCGACGCCTTTTGCCGTTCGGCTACCAGCGCCACCGCCTTGCGATAGAGCTTTTCGTCCTCATCGCCCTCCTCGCCCATGTCGAGCCCGAACTGGCCTTCGATGTCGGGTGGCTCCTCGGTCACCGCCGACACATAGGCGGGTGCGCCCTGGGTTCGCCAATGCGCGGCGACGGCCTCGACCTCCTCGTCGGAAACAAACGGCCCGTGGACGCGGGTGACCTGCTTGCCGCCCGACATATGCAGCATATCGCCCTTGCCGAGCAGCTGTTCGGCACCCTGTTCACCCAGAATGGTGCGGCTATCGATCTTCGACGTGACCTGAAAGCTGATCCGCGTCGGAAGCACCGATTTGATGGTGCCGGTGATGACGTCGACCGACGGCCGCTGCGTTGCCAGGATCAGATGGATCCCCGCCGCGCGGGCCTTTTGCGCCAGCCGTTGGATCAGGAACTCGACCTCCTTGCCGGCGGTCATCATCAGATCGGCGAGCTCGTCGACGACGACGACGATGAACGGCAGCGGGTCGTAATCGATCCGCTCTTCCTCGATGATCGGCGCTTCGGTCTCCGGGTCCCAGCCGCTCTGGAATTCGCGGATATGGACCGGGCGCCCGGCGCGCTTGGCCTCGGCGACCTTGGCGTTGAAACCGGCGAGGTTGCGGACGTTGACCGTCGACATCTTGCGATAGCGGTCGTCCATCTCCTCGACCGCCCATTTCAGCGCACGCACCGCCTTGGGGGGTTCGGTGACGACCGGGGCGAGCAGATGCGGGATGCCGTCGTACATCGACAGTTCGAGCATCTTGGGGTCGATCATGATCAGTTGGCAGTCGGTCGGCCGCAACCGATAGAGCAGCGACAGGATCATCGCGTTGAGCCCGACCGACTTGCCCGATCCGGTGGTGCCCGCGACCAGCAGATGCGGCATCGGGGCGAGGTCGACGATCACCGGCTCGCCGCTGATGTCCTTGCCGAGGATCAGCGGCAGCGCGGCGTTCTTGTTTTCGAACGCCGAGGATTCGAGCAGTTCGCGCAGGCTGACCATCTCGCGCCGCGCGTTGGGCAGTTCGATGCCGATGACGTTGCGGCCCGGCACCACCGCGACGCGCGCCGACAGCGCCGACATCGACCGCGCGATATCGTCGGCGAGGCCAATGACCCGCGACGCCTTGATGCCCGGCGCGGGTTCAAGTTCGTACAGCGTCACCACCGGGCCGGGCCGGACGTCGCCGATGCGGCCCTTGACGCCGAAATCTTCAAGCACGCCTTCAAGCAGCCGGGCGTTTTGTTCCAGTGCCGCTGCGTCGATGCGGATCGGCTGACCCGTCGGCGCGGGCTTGAGCAGATCGAGGCTGGGCAGCACCGTCGCATCGCCGAGGTCGAGCGCGCTCTGGCGTTCGCGCGCCACCCGCTTGCCCGGCGCGGAGGCGGCGGACGGGACGACGACGTTGGCGCGGGGCGGCGGCGTCCGGTCCTCGCTCGGTGGTTCGGCACGCGGCACCCGGCGCGGCGGCGGTGCTGCGGCGAGGTCGAGTGCGCCCTCCTCTTCATCATGGCGGCGTTCGGGGAGTTTCAGCTTGGCCAGTGCCGCAGCATCGGCGAAGCCCAGCCCGCTACCCCACAGCCACAGCCCGAACGCCAGCGGGAACAGAATGACTCCGAACAGCGCGGGAACCGGTACCCCTGCCAGCGCAGGCACATCGCCGAGTGCCGTCGCTCCATTCGCCGCCATCAGTCCGATAATACCCCCGCTGCCGGACGGCAGCCCAGCCGCCCCAGTCCATATCGCCCCCAACGCCGCGCCGCCGGCTATCATCGCGCCCAACGTGCCCAGTGCTGCGCGACCGATCCCGACACGCCGCCGCTGCACCAGCCGCAATGCCGCGATGGCGATGATCGGGGTAATTATCAGCGACACCCAGCCTGCCAGCGTCAGCAGCGCATCGGCGGCATAGGCCCCGAGCGGCCCGGCAGAATTGGTCGCCACGCGTCCGGTCGCCGTGCTGAACGAAGGGTCGTCGGACGAATAATCGATGATCGCCGCTGCCAGCCACAGCGCAATCGCCAGCAGCGCCAGTGCTGCGAACAAAACTGCGCCCCGCGCGATCGCAGCGTTGAGCCGCGCCATGGCGCGGGCAATCACCCCGCCAGGGGCAGCATTGCGGACCGGAGCGGCGCGTGACGCCATGATGTGTTCACCCTTTGAACCAGACGCGGAGCATGGACTCTCGGGCGGGACGGGTCAACCTTTGCATGACCGGGCGACGGGACATCATGTCCCCTTCGCACGCCCCTCCGCCCGCGCTACACCGCCACCATGGATGCAGACGTCATCATCATCGGCGGCGGGCTGATTGGCTCGACGCTCGCCCTCGCGCTGGCGAAGCATGAGGTTCGCAGCATCGTCGTTGATACAGCGGACCTCGACGCCACCACCAATGCCGCCTTCGACGGGCGTGCCTCGGCGGTGGCCTCCGCCTCGGCGCGGATGCTGCGGGCGCTGGGGTTGGGTGAAGTGCTCGACACGCAGGGCTGTGCGATCCGCGCCATCCGCGTTACCGACGGCACTGCGCCGCAGTTCTTGCACTTCGATACCGGTGAAGAGGGCGACCCGCTCGGCATCATGGTCGAAAACCGGCATCTGCGCGCCGCACTGCTGGCGGCGGTGCGCGCAGAACCGCTGGTGACGCTGATCGCCCCGGCGACAGTGGTTTCGCTGGTCCGCGACGATTTCGCCGCGACGCTGACGCTGGCCGACGGGCGCAGTTTCAAGGCCCCGCTGGCGGTCGCCGCTGATGGCCGCCGGTCGAAGACGCGGGAGGCGGCGGGTATAAGGCTGGCCAACTGGAGCTACCCCAACGCCGCGCTGGTCACGATGGTCGCCCACAGCGTGCCGCATGGCAATGTCGCCTGCGAACTGTTTTACCCCAGCGGGCCACTGGCGCTACTGCCGATGATCGACAGCGAAGACGGGCGACCAAGGACTGCGATCGTCTGGACCGTCGACGCGAGCGCCGCAGCAGGCGCGCGCAAGCTCGGGCCAAAGGCGCTCGCCGCCGAGATCGCGGCGCGCATTGATGGCACGCTTGGTGATATCGAGGTCATCGCCTCGCAGGCGGTGTGGCCGCTCGGTTTCCACCATGCGGCGGAGTATGTGACCGACCGGCTGGCGCTGATCGGCGACGCGGCGCACGGCATCCACCCGATCGCCGGGCAGGGCCTCAACATGGGCTTCCGCGACGTGGCTGCACTGGCCGAGGTGCTGGTCGAGGCGGCGCGGACTGGACTCGACCTCGGCTCCCCCGCCGTGCTGGCGCGCTACCCGGCGTGGCGTAGGCTCGACAATTCGATGGTTGCCGCGGTGACCGATGGGCTGAACCGGTTGTTTGCGCTGCCGGGCAAGGGACCGGCGGCGGTGCGGCGTTTTGGACTGGGGCTGGTGGAACGCGTGCCGCCGTTGAAGCGGAGACTAATGGCCGAGGCGCGGGGGGAGACGGGGGAGTTGCCTGCGTTGTTGCGGGGGGAGTTGGTTTAGCTCGATATGAGTGACTTCGGCGGAACCGGCTGGGCGATTGGCTTACCGCTATTTTTTGCTGCGGCCTGGCTGGCAATTACTTCATTCTTCGGTTTACTCGCTGAATGGTTCAGCCTTCAAGATCGCTTTCCAAACGACGATGATGCGGCCTTGCTCAACCTGAATATGCGGTCGGGTTGGATGGGGGTTGGCGTTGCTTTTAATTCTTGTCTTACACTGACGGCATGCCGCTCCGGTCTACGTATCTCAGTCTGGCGCATTTTGGGCCCGTTCCAGCGGCCGTTTTTGGTCCCATGGAACCAAATTAAAGCGACGCAGAAATCCATGCTGTTTGTTCCCATGGCGCGTCTGGAATTTGGCACTCCCAATCTCGGACGGCTGACGATTAATGCCCGGGACTGGCAAAAGCTGGCAAATTACGGCGGCAAGCACGTAGCCCAGAATAGCGAATACCAGCTTGCTTCCGGTCAATTCGCCCGGCAGCTTCTCTTGCAGTGGATTGTCCTTACGACCGTCGCCGCATCATTTTTCTATTTTGCTGCGCGGCGGGGAGGGCCTGCTGAAGGGCCACCGTTGGCCGTCTGCATTGGCTTCCCAGCAGCTTTTATAGGAATTGGCATGCTGTTTCGGCTCTTTCGAGACCGTTGATAACATCTGGCCCCGATACTCTTAAAGGCTCGCCTCCACCTCCCGCGCTTCCTCGATCAGCAATATCGGCACGCCGTCCCTGACCGGATAGGCCAGCCCCGCCGTGTCGGAGACCAGTTCCTGCGCCGCCTCGTCATAGCGCAGCGGGGTGCGGGTCATCGGGCAGACCAGGATAGCGAGGAGTTTGGGATCAAGGGGGGCGCTCATTCTTTCTTCGTCATGCTGGCGCACGCCAGCACCCATGGTTGTGCCAAGCAACCAGACAATTTATCTCGCTCCAACATGGGTGCTGGCGTACGCCAGCATGACGGTGTGGAGAGGGCGGCGTACCTCACTGCAATGTCGGGCGTTCGTCGGCCCCGGGACCCTGCACGAAGGTCATCAGCGCGGTCAGCGTTGCGGCGCGTTCGGGCAGGTCGCTGGCTTCGAGCATCGCCTGCTTTTCCGCCGGAGCGAACGGGCAGACCGTCGCCAGCGTCGTTACCAGCGCCTCGTCGTCGGCCGATGCCACCGCGTCCCAGTCCGCCGACAGCCCCTGCGCGTCGAGATAGGTGCGCAGCACGTCCTCCAGCCCCGCGCGGGCGGCGGCGGTGACGGGTTTGGGTTCGCCGCGATCGTCGCGGAATTCGGCGTAATCGGCGAGGACTTGGCGGTACATCGTTGTGCGGTCGAGTTCCTGCTGGACCCGAAAGCGCGTGACGCCGCCGAGCACGATCAGCACGCGGCCGTCGCCGGTTTCCTTCAGGTCGGTGATGCGGCCCAGCGTCCCGATGGTGTAAAGTCCGGGCGGATCGCCCTCGTCGCGTGGCTGGATCATGCCAATGACCCGCGCCGCCGACCCGCTGGCGGCCATGGCGTCGCGGACCATCGCCAGATAGCGCGGCTCGAAAATGTTGAGCGGCAGCATCCCCCGCGGCAGCAGCACGGCGCCCTCCAACGGGAACACCGGCACGACAGCAGGCAGCGGCTCAAAGGGTTCGGCGCTGGTCATGAGAACAGGATCGAGCGCAACCGGGCGCGCGTCTTGACGCTCCATGGATCGCCAAGGCCGGCCGCTTCGAACATGGTCAACAACTTGGCCTGAGCCGCCTTGTCGTTCCAGTCGCGATCGCGGGCAACGATGCCCAGCAGCGCATCGGCGGCGTCATCGCGGTCGCCGCGTGCCATATAGCCGCCGGCGAGTTCGAACTGCAGGGCGAGGTCGTCGGGGGAGGCGGCGGCACGAGCGGCGAGTCCCGCCAGATCGTCGACCGGCACTGCCGACTGCGCCAGTGCGACGGCGGCGCGCGCCTTGGCGACCGCCTCGTTCTTGACCTCGGGCGGAACGGCGGCAAGCGCGTCGGCGGCGGCATTAGTCTTGCCCCCCGCCAGCAGGGCGGAGGCATAACGCGCGGCAATGTCGTGGCGTTCGGGCAATTCCTGGAGCAGCGCGGCAAAGATTTCGGCGGCCTCGTCGTGCGCGCCCTCGGCCAAAGCGGCGTCTCCGGCTTCGACCAGAGCGGCTATTTCGGCCTCGGCAGCAGCCTTTGCATCGGCTTCGTCGGCGGGCAGCGGGGCAGCGGCGAGCAGTTTGTCGATAAACGCCGTCAACTCCTTTTCGCCCAGCGCACCCTGAAAGCCGTCGACCGGCTGGCCCTGCAGGAACGCATAGACGGTCGGGATCGACTGGATGCGGAACTGGCTGGCGAGCGCCTGATTCTTGTCGACATCGATCTTGACCAGCTTGACCTTGGGGGCCTTGGCCGCGACGACTTTTTCAAGCAGCGGCGTCAGTGTCTTGCACGGCCCGCACCATTCCGCCCAGAAATCGACGATGATCAGCGCGGTGTTGGACGCGTTGATGACGTCGCGGCGGAACGCCTCGATGCTGGCCTTTTCGGTGGCGGCGGTGGCGATGCTGGCCAAGTCTGATCTCGCTGAAACTGATGTCTCAAGCATATGGGGCAGGGGGCGGAGCTTTGCCAACCCTTGACCCGTGCGACACTTAGGTCTTGCGCGGGCGGGGTCGGCGGTGCTAGGCGCGCCCTTCGCTGCGGCTACGGGCCCGGCGACGCCCGAGCGGGCGTAGCTCAGGGGTAGAGCGCAACCTTGCCAAGGTTGAAGTCGAGGGTTCGAATCCCTTCGCCCGCTCCAATTTTCTTACACGGCTGCAATTGGCAACGGCCTCGCCAAGGTCGTCGGCCATCGTTGAAAGCCGGATATTGGCATCACCGAGGCTGTTGCACCCGGTCACGTTTTCTCGGCGACAGCTTCTACGGCAATGCCGAATTCTTTGCGTAGCTGATGGCTGTGTTCATCGAGTTCTGGAGCAGGGCCAGCCACTCTGCCGGGTGTCTTGGAAAAACCGGTTGGGACGCCGGGAAAGCGGACGGGACCGTGTTTTGAATCGACCGATTCAAAGAAGCCCACCGCTTCCAAATGCTCATTATCCATCAACTCGTCGGGCGTCCGTAGTGGTGCGGCGGGGATGCCCAGCTTGCGCAGCAGATCGAGCCATTCCTGTGTGGTGCGTTCCAGAAAGGTGTCGGCCAGCAAGTCGTAAATCCTTGCCAGCCGCGGCGCGCGCTCCGCGATGGTCGCCATATTACCGTCTACCCAGGCCGGTTTGACCGCCTCGACGAACATTGCCCAATGCTTGTCGTTATAGATCAGCGCCGACACATGGCCGTCCCTGGTCCGGTAGGGCTTGCGGCTGGGCGCGACCACACGCGGATAATGGGCGGGGCCCAGCGCCGGCGTGAACATGGCGCCATTGGCGTGTTCGACCAGCATGAACGACGCCATGGTTTCAAACATGCCGACTTCAACCTCTTGGCCCTCCCCGGTCCGTTCGCGGTGGAACAGCGCCATCATCGTCGCGTAGAGCGCGGTCAGGCCCGAGACCTTGTCGGCAACGATTGTACCGACATAATTCGCCTCCCCGGTCAGCATCTGCTGTATGGCCGTCAGCCCGCATTCGGCCTGGATCGTATCGTCATAGGCGGGCAGATCGCGTTCGGGTCCGGCGCGGCCATAGCCATAGCAATTGGTGTAGATGATCGCCGGATTGATCGCTGCGACGGCATCGTAATCAAAGCCAAGCTTGGCGATGGCCTTGGCGCGCATCGAGTGAATGAACACGTCGGCTTGTTCGATTAAACGCACCAATGCCGCCTTTCCCGCGTCACTCGCCAGATCGAGCACGATGCTGCGCTTGCCGCGATTCACATTGACGAACACGCCGGACATGCTCGGTATCGGTCCGACGGAAATATATCGTGTCGCATCGCCTCCGGGCGGCTCAACCTTGATGACGTCCGCGCCCATATCGGCCATGATCTGCGTCGCATACGGTCCGAAGACCATGCTCGTCAGGTCGACAACGCGGATGCCGGATAGGGGGCCTTTTCCCTTGCTGTCATTCATTCAAACACTCCATCGACTGTGTTTTGGCTAGCCCAATGCAGCAGGCAAATCCATCCGAGGGCATTTTACGGGAGCGACATGGTTTTGCCCGGTACCGGCCGGCCCGCAGCGCAACTCTCCTTGCCCGCCGCATTTTCAAATCAATTGCGTTGGCTGCCGCCCTGCAGCATAGCCCTCGCAGTTTTTATGCGGGCAAGTGGTACGCGAATGGCCGGACACCATCACGACCATCATCATGGCCCTGATAACGGCCATTCGCATGGCCACCACTGCCATTCGCATGCTCCAGCGAGTTTTGGCCGCGCCTTCGCCATCGGCATCACGCTCAACCTGGTATATCTGATCGCCGAGGCGGGCTTTGGGCTGTTCACCAACTCAATGGCGTTGCTTGCAGATGCCGGGCACAATTTGTCGGACGTTCTTGGGCTGTGCGGGGCTTGGGCGGCGACGCACCTGGGAAGTCGGCGGCCGTCGGCGCGCTTTACCTATGGGCTGAAGGGCAGTTCGATCCTGGCGGCGCTGGGCAATGCGGTGCTGCTGCTGGTGTCGTGCGGGGCGATTGGCATCGAGGCGATCCGGCGCTTTGCCGAACCCGCGCCGGTAATGGGCGGCACGATTATGGCTGTTGCGGCGGTTGGGATCGCGGTCAATGGCGTGACAGCGTGGCTGTTCGCCAGCGGGCGCAAGGGCGACATCAATATCCGTGGAACCTACCTCCATATGCTGGCCGATGCGGCGGTGTCGGCGGCGGTCGTGCTGGCCGGGCTGGCGATCCTGCTGACCGGCAAGGCGTGGATCGATCCGCTGGTCAGCCTGATCGTCGTCGCGGTCATCGTGCGCGGCACCTGGGGACTTTTGAAAGATTCGGTCGCCATGTCGCTCGACGCCGTGCCGTCGGGCATCGACCCGCATGCGGTCGAGGATTTCCTCGCCCAGCGTCCCGGCGTGATGGCGGTGCACGATCTCCACATCTGGCCGATGGGGACAACCGAAACGGCGCTGACGGCGCATCTGGTCATGCCCGGCGGCCATCCCGGCGATGCCGTACTCGACGGACTGTGCCACGATCTGGAGCACCGGTTTGCCATTCACCATTCGACCATCCAGGTCGAAATCGGGGAGACGGAGTGCCGACTGGCGGGGGCCGGGACAGTGTGACGCTGGCGCGACGGCGGCCTGCACGCTAAGCGCCACCCCGATGACTGCGCCCCTCACTCTCGCCCTGCCCAAGGGCCGCATCCTTAAAGAGGCGCTGCCGCTGTTGGCGCGCATCGGCATCGAGCCCGAGGCTGAATTCGCCGATGAGGACAGCCGCAAACTGGTCTTCGCTACCAACCGGCCTGACATCCGCATCATCCGGGTGCGGGCGTTTGACGCGGCGACGTTCGTGGCATTTGGCGGCGCGGCGCTGGGGATTGCCGGCAACGACGTGCTGATGGAATTCGGCTTTTCCGAACTTTACGCGCCCGTCGATCTCGGCATTGGGCGCTGTCGCCTGTCGGTCGCTGCTCCAGCCGCCTTGCGCGACGAGGATGTGCGGACGCTGAGCCATGTTCGCGTCGCGACCAAATATCCCAGTATAACGCGGGCGCATTTTGCGGCGCTCGGCATTCAGGCGGAGTGCGTCAAACTCAACGGCGCAATGGAGCTGGCGCCACTAACCGGCATGGCTCCGCGGATCGTCGACCTGGTGTCGACTGGCAAGACACTGGCGGAGAATGGCCTCGTCGAGACGGCGGTGATTACGCAGATCAGTTCGCGCCTGATTGTCAATCGCGCCGCGTTCAAGACCGATCCCCGGCTGGTACCGCTGATAGAGTCGGTTCGCGCGGCGGCGGCGCTGCCGTTGGCGGCGTGAGATGATCCGCCTTTCCACTACCGCTCCCGATTTCGCCGCTGCCTTTGTCGCGCTGGTCAACGACCGGCGCGAAAGCGACGCAGGCGTGGCCCACGACGTCGCCGCGATCATCGCCGATGTTCGTGTGCGGGGTGACGCTGCCGTTGCGGAGCTGACAGCACGCTTCGACCGCGTCGACCTTGGCGCGCAGGGATGGGAGATCGCCCCCGCCGAAATGGACACGGCGCTGGCGGGCCTGACGCCGGAACTGCGCGCCGCGCTTGAACTCGCCGCCGCCCGCATCCGCGCCTTCCACGACCGGCAGAAGCCCGTCGGCAATGACTCCACCGACGCGGCGGGCGTCCGCACCGGCGTGCGCTGGACGCCGGTCGAGGCGGCGGGGCTATACGTACCGGGCGGGCGCGCCGCCTATCCATCGTCGGTGCTGATGAACGCCATCCCCGCGGTCGTGGCCGGGGTCGACCGCCTTATCATGGTGACGCCGACGCCGGGCGGCACCGCCAACCCGCTCATGCTTGCGGCGGCGCGGCTGGCAGGGGTGAGCCGCGTGTTCCGCGTCGGCGGCGCGCAGGCGGTGGCGGCGCTGGCATTAGGCACGGCGCGTATCCCCCGCGTCGACATCATCACCGGCCCCGGCAACGCCTGGGTCGCCGAGGCCAAGCGGCAATTATACGGCACTGTCGGCATCGACATGATCGCCGGACCGTCTGAGGTCGTTATCGTGTCAGACGGCAATTCGGACCCGGACTGGATCGCCGCCGACCTGCTCGCCCAGGCCGAACACGATCCCGTCGCCCAGTCGATCCTGCTGACCACCAGCGCGGACGAGGCCGATGCCGTCATCGCCGCCGTCGAACGCCAGTTACGGACGTTGGCGACCGAAGCCACGGCGCGCGAAAGCTGGGATCGGTTCGGGGTTATCGTCACGCTCGCCAGTCTCGATGAGGTGCCGGCGCTGCTCGACGCGCTGGCCGCCGAACATGTTGAACTGATGGTCGATGACCCCGAACCGCTGTTCGCTCGCCTCCGCCACGCCGGGTCAGTGTTCTTGGGTCGGCACACGCCGGAGGCCGCCGGGGATTACCTTGCCGGACCCAATCATGTGTTACCGACGGGACGCCGCGCGCGTTTTGCTTCGGGCCTGTCAGTTGCCGATTTCATGAAACGTACGACCTTCCTCGATTGCGGCCCGGACGGGCTCGCGGCGATTGGCGCGGCGGGGGCGTTGCTGGCAGACGCAGAAGGGCTGCCTGCCCATGCCGCGTCGATCCGGCGCAGATTGAATTGAAGCTCACCATTGTCGCGCGCGGCCGCATCGGCCAGTCGCCGGAGGCCGAACTGGTGGCGCGTTACGCCAAGCGTATGCGCCCGCCGCTGAGCGTGATCGAGATCGGTGAAACCGCGCTATGGCCCGGGTTCGGCGGTGGGCGGACGGTGGTGCTCGATGAAACCGGTGTCGACCTGGGGTCGGCGCAGTTGGCTGCCCGCCTTGGCACCTGGCGTGACGCTGGCGCCGCAGAGGTGCGGTTCCTGATTGGCGCGGCGGACGGCCATGACGATGCAACGCGGGCCTCGGCCGACCTGCTGCTGTCGTTCGGCAAGGCGACCTGGCCACATATGCTGGTTCGCGCCATGTTGGCGGAACAGCTTTACCGCGCGAGCAGTATCCTTGCGGGACATCCCTATCACCGCGCCTGAGTGACCCCCGACGCGGTGATCGGGTGTTAGCGAGCCGGGGCGGCGGGCGGCGTCTGTTGCGCTGCCTTGGCGGCCGCAGCCTTGTCGCGGGCGGCGACAGCGGCGCGGTGGTGGCCGATGGCGCAACCGGCCGCAGCGCCCAGGATCGCGTGATGACCGGCAAAATGCCCGGCAACGCCACCCACGGCGGCGCCCTTCAGGCATCCGGCGGCGGCAACGGGGGCGGGCAGCAGTGCCACGACGGCAGCGAACAGGGCGGGCAGGGCGATCTGGCGAGTCATCGTCGGTCTCCAGCAATGGGATGACGGATATAGGTGACCGGTGCCCGCGTTCAATCGGCTATTCGCGGCACGCCTTGACGCTGGCCGGGTCTGGCGCGGGGCCGGGCTTGAACACTGCGAGATAGCCTGGATTGAGCTCGGTCATTGTCACCAATTCATACCCGACCGCTTTGACTTCGCACGCCAGCAGCGCCTTGGGAGTGCCATGAAACTCGGTCGCCCGGTCAAGGTCGACGACGGCGATGCGGCCATCGGGCTTTAGCGATCCGCGCAACTTCCAGAGCAGGCCATACGGCTCCTCGATCTCGTGATACATGTGGATCAGCAGCGCCGTATCGATGCGCCCGGCGGGCAGCCGTGGGTCGGACGGCGAACCGAGCACGAAGCTGACATTCGTCAACCCGGCGTGCCGCACCCGGGTCTTCAGTCGCTGCAGATAGTTGGCGACGATATCCTCGGCGAAAACCCGGCCTTTTGGGCCGACTTTCGGCGCGACCCGCATGGTGTAATAGCCGCTGCCGGCACCCGTATCCGCGACGACGTCGCCGCCGTCGATGCCGAGCAGCTTGATGACTTTTGCGGCTTCTCCGGCCTTGTCGCGGCTGGCTTCGTCACCCCATTTCGGGCTGACGATATGGGCGACCGGGCGGTCGGGGGCGGGGAAGGCCTGAGCGGTCCCGGCGGCGGCTAAACAAAGGAAAGCAATACAGCGCATGATCTCGCTTTAGCGGTCTCATGGCTGCGATGCCAGCGGGGGGCAGGCTGGTCGGAGCGACAGGATTCGAACCTGCGACCCCTTGACCCCCAGTCAAGTGCGCTACCAGGCTGCGCCACGCTCCGACCGAGCGGTGCGCTTAGGGGGTGCGGCTGGGCGATGCAACCCCGGCCCTCAACCCTCAGGCTGCCTCCAACCCATATTGCTTCAGCAGGTCGTACAGGGTCGGCCGGCTGACGCCGAGCAGCTTGGCGGCGGTCGACACATTGCCGTCGCTGCGCGCCATCGCCTTTCGGATGGCAATGCGGTCGGCCGCCTCGCGCGCTGTTTTCAAGTTGATGCCAGCCTCGTCGGGCTCGACAAGGTCGAGGTCGTTGGCGGTCAACCGGCTCGATTCGGACATGATGACAGCACGCTTCAGCCGGTTTTCAAGTTCGCGGACGTTGCCCGGCCACAGGTGCGCGGTGATCGCGGCGACGGCGTCCGGGGTGAAGCCCTTGAACTGCCGCCCATGCTCGCGCCCGAACTTGCCGAGGAAATGATGCGCCAGCAGCGCTGCATCGCCGAAGCGTTCGGCGAGGCTGGGGATTCGCACGACAATTTCGGCGAGCCGGTAATAGAGATCCTCGCGAAAACGTCCGGTGGCGATCATCGCCTCCAGGTTCTGGTGGGTAGCGCAGACGATGCGCACGTCGACAGGGATGGGCTTGCGACCGCCGATGCGTTCGATGACGCGTTCCTGCAGGAAACGCAGCAGCTTGACCTGGAGGGGGAGCGGCACGTCGCCGATTTCATCGAGGAACAGCGTCCCGCCCTCGGCCAGTTCGATCTTGCCTTCGGTCGTCTTGACGGCACCGGTGAAGGCGCCCTTCTCGTAACCGAACAATTCGGACTCAAGCAGGTTTTCCGGGATCGCCGCACAGTTGATCGCAATGAACGCCTTGCCCTTGCGCAGCGACGCATTGTGAAGGCCGCGCGCCAACAGTTCCTTGCCGGTGCCGCTGGCACCCAGCAGCATCACCGAAACCTGCGCCGTGGCGACGCGTTCGATCATCCGGCTGACCTTGATCATTTCCGGCGCGCCGGTGACGATGCCGCCCAGCACGTCGGACCCGGCCATGGCAGTCTCGGCAAGCCGTCGATTTTCGGCCTCAAGGTCGGCGACATGGAAGGCGCGGCGAACGATCAGGCCGAGTTCGTCGATGTCGACAGGCTTGTGATAGAAATCGAACGCACCGGACGCGATCGCCCGCTGGGCGCTTTCACGCGCCCCGTGACCCGACGCAACGATGACCTTGGTCTGCGGCCGGATGCGCAGGATTTCTTCGAGCGTCGCAAACCCTTCCGACACGCCGTCAGGATCGGGCGGCAGGCCGAGATCGAGGGTGACGACGGCGGGCGAATGGGCGCGCACCAGGTCGAGCGCAGTCTCGCGGTCGCCAGCCATCAGGACTTCATAATCGGCGTAGGACCAGCGCAACTGGCGCTGCAGCCCCTCGTCGTCTTCGACGACAAGCAATGGTCGCAGGGTCATTGTGCGGCTTCCAGCAACGGTCGCGTGTTGTTGCGGGCATCTGCAGCCGGCAGGATGATGGTGAAGCGGGTGCCTTGGCCTTCAACGCTGTCGACGTCGATGCGACCGCCCAGCCCGCGCGCGATCTCCCGCGCCTCGTACGCGCCGATGCCAAATCCTCCGGGCTTGGTCGACCGGAACGGCGTGAACAGATCGTGGCGGACAAAGCGCGCCGACATCCCCGCGCCGTGATCGGCGATCGTAACGACGACATCCGCGCCAAGGCGCTCCGCCGTCACGGCGACAGGTTTGTCAGCAGGAGAAGCGTCGATGGCATTTTGGATAAGATGGGCAAACACTTGTTCGATTCTCGTCGGCTCGGCGGCGACGGTCAAGCTGCCTGTCGCCGTTACCGAAAGGTCGTCATGGGCGGGGCGCTTGACCGCCACGATTTCGGCCAGCAGCCGGGCAATGTCGACAGGGACGGGGGCGGCGTCGAGCCGGGGCGACCGCTGCGACAGCCGCGCCAGCAAATCGTTCATCTTGCCGACCGAGCTTTCCAGTGTCGCCACCATATCGGCGCGAAAGGCCGGTTTGTCAGCATGACGTTCGGCATTGCGGGCGAGCAGGCTCAATTGGCTGACCAGGTTCTTGATGTCGTGCATGATGAACGCAAAGCGCCGGTTGAATTCATCGAACTTGCCCGCCTCGTCGAGCGCCGCCTGGGTTTGCGCTTCGGCGATATAGCCTGCCGCCTGGCGTCCCAGCGTCCGCAGCAGCTCATAGTCTTCCCAGTTCAGGGTCCGCGGCGCCAGCGTGCGTTCGATCAGGATGAACCCCGCCAGCCGGTCGAGATGGACAAGCGGCACCGCCAGCCACGCCCGGCGATCGCCCTCCAGCCATTCGGGCAGAGTAGCGCCGTCGTAATCGCCTGTTCCACCGCGCAGTTCATCGAAGTCGACGATCCGCTGACGCTCCGACATGAAGCGCCCCAACGGTTCGGAAAGCACCAGCCGGCCGCCGTCGAAGCGAGGGAAGTTCCACACCGCTGCTGGCACCAGCGCATCGTCGTCGCGGGTGAACAACACGCCACCGGGAGATTCTACAACCCGGCAGACGGCTTCGACGACACGCTCGTTCAGGTCGCCGGCGCGCGACACGATGGCGATGAACCGTAGCCATTCCTGGCGATAGTCGTATCGATACGCAAAGAAATTGGCGGCGATGGAAACCCGCAGCATCGCGCGAAACCGCGGCGAGACCATGACCAGTGCCGCCAGCACCGCTGAACCGAACAACAGGCTGATCTGCAGCAGGCGACCCCAGTCGCCGCCAAGCAGGCGCAGCCCATAGGCCGCGATGGCCATGACGATCAGATAGACGCCGATGATCGAGAAGCTGAGGGTGTGGAAGACGACCTGTCGCGAGACGACGAGCCGCGCGGCCCAGCTGTCGCGCGCCGAAATCAGCAGCAGCGGCAACACCATCGCATTGGCGGCCCCGCGGATATTGTAGAGATCGGCCGAGGCTGGCGGCAGCAAGAACTGCAGCGTGTAGAAATTCAGATCATACCCGAACAGACCGGCGAGCCCGATGGCCAGCATCCGGACCCCGCCGCGGGCGGCGGGATCGGAGTTTACCGCCATATTATGGACCAGAACCAGACCCGACACCGCCACCGTCAAACGGCTTATGACAAACAGATGGGCGACACTGCCGGTGCCAAGTTCAAGCGGCCCGATCCCGCCCAGCAGATCGAGCACCAGCTGAAGCGAGACGATGAAGCCCAGCGCGCCGGCGATGACAAATGCCGAGCGCAGCCGCTCGTCGAGCCGCCAGATGTTGCGCAGCAGCGCCAGCAACAGCGCCAGCCAGGCGGCCGTACGCACCGTTTCGGCAGGGGACAGCCAGCCGGTCCATGGATCGCCGAACCGCACCGCTGCGACGAAGATCAGCGCCCAGACTGTCGTCGCTGCCGCGGCCGTTGCCATCCACAGGCTTGCGCCGCCCTGCTCGCGCCGCCACAGCACGGTGATCGCCAGCGCCGCGAAGCCGAACGCGGCGATCAGGTGCGAAAACAGGCCGACTTCGGTCAGCAGCACGTGCGGTTTGGCCCCCAAGTTTGGTCGCTCCGACCTTAGCGACGCGTTTGCCGCTGCGCCAGCACCCGCCTAAGGGCCTTGGATGATGGCAAGCGCAGCAAACGATGGCAGGATCTGGCCGGTAATCCTGTCCGGCGGCAGCGGTACGCGGCTATGGCCGTTGTCGCGCGTAACGTCGCCGAAACAACTGCTGGCGCTGACCGGCGATCGCACCATGCTTCAGGAAACGGCGTTGCGGCGCGCCAATCGCGACAATCCGCCGCTGGTGATCTGCGGCAAGCCCCATGCCGCCCTGATCGCCGAGCAATTGGCGGCGATCAATGTGAGACCCCAGGATCTCGTCGTCGAACCTTGCGCCCGCAACACAGCGGCGGCGGTGGCGTTCGCGGCGCACATGGTCGCCAGCTTCGGCAGCGCAGAGGTCATGCTGGTCATGCCCTCCGACCATGTCATCACCCGGCCCGACGCCTTTGCCGCCGCCATCGACCGTGCGCGCGCCGTGGTTGCGGACGGCTGGCTGGTCACCTTTGGCATCACACCTGCGGGTCCCGAGACTGGCTATGGCTATATCGAGATTGGCGAAGCGATCGGCCCCGGCGTCCGGGCCGCAGCACGCTTCATCGAAAAGCCCGATCGCGCCCGGGCAGAGGCGATGCTGGCGCAGGGCGGTTTCGTCTGGAATGGTGGCATCTTCATGTTCCGCGCCGATGCGTTGCTGGCGGCAATGGCGGATCATGCTCCCGAGGTGGCGGCAGCAGCGGCAGCGGCATATGCGCATGCCACCCGCGACGGCGACAGGGTCTGCCCGGACGCCGCCGCCTTTGCCGCCGCACCGTCGATCAGCCTCGACTATGCCGTCATGGAAAAGGCCGCGCGCGTAGCGGTTGTCCCGGTCGACATGGGGTGGTCGGACATCGGCAGCTGGGACGCGCTGCGCGACAATGGACCGGCCGATGCCGATGGCAATGTCTGCGGCGGCAGCGGGCGGGTGGAGGCACTCGACAGCCACGGCTGCCTGCTGCGCGCCGAGGGTGTGACGCTGTCGGCCATCGGAGTCAGCGGGCTGAACATCGTCGCCACCCCCGACGCCGTACTGGTCACCGCGCAGGGTCGCAGTCAGGAAGTTCGCGATGTTGCGGCGCGTCTGACAGGCGATCCGTTGCTCCAACGCCCGACCGTATCAGTTCATTCCTGGGGCAGCGAGCGTCTAGTCAATGACATTGGCGTCGGGGTACGCCGCATCGACCTGCTGCCGGGCGCGGACTGGCGAGCGTCCGCCACGCACCGGCTCATGCTCCTTGACGGGGCAGCTGAGTGCGACGGGATAGTGTTGATTTTAGGCGAGTTTTTTTGCGGAAGCCGGGTGACGACGGCGAAGGGTGCGGCTTTGCTGGCCGTCGCGATCGCTTAGTCCGGTTGCTTCGGCGCTCGCGGATTATATTGCGTCGCAACAAGCCTTGCATGTAATATCATCAGTTATTATATCGCGGCTTATGACCGATTCCCTCGCGATCCTGCTGTCTGATACGTCGCGTTTTTTGCGTCGTCGTTTTGACGCCAGGGCGCGGTCGCTCGGGGTCAGCCGGGCGCAGTGGCAGGTGCTGTTTGCGGTGTCGCGCAACGAAGGGGTCAACCAGTCGGGCCTCGCCGAAATGCTCGAGGTCGAAACCATCACCGTCGGCCGCATGGTCGACCGGCTGGAGGAATCCGGCCTTGTCGAACGTCGTGCCGATCCCGCCGACCGTCGCGCCTGGCGGCTCCATCTGACGGCCAAGGCGTGGCCGTTGATCGAACGGCTGCGGTCGGTTGGCGATACGGTGATCACCGATGCGCTGATCGGCATCGATCCGGTGGAACAGGATGCGCTGATCGGGCTTTTGACGCGTCTGCGCGCCAATGTCTGCGGACGGCTCGACCCCGCCGCCGCCCTGCCCAAGATTGCGAGTCACTCCTGATGCACGCCATTGTCGATCGTGACGAACTGGTCGCCACCCAGCCCAAACGGCGCTGGCGGCGGCTAGCGATCATGTTTGCTGTGCCGCTGCTGATCGTCGCCGCCGGGCTGTATTACTGGCTGGCGGGAGCGAACAGCGTCGGCACCGATAATGCCTATGTCCAGCAGGACCGGGTGTCGATCTCGTCCGATGTCACCGGCCGCGTCATCGCGGTGCCGGTCGTCGAGAGCCAGCGGGTGCATAAGGACGATGTGCTGATGCGCCTCGACCCGCAACCGTTCCAGATCGCGTTGGACAGCGCCAATGCCGCGCTGGCGTCGGCACGGCTGCAGGTCACCGGCCTGCGCGAGGGGACGGCGGGCAAGGACGCCGACGTTACCGGCAAGCGCGAGGCGGTTGGCTTTGCTCGCATCGATTTGACGCGCCAGCAGGACCTGATGAAGGCGGGCTTCACCACCCGCGCCCGACTGCAACAGGCCGAACACACGCTGAGCCAGGCGCAGAGCGACCTTGCCCAATCACTGTCCAATCAGGTCACGGCGCGGACCGCCGCCGGGGACGCCGGACGCGGCACCCATCCGCTGGTATTGTCGGCGATGGCGACGCGCGACAAGGCGGCGCTCGATCTGGCGCGGACGGAGATCCATGCGCCAACCGACGGTATCGTCAGCCAGACCGACAAGGTTCAGCCGGGGCAGATCGTGGCGACCGGCATCCCGACGATGTCGCTGGTGATCAGCGATAAGCCCTATGTCGAAGCCAATTTCAAGGAAACCGACCTTGAACATATGCGCGTCGGGCAGTCGGCGAAGGTCAAGCTCGATGCCTATCCGTCGTGCCCGCTGACCGGGCGGATCGAAAGCATCGGCGCGGGAACGGGCAGCGAATTTTCTGTGCTGCCGGCGCAGAACGCCACCGGCAACTGGGTCAAGGTCACCCAGCGCGTCCCCGTCCGCATCGCCGTTCAGCCTGCCAATTGCGTCACGCTGATCGCCGGTCTGTCGGCCAAGGTGACGGTCGAGACGGGCAAATAGCGTGGCGAGTGCCGCCCCCGCCCTTCCCGCATCGGCGCGCGCGGCCCCCAGTCCACTCGTCCTCACCATAGTCGTGATGTTCGGCACCTTTATGACTATTCTCGATTCGACAATCGCGAATGTCGCACTCCCCTATATGCAGGCGAGTCTGGGTGCGGCCGCCGACACCATCTCCTGGGTGTTGACCAGCTATATCGTCGCCACCGCCATCGCGACGCCGCTGACCGGCTGGCTCGCCGAAAAGGTCGGGCGGCGCCGGCTGTTCCTGATGTCGATGGCGGGCTTTGTCGTGGCGTCGATGCTGTGCGGCATCGCCACCAGTCTTGAAGAAATGGTGCTGTTCCGCATGATACAGGGGGCCTGTGGCGCTTTCCTGGCGCCCATCGGCCAATCGTTCGTGCTCGACGCCTGGCCAAAGGCCAAGCACGGCCAGGCGATGGCGCTGTGGGGCGTCGGCATCATGGTCGGGCCGATCCTGGGGCCGGTCATCGGCGGCTATCTGACCGAGAATTTCGACTGGCGCTGGGTGTTCTTCATCAACCTGCCGGTCGGCGCCATCGGACTGACGCTGGCGGCAGCGGTGCTGCCCGATATCCGGCAGGCGGTACGGCGGTTCGATCTGACCGGCTTCGCCATGCTCGCCATCGGCGTCGCGGCGCTGCAGCTGTGTCTCGATCGCGGCCAGCAACTCGACTGGTTCTCCAGTTGGGAAGTGCGCATCGAGGCGGGGGTCGCGGCGGCGGCGCTGTGGGCGTTCGGCGTCCATGTGCTGACCCGCACCGGCACGATTCTCGACCGGCGCATCCTCGCCGATCGCAACATGGTCACCGGCTTCGGATTCATCACGCTGATCGGCCTGTTGATGGTCGGCACCACGGCACTGCTGCCGACGATGCTGGAACGGCTGTACGGCTATCCGGTGCTGACCACCGGGCTGACCATGGCACCGCGCGGCGCGGGAATGATGGCGGCGATGTTTCTGGTCGGGCGGTTGATCGGCCGGGTCGACGCGCGCATTCTGATGGGCACCGGGCTGTCGATTACGGCGCTGTCGCTGTACATGATGAGCCTGTTTTCGCCCGCGATGGGCGAGATGCCGTTCATCGTCACCGGCGTCATTCAGGGTGCGGGGCTGGGGCTGATCTTCGTCCCGCTGAATACGCTGGCGTTTGCCACGCTGCCTGCCGATCTGCGCACCGATGCCGCCAGCTTTTTCATGCTGCTGCGCAATCTGGGGGGCTCGGTTGGTGTCAGCCTCTCCGTCGGTATCCTGGCGCGACAGGCGCAGATCAGCCACGCCGATATCGCTGCCCGTCTGACGCCGTTCAGCATTCCCTGGGCCGATGGCGGCATCGCCCGCGCGCTCGGCACGACCGGCGATACGGTGATGGCGATGCTCGACAATGCGGTGAACGGCCAGGCGGCGATGATCGCCTATATCGACGTCTATCGGATGATGTTCTGGGTGACCGTCGCGGTGATGCCGCTGCTGCTGATCCTGCGCGCCCCCGGCAAAGGGTCGAGCGCACCCGAAATGGCGATGGAGTAGCCTCCCTTCCCGCTTGCGGGAGGGGCGCGGACTCGCGTCTTCGCGAGCCGGGGGTGGGAACGCCGACCCGAGTTCCCACCCCCGACCCCTCCCGCAAGTGGGAGGGGAGCTTAAACCTCCAGCGCCTCGCTGGCCTCGACCCATTTCGCCTCGGCCTTGGTCAGCGCGCGTTCGACATCGGCGCGCAGGATCATCAGGTCGCGCGATGTGTGTTTGGCATCGGCGGGGCTGGCGGATTTCGGGTCGAACAGCGCCCGGTCAATCTCCGAACGTCGCGCGGTCAGCTTAGCGGTCTCGGCCTCGGCGTCCTTGACCGCCTTGCGCAGCCCGGCCTGCGCCTCGCGCGCCGCCGCTGCTGCCTTGCGATCATCCTTCTTCGACGCCTTGGAGGCGCGGTCTCCCCCCGAACCGCCGCCACCAGTCTTGCCCAACACCCGGTCGGTATAATCGTCCAACGACCCGTCGAATTCCTCGGCGCGTCCGCCTTCAACCAGAATAAGCCGATCCGCCGTCGCCTCGAGCATGTGCCGGTCATGGCTGACCACCACCACCGCGCCACCGAATTCGTTGAGCGCCTGCACCAACGCCTCGCGCGCATCGACGTCGAGATGGTTCGTCGGCTCATCCAAAATCAGCAAATGCGGCGCATCACGGGTCACCAGCGCCAACGCCAGCCGCGCCCGCTCACCGCCCGACATGCTGCCGACGCGCTGCAATGCCGTGTCGCCGGTAAAGCCGAACCGCCCCAGCTGGCCGCGCACCGCCCCCGGCGACGCCCCCTTCATGACGCGCGACATATGCGCCAGCGGCGTGTCGTCGCCGTCCAGTTCCTCGACCTGATACTGGGTGAAATAGCCGACGCGCAGCTTGCCGGGATGCGCAACCTCGCCGCCCATCGGCTTCAACTGCCCGGCCAGGAGCCGGGCGAGGGTGGTCTTGCCCTCGCCGTTGCGGCCGAGCAGCGCCACCCGGTCGTCGGGATCGAGCCGCAGCCCGACCTCCGACAATATCGCCTTGCCGTCATAGCCCACCGCCGCGCGGTCGAGTTGGATCAGCGGCGGCTTCAGTTCGGCGGGCGACGGGAAATCGAAGACCAAGGACGGATCGTCGTTGAGTTCGGCGATCGGCTGCATCCGGCTAAGCGCCTTGACCCGCGACTGCGCCTGTTTGGCGGTCGAGGCGCGCGCCGAATTGCGGGCGATGAAATCCTTGAGCTTCTCGCGCTGCGCCAGCTGCCCTGCGCGCGCCGATTCCAGCTGCGCCTGGCGTTCGCGGCGCTGCTTCTCGAACGCATCATAGCCGCCGGGATACAGCGTCAGTTCGCCGTTCTGCAGGTGGAGGATATGGTCGACGACGTTGTTGAGCAGGTCGCGTTCATGGCTGACAATCAGCATTGTCGACCGCAGCGAGCGCAGGTGCGACTCCAACCACAGCGTCGACTCCAGATCGAGATGGTTCGACGGTTCGTCGAGCAGCATGACTTCGGGCTCGGCGAACAGCAGCGCCGCCAGCGCCACCCGCATCCGCCAGCCGCCGGAAAACGACGACAGCGGCCGGTGCTGCATTTCCTCGTCGAAGCCCAGACCGGCGAGGATCCTCGCCGCCTTGGCCGGGGCCAGATGCGCCTGAATTGCCGACAGTCGTTCGTGGATTTCACCGACGCGGGTTTCCGGGCACGCCCCGGCCTCCTCCTCGGCAATCAGCGCAGCACGCTCCACATCGGCGGCCAGCACGGTTTCAAACGGCGACGCTGCCCCGGCGGGGGCCTCCTGCGCCACCGAACCGATGCGCGCCGTCTTGGGCATGGCGATGGTGCCTTCGTCGGGGTCGATCTGCCCCAGCACCGCCTTCATCAGCGTCGATTTGCCCGCGCCATTGCGCCCGACCAGCCCGACGCGGGCGCGCGGCGGAATCGACGCGGTCGCCGAATCGAGGATCGTCCTGCCGCCAAGGCGGACGGTAATACCGTTGATGCTGAACATGGTGCGGCGCGGTGTAGCGGTCGGCGCGCGCAATGGCTATACTGGCCTTCCAACCCTGGAGGACGACCCATGGCCGAGCAGAAATCGAACAAGGAAGCCCGCAAACCCAAGGCGAAGAAGGTCAAGACCATCGCCGCCAACCCGTCAACCAAGGGCACGCCAAAGGCGAGCTGAGGCTATTTGTCAGGCCGGTCGCCGGCCACCGCCCAATAGGCGATTGGGATCGGCCGTGAAATCCGGTCGAGCTGAAGGACGACGGTCGGGTCGGCTGCGACGGCGCGCCACGCCCTCGCATAAGGCGTTGATCCAGGTTTGAATCCGACGCTGCGCAGCGCCAAGACCAAACCGCGTTCATAAACCGGCGCCTTAAGTGCTGCGGAAATATTGTCGCTAAGCGGGCCAACCTCTCCCTGACACGCCAGACTTTCGCGCAGCGTCGTCGGATTCACCGGGGCGTCATGCCGTAAACGCGCCAGCACCGTTTCATAGAGCGCACCAGCGGCGGGCCCGAGCGCGCAAGCCCGGATGGCATCAAACCATAGTGTCGCGCCACGCCCCTCCAGCAAGACTTGCTTGGCTGCTGCGGCGGCCTCGATTCGGTCAAGTTCCGCGATTGCCTCGCTACCGCGCCCTATACGGGCAAGATTGAACGCATATTGCGTCGCGAGATCGGCGGCGCTCTTGATTTTGGTCAAAGGCATCAGCGCAAGCGCCCGCGCCTGCACATCGGTTGCTTCGCTCAGCCGCCCGTCGCCCGACAAGGCGGTAGCGTGGCGGGTGACATAGCCGGCCCGGCCTTGGGCTTCATCGCGCCACGCCGGACTGTTGTATCCAGCGTCGAAGATGTCGAGCGCCGCTTTGACCTGCCCGCTTCGCGCCAGGGACAAACCCCAATAGCTGCGTGTGGCCAGATTATCGTCGCGTTCGAATTGCGCTCGAGTGCTGGCCAACCCGGCGCGGCGCTGGGTCAGTAGATCGCCGCCCGACCATCGGTCGATATCGGGCCAGACCGGTTCGAACCGTCGGTCGACGATTATCCCTAATGCGGTCTGCAGGTCGGTCAGTAGTGGCAACAGCCTGACCGCTCCGGGTTTGTCGCCCGACGCGATCCGCGACAGCATCAAATCACCGATAAACGGGTCGAGCAGGCCCGGATGCGCAGCTGGGAAACCCGCCGCAATCAACGCCGTCGCATAGCGGTCACGCACTTTGTCGAGCCGGGCATAACCCAGTCGTCTGAGCAGCGACAACGCCGAAAGCGGCTCGGCAGACAGCGCCCGTTCGGGCGCGCGTTCGTACGTGCTGGCAAGCAACGTCGCGCCGCGCTGCAAATCGTCGGGTGCGCCAAGACCGGCGAGCGCGCGGCCCAGCAATATGCCTGCCATCATTTCGTCGACACGCGGATCGCCGGGCAACAGCCGGCTGCATTCCTCGGCCCCCGCGCGTGCCTCAACATAGCGAAAAAGCGCAGCGTACAGGCTAGCGCGCGCGCAGACGACTTCGCCGCGCAGCCGGGTCGGTCGGGGAAGTTGATCAAGCGCTGCGTCGATCGCCTCGAAGCGCTCCACTGGATCGGCGATCTGAATGGCCCGCGCCATAAGGGCGAGTCCGGCAAGCTCATCGGGTGCTGGCGCCAGTGATGGCGTTGGGGACATCCCCGGTATCGGAGTCGCGGGAGCGAGGACTGGCGGCTGGGTTGGAGCAGCTGCGGTTGGCGTGATCGAGGCGCTCGCTGGCGATCCCGCGAGCAGCAGCAGGAAGAGCAGGCGGGCGGACACTGGCTTACTTAACCCGCCGCACCGGCACGCGGACGTTGCACAGGTCAACCGCGCCTGACGGCCGCAGGAAAAACTCTTCGCTGCGGTTGGCGCGGGAGTGGATATAGGCGGTGAAGCTTGCGCTGCCGGTGTCCATGACTTCGAAGTGCGGACGTTCGGCCTCGGGCATCGCGGTTGCCATGCGGACGCGGGTGATCGGCAATTTTTCGGCGTCGGTCTTGTAGAAACCCAGCGCCTCGGTGCCGCGCGGCAGGGCGGCATAGGCGGGCAGGCCGTCGATCACTCGCCCCACCACGGTGATGTTACGATCGAGATGGCGCGGAGCGTGGCCGATGACGGCGTAAAGCTCGCTGCCGTCGCCGGTTTCAGGAGGAAGCCCGCGGCCGACGCCGACTGCGCCATAGCAATGCGCCAGCCATGCCGTTCGGCTCTTGCGGTCGCGCGCCACTGGCCAGCCACCGGCGAACCCGGCCTCGGCATAGGCGTCGGGATAACCGAGCGGGGTGATAGCCAACCCCTTGGCCGGGCGTTCATATTCGGCGGCCAGCGGTGGCGGCTCCTTGCTGCCATCAGGGGCGTGGAGCGACGGCGGTTTGGTCGCCCATTGCACGACGTAATTGTCCTGAACCCGCGTTACCGCGCCGCCGTCGAAGCGCCCCGCTGCAACCAGTGCGCGGATGGCGGCGATGTGCGCCGGGGCGAAGCCGGGGGCGAGTTCGATGGTCATGCTGCCCCTGGCGGTTTCGAGGACCATCAGGTTTTCGGGTGCGATGGGCGCCCAAGCGGCGGCGGGGGCGGCGGCTTCGATCTCGCTGGCGGTCGGGGGATGGGCCGGTGCGGCGGCGGCGAGGAGGGCGGCGAGGAGGAGGATCATCGGGCCAGCGTGGCGCGGCTTTGGGGAGCGCGCAACCCCCGCCCCGCCCCGAATACGGGGCGGACTGTTACTCGGGCACGAACTCGAGCGCCGCGCCGTTTATGCAATGCCGTAGCCCGGTCGGCTGCGGGCCGTCGGGGAAGATATGGCCGAGATGGCCTTCGCACGTCGCGCAATGAACTTCGGTGCGGGTCATGCCGTGGCTGCTGTCGACGGTCGTGGCGGTCGCGCCGTCCTCGGCGGCGGTGAAACTCGGCCAGCCCGAGCCGCTGTTGTACTTGGTGTCCGACCGATAGACCGGCGTGCCGCACCCGGCGCAGCGGAACTCCCCGGCGCGCTTTTCGTCATTGAGCGGCGAGGTGAAGGGGCGTTCGGTGGCATGCTCGCGCAGCACGGCGCGGGCCTGGGGGGAGAGGTTTTCGTCAGCCATGGGAAACTCCTTTGGCGCGCTATTCGCCTGAAATGGCGTCGCCGTTACCGTCTGCCAAGGGTAAACGCGTGAGTGCGTCGATGGCACCCTGAAGAATATAGGATGCGGCCAAGCGGTCGACGCGTTCGGCGCGCCGTGCGCGGCTGAGGTCCTCGGCGACCATCGCGCGTTCGACCGCTTGGGTCGACCAGCGCTCATCCCACAGCAGCAGCGGCAGGTTCAGCGGCAGCAGGTTGCGGGCGAAGGCGCGGACCGATTGGGTGCGCGGGCTGTCACTGCCGTCCATGCTGAGCGGCAGCCCGATAACAAGGCCGCGAATGCGTTCAGCGGCGATGAAGGCCTTCAGCGCGGCAAGATCAACACCGAATTTGGTGCGGGCGATGGTCGAATGCGGCGACGCAAAGCTCCACCCGGCGTCGCAGGTGGCAAGGCCGATGGTCTTGGTGCCGACATCGAGGCCCGCCAGCCGTCCGCCATCGGGAAGCGCGGCGGCGAAGGCTGTGGGTGCGAGGATCAATCCGACACCGGCATCGGCCTGCCGTCGGGCCGGGCATTGGCGTTGAGCCAGGCGCTGACCCGGCCTTCCGCATCGGCGCGCAGATTCGCCCAGAACAGCGCGTAATCATAGACATGGTAGTTGTTGCCCGGCAGCACATAATCCGGAAATCCGGCCGGCGTCGCGCCGATGTCGAGAATGCCCGACGCCAGGCACTGCGCGCCGATGGTGCCCGGAACCAACATGCCGCCGGTCATGTCGCCGTTCGGCGTCAGTGCGCCGAGGTTGGCGGCGGGGAGGGCAGCGTTGGGGGTCTCCGCGCCTGTCAACGGGTTGACGCAGAGGATTTGCGTGCCCTTGCGGCTGGCCCCGGTCAGGCCGGGTGCGCCATCGAAGCGGGTGCGGAGGGCGGTGAAATCGGCGTCTTCGGCAAAGCTCAACCAACTGAGGACGCAGCCGGTCTGTGCGGTGGTGGTGCAGGCCGGAAAGCCCAGCGCGGGCAGGTCGGCGGTCTGCGATATCGGCCAGCCGGGGGCGTAGATGGCGATGATGCGCGCCTTCAGTTTGGGGTCGCCCGTCACTTCGTCCTTGAGCAGGCGCAGAAGGTGCAGCGAGCCCTGACTATGCCCGGCGAGGATGATCGGGCGGTCGTCCGGCTGGGCGGCAAGGAAGGCGTGGAAGGCGGCGCGGACGTCGCCATAGGCCAGATCGATGGCCTTGGCCGCCTCCGGCTTGTCGGTCAGGAACGCGCCAAACGTCGCCTGCCGGTAGCGCGGTGCCCAGATTTCGGCGACGCCGTTGAAGACGCTTGCCTGCCCGCGCAGATAAAGATCGATGCGGGCGTTGACGTCGGGGTCGTTGACGGCGGCGTTCCAGCGGCTGCGGTCGAAAATGGCGGTCGGTGGCACAAAGAACACCGCGACCCCCGGCTTGGGGGCAGCCGCAAAGCCCGTTGGCGTCCAGCGCGCGGCGACCGACGGCAGATCTGGGCGTGCAGCCCAGAGTTTGGCGTTGGTGTAATCGGGGCCGAGCGCCTGGGCCGACGGAGCCACATAGGGGGCGGACGGCACCAGTGCGACGCGCATGATCGGCTCGGCGAAAATCCGCCAACCGATCGCCGCCGCGACGACCAGCGCGATGATGACAGCGATAATGATCAGGAAGCGACGGGCAAGCATGGCGCGGCTGTAGCGGCGTTCGCCGGGCGGGGCCACTGGCGGGCGCGTGCCGCGACGTTGGTGCTATTGCCGACAAATTCGTGCAGATGTGTCGCCAATGACGCCCGACCTGTCTCCCACCCGCCGCGCCGATGATATCGACGCCGCGCTGCGCCCTAAATCGCTTGCCGAATTCATCGGGCAGGAGGCGTTGCGGCAGAACCTTGGCGTCTTCGTTGCGGCGGCGCGGTCGCGAGGGGAGCCGCTCGATCACGTCCTGCTCCACGGCCCGCCAGGACTGGGCAAGACGACGCTGGCGCAGATCATTGCGCGCGAACTGGGGGTGGGGTTCCGGGCTACCTCGGGCCCGGTCATCGCCAAGGCGGGCGATCTGGCGGCGCTGCTGACCAATCTCGACCATCACGACGTGCTGTTCATCGACGAAATCCACCGCCTGTCCCCCGCCGTTGAGGAAATCCTGTATCCAGCGATGGAGGACCGCGTCCTCGACCTGATGATCGGCGAGGGGCCATCGGCGCGCTCGGTGCGCATCGATCTGCCGCACTTCACACTGGTCGGCGCGACGACCCGCGCCGGGCTGTTGACGACGCCGCTGCGGGACCGCTTCGGCATCCCGCTGCGGCTGCAATTCTATACCGTTGCCGAACTGGAGCGCGTCGTTACCCGTGCAGCGGCACTGCTGACGCTGGACCTGACCGCCGACGGGGCGCGCGAGATTGCCGGGCGGGCGAGGGGGACGCCGCGCATCGCCGGGCGGTTGCTGCGCCGGGTGCGCGATTTCGCTCATGCGGCGGGGCAGGCGACGGTCGACGCGCGCGCTGCCGACCGGTCGCTCAACCTGCTTGAGGTCGATGCGCTTGGCCTCGACGGCATGGACCGGCGCTATCTGACGATGATCGCCGACATTTATCGCGGCGGCCCGGTCGGCATCGAAACGCTGGCGGCGGGGCTGTCGGAAGCACGTGACACACTCGAGGAGGTTATCGAACCCTTCCTCATCCAGTCGGGCCTGGTCGCGCGCACGGCACGCGGACGCATGCTCAACCCGGCGGCGTGGAAGCATCTGGGGATTACGGCCCCGGCGGGCGTGGCAGTGCAACTGCCGTTGCTCGACGAGGAGTAACCAGACGCTACAAGCGAGCGAATGACGTCACTGGGAGACTGACATGCACCGCCTATTGATCGTTGTTGCCGCGGCATTCGGGTTGATCGCCGCAGCACCGCCGCCAGCTTACGACATCGGCCCGGCGGTCGGGGCGACGATCCCGGCGCTGCTGGTCACCGATGCCGCGGGCAAGCCGCAGACGCTGAAGTCCGTCTCAGGCCGCAACGGCACCGTGCTGATGTTCTTCCGGTCGGCGAAATGGTGCCCGTTCTGCCAGGCGCAGCTGATCGCCATGAAGGCGGCGCCGGATCAGCTGGCAGCGCGCGGCTATAAGCTGGCGGCGATCAGCTATGACGCGCCGGACACGCTGGCAGCGTTCGCGCAGAAGCACGAGATCGGCTATGCACTGCTGTCCGACGCCGGATCGAAAACCATCGACGCGTTCAAAATCCGCGATCCGCAATACCCCGCCGATTCGATGGCCAATGGCGTTCCCGAACCGTCGATCTTCATCGTTTCGCCGCAGGGCGTCGTCCGCGCCAAGCTGGCCGAAAAAGGCTATCGCACCCGCCCGCCGGTCGAAGCCGTGGTGGCGGCGGTCGACGCGCTGGGGAAATAGGCCCGACCGTCAGCCGCGGGCAGCCTGCTTGGCTGCCGATAGCCGAAATATGTGATTTTTTGGGCGATGCCATGCGTGAAACGTCACGTCTGCGCACCAAATCGCACCCAAACGCATCCAAACGCGCGCTGTTGCACCTCCCGCAGTGGTTAGGCGGAGCGTAAACAACCATCACTGGAGACCCAGAGGGAAGCAGGCGCGCTGCAGGGTAGCGAAGCCGGGGTCCAGCCAAGTCGATGTGATTTCAAACGACGCCGCGTGCGTCGGCAACGGGCTATGTTCGTCAACCAGGGGAATTGAAATGATTATCACTGCAAAACTCAGAACGGCCTTGCTGGCCTCTGCGCTGCTCGGCTTTGCCGCGACGCCACTCGCCGCCACCACGACCGATCCGACCGGTTCGGGCACGCCGTTCTCAACCTACCAGCCAGGTCTTGCGCTGACCCAGAACTTCGATCTTCAAGGCATCTATCCGTCGCGCGACGATCCCGGTGATATGCTCGGCGGCGGGACAACGTTTTTCAGCCTGGGCATGGTCAGAACCCTCGCTACCGGTTTCAATTCAGGCGATTCGGCGAGCGATGGGCGTCACCTCGACATCGGCACTCACTCATCTGTGTTCTCGCTCGTCGGCGTCGCTTATGGTGGTAACGGCACCAGCGATTTCGCCGTGCCTGATCTGCGTGGGCGGGCGATTGTCGGCGCGTCGGCGGCTACGCAATTGGCGCTCAACGGCTATAACGTCGGCCAGGCGACCGGTGCAGCAACGACGGTGCTCGATATGAGCCAGATCCCCGGCCACAGCCACAGCCTGCCCGGCGGCGGCAACACCGGCGTGACCGGCGGCGGCATGGCGTTCAGCCACGCCCGCCGTCCTTGTCGATGGAGTATCTGATCGCCGCCAACGGTATCTATCCAAGCGCCGGCGGCAGTGGCAGCGGTGCCGCCGTGGGGATCGGTCAGGTTGCGGCCTTCGCCGGCAATTTCCTGCCCAGGGGATGGCTGCCTGCCGACGGCTCGCTCGTCAACATTTCCGATTATGCTGTGCTCTACAGCTTGATCGGCACCACCTATGGCGGTGACGGCATGACCAATTTCGCCCTGCCCGATCTGCGCGGCCGAGCAATCGTCGGCGCTGGCGCCGGCCCGGGGTTGAGCAGTGTGGCACTCGGTCAGGCGTTCGGCGATGCGATGACGACGCTGACGGTGGGCCAGCTTCCGGACCATGATCATGGCCTGCCCGGCGGTGGCGTTACCGGCATGACCGGCGGCAGCATGCCGATCAGCCTGAGCCAGCCTTCGCTGGGGCTCAACTATCTGATCGCGCTGAACGGTGTGTTCCCAAGCCGCGACGGTGGCCTGGAAGGTGAGGATACGTATCTGGGTGAGGTCATTGCGACGGCGCTCAACTATGCGCCAGGGGGCTTTGCGTTTGCCGACGGCAGGATGTTGTCAATTGCGCAGAACCCAGCGCTGTTCGCGCTGCTCGGTACACAGTTCGGCGGCGATGGGCGGGTGAACTTTGCGCTGCCAGATCTGCGTGGGCGCGATATCCTTGGGACTGGCAATGGCCTGATGCAGGGCGACCGCGTCGGCAGCGAAAGCTATGTGCTGACCGGGGCCAATCTGCCGATGCATGATCATACCCTTCCCACCGGCGGCGTTCCCGAACCCGCCAGCTGGGCGATGTTGATCGCGGGCTTTGGCCTGGTCGGCGCCATGCAGCGGCGGCGGAACGGCGGCATGGTTCGCGTCGCTGCCTGAACGAATTCCGCTCCCGGGGGGCACCCGGGGGCGGTTCCCGCCATTGGCGATGGCGGGACCAGCGACGGCGGTGGAGCGGCCCCCCTGTGCCATTTCCGCCGCCGCCGCTGGTGCTTTGCTTGACCGGCGCGGCGCGGCGGTCGTAACGCCTTGCCATGACCAGCCCCCGCACCCTGTTCGCCAAGATCTGGGACGACCACGTCGTTCGCACCCTTGAAGACGGGACCGATCTGATCTGGATCGACCGCCATCTGACCCACGAGGTCACCAGCCCTCAGGCCTATGACGGGCTCCGGCTGGCGGGGCGGCGGCTGCGGCGGCCCGATCTGACGCTGGCGGTGCCCGATCATAATGTGCCGACCACCGACCGCCGGTTGCCGATCCTTGATCCGATGTCGAAGGCGCAGCTTGACGCGCTGACCGCCAATTGCGCCGAATTCGGCGTCGAGATGATCGCCATCGACGCGCCGGAACAGGGCATCGTCCATGTTATCGGGCCGGAGCTTGGCTTCACCTTGCCCGGCGTGACCCTGGTCTGCGGCGACAGTCATACCGCGACACACGGCGCGTTCGGCGCGCTGGCCTTTGGCATCGGCGCGTCGGAGGTCGAGCATGTCTTTGCGACCCAGACGCTGCTGCTTCGGCGGCCCAAGGCGATGGAGGTCCGGGTCACCGGCGCGCTCGGCTTCTCGATCTCGGCCAAGGACGTCGCGATGGCGATCGTCGGGCGGCTGGGGACGGCGGGCGGCACGGGCTACAGCATCGAATATACCGGCGACGTCATCCGCGCGCTGAGCATGGAAGGCCGGATGACGGTCTGTAACATGGCGATCGAGGCGGGCGCTCGTGCCGGGCTGGTCGCACCGGACGACAAGACTTTTGCCTATGTGCACGGCCGCCCGCGCGCCCCCAAAGGGGCCGATTGGGACGCGGCGCTGGCGTATTGGCGGACGCTGCCAACCGATGCCGGGGCGGTGTATGATAGCGCCATCGAGATCGACGGCGGTACCATAGCGCCGCTGGTGACATGGGGAACGTCGCCGGAGGATGTCGTCGCGATCGGCGGCACGGTCCCCGATCCGGCGAGCTTTGCCGATGAAGGCAAGCGTTCGGCGGCGGCGAAGTCGCTCGATTATATGGGGCTGACGCCGGGGACGCGCATGCAGGATGTCGCGGTCGAAAACGTCTTCATCGGCAGCTGCACCAACAGCCGGATCGAGGATCTGCGCGTTGCTGCCGAGGTCGCGCGTGGCCGCCGGGTCGCCGCGGGCGTCAAGCAGGCGCTGGTGGTGCCGGGATCAGGGCTGGTCAAGCGTCAGGCTGAGGCCGAGGGGCTCGACCGCATCTTCATCGAAGCCGGGTTCGACTGGCGCGAACCGGGCTGTTCGATGTGCCTGGGCATGAACCCCGATCAGGTTCCAGCGGGCGAACGCTGCGCATCGACAAGCAACCGCAATTTCGTCGGGCGGCAGGGGGTCGGGGCGCGGACGCACCTGCTGTCCCCGGCGATGGCGGCGGCGGCGGCGGTGACCGGGCGGCTGACCGACGTGCGGGAATTGATGGGGTAGGGGGTCCTGTCCCTCCCCGCAGGGGGGAGGGAAGGTTAAGACCGCACCGCGACCGGGTCGAGTACCGTGTCGCGCGGCACGGCCAGCAGCTTGGGATAATCCGTCGTATAATGCAGTCCGCGCGATTCCTTGCGCGCCCGCGCCGACCGGACGATCAAATCCGCCACCTGCACCAGATTGCGCAGCTCGATCAGGTCGGGCGTCACGCGGAAATTGCCGTAATAATCGGCGACTTCCTTGCGCAGCAGCTTGACCCGGTGGGAGGCGCGTTCGAGGCGTTTGTCGGTCCGGACGATGCCGACATAATCCCACATGAAGCGGCGCAGTTCGTCCCAATTATGGGCGACGACAACCTCCTCGTCGGAATCGGTGACGCGGCTTTCGTCCCAAGGGCGGATGGCGGGGACGGGGAGGTCGGAGACGCCAGCGCCGATGTCGTCGGCAACGGCCTGGCCGAAGACCAGGCATTCGAGGATGGAGTTCGACGCCAGCCGGTTGGCGCCGTGCAGCCCCGATTGGGTGACCTCGCCCGCCGCCCACAGTCCCGGCAGGTCGGTGCGCCCGGCCAGATCGATCAGCACGCCACCGCAGGTGTAATGCGCGGCGGGAACCACGGGGATCGGCTGCACCGTGCAGTCGATGCCGAGTTCGAGCAGCCGGGCGTGGATCATCGGGAAATGGTGGACGACGAACTCCGCCCCCAGATGGGTCAGGTCGAGCAGGACATGGTCGAGGCCCAGCCGCTTCATCTCGGCATCGATGGCGCGCGCCACGACGTCGCGGGGGGCCAGTTCCAGCCGCTCGTCGTAGCGATCCATGAAGCGCGTTCCGTCGGGCAGCTTCAACTGCCCGCCCTCGCCGCGCGCTGCCTCGGTGATCAGGAAGTTCTTGACCGTCGGGTGGAACAGGCAGGTCGGGTGGAACTGGTTGAATTCCATGTTGGAAACCCGGCACCCGGCGCGCCACGCCATCGCGATGCCGTCGCCGGTCGAGCCATCGGGGTTGGTCGAATACTGGTAGACGCGCGACGCGCCGCCGGTCGCCAGGACGGTCGCGGGGGCGACGAAGCGCTGGACTTGCCGCGACGTCGTGTCGAAAGCATAAACACCGTGGCAGGCGCGAGCCGCAAAGCGTTCGCCCTCCACATGCGCCGAAGTGATCAGGTCGAGCGCCACCATGCCGGGGACCAGCGTGATGTTCGGGTGCGCGGCGGCGGCATCGGCGAGTGCCTGCTGGACCGCCCAGCCAGTGGCGTCGTCGACATGGACGATGCGGCGGTGGCTGTGGCCGCCCTCGCGGGTCAGATGCCAGCGTTCCGACACGGTCTCGCCGGGGTTGAAGGGCACGCCGAGTTCGGCCAGCCGGTCGATGGCAGCGGCGGCGTGTTCGACGACGAATTCGACGGTGGCGCGGTCGTTGAGGCCGGCACCCGCGATCATCGTATCCTCGATGTGCGATTCGTAAGTATCGCCGGGTTCGAGTACCGCTGCGATGCCGCCCTGCGCCCAGGCCGTCGATCCCGCCGACACGCTGCCCTTGGCCAGCACGGCGACCTTGAAGCGCGGCGCGAGGTTGAGCGCGGCGGTCAGCCCGGCGGCACCCGAACCGATGATGACGACGTCATAGTGGCGCGCGTCGGGGGGCAGGCGCCGGGCCATTTATTAAATCTCTCCCCCCACGAGAGCGCAGCGAACGTAGAGTGGGGAGGGCCGACTCGCGCGCTTGCGCGAGCGGGGTGGGGGTGTCTGAGCGGGCAGCAACAGAGCGCCCCTACCCCGACCCTCCCCACTCTCCGCTTCGCGGGGGGGGAGGGAGAAGAATGCGGCGTTACGCATGCACCCGCGTCAGATTGAGGAACACATCCTCCAGGTCGGCCTCATGCGTCGACACCTCGACCACACCCAGCCCCGCCGTCGCCAGTTCGGCCAGCACCTGCCCGGCGTTCGACGTGCGCTTGTCATAAGTGATCGTCAGCGTCCGCTCGCCCTTCAACTCGACCTTGCCGGTCAGGCCCGCCGGGATCGCATCCAGATCACGATCGACCGTCACGATCAGCTTCTTGTCCCCCGCCGTCGCCAGCAGCACCGAGGTGAAATCATTGGCGACAATCCGTCCCTGATTGACGATGGCGATGCGGTCGCACAGCGCCTCGGCCTCCTCCAGATAGTGCGTCGTCAGCACCACCGTCGTGCCATTGGCGTGGAGCTCGCGCACATACTCCCACAGCTGGGCGCGCAGCTCGATATCAACCCCCGCCGTCGGTTCATCGAGCACCAGCACCGGCGGATTATGGACCAGCGCCTTGGCGACCAGCAGGCGGCGCTTCATGCCCCCCGACAGGGTGCGTGAATAAACGTGCGCCTTGTCCTCCAGATGGACGGCGCGCAGCAACTCCATCGTGCGCCGCTTGGCCTTGGGGACGCCGAAGAGCCCGGCGTGGAGTTCAAGCATTTCAAACGGCGTGAAGAACGCGTCGAACACCAGTTCCTGCGGCACGATGCCGATCGATGCTTTGGCGTTGCGCGGGTGTTCGTCGATGTCGAAGCCCCAGACGTTGGCGGTGCCGCCGGTCTTGTTGACCAGTCCTGCGAGGATATTGATCAGCGTCGATTTGCCCGCGCCATTGGGACCGAGCAGCCCGAACATGCTGCCGCGCGGAATGTCGAGCGAAACGCCATCCAGCGCGCGCTTGCCCCCGGCATAGACTTTGGTCAGGTCACGAAGCGCGATTGCGGCGGTCATTGTGCGCGTGGGTTAGCGGCTGGCGGCCCGCCTGTCACCCTGTTAGACCGACGCAATGGAGACTATCCCGCCCCCCGAAGTGTTCGTGACCGATACGAACCGGGTCGTTTGCGACGGCGATGAGGCCCGCGGCGACGGCCACCCCCGCGTCTGGCTGCAGCTGGGACCGGAGGGGTTTGCCGATTGCGGATATTGTGACCGGCGGTTTGTGCTGGCGGCTGGGGTGCAGGGTGGCGACAGTCATTAGTCATTCCGGCGAAGGCCGGAACCTATGGACTCGGACAGCCGGGTGAAGAGGTCCGTCCGTACCGCTATGCGGCTGTGTTCATGGGTTCCGGCCTTCGCCGGAATGACGTTGATGCTCGCCACCCCCGCCCGGGCCATCGAAATCCCCTGGCCCACCGACGCCCAGCCGGTCACCCGCATCGTCATCAAGCACACGCCACTCACCGCCCGGCTGGCGTTGGGGTTCGACAAGGCGTTGATCCTGAATGGTGCGCCCGCCGAAAAGGCCAACCTGAAAGCCTTCCCGTTCATCGGCAAGCGAACCGTCCGCAATCCGCTGATTCCCGGCGGCGAAGCAACATTTCGGGGCAATATCTATGACGTTGCCGGGGCCGGGCTGGCGGCGACCGGGGTACCGACGATCTGGGTCGACAAGCCGATTGCCGAGGATGCGGACGGCATTTTGTCGCTGCTGTCGCTCAAAGCCGACAGCATCGCGCTGGTCCGACAGGGTGGCGCTGGCGGGCACGTCTACACCCTCGACCGCCCCGGTCACGGCGATGCGCTGGTCAAGGCGCGCGCCGGCGGCGAGGAAATCCGCGTCGGGCTCGACCTGCGTTCCCCCGACAAGGTGATGAATGCTCGCGCTGCCGCAGCGCTCGAAGCCGCCGGGGTCGTAAAGCGGTCGGGCAAAGTCGGGCTATGGTCGCCGTTCCCCGGCGTCGCGCTGCCGTTCGAACGTCTGACTCCGGTGCCGAACGCCCGGCTGCTCGGCCTGCCGCTAGTGCGTCCGGCGGCGCGGATCAGCGAGGCGCGGGCCAAGACACTCGACGCCGCAGCGAAAGCGGGCACCAGCACGGTCGCTGATGACGACGATACGATTACCGTTATCGGAACGCGTAAACGCAAGGGGCCGGACCCCTGGCTGCTGATCGGCCGCGACGTGCTCGATCAATGCTCGCGGATCGAGTTCGATCGGCCGGGAAAACGCTGGCTGCTGACCTGTAGTTTCTGACGCGCGGGTCGCCTATATCCCCGCCATGCAAACCCCCGATCCCGCCACCATCTTCTATGCCAACACCGAACTCGATCCCGGACGCACCGAGCGCTTGGTCGCCGACGCGCTCAACGGCTGCGACGATGGCGAGCTGTACCTGCAATATGCGGTATCCGAATCCTTCTCGTTCGACGACGGACGGTTGAAGGCGGCGACATTCGATACCCAACAGGGCTTTGGCTTGCGCGGCGTCGCGGGCGAGATGACCGCCTTCGCCCATTCCAATGAACTGTCCGATGCCGCGATCAAGCGCGCCGCCGACACGATCCGCGTCGTTCGCGACGGCCATGGGGGGACGATGGCGCTGCCGCCGCGCCGCACCAACGCCAAACGCTATATCGATGCCAATCCGCTCGACGGCGTGGCCTTTGCCGACAAGGTAGCGCTGATGGCCAAGATCGACGCCGCCGCTCGCGCCCGCGATCCGCGTGTTGTGCAGGTGTCGGCAAGCCTGCTCGGCAGCTGGTCGGTCGTCGAGATCGTCCGCGCCGATGGCCACCGCGTCCGCGATGTGCGCCCGCTGGTGCGGCTGAACGTCCAGATCGTCGCCGAAAAGGACGGGCGGCGCGAAACCGGCGTCCACGGGTTGGGCGGGCGCTATCTCTACGATGGCCTGTTCGAGGGCGACGTCTGGGAAAACGCCATCGACGTCGCGTTGCAACAGGCGCTGGTCAATCTCGATGCGGTGGCGGCTCCGGCGGGGGAGATGACCGTCGTGCTTGGGCCGGGCTGGCCCGGCATATTGCTCCACGAAGCCATTGGCCATGGGTTGGAGGGCGATTTCAACCGCAAGGGCACCTCGGCGTTTTCGGGGCGCGTCGGCGAGCGTGTTGCTGCGCCCGGCGTCACGGTGGTTGACGATGGCAGCCTCGACAATCGCCGCGGTTCGCTGACCGTCGACGACGAGGGCACGCCGACCGAACGCACCATCCTGATCGAGGATGGCATCTTGAAGGGCTATATGCAGGACCGCCTCAACGCGCGGTTGATGGGCGTGGCGGCGACCGGCAACGGGCGACGCGAAAGCTATGCCCATGCGCCGATGCCGCGGATGACCAACACCTTCATGCTAGGGGGAACCGAGGACCCCGGCGAGATCCTGCGCTCGGCCAAGTCGGGGATTTACGCCAAGAGCTTCGGCGGCGGCCAGGTCGATATCGTGTCGGGCAAGTTCGTCTTCACCTGCACCGAGGCGTACCGGATCGAAAGTGGGCGGCTGGGTGCGCCGATCAAGGGCGCGACGCTGATCGGCAACGGGCCGGACGTGCTGACGCGGGTTAAGGCGATCGGCAACGATCTGGCTTTGGATGAGGGCGTCGGGATTTGCGGCAAGGCGGGGCAAAGCGTTCCGGCCGGGGTCGGGCAGCCGACTCTGCTGATTGAAGGGCTGACGGTCGGCGGGACGGCGCAGTGAGCTCCTCTCCCGCTTCGGGGAGAGGAAGGGGCCCGCGCTGCTCTTCCGGCGTGGGAAGGTGAGGGCACTGCAAAGAGGCCCTCACCCGGCTCGCCAAGGGGCGAGTCCGCGCCTCTCCCCGAAGCGGGAGAGGTAGAAGATGGCCGACGCTGTCGTTGCCTTCCACTTCACCTTCATCCTGTTCGCCACGCTCGGCGCGTCGCTGCTGGTGCGCTTCCCGAAACTGGTATTTCTCCACATCCCCGCGCTGCTCTGGGGCGGCTGGATCGAGTTCAGCGGTAACATTTGCCCGCTGCCGCCACTGGAAAACCGGCTGCGCGAGGGCGCGGGCGGGCAAGGGTATCAGGGCGGCTTCATCGACCATTACCTGACGCCGATTATCTACCCCGAAGGCCTGACGCGCAGCACCCAGTTCATCTTCGGCGGTGTTTTGCTGGCGGTGAATGCCTTCTTCTACTGGCGTTTCTGGCGAGCGCGGGGCAGGGCAGCGGCATGAGCCTTGTTGCCATCCACACCATCTTCTCGCCTGTCGAAGCCGAAATCATGCGCTCGCGGCTCGACGCGGCGGGCATCGCGGCGGTGCTGTTCGATGCCGGCATCAGTTCGTTGATCGGCTCGGGCCTCGGCGGGGTGCGGCTGATGGTCGACAGCGATGACGCCAACGACGCCAAGGCGCTGCTCGGCCTGTGAAGCTAGCGTTGGCGCTGGGCGGCGGCGCCGGCCTCGGCTGGGCGCACATCGGCGTGCTGCACGAACTGGAGCGGCGCGGCGTTACCGTCGGTGCCGTCAGCGGCACCTCGATTGGTGCGCTCGCGGCGGTGTGTCTGGCGGCGCACCGGCTGAATGTGCTTGAGGATCTGGCGCGGTCGGTGAACGGGCGGCAAGTCGTGCGCTTCCTCGATTTCGACCTGCGCCAGGGCTCGGTGCTCGGGGGGCGCACCGTCCGTAACCGCCTGCGCACGCATTTCGGGCATACCGAGCTGCAGGACCTGTTTATCCCCTGTGCCGTCGTCGCCGCCGACCTAATCAGCGGCGAGGAGGTGGCGATAACCCGCGGCCCGGTTGTCGACGCCGTGCGCGCGTCGATCGCCATTCCAGGCATCTTTCCGCCGGTACGTACACGGGAGCACATACTGATCGATGGCGGCGTGATCACGCCGGTTCCGGTCAAGGCAGTGCGCGCATTGTCGAAGTCGCCGGTCCTGGCGATCAACCTTCAGGGCGATTATCTGCGCCGCGCCGAGATCGGCCTGCCGGTGTCCAAGCGCATCATGACGCCGCTGCGGGTAGGGCGTGCCGGCCTGTCGCTGCTGCTGGCCGAACTGGCCAAGAAGTCGCTGGCACTCGATCCGCCCGATCTCGAGATTGCCCCCGCCATCGGGCATATCGATGTGCGCAATTTCACCCGCGCCGGGGAGTTGATCGAGCTGGGCGCGGCGGCCGTGACGGAGAATTGGGAGCAGATTGCGGCGCTGGCATAATTGTCCCTCCCCCTTGCGGGGAGGGCGAGAGACGAGCGAAGCGAGGCCCGGGGTGGGGGTTTGACTGGACGACTGACAACCGTACCCCCACCCCGCTCGCGCTGAGGCGCGAGTCGCCCTCCCCTCAAGGGGGAGGGAGGATCTGCTGCCCAAAAATGCGCGTTCCTTAGTCTGTCATGCCCCCGAAACGGGCAGGTCACTCGGCCTCGCGGACACGCCATGCTGCAACGCAACACTTGGCATGTTCCGTGCATAGCACCGCTTGCGGGAATCCCCGCAAAAGGGAGGGGCTATGAAACTCGTCATCGCCATCATCAAGCCGTTCAAGCTTGACGAAGTTCGCGAAGCGCTGTCCGCCGCCGGCGTTCAGGGCATGACCGTCAGCGAAGTCAAAGGCTTCGGGCGGCAGAAGGGCCAGACCGAAATCTATCGGGGGGCCGAATACACCACCAACATGGTGCCCAAGATCAAGATCGAGATCGTCGTCGAGGACGCACTTGCCGGAAAGGTCGTCGAGACCATTCAGCAGGCAGCGCACACCGGCGCGATCGGCGATGGCAAGATCTTCGTCGCCGACGTCGGACAAGCCGTGCGCATCCGCACCGGCGAAACCGACGAAACCGCGCTGTGAGGGAGGGGACAATGAGCTTCAACTGGAAACCATTGGGCTGGGCGGTGGCCGCCGGGGCGCTCGTCGCCGCCGTGCCGGCGCTCGCCGATGCGGCGCCCGCGCTGATCAAGGCTCCGACCGTCGCCCAGCAGGCCAATATGGTCAACAAGGGCGATACGACGTGGATGCTGATCTCCACCGTGCTGGTGCTGATGATGTCGGTGCCCGCACTGGCACTGTTCTACGGCGGCCTCGTTCGCACCAAGAACATGCTGTCGATCCTGATGCAGGTCTTCATGATCGTGTCGGTGACGACGCTGGTCTGGTGCTGCTGGGGCTATTCGGAAGCCTTTACCGGCGGCTCGACGCCGTTCTTTGGCGGCTGGTCCAAGGTGTTCATGATGGGCGTGACGGGGTCGACCTATGCGGCGACCTTCTCCAACAACGTCTATATTCCTGAACTCGCCTATTTCGCCTTCCAGATGACCTTTGCCTGCATCACGCCGGCGCTGATCGTCGGGGCGTTTGCCGAACGCGTGAAGTTCACCGGGTTGATCGTCTTCGTGATTGCCTGGCTGACGTTGGTCTACTTCCCGATCGCGCACATGGTCTGGTATTGGGCGGGCCCGGACTTCCTGCCGGATGCGCAGGCCGACGCGGGCTTCCTGTTCCTGAAGGGCGCGCTCGACTTCGCTGGCGGCACGGTCGTCCACATCAACGCCGGTATCGCCGGGCTGATGGGCTGCCTGATCATCGGCAAGCGCGTGGGTTTCGGCAAGGAAGCCACCCCGCCGCATTCGCTGACCATGACGATGATCGGTGCCTCGCTGCTGTGGGTGGGATGGTTCGGCTTCAACGCCGGGTCCAACCTTGAAGCCAATGGCGTGACTGCAGTCGCCTTCGTAAACACCTTCGTCGCCACGGCGGCGGCGGCGGTCAGTTGGGCGCTGATCGATCAGATCGTCCATGGCAAACCATCGATGCTGGGTGCCGCGTCCGGGGCCGTCGCCGGTCTCGTCGCGATCACGCCGGCGTCGGGGTATGCCGCACCGATGACCTCGATTGTGCTGGGGCTGGTGGTGTCGCCGATCTGCTTCCTGTTCGTCACCAAGGTGAAGTCGATGTTCAAGTACGACGACACGCTCGACGTGTTCGGCGTCCACTGCATCGGCGGCATCGTCGGCGCGCTCGGCACGGCGATTGTCGCCGATCCGGCGCTCGGCGGGCAGGGGATCATCGACTATACCAAGTTCCCCGCCGTTGCCGCTGCCAGCTATGACATGGTCGGCCAGCTCTGGATCCAGTTCCAGGCGGTGGCGCTGACCCTGGTCTGGTCGGGCGGCATTTCGGCCATCCTGTTCTTCGTCATCGCCAAGACCATCGGCCTGCGCCCGACGGAAGAGGCGGAGCGCGAAGGCCTCGACATCACCGCGCACGGTGAGCGGGCCTATAATTACTGAGTTCCTCCCCAAGGAAACCAACTGGCCGGGCAAACAATTGCCCGGCCATTTTTTTGGGCGGGCTAGTGGTTTTCCTCAGCTGCCCGGCTCCGAGTCGTTGACCAAAAAAGCCTCCGAAGGAGAGGAAGGAGAGGCTCACCTACCCTGTGCAGCTCTTCCGGCGTGAGGGCGCGCTGTTCGGGTGTCATCGGCAAGGAAAACAGCGATCATCCGACGAGTATATTGCCAAATAGGTTATTTGTCAAGTTCATTTATGAGTGTCGGTTTGGGCGGGAGTCCGTCGTGAGTAGGGGACTTGGACAGCCGATAGTCTGTACGTGGTGGTGAGCAGTCCGACCGCTATTGGACAACAAGGCCCAAAAACAGCCATAGAAGTGGTCGCACTGGGGGAAGCGCGCTGTCGTGAGTTTTGAAAAAATTGGACCCTACGAGTTGACCCGCAGTGACTTGATTGTCGCATCGCTGGTAATTTCGTTCTCGACCGGAGCCGTCTCAGCGCGGGTTAAAGCTGCGCTTTTCGTAATCGTCGGGCTTGTCATGGTCGTGGGTGGTTTGGTGGTTGGAGAGCCGCTGACCGCTGCCTTCGGGGTGTTCTTCCTTCTACTTATCTTCGTGATCTCTCCAGCATTGCGCTCTAGAAACGGCAGCAAGGAAATCTATCTGGGTTACAGCCCTGACGGCGTCGTAGCGGAGACGACGGGCGCGAAGACCACATACAAATGGGCGACCATCCGTTCGGCAAGGAAGGTGGGGTCACGGGTTTTTATCATGATCAGTGATGGGTGCGCGCTTGTGATTTCCGACCGTTCAACCACCCGCGAAAACATGCGCAGCTTAATGGCGACGGTCGCGCAGCACCAAGGTTCCGTCAGCCAGTAACCGGATGCTTCTGGGAGCGGTGATGCGTTCTCGGTATGTCCGACTCTGGGGCGCTTCCGGCCGTCACCCCGCCCAGGGTCGCCAGCTCGCACGTCGCAGTTCAAGCGCCGCGACCCGATCACGCCCCAGCCTTGGCTCCAGCGCTGCTGCCAGCCGGGCGGCGTCGATGCTGATCCCGGTATCGCCGCTCGCAGCGGCCAGCCGTGCCCACAGCCATGCTTCGCCCGGATCGGCGGGAATTCCCGCGCCGCGCGCAAACGCCTTGGCCAGTGCCAGTTGCGCCGGAGGGTAGCCGCGATTGGCGGCGCGCAGCCATAGCGCCGTTGCCGTTGCCGGGTCGGCGGGGCGGCCCTGGCCCTTGGCCGCCATCACGCCGAGCAAGGTTTCGGCGATGGCGGAGCCCTGATTGGCGAGCAATTGCAGGCGCGGGCGGGCGGCGGCGAAGTTGCCGCTGGTGTAATCGGCGAGGCTGGCGCGCAGCAGGGCGGCGGCATCGGGCCGGGCCGCAGCCGGGGTTGCGCCGAGCAGCGCGGCAATCAGCAAAGGGCGAAACATCGCCGTCCGCCTAGCCCGACCGGCGCGCCGAGTCACCCCGAGCGCAACCGCGCCACGCCCGCGTCGCGTTCGAACAGGTACAGCAACGTCCGCGCCGCCTGCCCGCGCGGCCCCTCCAACCCGCCATCGCGATCAACCAGCAGCCGGGCGTCGTCGCGCGCCATCTCGACGAATTTCACCGTCCGCTCCGGGTCGGCGAGCCGGAACACGGTATCGCCCGACTGGCGCGTCCCCAGCACTTCGCCGGCACCGCGCAGGCGCAGATCCTCCTCGGCGATGCGGAAGCCGTCATTGGTTTCGCGCATCAGCTTCAGCCGGGCGCGGGCGGTTTCGGACAGGTCCGGCCCGCGCAGCAACAGGCAGACCGATTTACCCGCACCCCGCCCGACCCGCCCGCGCAGCTGATGCAGCTGCGCCAGCCCGAAACGTTCTGCCGCCTCGACGATCATCAGTGTCGCGTTGGGGACATCGACGCCGACCTCGATCACCGTCGTCGCCACCAGCAGCCCGAGCGTCCCGGCAGCGAAATCCGCCATCACCGCGTCCTTGTCGGCGGGTTTCATGCGGCCATGGACCATGCCCACTGCAACGCCGAACCGCGCCTTCAGCATCGTCGCGCGCAGTTCCGCCGCCGCCTCGTCGCCGCTCTCCGACCCTTCAACCAGCGGGCACACCCAATAGGCCTGGCCGCCCGCCGCCAGATGCCGGTCGAGCCCGTCGACGACCTCGCTCAGCCGGTCGACCGGCGTCACCCGCGTCTCGACCGGCGTCCGTCCCGGCGGCAGTTCATCGAGCTTCGACCCGTCCATCTCGCCATAGGCGGTCAGTTCGAGCGTGCGCGGGATCGGCGTCGCGGTCATCGCCAGCAGGTGCGGCGGCACTTTCGCCTTGTTAGCCAGCATCAACCGCTCGGCGACGCCGAATTTATGCTGCTCGTCGATCACCGCCAGCCCGAGATCGTGATAGTCGACCGCCTCCTGGAAAATCGCATGGGTGCCGACGAGGATGTCGATGCGCCCCATCGCGAGATCGTCGAGCAGGTTCAGTCGCGCCCGCCCCTTGTCACGCCCGGTCAGGATGGCGATGCGCACCGGCAGCCCGGCGAGCAGTTTGGACAGCGTCGCAAAATGCTGGCGGGCGAGGATTTCGGTCGGCGCGAGGAACGCCGCCTGCGCCCCCGCCTCGACCGCCGTCAGCATGGCGAGTAACGCGACCAGCGTCTTGCCCGCTCCAACATCGCCCTGCAGCAATCGCAGCATCGGCGCGGACTGGCTCAGATCGCCGCGAATTTCCTCGACCGTTCGCTGCTGCGCGCCGGTCATCGGCCAGGGCAGCGTCGCGATCAGCGCCCCGGTCAGTCGCCCATCGCCCGCCAGCGCGCGGCCCTTCCTTTGTCGCGTATCGCGCCGCACCAGCAGCAGCGCCAGCTGGTTCGCCAGCAGCTCGTCATAGGCGAGCCGGTCCTTGGCACGGCCATCGTCGGCCATGGCATGCGCGGTGGCGAGCGCCGGCTTCCACCCCGGCCAGCGCAATCGTTCGAGCACCGACGGCTCGATCCATTCGGGCAGGTCGGGCGCGCGGTCCTGCGCCTGCGCCGTCAGCTGCGCCATGCGGCGGTTGGTCAGCCCTTCGGTCAGCGGATACACCGGCTCGCGGGCATGCCCCGGCACCGGCTCGGTGGGCAGCGATACTTCGGGATGGGCGATCTGCAGCGTTTGCCCATAGCGGTCGAGCTTGCCGGTGATACGGCGCGGCTGGTGCAGCGGCAGCTTGCCCCGCGCCCAGGTCGCGCTCTGGCCAAAGAACACCAGATCGACCCATTGCCCGCCGACGTCGACCGCGCGCACCCGCAATGGGGATCGCGGCCCACCGCTGTCGTGGCGAACGGCGGTCAGCGTCACGATGATCTGCCGCCCGGCGAGGCCTTCGTCGACGCGGTCGACGGCGACACGGTCGATCGCCATGACCGGGAGGTGGAACAGCAGGTCCACAGCGCGCGTAATTTTCAGCCGCGCCAGCTGCCGCACCAGCGCCGCACCGACGCCCTTCAGCGCGGCGGTTTCGGCGAACAGCGGGTTGAGAATGGCGGGCCGCATCGTCCGCCGCAAGGTTACTCGATCGACCCCAGATCGGGAAGAGCGACTGCGGCCATGCCGGTATAGACCAGCGCGGGCGACAGCGGCTTGGGCACCAGCGCGCCGCGCAACACGTTATAATTGCGCTGTGCCACCGGGCCGAGCTCCCCTTTGCGGATCGTCAGCGTCTCGCGCCCGGTCAGCCCGGCCTGTTCGCAAAAGCTGTATTGGGCATCGAGCGTCGAATAGCTTTGGTAGGTCGCGGTCACGTACTGGTCGAACGTCGTCTGGCCTTTGGCGCCGTCATAGCGACGGAAATGCCCCTGCAGGGTGACGACCGCGCGGGCCAGTTCCTCGCTGTGCGCCTTCAGGAAATCATTATAGGTGGCGACGGTCGCGAGGAACGGCGAAAACTGGCATTGGAGCGCGGCGATATTGAGTGCCGAGCGCATGCTCCAGATCAGATTGGCCTCGGTTTCGGCGGGGGTCGTCGCCCGCAGCTTGACGGGGTTGGGGACCATATAGCCGGGGCCCGACACAGGTTCGGTCGACGGGGTTACGGCTATGATTTTAGGCTTGGCGACGGGTTTGCGTGGCGCCTTGCGCGCCGCGTCGGCGGCATGGGGCAGCGCCAGCACGGCAGCGGCGGATAGCAGCCAGATACGCAACACTCGTTTCTCCCCAGGGTGTCCATAACAGCATAGCGCCGGTACGCCGCGACCGCCAGTGGGGGAGGGCAGTCGCGCGCCGCCGCCGCTCTCCGCTAGCCGAAATTCGCCTCGATCAGCTTCGTCGCCGTAGCGCGGCAGAACATCGGCACGGTCTGTGACTGGTCGGGGTAGAGACCGGTCAGCGTCAGCCGGAAGCGATAGCCGCCATTGCCCTGTTCGATCTGGTTGAGCCTTTCGAGACGGATTTCGCTGCCGCCGGTCGCGCCGATCTCGCGGGCGGCTTCGCGCAGGCAGATGTTGAACGCTGCCTGGGCGGCGCGGGGCACCGCGCCCGCATCGACATTGATCCGGGCGGGCGGCGCGCCGCTTCCCGCGACTGCAGCGGGGGCTACAGTTCTTTTCTGGCTGCTCTTGGCCAGCAGGGCGATGAGTCCGGCGGCGATGGCGACGCCGCCGATGACCGCGCCCGCCGACGGACCGTCATTGCCCTGCTGAGGCGGATAATAGCCGCCGCCGCCGCGTCGCGAACGGAATTCCGCGCGACAGCCGTTGTTGACCCAGACGAAGCCCGGCCGCGTGCCCCAATTGCCGGGACGGCAGTCGCCCTTGATGATCTGCACGAATTCGGCGCCGCCGCGCGTGTCCATCGGGCATTGGGTGTAGGCATAGTTCCACGATTCGCAGCGAACATGGCGCTGGCCGCCGCCGCCAGGGTAGCCGCCGTTTCCGGGGTAGCCCCCGCCCGGATAACCGTTGCCGGGATAGCCGTTGCCGGGATAGCCGTTGCCGCCGTTCCAGCCCGCGCCTTGGCCGATCGGTGGGCCATTCGGCTGCGGCGGAATGTACGACGGCGGCGGCGGCGCATAGGCTGGCGGCATTTCCGCCGGGCCGGGGCCCATCGGCGACATTTGTGCCAACGCCGGTGCAGTCTGCACGGTGGTCATCGACAGCACCACCGCGGCCGCTGTCAATCGTCGCGTCATGTCTCGCCCCCCGGCCAGTGCGTTCAGTATGTGCGGAAGCGTCCTTGGCAACCGCTGTTCACCCAGATGCCCGCCCGGTCAAAGCCCCAGGTCCGGCCTTGAATGCACTCGCCCTTGATGACGCTGTCGATCCGGACGCCGCGACCGGTGAAAGCCGGGCAGCGCGTCGGCTGATATTGAAGGCTGCGGCATTCGATGATGCGGCCGCCGGGATAGCCTGCGCCGCCGCCGATCCCGCCACCCGGATAACCGCCAGCCCCGGGGTAACCGCCACCACCCGCATAGCCGGTCGGCACCGCGAATATTGCACCGCAGCCGCCGCGAACGGTGATGCCGCCGCGATCGAAATCCCAGGTCTGCGTCCGGACGCACTGGCCGCTGATCTGCTGCAGGATATGCGGCGGACCGAGCACGTCGACCGGGCAGCGCGTCGGCTGGTAATTGAAACTCTGGCAGCGGACCGGGCGGAAACCCTGCCCCGGCCCGGGTCCGTCGGGCGCCGGAGGCACATAGCCGCCACCCGGATATCCGCCGCCCGGATATCCACCGCCCGGATATCCACCACCCGGGTTGCCGTCGCCGCCGCCGCCATACCCCAGCTTGACCGCGAACACCGCGCGGCAGCCGTTCTTCACCCAGATACCGCGTTCGTCCCAGCCCCAGTTGGTGCCGAGCCGCCCGCAAATCTGCTGATTGGTCAGGTCCTGCCGCAAAAACGCCGCGCCGCCGCCGTACAGGTTCACCGGGCAGCGGGCCTGTTGATAATCGATGCTTTCGCAGCGGATCGTCGCTTGCGCCTGCGCCGGGGCCGCAAAGGCGAGCAGCGACACCAGCACGGCCATCGCCATTCCGAAAAGTCTCACCATCGCCCGTATCCCCTGTCCGGTTTCGTCGGTTAACACTTTGACTTGGGTCAGCTTGCACCCCGATTGTTACGCTGTCGAGCCGGTTTCAGAAGTTTAATGAAACCCCCGCACCGCCCGCCGTTTCCACCGTGAACTGCCACGCGACCCGCCCCGACCGCGCGCCTTTGCCCGCCGCCCAGGTCAGCGCCGCCGCCGCATCGAACGCCAATCCGAAGGCGCGCGCATAGCCTGCGCACATCGCCAGATAATCATCCTGATCGCAGGCATGGAAGCCCAGCCGCAGCCCGAAGCGGTCGGCGAGCGCCAGTTTGTCGTCCGCCGTATCGCGCGGGTTGATATCGCCGCCCGCCCCCAGATTGAATTCATTCTCAACCAGCGTGCGCGGCACCAGATGGCGGCGGTTGGAGGTGACGGCCAGCCGGACATGATCGGGCCGCGCCATCACGCCGCCATCGAGCAGCGACCGCAGCGCGTGCGTCCGGCCATCATCGCCATCGAGACTCAGGTCGTCGAGAAACACCGTAAACCGGCGTTGTGTCGCGGCGAGCGCGGCAAACAACCGGGGCAGGGCGGCGAGATCGGGCTGGCCGACCTGCACCAGCGCCACGTCCTTGCCCGCCGCCGCCAGATCGGCGTGAACCGCGCGGACCAGCGACGACTTGCCCATCCCCCGCGCGCCCCACAACAGCACGTCATGGGCGGGCAGCCCCTCGGCATGGCGGCGCGCGTTTTCGGCAAGGCTGGCCTTTTGCGCGTCCACCCCCGCGTACAGCGCCAACGGCGTGACGCGGGGCGGCGGCACCGCCTCCAGCCCGGCGGGACCCCATGTGAACCAATGGCCGGTCGCCGGATCGGTCTCCACCGGTGGCGGCGACAGCCGTTCGAGCGCAGCAGCGATGCGGAGCAGAGGATCGGTCATTGTTCGGTTCTATCGCTGATCGAGACGCCGGGCGAGCCGTTGTGTATTGCCCCCGGCCGGATTGATGTTTAGGGCGGCCGCTCGCTCTCAGTTGTCAACAGTCGCGTCGTTTTTCGGAAGAGTTTCATGCGTTTACGGAAATTGTCCCCGGCTGTGGCCGGCATCACGTTGATGTTGGCCGCGTGCGGAGGTGGATCGGGAAGTTCGCCGACCCCCACTCCAACTCCAACGCCTACCCCTACCCCTACCCCTACTCCAACGCCAACCCCCACACCGGCCCCAATCCATTATTTCACCGAGGCCGGGGCAACGCTTATCAGCCGTATCGATTTCCATCCGAGTGGCGTCATCGAACCGGGCGGCGGCGGCAGCTACAAAATCTATTTCACCAACCGGCAGGGCGAATTCTACCTTGGTCAGACCGACCGCATCAGGCCGGGCGGCATCCAGGGTACGATCACCGACGATGCGCCGATCTATGCTATTCAAGCCGTTGGCGTCGACCGGTCGTCGAGCATGGTGGTGGGTGTGATTGCGCCGACCGGATCGACCATCGCATCACCGCTGACCACGCTTATCTATGAAACCGGCGATCAGGTTCTGGTGAAGCATGCGCTGCAACTCAACGCTGGCAGCAACTTCCAGTTGGCCGTCGACTTGGATCTGCGGAATTTCTCGGCGGCGCAGAATTTCACCGCCAGCGATGCCGGAACGCGCTCGGCGGCGGGACGGCTGACCGCATCGAACATCCGGCTGCTTGCACTGAATATCGCGGTAGCCAAGTGGCGCGAGGGACCGGGGCGTGCGCCTGTTCTGCCTTCAACCATCGTGATAGAAATGACGCCTATCGCCAATTATTTGAAGGCCAACCCGTCGACAGTCCTTTACGTCGGCAATACGGGCACGGAGGCGCTGTTGCGCGGCGTCGCCCATTCCGTTGAGTATATCGCGCCCTATCGTGACGATGTACAAACGGCGGCAGCGCATTTGATCGACACCTATGCGCTGGCGATCGGTCCGGTAGCCAACGACAGCGATTCGATCGGGCGATATATGCTCGGCATTCAGGGCTATCTGCTGCCGCTGCTGCTTGAATTGCGTCAGGCAAACACTGCTACCGCTGCTGCCAAGGTTCAGGCGCTGACCCTCGACGATGTTTATGCCGGGACCGACGTGTATCGTGCCGCGCCGCCGCCACTTGGAACGGGGCTGTTATTTCCGGGGCCGGATTTTTTCCGGATTGGCATCAACGGAACGCTGACCATCCAGCGCGACAATAGCGGGACGGACAGCTTATTGTCGCTCGTCGGAAACGACGCCTATTTCGAAACCAACGGCCCGGGTGCCGGCAGCCCCACGCTCCAGTCGGTGGCGGTTCCGGCGGCGAACCAGGCGGTTTTGTCAGCAGTCTTGCAGCCCGACCAGACCGTGCTTGTTACCGCCAAGGGTGGCTTCACCGGCGTTACCTGGTTCGATTATGTGGCGACACGTAACGGCGAAACCGCAACCGGCCGAGCCTATCTGATCGCCCGCTAACAACCCGGTGCTTTGGCCTCGATAATCCCATTGTCTCTTCGCCCATTGCGCACCGCCGTTGCACCGCGCCCGCCAACCCGCTAGAGCGCAGCGCTTGTCCATCCCCTACCGGGAAACCCATTTTCATGTTTGCATCTCCGGCCTATGCTCAGGCCGCCAACGCTGCCGGGCCGGGAGGCCTGCTCGTCGCCTTAAACTCCTACGCTCCCTTTATCGCGGTCTTTGCGATCTTTTACTTCCTGATGATCCGGCCGCAGCAAAAGCGGGCCAAGGACCACCGCGCGCTAATCGGTGCCGCCAAAAAGGGTGACGAAGTCGTGACCGGCGGCGGCATCGTCGGCAAGATCACCCGGGTGATGGACGACGAACTGGAAATCGAGGTTGCTCCCACGGTCAAGCTGCGCGTCGTCAAGGGCACGCTGAGCGACGTGCGCACCAAGACGCTGCCCGCCGCCGCCAACGACGCCAAGGCCTGAGCCGCACCCCATGCTGAACTTCCCGTCCTGGAAGGTCTGGCTGATATTGGTGACGCTGGTCACGGGCATCGCCTTTGCCATCCCCAATTTCGTTAGCGAAAACCAGGCCAAGCAGATTCCCGGCTGGCTGCCGCACAGCCAGATCAGCCTGGGGCTCGATCTGCGCGGCGGTTCGCATCTGATGCTCGAAGCGCAGACCGACGATGTCCGCAAGGCCAAGATCACCTCGCTCGAGGAGACCGTTTCGAGCGGGCTGAAGAACGCCGACGGCGATCCGATCGGGTTTGCCGACGGGTCGACGTCCGACACTGGCTATAGTGTCGTCATCACCGACCCGGCGACACTCGACCGCGCCGTCGAAACCCTGCGCAATGTCACCCGCCCGGTTGGGCTGACCGGCCAGCGCGACGTCGATGTTGCGGTCATCGACGGCAACCGCATTGTGCTGACGCCCACCGACGCCGGCATCACGACAGCCATCGACAATGCGATGAAGGTCGCCGTCGAAGTCATCCGCAAGCGCATCGACGCGCTCGGCACACGCGAGCCGACCATCGTGCGTCAGGGCACCGGTCGCATTGTCGTGCAGGTGCCCGGGCTGCAGGATCCGACCGCCTTGAAGGCGCTGATCGGCAAGACCGCCAAGCTGGAATTCAAGGAAGTAACGCCCAACGTCGATCCGGCGTTGATTGCGGCCGGGACCCCGCCGCCGGGCAGCCAGTTGCTGCCCTGGGCCAATCGTGGCGGGGTGCTGGCGGTCAAGCGGCGTCCGGTCGTGACCGGCGATATGCTCGACAGTGCGGCGCTCAGCAGCGACGAAAGCGGGCGACCGGCAACCTCGTTTACCTTCAACGGCGAAGGCGCCCGCAAGTTTGCGCGGTTCACCCAGGACCATATCGGCCAGCCCTTCGCGATTGTCCTCGATGGCAAGGTGATCTCGGCGCCGACGATCAATACGGCAATCCTTGGCGGCAACGGCGAGATCACCGGCGGTGGCGGCACCGAAGAGGCCAACAACCTCGCCATCGTGTTGCGTTCGGGCAAGCTGCCGGTCGATCTGAAAGTCGTCGAGGAGCGCACCGTCGGCCCCGACCTTGGGGCGGATTCGATCCGTTCGGGCGCGATTGCCGCGTCGGTCGCAGTGCTCGCCGTGTCGGTCCTGATGATCGCCGCCTATGGCCGTTTCGGCGTCTATGCCGTGCTCGCGCTGATCCTCAACATCCTGCTGATCCTGGGTATCATGTCGGTCGGCGGCTTTACCTTGACGCTGCCGGGCATCGCCGGGCTGGTGCTGACCATCGGTGCCGCCGTCGACGCCAACGTGCTGATCAACGAACGTATTCGCGAAGAACAACGCAAGGGCAGGGGCGTCGTCGCCTCGGTCGAGGTTGGCTACCGCGATGCGACGCGGACGATCTGGGACGCCAACAGCCTCAACATCATCGTCGCCATCATCATGTTCATCTTCGGCTCCGGCCCGGTGAAGGGTTTCGCGGTGGTGCTGTCGATCGGCATCGCGACCAGCGTGTTTACCGCAGTGACGGTGACCCGGCTGATGGTGTCGCGCTGGCTGGCGTCGCGGCGGCCCCAGGCTTTGGTGATCTGAAATGCCCCTGAAACTCGTCCCCGATAACACCAACATCGGCTTTGTTCGGCTGCGCTATCTGGCGTTCGGGTTGACGCTGCTGCTGACGCTCGGCTCGGTCGCATTGCTCGCCACGCGACACCTCAATCTCGGCGTTGATTTCGTCGGCGGGTTGACGATGGAGACGCAATTCGCCTCGCCACCGCCGCTCGACCGGCTGCGCACCGAGGTCAATTCACTCGGCGTCGGCCAGTCGGCGTTGCAGGAGTTCGGCAACGCCCGCACCATCCTCATCCGGCTGCCGCTGCCGTCGGGCGATCAGGCGGCGGTCCAGCGCGTCGTGTCGAAGGTGCAGACCGATATCCGCGGCAAATACCCCGGCGTCAGTTTCCGCCGCACCGAATCCGTTTCGGGCAAGGTGTCGTCCGAACTGATCCGCCAGGGCGGCCTCGCCGTGCTGGCCTCGATGTTCTTCGTGGCGCTGTGGACGTGGCTGCGCTTCGAATGGCATTTCGGCGTGTCGACAATCGTCGCGCTGGTCCACGACATCACCGTGACGCTCGGCTTTTTCGCGCTGACCCAGATCGAATTCGACTTGAATGTGATCGCCGCGATCCTGACGATTATCGGCTACAGCCTTAACGACAAGGTCGTCATCGATGACCGTATCCGCGAAAACCTGCGCAAATACCGCAGCATGGACATCGGTCACATCATCGATCTCAGCGTCAATGAAACACTGCCGCGTACCGTGATGACTTCGCTGGCGATGATCATCGCGCTGACGGCAATGCTGCTGCTCGGGCCCAACGTGATCTTCGGTTTCACCGCCGCGATGCTGCTCGGAATCGTCGTCGGCACCTATTCGTCGATCTTCGTATCGTCGAGCCTGTTGATCTCGCTCGGCGTCAAAGGCCGCGCCGACGCGGCACCGACGAAGGCGGAACGCGTCCGCTAAACCATCGTCCCCAGCCCGTCGCAGCTGAGGCCGAATGCGGCCAGCCCCAGCTCCAGATCGGTCGACAGTGTCGGCTGTTCGAGCATCCAACCGGCCGGGTCGTCGCTTTCTTCCTCCGCCGCTTCCAGTGCCTCGGCCCATTCGCTGGCGTCGAAATCGCCGCGCCCGGTCAGCGCCAGCGCGATCACCTCGGCCTGTTCGTCGTCGGCCAGATCGTCGATGATGGCGCGCAGTTCCTCCTCGGTCGGGTTGTCGCCATCGTCCTCCAGCTCGTCGACCGAGCCGTCGTCGCTGGCGTTGGAGCCTTCGTCGGGGTCGCTGTCGGGCACCAGTGCTTCATATTCGCGGGCGCGCAGCACGATGCGGCAGACGGTATCGAGCGGGACTGCGAGTTCCATGGGGCGTTGCCTTTGATCCAGAGGTTATGCCCCCGGAACGACGCGGGGCGAGCAGGGTTCCTTACAACGGCAGCGCGCACACCCCGAAGTTGACGCAGAATTCGCTGGCGCAACCCATCAGCAGCGCACCCGCCAGCCAAAGCAGTGTCGTTCGGTAATTCGCAACCATCAGTCTCACTCCGCCGCCATCGCCATCGGCGCGCCCATCAGCCGCGCCTTCGCCGCTGCATACTCCCGAACCAGCCGCGCCACCAGTTCCGCCGCCGGCAGGATGCTGTCGACCGCGCCAATGCCCTGGCCGCAGCCCCAGATTTCCTTCCACGCCTTGGGTGCCGCATCGCTGCCGAAGTTCATCGTCGAAACATCACCTTCGGGCAGATGCGCCGGGTCCATCCCTGCCTTGGCGATCGACGGTGCCAGATAATTGCCGTGCACCCCGGTGAACAGCGACGAATAGACGATGTCCGACGCCGAACTGTCGACGATCATCTGCTTGTATTCCGGCACCGCGCGCGCCTCGGTCGTGGCGATGAACGCGGAGCCGATATAGCCGAAATCCGCCCCCATCGCCTCGGCCGCCAGCACCGCGCCGCCGGTGGCGATGCTCCCCGACAGCGCCAGCGGGCCGGAGAACCATTGCCGAATTTCCTGGATCAGCGCGAACGGCGATATCGTGCCGGCGTGGCCGCCCGCCCCCGCCGCGACGGCGATCAACCCGTCGGCACCCTTTTCGATGGCCTTGCGGGCAAAGCGGTCATTGATGATGTCGTGGAGGACGATGCCGCCATAGCTGTGGATCGCCGCGTTGACATCCACGCGCGCGCCAAGCGAGGTGATGATGATCGGGACCTTGTATTTCACGCACAGCGCCAGATCGTCCATCAGTCGGTCGTTGGATTTATGGACGATCAGGTTGACCGCATAGGGCGCGTCGGCGGGCGTCAGTTCGGCGTTCAGCCGCTGCAGCCACTCCTCGAACTGCGGCAGCGGTCGCGCATTGAGGCTGGGAAACGATCCTATCACGCCAGCGCGGCACTGAGCGATGACCAGATCAGGGTTGGAAATGATGAACAGCGGCGACCCGATAACGGGGATGCTGAGCCGGGCGGCGAGATTGGCGGGCATGGTCATGGCTGGCGGCGAGTCCCCGAGGCGTGTGCGGGGAGGGGTGGCGGAGGTTGACGCGGGCGTCAAGCGGACGCTTGGCCCGCGTCACTACAGCGGCTTCCCCATCCGGATCATCGGGACCACGACACCCTCGCTGGTAACCGCATCCACCGGCTCGATCTCCGCGTAACCGCAGGCGCGGTACAGCGGGACACCCGCCAGCGTTGCCATCATCTCGGCGCGGCTGAAGCCATGGGCTTTGGCGGCGTCCTCCCCGGCGGAAAGGATGATTCGCCCGACGCCGCGCCGGGTGAAAGCGGGGTCGGTATACATGGCGCGGATGCGCGCGGCGTCGGTCTTTGGGTCGAGCGGCGCGGGGGTGCGGGCGACCATGCTGGCGTCGCCGCCGTAAAGCGTGGCGCGCCAGCTCCAGCCGCCACAACCGGCAACAAGGCCGTCGCTTTCGACGATGAAGTAGGTGCCGTCTCGGACGAGCTGGGTGTCGAGGCCCATGACGTGATGGCTGGCGGCAACCTGTTGGGGCGTCAGGAACCCGGTCTGTAATTCTCCGATGGCGCGCGCCATCAGCGCCCGGATCGCGGGCAAATCGGCTTCGGCAGCGATGCGGCAGGTGAAGCTGCTTTCCGTCGGCGCGCCGTTGGGCATTCGAGCCTCCTAATACAAAAAGGGAGAGGCCGGAGCCTCTCCCTTTCCGGTTCTGTCGCTCGCGGGCTTAGTAAGTGACGCGAACGCGGACGTAGTAGAATGCGCCATTGATCCCGAACGGACCGCCGTTGCGCGGATAGACCTGGCCATCGGCGGTACCACCAGTGAGCGGGTAGATCGGGTTGGCCCCGGTCGCGGCGATCTTGTCCGGATAGGCATTAAACAGATTGTTCGCGCCGAGGGTTAGCGTGTAATGCTCCTTGATCGTGTAGCTCACGTCGAGATCGGAGGTGAACTTCGACCCGAACTTCTGGCCGGGGTAATCGACCTCATTCTGCCACGAGCCATAATAGCTTTCGCGTGCATTGATCGTGAAGCCGCCGCCCGTCCAGCTACCGCTCAGGATCGCCCGGTGGTTGGGGGCGAGATGCTGAATGTTGACGATCTGATCGGCGCCGATGACGTTCGGCGCTGACCGGGAGACGGTGCTCTTATTGTAATTATACGCCAAGGTCAGGTTGAGCTTACCGTCACCCAGATCGGTGCGATAGGATCCGACCACGTCGATACCGCGGGTCAGCGTATCGAGCCCGTTGGTGAAGAAGCTGACGTTGCCGCCGACGCCGACCGAAGCCAGACCCGGTTGAGCGATAATGTCAGCCGCGGTCACCGGGAACGGCTTCGAAACGAAGATGCGGTTGCGGACCTTGATGTTGTAATAATCGATGGTCAGCGAAACGCCCGACGCCGGAGCCAGCACAACACCCGCGCCCCAGTTGGTCGATTTTTCAGGCGTGAGCGCCTTGGCGCCGTAGTATTGGGCGATCGAGGTGCTGACCGGGAAGGTGCCGGTCTGCACTTGGTTGCCCGCAATGAAGTTGGTGGTCAGGATCGAATCGTTCGACTGGCCTGGCGTCGGGGCATGGAAGCCGGTGCCGACCGTGCCGCGCAGCGAGACGCCATCGACGATCTTGTACAGCGCGTTGATCTTGCCGACGGTTGCGCTGCCGAAGTTGCTGTAATGCTCGTAGCGACCGGCGACGCCGACGCTGAGCGCCTTGGTCAGATCGGTTTCGACATCGCCGTAGAAGCCGTAGCTTTTCTGGCTCCAGCTGCCCGCAGCAGCCGGGCTGGTGCCGCCATAACCCGAAGCGGCGGGCGACTGGGCGGCGCTGCCGGCAGGCGCATAGACGCCCGGCGAAACCAGCGCATACAGGGCCTGTTGGGCGTATGGCCCCGCCCCGTACGACTGCAGGTCACCCGCAGTCGATTCATAGGTTTCCTTGCGGTATTCGGCACCCCCTGACAGGGTGACCGGGCTGGCGAGACCGACTTCGAGCGGATAGCTGAGGTCGAGGTTGAAATCGAGTTCCTTCTGGCTGATCTTGCCGAATTCGAACTTCGTCTGCGACTGCGGACCGTATGACGGGCTGAGCGAGTTATACATCGACAAGCCCAGCGAATTCTTGCTCAGCGAGCCCGACAGGTCATAGCTGAGGCCGCCCGACGTCTTGCCCTTGTAACCCAGCGTCCCGAACGCCTCTTCGGTCACGCCGACGAAGCGCGGCGTGAAGCCGGCTGGATAGAGCGAAGCGAACGAGAAGGTGTTGGCGTCCAGAACGAAGCCGCTGGCCGGGCAGGTTGCGTTGCCGGCTGGGCAGCGTGTGAGGTAAATCGGCTTGAACGAGCCGTTGGCCCCGAGATTATGCAGCGCGCCGGTCGAATCAACTGCGCCGGTTACGCCTTGCGACGCGCGGTAGTTGAAGCTTTCATTGGTCGTCGTGCGCGCGAAGTTGGCAAACAGGTACAGCTTGCTGGTGTCGGTAACATCATATCCCGCATTGACGACCGCCTTGTAGCCATGGCTGGGGGACGAACCCCAGATCTGCGCAGGCCCCGGATAGTTCGGGATCTGGTTCGCAAGACCCGGATTGTTCTGGGCAAACCGCAGCGCCGTGACGCGGGTGACGCCGCGGCTGGTGCCGCCGTCGTCGTTATATTCGCCGGTCAGGTTGACGAAGCCGCGATCGCCGAGTGGCAGGCCGACGTTGCCGGCGATCTGATAGCTCTGGCCGTCATGGTTGCGGCTGAACTGACCGTAGCGGCCGACCAGCTCGATGCCGTGGTTGGCGTCACGCAGGCCATAGTTGAGCACCCCGGCGATGGCGTCCGAACCATATTGCGCCGTCGCACCGTCGCGCAGCACCTGCAGGCTCTTGATGGCAAGCGACGGGATCGCGGAAATATCTGAACCCTGGGCGCCGTAGGACAGCCCGGTATCGCCGCCCGAATAGACCTGGACGAGCGCGGAGCGGTTGTACCGCTTACCATTGAGCATCACGAGCACCTCGTCACCCGGCAGACCGCGGAGCGATGGCGAACGCACAAAGCTGGACGCGTCGGAAATGGTGTTCTGGGGAACGAAGAAGCTCGGAATGATGTTCTTGATCGTGTCGAGCATGTTGGCGGTCGGCTGCGACGCAAGTTCTTCGGCACTGATAATGTCGACCGGCGAGGCGGAATCGGCGACGCTGCGATCGAGGCGGCGGGTGCCGATAATGACAATGTCGCCCTTGTCGGCGTCGGCGGCGGCCACTTTGGTGGCGGCATCAGCGGCGAGCGCCGGTTGCGACATAGCGAATGCAGAAAGTGCGGTGGTCGCAGCGAGTGTCGTGCGCAGGGCGCGCCCGCCGAATGAAGTTCGCATTATATTCTCCCTAAATACAATCGGTTCACCCAATTGACGCCCCCCCAGGGCGTTGCGTATGTCTAGGGAAGTGCCGCAGCGCAGCAAGCGCCATCAACGCCGCACCGGTCCAAACAGTGCATTTTTATGACAGGTGTCACTTGTCTGTCACGCTTGGGCGGTTGGCGCTGGCGTCGTTGGCCTGCAATTGCGCCTTCGATCTTGATGCTCCCGGCGCTAATTGTCGCCGCCGAACACCGCTACGACCGCCTTTGTGCTCGCCGACACCCGTCCCCGGTACATACCCGGCGTGTTAAAGCTCCACCCCATGTCGCCCTTTGGCCCGACGACGATGACCCCGCCGTCGCCGCCCATGGCCTTCAGTTCCTTCTGCACGACAAAATCCGCCGCCTGTTGGACGCTTTCGCCCAACATGCGCACGCGCGCACAGATTTCATGCGCCACGCCTTCGCGGATGAAATACTCGCCTGATCCGGTGGCGGAGACGGCGCAGGCGCGGTCATCGGCATAGGTGCCCGCGCCGATAATCGGCGAATCGCCGATGCGGCCCCAGCGTTTGCCGGTCAGCCCGCCCGTTGAGGTCGCCGCTGCGACGTGCCCGGCCTGGTCGCGCGCCACCGCGCCGACGGTGCCGTATTTCAAATTCTTGTCGAACAGTTGCGCGCCCTTGGCTGCGGCGGCGCGCATATCGAGCAGTTGCTGCCAGCGCGGCTCGGTGCGGAAATAGGCCGGGTCGACCTGTTCCAGCCCCTGTTCACGCGAAAAGGCGTCGGCACCGTCGCGGGCGAGCATGACGTGCGGGCTGTGTTCCATGACGGCGCGGGCGAGACTGACGGGGTTTTTGGTCCGCGTCACGCCGGCCACCGCGCCGGCCTTACGCGTCGCGCCGTCCATGATCGCCGCGTCGAGTTCATTGGTGCCGTCGGCGGTGAATACTGCGCCGCGCCCGGCGTTGAAGTGCGGATCGTCCTCCATGACGCGGACGGTCGCTTCAACGGCGTCGACGGCGCTGCCGCCCTTCTCCAGCACCCTGGCGCCGGTATCGAGCGCGGCGGTCAGGGCGGCCTTGTACTCGGCCTCTTGCGCCGGGCTCATATGGTCGCGCGCCATGACGCCCGCGCCGCCGTGGATGACAAGCGACCAGTCTGCGGCCTGGGTGGGGATGGCGGCCATCAGCGCGGCCGCGACGATAAGGTGACGCATGGGTGCTCCGGGATAATGGTCATCGCCGCGCTCTAGGTGATGCAGGCGCGAATCTCCAGCCGCCGAAACTTCGCCGCTGCGGTGTGCCAAGCATTGCGCCCGCGTCGCCATCGTTCCACAACCGGGGCCAACAAAACGGGGAGGCGTCGGGCCGATGAAACTTGCGAGCCTGAAACACGGCCGTGACGGGCGGCTGGTCGTGGTATCGGATGATCTGGCGTGGTGCGCCGCGCCGCCGCCGATGTGGCCGACGTTGCAATCGGCATTGGATGACTGGGAACGCGCCGAGCCGGTGCTGCGCGGAGTCGCCGATAGCCTCGCCCACGACGCCGTCCCCCATGCGCGCTTTCACGAACGCGAGGCCGCTGCGCCGCTGCCGCGTGCGTATCAATGGGCGGACGGCTCGGCCTATGTGAACCATGTCGAACTCGTCCGCCGGGCGCGGGGCGCGGAACTGCCAGCCAGCTTCTGGACCGACCCGCTGATGTATCAGGGCGGCTCCGATCATTTCATGGGGCCGCGCGACCCGATCGCGTTCGTCGGTGCGGACTGGGGGCTCGATTGCGAGGCCGAGGTCGTCGTCGTCACCGGTGATGTGGCGCAGGGGGCTTCGCGCGATGAGGCGCTCGCCGCCGTCCGGCTGATCGGCCTGATCAATGACGTCTCGCTGCGTGGCCTCACCGCTGCCGAACTCGCCAAGGGCTTCGGCTTCGTCCAGTCGAAACCCGCGTCGGCATTGTCGCCGGTGCTGGTGACGCCCGATGCGCTCGGTGACCGCTGGCGGGATGGCAAGTTGCACGGCGTGCTGTCGGTCGATCTGAACGGCCAGCCGTTCGGCCGCGCCGATGCGGGCGAGGACATGACCTTCGATTTCGGCACGCTGATCGCCCATCTCGCCAAGACCCGCGACATCGGCGCAGGCTCGATCATCGGTTCGGGCACGGTCAGCAACCGCGGGCCGGACGGCGGACCCGGCAAGCCGGTGGCGGCGGGCGGGCGCGGCTATAGCTGCATCGCCGAGGTGCGGGTCGTCGAACAGATCCTTTCCGGCGCGGCGGTGACGCCCTTCATGGCGCCCGGCGACACCGTCCGCATCGAAATGCTCGACGAGCGCCACCATTCGATCTTCGGCGCGATCGAGCAGATGGTGGCGTGATGGGCGCGCCATGACTGCGGAAGCCGAACTCGACGGCTTCATCGACAAATTCTCAGCTGAAATCGCTGGCGACGCGCGGTTCCTGCTGGCCAGGCTGCGCGCCCGCATCCCCGGCGCGACGATCATGGTCTACGATAATTACAACGCGCTGGCGATTGCGTTCGGCTCGGCAGCGAAGCTGAAAGCCGTCGCGCTGTCGCTGGCGGTCTATCCGCGCTGGTGCAGCGTCTTCCTGATGGGCGGCCCCAGCCTCCCCGACCCACACGGGCTGCTGGCAGGCGAAGGCGGCACCGTCCGCCACATCCGCATGACCCCGACGACGTTGATCGACGACCCCCGCGTCGACGCGCTGATCGCCGCCGCGCTGGCAAGACTGGAACCGCCGATCGATCCGGCGGGAGAGGAGGTGCTGGTGGTGAAATCGGTGTCGGCGAAGCAGCGGGCGCGGCGGTAGGGTGGATTGGCGTTTTCTGTGGGCGAAGTAAGACCGGGGTATGAGATATGCGATGGAAAGATGCCAGCAAGCACCAAGTTCTTATCTCGGCAATTGTGTCTAATATTCCTGATTATCTAAGACTAGATGTATTTGTAAAAAACAGGAAAGATATACTAAACAGTCCTGCAATAATATTAAACAAAAAAGCAAAAAATGCTTTTATATATGCGCTAATTTCAACATCACTCCCTTTTCTAATATCATTCTTTATAATATCATCGTTAACGAGCGTCGATTTAATCCCCAAATCTAGTGTCTCCCAGGACTTACAGCAGGACAGTAGTTTTATATCTGAAGCTAATAAATTTCGCGACAAAGTTATCAAACAATGCGAAACCATTTATATGGATAAGTCTCAGCAACGTTATTGTAAAGAAAAACACCTTGGCTCAATAGGTGTCGAGATAAGTCAGGTAGAACAAGATAGAAAACTTCTCGTATTTTCTCAAAAGATAGACGGCGGACTAGTGGGAGATGCAGGTTTATTCCAATCTCTATCTTTAATACTAAATTGCTATATATTTTCATATCTATTTCTAAAAAAGTACCCAAGACACGCTAGTCTGACTAAGGCAGATTTAGACATGGTCAGGAGAGCTTACCTTTTTACGATGGGAACGACGCTTTTTTGGCCTAACTGTTTGGCGTCTCTAGGGTATCTATTGGGGCAGTTCTTAGATAGGTATGACGAATTCGCAAGGGTGTCACATATACCTATTCTTTTGTTAGTCTCCGGTTTGCCCATAATTACTGCGCTGTCTACCGGGTCCGCAAGAATTCATAACGTACTTAATGGAGAAAACAATTGGAGATTTGGGAGTGTGATGATTATTATGCTAAAATCTAATATAATTACAAACCTATCTTTAATGCCCATTATAATCATCTTCTATTATATCTCGTCATGAAAGTTCCATCAACACAAAACTCACCGCGGTTTGTGGAGCCGATCAGGGCCAAGTCCCTCTTTATGTTTATCAGACATCCTGAGGCCCAAACCGCCAATGGGCCGCTGCTTTGCGCCGGTTATCTACAGCGCAAGCCAATCCCACGTGACGCCGCGCCCCCCGCCCGCTACATCATCCCCGACCATGACCCTGTACCACCGCTTCTCCGCCCATATCGCCGATGCGCTTGCCCAACTTGCGGCGGACGGCGACTTGCCGCCGGGCCTCGACACCGCCGCCGTCACCGTCGAGCCGCCGCGCGATCCGACGCATGGCGACCTTGCCACCAACGCGGCGATGGTGCTGGCCAAGCCTGCGGGGCTGAAGCCGCGCGATATTGCCACCATGCTCGCGCAGAAACTGGCGCGGCTGCCCGAGGTGATGGGGGCCGAGGTGGCGGGGCCGGGGTTCCTCAACCTGACGCTGAAGCCCGGCGTGTGGCGCGACGAACTGGTGGCGATCCGCGCTGCCGGGGCCGATTATGGCCGTTCGACGATGGGGCGGGACGCGCCGGTCAACGTCGAATATGTCTCGGCCAATCCGACCGGGCCGATGCACATGGGGCATTGCCGGGGGGCGGTGGTCGGCGATGCGCTGGCGTCGCTGCTGGCGTTTGCGGGCTTCAAAGTGACGCGCGAATATTACATCAACGACGCTGGCGGCCAGGTCGATACGCTCGCCCGCTCGGCACACCTGCGGTATCGCGAGGCGCTTGGCGAGACGGTGGAAATTCCGGAAGGCTTTTACCCCGGCGATTATCTGGTGCCGGTCGGGCAGGCGCTCGCCGACGAATATGGGCCGCTGTTCCGTGACGCGCCCGAGGGTGAATGGCTGGCGGCGTTCCGCAAGACCGCCGTCGCCATGATGATGGACCGCATCCGCGCCGATCTGATGCTGCTCGGCATCAAACAGGACGTGTTCTTTTCGGAGGCGTCGCTGGGCGGCCGGGTGCAGGAGGCACTCGACGCGCTGACGGCGAAGGGCCTGATCTACGAGGGCGTGCTCGAAGCCCCCAAGGGCGAGGGGCATGACGATTGGGAGCCGCGCCCGCAGACGCTGTTCCGCGCGACGCAGTTCGGCGACGACAGCGACCGGGCGATGAAGAAATCCGATGGCAGCTGGACCTATTTCGCTGGCGATGTGGCCTATCATTGGGACAAGCTGCAGCGGGGCTTCACGGCGCTGGTCGATCTGTTCGGTGCCGACCATGGCGGTTACGTCAAGCGGATGACGGCGGCGGTGAAGGCGATGTCGGGGGGTGCGGTGCCGCTCGACATCAAGATCGTCCAGATGGTCAAGCTGCTCCGCGCCGGCGAGCCGGTGAAGATGTCCAAACGCTCGGGCAATTTCGTCACGCTGGCCGAGGTGGTGGAGGAGGTCGGCAAGGACGTCGTGCGCTTCATCATGCTGACCAAGCGGTCGGACAGTCAGCTCGATTTCGACTTTGCCGATGTCGTGCAGCAGTCGCGCGACAATCCGGTGTTCTATGTCCAATACGCCCATGCGCGCATCAGTTCGCTGCGCCGCAAGGCGGCGGAAGCGGGGATTGCGTTGACCGATCCCGATCTAACGTTGCTCGACGAAACCGATCTGGCGCTGGTCAAGCTGGCGGCGCAATGGCCGCGCATCGTCGAACAGGCGGCAGCGACGCGCGAGCCGCACCGGCTGGCGTTTTATCTGGGCGATCTGGCGGGGGCATTCCATGCGGCGTGGAACATGGGCAATGACGATGCCGCGCGGCGCTTCGTCCGCGCCGATGCGCCCGAATTGACCGCCGCGCGGCTGGCGCTGGCCGATGCGGTGGCGCAGGTCATCCGCACCGGCCTTGGCGTCATGGGCGTCGAAGCCGCGCTGGAGTTGCACTGATGGCGCGCCGGGACACCGATGACGACGCACCTTGGCTGGCGTCCGCCGACGGCGGGCGTGAGACGACAACAGTGTCGCGGCGCTCGTTGTTCTGGACGATTGTCATGGCACTCGTGCTGATTGCCGCAGTCGTCATTGGCGGGGTGATTTTGCTCGCCAAGAAACAAGGCGGATCAACAGCGGGCTATATGAATGCCGAGCAGGCACCGCTGATCACCGCCGAAGCCGGGCCGTATAAGGTGCGGCCCGATGACCCCAAGGGGCTGGCGGTCGATGGGCAGGGCGATACGCGCTTCGGGGCGGGGCAGGGCGATGACCAGCAGGGCCAGATCGATACCAGCGCCGCGCCCGAGGAGCCGCTCGAACGGCCGGGCGCCGCGCCGGTCGCGACGCCGGGGTTTGAGGGGCCGCCGCATGATCTGCTCGCTCCGGCGACGCCGCCCGTCATCGCTCCGGCGGTGGTGACGCCGCATCCGGCACCGCCGACTGCCGCGCCGCCGCCGGTGGCAACGCCTAAACCGGCACCTATTGTCGTGGCCAAGCCGATTCCGGCCAAGGCCAGGGCGCGCGAGCCGTTGGTGATCGATATTCCCGGCGAGCCAAAGCCCAAGGCCGACGCGCCGCCAAAACCGAAACCCGATGTGGCGACGAACAGCGGCGGCACGGTGCAGCTCGGCGCATTTTCCAGTGAGGACAAGGCCGATGAAGCCTGGGCGGCGCTCGGCGGCAAGACCGGGGGCCTTACCAAGCGGATCGTCAAGGTCGAGAAGGACGGCAAAACCCTGTACCGGCTGCGCGCCAGCGGTGGCGACGCGGGTGCGCTGTGCGATCAGCTGAAGGCCGATGGGGCGGCCTGCGCGGTGGTAAAATAGTGCAGCCGACCTTCCTCGGTTTGTCAGGCACCGTGCTGACCGACAACGAACGCGCGCTGTTCCGGGCTGCCGATCCGGCGGGCTATATCCTGTTCCGCCGCAACATCGATACGCCCGATCAGGTCCGCGCGCTGACCGCATCGCTGACCAATCTGGCGGGACGGACGCTGCCGATCCTGATCGATCAGGAAGGCGGGCGCGTTGCCCGGTTGCAGCCGCCGCATTGGCCGCTGTTCCCGGCGGGCGCGGCGTTCGACCGGCTGTACGAAATCGCGCCGGTGACGGCGATCGAGGCGATGCGGCTCAATGCGCTGGCGATTGCGGCGACGCTGCGCGATCTGGGCATCACCGTCGATTGCCTGCCGCTGCTCGACGTTCGCCAGCCCGGCGCGCACGACATCATCGGCGACCGCGCGCTCGGCGATTATCCGATGAAGGTGTCGGCGTTGGGCAAGGCGACGCTCGCCGGGCTGCGCGCCGGGGGCGTGTGCGGCGTCGTCAAGCATGTTCCGGGGCACGGTCGCGCGATGGCCGACAGCCATCTCGAATTGCCGGTGGTGACCGCGACGCGTGAAGAGCTGGAGACGGACTTTGAACCGTTCCGGCGGTGTAACGATGCCCCGATGGCGATGACCGCACATGTCACCTACACCGCGTTGGATGCCCATCGTTGCGCGACTTTGTCGCCTGTTGTCATCGACTTGATACGCAATGACATTGGGTTCGGCGGCCTGTTGATGTCGGACGATCTCGGCATGAAGGCGCTCGGCGATCCGGCATCGGGCGGGCTGGCACCGGGGGCCAATACCCTCGATGATTTCGGTGCGCGGGCGCTGGCGAGCCTCGACGCCGGTTGCGATATCGCACTGCATTGTTCCGGCGATTTCAGCCAGATGCGGGCGATCTGCGAGGCGGTCGGGGGAATTTCCGACGCCGCGCGCACCCGGCTGGAGGCGGCGATGGCCTGGGCCGGTCCCGGCGATGCCACGGCCGCATCGCACTGGGCCGACGCGCGTGACCAGCTACTGGCGCTGGGATGATCGAACTGCCTACTCCTGCTCCCTCCCCCCCGGGTCGCCCTTGCGATCCGAGAGTGGGGAGGGTCGGGGTGGGGGTGTTCGAACGATGGACCGCCGTGCCCCCACCCCGCTCGCGCGAAGAGGCGCGAGTCGCCCTCCCCACTCTCGGTTCGCTGCGCTCTCCGGGGGGGAGGGTTTAAGTGGAGGACTTCGACGCTCCGCCGCGTGCGCAGCCCGCCACCCTTGTCCTCAACCTCGGCAGCTGGGAGGGGCCGCTCGATCTGCTGCTGACGCTGGCGCGGCAACAGAAGGTCGATCTGGCGCAGATTTCCATCCTCGCGCTGGTCGATCAGTACCTCGCCTTCATCCGCGACGCGCGCGCGCTGAGCCTTGAACTGGCGGCGGATTACCTCGTCATGGCGGCGTGGCTGGCGTATTTGAAGTCGTGCCTGCTGCTCCCGGCCGATCCGGAGGCCGAGCCCGATCCGCGTGACATGGCGCTGCGGCTGCAGTTCCAGCTGCAGCGGCTTGACGCGATGCGCGACGCGGGCGCGAAGTTGCTGGCACGGGCGCAGGCGGGGCGCGACACCTTCCGCCGGGTGCAGCCGGAGGGGCTGAAGCTGGAGACGGTCGCGCGCTATGACCTGGGTTATTACGAACTCTTGTCCGCGTACGGCGATATCCGGGCGCGGCTGGAGGTTGCCGTTCATGTCGTCAAACGCCGCGCGGTGATGGCGCTCGACGAAGCGATCGAGAGGCTGGAGCGGCTGTTGGGCAAGGCAATCGACTGGACCGAACTGTCGCGCTTCCTGCCGGAGGCGGGGTATGACGCGGGCTACAACCGTTCGGCGCTGGCATCGACGTTTGTCGCGGCGCTGGAACTGACGCGGCAGGGGCGGGTGGATCTGTCGCAGGGTGCGGCGTTCGCGCCGTTGTTGGTGCGGGCGCGGTGAGGGGCATCGCTCCCCTCTTCTGTGGTCCTCCCCTTCTTCAGGGGAGGGGGACCGCCCGCTTGGGCGGTGGAGGGGCGAGCGCCCTTCGCGCTCGTCTTCTGACGGTCGCAAGCGCGCGCAAGGGCGCGCCCCTCCACCCCGCGCCTGAAGAAGGCGCGCGGTCCCCTTCCCCGAAGACGGGGAGGATCAAGAGGTGACCGATCCGGAAGCCCTGCGCGCCCTCGAAGCGATCATCTTCGCCGCCGAAGCCCCAGTTTCCGCTGCCGACATCGCGCGCTATCTGGGGGAGCGTGATGACCTGCCCGCTCTGCTGAAGGAGCTCGCCGACAGCTATGCGCCGCGCGGCGTCAACCTGGTCGAACGCGGCGGGCGCTGGCTGTTTCAAACCGCGCCCGACCTCGCGCATCACCTCCGCCCGAGCCGCGAAGTGCCGCGCAAACTGTCGCGCGCCGCCACCGAAACGCTGGCCGTGATCGCCTATTACGAACCGGTGACGCGGCCCGAGATCGAGGAGATCAGGGGCGTATCGGTGTCGGGCGGCACCGTCGATGTGCTGATGGAGGCGGGCTGGGTACGCCCCGCCGGACGCCGCGAGACGCCGGGCCGACCGTTGCAATATGCGACGACCCCGGCGTTTCTGGCGCATTTCAACCTGTCGTCGCGCAAGGAATTGCCGGGGATTGCCGACCTCAAGGCTGCAGGGCTGCTCGATCGCGAACCGCCCGCCGAACCGTTGTTACCGCTAAGCGGTCAGGGGGAACTAGCGGGCGGCGCGTAACATCACTAGATAAGGCAGCGAAGTACCGGCTGACACATCAAGGTCATTACCCATGTTCGAACCGTCGATCTCCAAACTGCTCATCCTGCTGGTCATCGTGCTGCTGCTGTTCGGGCGCGGCAAGATGTCGGAATTCATGGGCGACTTTGCCAAGGGCATCAAGAGCTTCAAAAAAGGCATGGCCGATGACGAGCCGCACCCGGTGACGACCGCGCCGCCGCAGATCGTCCACGCGCCGCAGCCGGTGCCGCCCGCCCAGCCGGTCGTCGAAGAGCCGCGCGCCTAACCCCCGGGGCGCGGCCCCATGTTTGGCATCGATTCGTCCGAGTTCCTGGTCATCGGGCTGGTGGCCCTGCTGGTCATCGGGCCCAAGGATTTGCCGCGCGTCATGCGGATGATTGGGCAATGGGTCGCCAAGGGCCGCAGCATGACCCGACACATCCGGTCAGGCTTCGACGAGATGATGCGCCAGGCCGAACTCGACGAAATGCAGAAGCAATGGGCGGCGCAGAACGAGGCGATCATGGCCTCGACGGCGGTGCATGACGTGCCGGTGCTGCCCGCGCCCGAACCGCCGGTCGAAGATGCACCAAAGCCATGACCGACGACACCGATGAGGTTGAGGCCAGCAAGGCACCCCTACTCGATCACCTGATCGAACTGCGCAAGCGGCTGCTGATCATCGTCGCCGCGCTGGTCATCGCGTTTTGCATTTGCTTCACCCAGGCGTCGCGGATTTTCGGCTTTCTCGTCCAGCCGCTGGTGCGCGCCTATGGCCCCGGCATGCAGGGCAAGCTGATCTACACCAAGCTCTATGAAGCGTTTTTCGTCGATATGAAGGTGGCGTTTTTCGCCGCCTGTCTGCTGGCGTTTCCGGTCATCGCCAACCAGCTGTGGGCGTTCGTCGCGCCGGGCCTGTACAAGCGCGAAAAGCGCGCCTTCCTGCCCTTCATCGTCGCGACGCCGGTGCTGTTCACCATGGGCGCAGCGCTGGCCTATTACGTCGTCATGCCGGTGGCGTTTAAATTCTTCCTGAGCTTCCAGCACACCAGCGCCATCAACGGCGTCGATCAGGTCGCGCTGCCCGCCATGGCCGAATATCTGTCGCTGGTGATGAACATGATCCTGGCGTTCGGGGTCGCGTTCCTGCTGCCGGTGCTGCTGATGCTGCTCGAACGCGCCGGGATCATCACCCGCCAGCAGCTGATCAAGTTCCGGCGTTATGCCGTGGTCGGGGCGTTTGTCGTCGGGGCGTTTCTGGCGCCACCTGATGTGGGATCGCAGTTCGCCTTGGCGGTGCCGCTGATCCTGCTTTACGAAGGGTCGATCATCGCGATCTGGTTTACCGAGCGTCGCCGGGCGCGCGAAGCAACAACCGGGACCGCTATCGTTTCCAGCTAGCGTGGCGCTTCGCCGCAGTGCAGTACGGAACAAACTGAGTGATGCGCACTTGTTGCGCTTGTGACACGACCGCCTGTGTTGGGCGACGCGGGGACCGCCCAAAGCATGGCCGATGATACGCTCGATGACGACCGCAAGCGCAAGCCGGGCGGTGAAACGACCGAACTCAACAACGATGGCAAGCCTGCGGAACCGGACAAGCCACCCGTCTACAAACGCCCATTGTTCTGGATCATCGCTGCCGTCATTCTGATCGTCGTCGTTGGCGGCGGGCTGTTTTACTGGCTCAACGCCCGCCAATATCAGTCAACCGACGACGCCTTTGTCGATGCGCACATCGTCCGCATTTCAGCTGAGGTGTCGGGCAAGCTGACCCTGGCAGCGGACTTCGACAACCGCCATGTCGCGGCAGGAGAATTGCTTGCGGTCATCGAACCGGCTGCCCCACAGGCCCAGCTCGCCGAGGCGCGTGCCAACGTTGTGCAGTCGATTGCACAGGTGAAACAAGCGGAGGCGCAGGTGGCGGCGCAGCGTGCGGTGCGCGACCAGGCGGCGGCCAATGCACGCGCGCCCGAAGCCAATGCTACCAAGGCGCGGCAGGACCTGGCGCGCTATCTCGCCGCGACCAAGGCCGATCCCGCCGCCGTCGCCGCGACGCAGATCGATCAGGCGCGGGCGCAAGTGCGGTCGGCCGAGGGGCAGGCAGCGGCGGCGCGGCGCGAGGTCGATGCTGCCACCGCCAATATCGCCGTCACCGCCAAACAGGTCGATGCAGCGCGCGCCGGGGTCATCGCCAGCCGTGCGCGGGTGTCGCAAAGCGATGTCACCATCGGTCATCTCAACATCACCGCGCCGATTGCCGGACAACTCGTCAATCGTCAGGTCAATCGCGGTTCCTATGTGGCCCCCGGTCAACAGCTGATGGCGATCATCCCCGACAAATTATGGGTCACCGCCAATTTCAAGGAAACCCAGCTTGTCGACATGCGCCCTGGTCAGCACGTCGATATCAAGGTCGACGCCTTCCCCGATGTGAAGTTCGAGGGCCATGTCGATTCGATCCAGCGCGGCGCGGGGCAGGCCTTCGCGTTGCTGCCCGCACAGAACGCCACCGGCAATTATGTGAAGGTGGTTCAGCGTGTGCCGGTCCGCATCCTGTTCGACCGCCCAGATCCCCACGCTTGGCCGATCGGTCCCGGCATGTCGGTGACCCCGCGCGTCAAGGTGCGGTAGTGGCCGAGCAAGGCGGCTGGACGAACGAACGGTCGGCGGCGGGGCGTAGCAACCCCTGGACGATCGTCGCCGTCATCAGCATCGCCACCTTCATGGAGGTGCTCGACACCTCGATCGCCAACGTCAGCCTCAATCATATTGCGGGTGGCTTGTCGGTTTCGCTCGATCAGGCGACCTGGGTGCTGACCAGCTATCTCGTCGCCAATGCGATCGTCATCCCGATCTCGGGCTGGCTGTCCGACACCATTGGCCGCAAACGTTATTATATGATTTCGGTGGCGCTGTTCACCGCATCGTCGCTGCTGTGCGGGCTGGCGCCCAACATCGAAACGCTGTTGCTGGCGCGTGTATTGCAGGGCATCGGCGGCGGCGGGCTGGCGCCGTCGGAACAATCGATGCTCGCCGACACCTTCCCCCCCGCGCAGCGCGGCAAGGCCTTCGCGGCGTACGCTATCGTCGTCGTTGTCGGGCCCGTGCTGGGGCCGACGCTGGGCGGTTACATCACCGATGCCGCCAGCTGGCACTGGGTGTTTTTGATTAACGTTCCCATCGGTATCGCTTCGTTGATCCTGGTGCAAAGCTTTGTCTGCGAACCCGACCTGCTCAAGCGCGAGCGTCAGGAAAAGTTGCAGAACGGGCTGAGTGTCGACTGGGTCGGCTTTCTGCTGGTGGTAGTCGGGCTTGGCTGCCTGGAGCTGACCCTCGACCGCGGCGAGCGCGAAGACTGGTTTTCCAGCGGCTTCATCGTGATGACGGCGCTATTGTCGGCGGGCTCGCTGATTGCGCTGGTGCCATGGGAGTTCAGCCGCAAGGATCCAATCGTCAACCTGCGCCTGATGAGCAGTCGGAATTTCAGTATTGCCATGGTGCTGATGCTGACCGTCGGGCTGATCCTGTTCGGCACAACCCAGCTGATCCCGCAGTTCCTGCAACAAGTTCTTGGCTATAGCGCGACCGAGGCGGGGCTGGCGCTGACGGCGGGCGGGGTTGGCACGCTGCTGGTCGTTCCGATCGTCGGGCGGCTGTCGGCCTCGGTCGATACGCGCATCCTGATTTTCATCGGCATGTCGATCATCGTGCTGTCGTTATGGAACGTCACCTTCTGGACCAGTGGCATCGATTTCTGGACGGGATCCTATGGCCGGCTGTTCCAGGCGCTTGGCCTGCCGTTCCTGTTCATCCCGATCAATGCCGTGGCTTTTGCCGAATTAAAGCCCGATGAGACCAATCAGGCATCGGGGCTGACCAATGTCGCGCGCAACATCGGCGGCAGCATCGGCATTGCCTGGTCGCAATCGCTGCTCGCCGAGCGGCAGCAGTTCCAGCAGTCGCGGCTGGTCGAGGGGCTCAATCCGCTGACTCCGAGCTATAACGAAGGGCTCGACAAGTTCAGCCAGGTGACCGGACAGGGGCCGGACGCCGTCACGTCGCAACTCGGTATCCTGTATAGCCAGGTGCAGCAGCAGGCGGCGACGCTGGCGTTCATCGATGTTTTTCACACGCTGATGATCTTTGTCATCTGTGTCATGCCGGTGATCTTGTTGCTGCGCGCGCCAAAGCCCGGACGAGCCCCGGCGGGAGCCCATTGATGCGTATCCGATATTTGGCAGCAACGCTGGTGCTGGCGGGGTGCACCGTCGGGCCGAACTACCAGCCGCCATCCTTGCCGACGCCCCCGGCCTTCATCGAGCCGCAGGCGGCGGGGGCAGCGGGGGATGTCAGCCAATGGTGGCACGGCTTTGGCGATCCCGAATTTGATCGGCTCATCGCTGCGGCGCTGGCCGATAATCCAAATATCGGCATTGCCGCGTCGCGCATCCGCCAGGCGCGGCTGCAGGTTCGCGAAGCCCGCGCGGCAGGGCTCCCACAGATCAGCGCGATGGCCAATGCAACGAGCCTGAAATTCAGCAAGAATGCCGGGCTGTCATCCCTGTCGAGCGTGTTCGGCGGCAGTGCAGGGGGCAGCGGTGGCGCTGGCGGCAGTTCGGGCGGCGGCATCGGCGGCCCGGGAGCGAGCATCACCACCTATGCCGCCGGCTTCGATGCAAGCTGGGAGCTCGATCTGTTCGGAGGAGTCCGACGGCAGGTCGAAGGCGCGCGGGCGCGGGTCGATGCAGCGGTATGGAACGGCCGCGACGCCGCCATTAGCCTGGCCGCGGAAGTGGCCGACGCCTATCTGCAGTTGCGCCTCGCCCAAGCGCGTGAGGCCATCGCCCGCGCCGAAGTCGCCCGCCAGTCGCGCAGCCTCGATCTGCTGCTGGTCAACGCCCACGCCGGGCTGGTGCCGCAGGGCGATTTCCTGCGCCAGCGCGCCCAGCTGGCAACCGCGCAGGCCTCTATCGAGCCGCTGATTGCCGAACAGCATGTCCAGATGCACGCGCTGGCTGTGCTCATCGCCCGCGAACCTGGCGCGCTGGTCGCCGAACTGACGCCGCCTGTCGCCAACACGCCGCCGCCTCCGGTGGTGCCGCCCGGCCTGCCATCTGACCTGCTCCGCCGTCGCCCCGACATTCGCGCCGCCGAACGCAACCTCGCTGCCGCCACTGCCGATGTGGGGGTTGCCACCGCCGATCTCTATCCCAAGTTTCAGCTGACCGGTGTCGCTGAACTGATCTCGACGGCGCTGCGGACGCTGTTCACCGGCGACAGCCTACAACTGACCGGCAGTGCGGCGGCGAGCTTCCCGCTGCTGGATTTCGGTCGTCGCCGCGCCGAAGTCGGCAACCGCAAGGAAGCCGCCAACCAGGCCTATCTCAGCTACCAATCGACTGTGCTCGGGGCATTCCGCGACGTCGAGGACGCGCTGATCCGCATCGATACCGATCAGCGCCGGATCATCGTGCAGCGCGCCGGCGTCGCCGATGCCGAGCGGTCGGTGGCGGCGCTGCAGGTGCGGTATAATGCCGGGCTGACCGACCTGACGGCGGTGCTCGCAGGGCAGCAGGCCGTCCTGCAGGGTCGTGATGCGCTGGCGCAGGACGATGCCCAGCTGCGCCAGGACCTGGTTGCGTTTTACAAAGCGCTCGGTGGCGGTTGGAGCGAGCCCGCCGTGCCCGTCAGCCCGGGCCAATGATCGTGTCGCACCAGTGCCCGAACGCTGCCATGATTGCGGTCAGGAACGCGCGGTCCTTGGCCTCTGGCACGTCGCCCGCCTCGCCGAGCAGCTTGGCGACATTGCCGACATAGGCCTCGGGCTGTTGCAGCACGGGCATGTCGAGAAAGACCAGCGACTGGCGCAGGTGATGGTTGGCGCCAAAACCGCCGATTGCGCCCGGAGTATTGCTGACCACGGCGGCGGGCTTGCCACTCCAGACGCTATGTCCATAGGGCCGCGAGCCGACGTCGATGGCGTTCTTCAGCACGGCGGGCACCGAACGATTATATTCCGGCGTTACGAACAGCACCGCCTGGGCCGCGCCGATGCGCTGGCGGAACGGCGCGTAGGCGGCGGGGGCGGCATCGCCGTCGAGGTCCTGATTATACAGCGGCAGGTCACCGATCTGGACGATCTCGGCGGTGAGTGACGCCGGAGCGACGCGGATCAGCGCCTGCGCCAGTTTCCGACTGAACGAATCGCGACGCAGGCTGCCGACGATTACCGCGAGGTCATGGGGCATTTCAGGTCTCCGGCTTGCGAATGCGGAATGTCTTGTCGCAGGTTGGGCTCAATCGGCGTTCAGGTATGCGCGCACACCCCGCGGTTTCGCCGGTACTGCCGAAACGTTGCGTCCTATCTGCGCCATCCTAACCGAGAAGTGTCAACCGCGCATGACAGATTCGTCACATCGCCGCAGGGAATTGCAGCGCAACTGCAAGCTAGTATAGGCGTTGACCGGGGACTTGATCGCCATTGGAGCTAACATGACCAAGACTGTTCTTTTGATTGCCGCTGCTGCCGCCGGTCTGGCGATGTCGCCCGCGTTCGGCGCGCCGACTGCCAAACCCGCCGCTGCGCCTGCTGCTGCCGCGATGCCTGCCGGTGATGCCACGCACGGTGCCGTCGTGTTTAACCAGTGCAAGACCTGCCATGTCGCCGACAAGGGCGTTAATCGTATCGGGCCGTCGCTGTTCGGCGTCGTCGGTCGCCATTCGGGGATCATCCCCAACTTCCGCTATTCGGCAGCGAACAAGAACAGTGGCCTGGTATGGACCGAGGCGACCCTGTTCAAATATCTCGAAGCCCCGCAGAAGACGATTCCGGGCACCTATATGACCTTTGCCGGGTTGAAGAACCCCAAGGATCGCGCCGACGTGATCGCGTTCCTGAAGACCAAAGCCTGACCAGATTAGGGTACGTACGTCGAGCGGGGCTGGTGACATAACCGTCGCCAGCCCCGCTTTTTTGGCGGCGCTTTCGTCGGATTTATACAATCATGGCCCGGTGATAGGGTTCAAACCGATCCCGATTTGAAAAGGGATCTGGGATGAATCGTTCAAGCCTTTACGCGATCTTTGCCACGGCGGCAGCCATCGCATGCACCAGTCCGGCGTGGGCATCACTCAGTCCTGCCGCCGCCTATCACAGCATCGGTGATGGCTTCGGCAGCGGCAACGTCGGCCAGGCGACGGGTTTTTATTCGGCCGGCTCCGGGACTGCCTATGCCAGCGTCAACACCCGCATCAGCCCGCTTGCGTCAATCGAGGCCTATGCCATCAACAGCAACACCGTCGACTGCTGTGGGGCGGCGTTTGTGTCCGCCACAATAGACTATAGCTTCGACGCCAGCTTCACCGCTGAGGCTGGGCTCAACTTTACCGGTCGAACCTATGGCGGACCCAAAGTTATTCGGATCCAGGGCGTCGCGACCGGTTGGAGCTTTGGTGACGCGGGCTTTAGTATCGATGAGAATGACGCCCTGGGTCCGATCCTGTCGGGGGGCGGCACCAACTATTTCACCATCATCCCGACCTTGACGCAGACATCGTCGTTGCTTGGTGGCGGGCTGGCGCTTTACACGCTCAGCGGATTGATCTCGTTCGATGTGGAACTGCAGGCGAACGCCTTCCCCGGCGGAGGTGCGCCGCCCGAAGACCCGGCGCAGGTGCCGCCACCGCCACCGCCCAACCGGGCGTACGCCTATTTCGACCCGGCGATATCGTTCAACCCGGCGTTCATCGCGGCGTATAACCCCGGCGGGCAGCTCATTCAGCTCAGCCCCGGAGTGTCCAACGCCAGCGGACCTTTGCCGGGGGTGCCGGAACCGACAACCTGGGCGTTGCTGGTCGGCGGCTTCGGCCTGACCGGCGCTTTGACCAGGCGGCGGCGGACGCGGAGCGTTGCTGCATGAACTGAAGCCATGGACTTCGCGGCGCGTCGCCGCCAAGAGTCTATCCATGCGTTTGCTTCCCCTGCTCGTGGCGTTGGCCGTCATCCCAGCCACCATGCCCGCCACCGCGCGCGAAACCGTGCCGCCAGAGGGCGATGCGCTTCACGATTACGTCCTCAGCCGCGCCGCGCTGGCCGGGTCGGACATTCAGGGTGCCGCGCATTACCTCGACAGTGCGCGCAACCTCGATCCCCGGGCACCGGCGCTGGCGCGGCGTGCCTTTGATCTGGCGCTGGCCGCCGGGGACAAGCCGCGGTCTCTCGAACTGGCTGCCAGCCTTTCCGCCGACCAGCAGGATTCGACGACGGCGCTGATCAAATTGACCGATGCGGTGCTGCGCCGTGACTGGACGGCAGCAGCAGCGGCGCGGACGGGGTTGTCGACGGCGGGGTTCAACGAAGTTGTCGGTCCGATTGTCGACGCCTGGTTGCTGTTTGGTCGCGGCCAACCCGATGCGGCACTGGCGGCGCTCGATCCTGCCAAGTTCAGCGGCTTCGCGCGGTCATATGTCGCCGAACAGCGCGCCCATATGCTCGGTGCCGCCGGGCGCTGGCGACCCGCCGCCGATGCCTATGCCGAACTGCTTGCCGGGACCGGCGGCGGCATCAACTTCCTGCGCGTCGGCCAGGCCGATGCACTGGCGATGGGGGGTGACCGCGCCGCCGCATTGAAGGCGCTCGATAGCGCTGGGCAGGACGACGGTCCGATCCGCGCCGCGCGGGCCCGGCTGGCGTCCGGCAAGCGCATAGGTGCGCTCGCTCCCGATCCCAGGCGCGCCATCGGCTGGCTGGCGGCGCGGCTGGCGTCGGATCTGTCGCGCGACAAGCCGGTGCCGCTGTCGCTGGTGTTTGCGCGCGTCGGCACCTTTCTCGCGCCCGATATTCCGGCGACCTGGCTGATCTGCGGTGACGTGCTGGCGCGCAGCGGGCAGGGGGCGGCGGCGCTGTTGGCCTATGCCCAGACCCCACCGGGCGATGCGCTCGCCGATTCGGTTCGTGCGCGCCGTGCCGAAGTGCTGCAGGGCCTCGACCGCGATGCGGAGGCCGGGGCGCTGCTCAAGGCTGCCGCCAGCGCAAAAGGGGCTGACGCATCCGACTGGTTGCGGTTGGGCGACTGGTATCGCAGCAAGGATATCAATACCGATGCCGCCGCCGCCTATGGCCGCGCCATCGCACTGACCCCCGCTGCCGATGCCTGGCTGCCGTATTTCCTGCGCGGATCGGTGCGTGAGCGCGGCGGCGACTGGGCGGCGGCCGAGCCCGATCTGCGCGAGGCGCTGAAGCGCGCGCCCGACGAACCGGTGATCCTCAACTACCTCGGCTACTCGCTGCTCGATCGCGGCGCGCGGATCGACGAGGCACGGACGCTGATCGAACGCGCCGCCAGGCTGAAGCCCGATGACGGTGGAATTATCGATTCGCTTGGCTGGGTGCAGTTCCGGCAGGGCCAGTTTGCCGATGCCATGGCGACACTCGAACGCGCAGTCGCGCTCGAACCGACCGACCCCACCGTCGGCACCCATCTCGGCGATGCCTATTGGCGCGTGGGGCGGCGGATCGAGGCACGCTTCCGCTGGCGCATGGCGCTGGCGCTCGACCCAACGCCGACCGAAGCAAAGGTGCTGCAGGCCAAGCTGGACTATGGCCTCGACGCGGCGCTGGCGATGGCGGCGGCGAAGTAATTCGGCGGTTCCTGCTTTCGCCGGAATGACAGAAGAACGGCTATGCTGACCGAACACGCCCCGGCCAAGCTCAACCTCGCGCTCCACGTCCGGCGGCGGCGGGCGGATGGTTACCACGACATCGAAAGCGTCTTTGCCTTTACCGGTTTCGGCGACACGCTGACCGGGGAAGCGGCGGACGCGCTGACGCTGACCGTCGAAGGCGAGTTCGCGGATGCGGCGGGGCAGGGCGGCGACAATCTCGTGCTGCGGGCGGCGCGGGCGCTGGCCGACGCAGCGGGCGTCAAGGCGAACGCGCGGCTGCATCTGGTCAAGCGCATCCCCGTCGCGGCGGGGCTGGGCGGCGGATCGGCGGATGCGGCGGCGGCGTTGCGGCTGCTCAACCGGCTCTGGGGGCTGGATTGGAGCCACGCCCGGCTGGCGGAGATCGCAGCGGGGCTGGGGGCCGATGTTCCGGCGTGTGTGACGTCGCGGACGGCGTTGGGCAGCGGGCGCGGCGATGCGCTGGCGCCGTGGCCGCAGGATTTGGCCGGGACACCGGTGCTGCTGGTCAACCCGCGCGTCGCGGTGCCGACGCCGCCGGTGTTCGCGGGCTGGGATGGCGTCGATCGCGGCGGCATCGTGCCCGGCGCGGCGCTGGCGAATCTGCGTAACGACCTGACCGATTCGGCGCTCGCCATCGCTCCGGTGATCGCCGATTGCCTCGCCGCATTGACGACGACGGAGGGGGCAACGCTGGTACGGATGAGCGGATCGGGGGCGACATGTTTCGCGCTTTACGCGACCGCCGACGAGCGCGACGCAGCCGCCCGAACCCTCCCCGCACCATGGTGGACCACAGCAACCTCCCTCCTCTGAGCATCGCTCAACCCGCTTGACTTGCGCCGCAGTGCAGCAGAGCATGTTGCAGCGCACAAAGAAATAATTTGATCAGCACTCAAATTTCCACTTGACGGGCTTTTGAGTGCGACTTAAAGCACCACTCAGTTGTTCTGAGTAAGGCTCAATACCGGCCAGCCACCGGGCAAACAGGAGTGAAGACCATGTTCAATCGTTTCCTCATCGCTGCCCCCCTCGCCATCGCGATCAGCGCTGCGAGCTTCGCCATCGCCGCCGGCCCCGCCGGTGCCAGCACGGTCAACTGCACCGCGACCCCGGCCCAGCTGCGTGCAGCTGCTGCGAACGCGACACCTGATCAGGCCCGCAAGGCGCTGCCGCTGGTTTCGGTCGGCGAGAAGATCTGCAACGAAGGCGGCACGTTCGAAGCCGGCAAGAAGTTCTCCGCCGCCGCCAAGGCGCTGGGCACCGACCTCGCCGCGCTGACCCCCGCGCCGACCGCCCAGTAATCCCCATCCCCCGATCCTGACCCCAGGATGCTTCATCGGGCCGGTGCGAAAGCACCGGCCCTTTTTTGCGCGCGGGGCGGGTTAAGTTGACACTATCTTGACACCTGAATCGGGTGTCCCGAGCGACTTATCTTGGCATTAAGTTGAGCGATAGCGTTTACAAACCAAGGAAAGTCCGGCCCGCCACGCCAACCAACGCATAGCCGACTATTGTGAAGGCCGCGTAGATCGTCACATAGAACCAAAACCAAAAGGGCTCTCGCTCGCGCGCAGCAGAATCGCCCATCTTTCCCTTGATCGTTCCGGTCTTTAGTCCAACCCATATCCTATGCGGGAATGCGTATAATCCGAATGCGAATGCAGCAGCTATGATAGGAGCTAGTATATAGGTCACTGTACCTGCTCTGGCACCGGGCGGCTTATCTTGACACTATCTTGACACGTGAATCGCTTGTTGCCCATGAGACTTTTCAGCAATTCCATCCTGGGGCGCTGAGCGTTGAAGAGGCCCATCGGAGTGATATTGAACCGCTGAGGCTGAGCTTGTCGAAGCCGGTTCCGCGACGTTCGCTGGTGATTCGGCTTCGACAAGCTCAGCCTGAGCGGAGGGACAACACTATATGACTGAAGCCAACCCTAGCTGACTAAATAACCGTAACGGCGAAAAAGTCAACCGTTTCACCCCAAACTGATTATCCCGCGGAAACCCGGTCGGTGGCATCCGCCCCGCCCTCCCGCGCGCGCCGCGCCAGAAGCTCAGGTCGGCTTCAGTCCGCGTGCGCGTCGTCCCCCCGCACGCCTCGTTGACTTTCAAGCACAATCGTTTCCTTTGCGTGTGGGCAGAACAATCCAGGCTAACCGGGGGAAGCCATGCGTCAGCTGATATCACTTACGAAAGTGTTAATCTTTGTTAGTGCGCTTGTCGGTCAGGCCACCGTACAGGCCGAGACATACGCGTCTTTAGCGGATTTACGACGTACGTATACGGATGACGCGGCACATCGAGAATGGCTGAAACAATATAAGGCGGAAGGCAAATCTATCGATGAGTGGGTAATCCTTGGTAATCTCGAAAAAGATTATGATACTACCATACGCATTAAAGACCTTCAGTCGACAAAAATTAGTAAAACTCTTTGGGCACAGAGATTTTATTCAAAAGATTCTAAATATTTTCAGAATACAGGCGGTATCGTATTAATTAGATATAACATAGATTGCTCCGAACGCAATTGGGCAATTGCAACGGTAATTGTGCAATCGGATGGTAGGCAGACAACAATCGAAGAAATCCCATCGGATAAACAGAAAGTCGAATCTATAGCAGGCAATAGAGTCGCCAGCAGTCTATTAAACGCGGTCTGCGTTCGAAACTAACGCGCGGACGTTTAAAACCGTGGCGTCAGTTGTCCGGGCAAAGCGTCCGGACGCCTTGGTCAATTATCCGAATCGGTTGTCTCGTGGAAATCCCGTCGGCGGCATCCGGCCTGCGCTGCCGCGCGCGCCGCGCCAGAACGACAGATCGGCCTCCGTCCGTGTCCGCCCGGTATCGCCGCCCATCGCCCAGCTCAGCCCGTCGGCCAGCACAAAGCTGCGCGCGTCGGCCAATCCGCCGTCTTTGAAGCGCTGCAGTGTGACGCCCTGGCCGCGCGCCATCACCGGCAGTTCGGTCAGCGCAAAGACCAGCAGTTTGCGGTTGTCGCCGATGGTCGCCACCGCGTCGTCGCCCCCCTCGATCGCCCGCACCACCCGCATGGCTGCCCCGGTGCGCGGGGTCATCACCTGGCGGCCCTTGCGCGTTTCGGCGAGCAGATCGCCCGTTTCGACAACAAAGCCGCGCCCGTCCGACGCTGCCAGCAGCAGTTTTGTGTCGGGCTTCCACACCGCCAGCGCGACGACCTCCGCCGACTCAGCGAGGTCGATCATCAGCCGCAGTGGCTCCCCGAAACCGCGTCCGCCGGGCAGCTTATCGGGGTTGAGCGTGTAGAAACGCCCGTCGGACGCCGCGACCATGATCCTGTCGGTGGTATGCGCGTGGAAGGCGTGCGCCGGGCCGTCGCCCTCCTTGAACTTGATCGCCTCGCCCCCGCCCAGATCGACATGGCCCTTCATCGCCCGCACCCAGCCCTTGGCCGAGGCGATGATGGTCAGCGGCTCGCGGTCGATCATCGATTCAAGGGGGATGAACTTCACATCAGGGGCCGCCTCGATCCGCGTCCGCCGCGCACCGATGGTCGTTTCGGAACTGTAACGAAACCGTAACGCGGTCAGGTCGGCGGTCAGCCGTTCGGTCTGGCGGGCCGGGGAGCCGATCAGGCCGCGCAGGCCGGTGGCTTCGGCGAGCAGCGCCTTGTTCTCGCGCGTGATCTCGATTTCCTCGAGTTTCCGTAGCGATCTCAAGCGCATATTGAGGATCGCCTCGGCCTGCACGGCGGTCAGATCGAACGCGGCGATCAGATCGGCCTTGGCGTCATCGGCCTCGCGGATGATGCGGATGACCTCGTCAAGGTTGAGATAGGCCTTGAGCAGCCCGGCGAGCACCTCCAGTCGCGCGTCGATCTTGCCGAGCCGGAAGCGCGACCGCGCCAGCAGCACCTCGCGCTGGTGGATCAGCCATTTGGCGATGACCTGTTTGAGCGACAGCACCCCCGGCCGGCCATGATCGAGGACATTCATGTTGAGCGAGATGCGGACCTCGAGGTCGGTCAGCCGGAACAGGCTTTCCATCAGCTGCTGCGGGTCGACGTTGCGCGAACGCGGTTCGATAATGATGCGGATCTGCGCGTCGCTATGGTCGTCGACGTCGCCCAGGATCGGCAGCTTTTTTTCGGTGACCAGTTCGGCCAGATCGGCGATCAACTTGCCCTTGACGACCTGATAGGGGATTTCGTCGACTTCGATGTGCCAGGTGCCGCCCTTGTCGTCGATCTTCTTCCAGTTGGCGCGCAGCCGGAACGAACCGCGCCCGGTCGCATAGGATTCGGCGATGCTGGCGGCGGGTTCGACGCAGATGCCCCCGGTGGGGAAATCCGGGCCGCGGACAAATGCCAGCGGATCGGCGTCGGGGTCGGCGAGCATGGCGAGGGCGGCGCTCAGCACCTCGGCGGCGTTGTGCGGCGGGATGCTCGTCGCCATGCCGACGGCGATGCCGCTCGAGCCATTGGCGAGCAAGTTGGGGAACAGGCCGGGGAAGACCTCGGGCTCCTCCTCCTCGCCATTATACGTCGTGCGGAACGGGACGGCTTCCTCGTCGAGCCCCGCCATCAGTTCGGCGGCGGCGGCAGTGAGCCGCGCCTCGGTATAGCGCATGGCGGCGGCATTATCGCCGTCGATGTTGCCGAAATTGCCTTGGCCGTCGACGAGCGGATAGCGCAGCGCGAAATCCTGGCTGAGGCGAACCAGGGCGTCGTAAATCGATTGATCGCCGTGCGGGTGATATTTGCCCATCACATCGCCGACGACGCGCGCGGATTTCTTGAACGCGACGTTCGTCGCCGACTGAATGACGCCGTCGCGCAGGGCAGGCCCCAGCCCGAGCAGCCGCATTCCCCACAGGATGCGGCGGTGCACCGGCTTCAGCCCGTCGCGCAGATCGGGCAGCGACCGCGCCGTAATCGTCGACAGCGCGTAAACCAGATAGCGGTCGCCGAGCGCGGTATCGAACGGGGTATCGAGGACAAGGTCGGCGGGTTCGGTCATGGCCCCGGCTTAGGGCCGCAGTGCCCCTAGCGGCAAGCCATCACGCCGCCTGCACGCGGTCCTGCGCAAAGCCGCGCGATAAGGATCGGCCATGGGGGATGCGGACAATGGCCTCGCCGATGCCCGCCGCCATTGCCGCAGGTCCGGCGTCGGGCACCAGGGCTGCGGCGATATCGGGCGGCAAATCGGCGGCATCGATGGACTTTCCGATCGCCAACCGAGACGCCCGCCCCCATTCGAAGTCTTGCGCCGCCGCCTCGCTGCCGCCCGCCAGTTCGCCGACGAAGTCGATGACGACCACGGTTGAATGGGTGTCGGCGTGGCGTTCGGTGCCGCACGACATCAGCATCCCATCCAGCCGGTCGGCGCGCGGGCCGACGACGCCGTTGAACATGAAATAGGCAAAACTGTCGTCGATCTCGTCGGCGAGCATGGCGTAGAGCCGATTGCCGAGAATGAGCAGCCAGCCCGACAGCTGGTGGCCGTCGGCGAACATGTCCATCACCAGACCGTCGCCGCGCCGCTGGATCAGCACATAATCGATGCAGTAGATCAGCCGCCCCGACGATACGACGCGCGTCATCTTCCAGCGTCCGACATAGACCGAAGCGCGCCGCGCCGTCTCCCGCGCAGCGGCATCGAGCAGGCCAAAGGGCAGGTGCAGCAGATCGGGCGCGGGTTCGGCGGCCACGACCGCGAGCGGTGCGGCGACGCCGGTGCCCAGCCGCCGTGCCAGCGCATCGATCGGCGCGTCCCAATCGAGCAGGCTGAGCCACGGCAACCGCTGCGCCAGACATGCCGTCAGCCGCGACAGATTATGCGCCGACGGCGTCACACTGCCTGCGACCCAGCGCCCGACCAAAGACTTATCGACGGCGAGATCGGCCGCCAGCCGCCCGTTCGACAGCGTCAGCGACTTCAGCACCAGCGCCAGCTTTGCCCCGAAATGCTCCTCGGCCATAGCCCGCGCTTGCTGCCCCCGTCGTCGTCACCGTGAAGCGCCATGCTACCGGGTGCATTGCAGCGATGCAACCCTGTTGCACGGGGTCGACACAGGGAAAACTGCGGTGCCGTGCAACCCTTGCATACAACGCTGCACGCCCGTTGCCGCCCGTCGCCGCGACTGCTGCAACCCCCGCCGCCTCCGCCATAAGCCCGCCATCGGCACGGCAAATGCGCCGCCGCCGCCAACAGGGACATTCAGATGATCAAGACCTTCGCCATCGCTGCTGCCTTCGCCGCTCTCGCCGTCGCCGTGCCTGTCAGTGCAGGCCGGAACCTTCAGGGCATCAGCCTCAACGGTCTGCAGCTTAACGGCCTGACCACCAACGGCCTGCAGCTTAACGGCCTGCAGCTTAACGGCGTTGCTCGCGCGGCGATTGTGGCGAGTGCCGATCGGGCGGCTGTGACGCTGTCGGTGACCCGCGTCACCCTGCCGAACGGCGAGGTTATCGCCACAGCGGCGATGCCCACCTCCATCGGCGACCTGATCGACAACGCCAACTGAGGCCACCCGGTGCCGGGGCAGGCACCGTCTTCAACAGGGGAAAACTATCATGACCATCAAATATCTTGCCGCTATGGTGCTCGCAGGTGCCGCCGCATCGGCGCTGGCGACGCCAACATATTATACCGATAAGACCGCCTTTCTGGCGGCTGCCGGGAGAACGAGCTTCGAGAGCTTCGAGCAGCCGATCCTCACCGGTTCAGCCTTCGCCAATTACCCGTTTGTCAGCGCCTATACCGACACGCCCTTCTTCTCGTTCGACATCAACGCGACCGATGGTGCGCATGCGGTGACGCTCTACAATTACTTCACGCCGGAATATGTCTTATTCCAGTTCGGAAGACCAATCACGGCTTTCGGTATCGATGTGGTCGACCTCGGAGACCTCGCTCCGGCCAGCCTGATTGCTGATACCAACGGGGATACCGGCAGCGTCTATACCGACCATCTGGTCGGCGTTCGCAACGAAGTGTTGTTCGCGGGTGTAATCGACCCCGCCGGTTTTGAATCGGTGGCGCTAACCGATACCAGCGGCGGCGATCTGGTCAGCTATGATTCGCTCTACACCGCGCGCAATTTCGCCGGCGGCGTCCCCGAGCCGACAAGCTGGGCGATGCTGATCGCAGGGTTCGGGCTGGTCGGGGCGATTGCGAGGCGGCGGGGGCCGTCCGCCGTCGCGGCCTGACGCCCCGGGGGCTTCGGAGCTATTATTTAACAGGGGATCATCATGAAACGCATTCTCGCGCTGGCCATGCTGGCGGCAACCGCATCGGCTCCGGCATCGGCAATCGTCAAATACACGTTCAGCAACCCGGCGATCAATTTTACCTATTTGTCCGCCAGCTACATCAACATGGCGAGTTTGGTCGATGCCTTCAGCTTGGCGCAATGCCAGGGCGGCACAAGCATCGATTGTGAATCGGTCAATTTCTATAACGATTTACGCGACATCGGCGCCCAGACCGACTTTTCCGACGCCCTCAAGGTGACGTATGATCACGGGAATGCGTCATCTTATTATTACTTCACCAACGGCGCGCTGGGGCGTGTGGGTCAGTATATCGATGGCGGTTCGACGCTGACGGTTTCGCGGGTTCATACGACGCCCAATGAACGCGGCCGCTACGCCTTGAACGGACCGATCGGCGACGTGCTTTACCTGGCACCGCACCTTATCACCGGGACAGTGACCGTCCCCGTCGTCACGCCGCAGCTATGCTCCTCCGACGTGGTCGACTGCAGTGGTGTCACTTTCGTCAGCGACCTGCGCGATTTCGGCTCCAGTGCCGACTTCGGCGACGCGGTGGTGGTTTCTTACAACCATGGCAACGGGAGCAGCTATTTCTACTTTGGCGATCTGACCCTGCAGACGCCGGGTAGCTACGTCGACACGTCCGGCTACCACACACTGACCGTGGCCGCGGTTCCCGAACCCGCCAGTTGGGCGCTGCTGATCGGCGGGTTCGGCCTGACCGCAGCTGCCATGCGCCGTCGCCAGCCCCGCTTTTCCGTCGTCACGGCCTGAGACTCGGGCCGCAGGCCCCGCCGCCCCGCCTCCTTCTTCCCTGTGGGGAAGGCGGGGCGGCGTAGGGGCGGGAGGGTCGCTATTCCCTAAAGATAGCGCCGTCCCAAGGCCGTGAGATCGTCCGCGAGGTCATAGACCATCGGCTTGCCGGTCGGGATTTCTTCATGGACGATGTCGGCGTCGGAAATGCCTGAGACGTGCTTGACCAGCGCGCGCAGGCTATTGCCATGGGCGGCGATGATGACGCGTTTACCGGCGCGAAGTTCGGGGACGATGGCGCTGTTCCAATAGGGCAGGACGCGGGCGATGGTGTCCTTCAGGCTCTCGGCTGCCGGGATCGCGATCCCGGCATAGCGGCGGTCGGCGGACAGATCATACGCCGATCCAGCCTCCAGCGGCGGTGGTGGAACGTCGAAGCTGCGTCGCCACAGCAGCACCTGATCCTTGCCGTGCTCGGCCTCGGTCTCGGCCTTGTTGAGCCCGGTCAGGCCGCCGTAATGGCGCTCGTTGAGCTGCCAGTTCTTGGTTACCGGCAGCCACAGCCGCCCCATCGCTTCCAGCGCCAGATCGAGCGTCTTGATCGCCCGCGTCTGGACGCTGGTGAAGCAGATGTCGAAATCCAGGCCCGCCGCCGCCATCGCCTCGCCAGCGGCTTTCGCCTCGGCGATGCCCTTCTCGGTCAGGTTGACATCCCACCAGCCGGTGAAGCGGTTTTCGAGGTTCCAGGCCGATTGGCCGTGGCGGAGGAGGACGAGGCTGGGCATGGCCGCCCTGCTAGCCGAGGTCAGCCCTTGCGCGCAAACCAGGCGTCGGTGCGGACCTTCGCATTGTCGCGCAGGTCCATGTAGAACAGATTATAATCGATGTTGTGCCAATCGATGAACGGCAGCTTGTATTTGGGGTAAAGCTCACCCGGCGGGGTCGAGACATAGACCGCGCCATCATTGCAGCGCGCCGACACGCCGGGATCGACGCGGCGCGGCACCGGGCCGGTGCCGAACAGCCACGCGCCCTTGCTCGCGGAGGCAGGCATGGTTTCGCCGGTCGCCGTCCAGCTGATCGGATTGGTGCAGACGAACGGCTCATCGGCCTGTTCAGGCGCGTAGCGCGAGGTCCGGGCGAAACGGGCGCGCGCCTGCGACGCATCACGCCCTTCCGCATAGCTCGACCAGGTGGCGACGCAGCCGGTCTGCGCGGCGGCGGCGCAGGGCTTTACATCCTTCAGCCCGGTGAACCAGCTTTGCGGGATCCAGGTGCCCGCCAGATAGGCTGCGACCATCCGCCCGGCGAGCGGCGTGCCGTCGATACGCTCGGCGATCAGCCGCCGCGCCAGCCGCGAGCCCTGGCTGTGCCCGGCGATGATGAACGGCCGCCCACCGCTTTCTTTCAGGAACTGGTCGAAGGCGCGCGACACGTCGCCATAGGCAAGGTCCATCGCCTTTTCACTGTCGCCCGACCAGCGCGTGAAGCCGCCAAGCACCATCTGGCGGTAGCGCGGTGCCCAGACCCGGCAGCACAGGTTGAAGGCGCTCGCCTGCCCGCGGATCGGGCCCTTGTCGGTCAGCTCGTCGACCTTGCGATCGGGGACGGCTGCGTTCCAGCGTTTTTCGCCGTAAAAGGTCGTCGGCTGCACGAAGAATACATCGGCGCGGCGGTTGCGTTCGGGCGGGTTGGCAACGCCGCGCGGGGCCACATCGGCCTCACCGCCATGGCCGGGCCTCGCCGCCCAATTTGCCGCAACCGTGTAATCGGGAGCCGGCGGCGGCGTTTGCTGGTCGAACGACTGACGCGGCGGCTGGTTGTTGAGCGCCAGCTTGACCGAACCGAGTATGCCGCCGGATGCCGCGACGGAGACGGCAAGCGCGGTGGCAGCAACCCAGCGGAGCATCAACTCAGGGCTTTTTGAACCGGTAGACGAATTGATCGGTCTTCCCGCGGATCGACGGGTCGAACACCATCGCCGTCTTCGGATCGGCCGGATTGGCGAGAACGGTCGATTCACCGTCGAAGACGAACCCGGCTGCAACAACCTCGGCCTTCAACGCCGCAGGATCGATGCGGTGGAGGGTGTTGGTGGCGGAAAAGCCGCTGCCCGCCGCCGCCGCGTGATCGACGATAACGTACACGCCGCCCTTCTTCAGATCGTAAAAGGCGACCTTATTGACACCATCGACCGTTCCCGGAGGAGCATTGTGCAGGTCGTGATAATTCTGCGCGGTCCAGAACACGTCAAGGCTGCCCGCCAGCGACGGATCGGCGGGCGTCGCCAGGACTGCGACATTGGTATAGCCCTGCGAGGACAGGTCGCGGACCGCCTTGGCGTCGTCGGGGTGGAGCTGTTCGGCGACCGACGGAATGATTGCGACAACCTTGCCGTTGGCGCCGACCGCCTGCGCAAAAACCCGGGTGAAAAAGCCGCTGCCTGGAATGAAGTCGGCGACGCTCATGCCCGGCTTGATCCCGGCAAAGGCGACCATGGCGTCGGGCTTCCGGGCGGCATCGCGCGCCGTGTCGGCGGCGGGGCGGGCAGGCATGGCGGCGATGGCGGGTGCGGCCAAAACGATGGCGAGGGCGGTCAGGATGATTTTCATAGTCACGGTCTCCCCGAGGAGCAGTCGAGCGCTGCTCAATTCGCCGAGTCGTAGCGGGGAATTGCGGCGGTGTCATTACGGGATGAAAAGCGTCGCGGCAAAGCCGCGCCGTGACGTCGGACGGGTTCGGTGCGGCGATGCCGACCGCCCCGCCGGCCGCGCTTGCGGCGCTGCGCGGTCAGAGGATCTGTAAGCCGGGTTCTGTCCGGGGCCGGAGCCCTTGGACGATCATTCCTCTAGGGCGGCCGTTACCGGCAACCTCAAGCAACCAACCCGGGCGACTGGACCGGTTCCTGCCCTGCCAGCTTGCGCCAGCACGCCGCCCCTATTCGGTCTTGCTCCCGGTGGGGTTTACCATGCCGCCCCTGTTACCAGCGGCGCGGTGCGCTCTTACCGCACCCTTTCACCCTTACCTGTACGACCGGAGTCGCCATCGGCGGTTTGCTCTCTGTGGCACTGTCCCTGGGGTCGCCCCCGCCGGGTGTTACCCGGCACCGCGTTCCGTGGAGCCCGGACTTTCCTCCCCCGTGTTGCCACGGCGGTGACCGCCCGATCCTCTGACCGCTGACCCAGTCTAGCCCAGTTGCGCGCAAACGGATAGAGAGCGGCCATGCGCACTGCCCTGATCCTTGTCGCCGTCGCCCTTGCCGGATGTTCCGCTAACCAACGCCGCGCCATCGGTGGCCCGGTGCAGGCAGCTGCGGACAAAGGCGTTGTGCTCGGCACAGCTGGCCCCGATGCCGACACTCAGGCGGTTGCAAAGGGCGGCGACAAGGCCGCAAAGCCCAACCTGCCGGGGACGCTTGGGGGCGATACCCAGCACCCGGCCTACGGCCCCCGTTAAGCGACCAGCCCCCGCACGATCGCCCGCGTTTCGGCGTCGATCACCCCGTCGAAGCGCGCCGGGCGGAAACGCCGCTGGAAGGCAACCACCGCTGCAGCCGGTTCACGGATGTCGTAACCATAGCGCGCCATCGCCGCGAGCGTCCCCGCGTCGCTCCAGCCGGGATCGAGCGTGGCCGCCGGGATCGCGTCTGCCAGCCCCGCCCGCGCCAATCGCGGCCAATCGAACAATTCGCCGGGATCGTCCTTGCGCGCCGGGGCGATGTCCGAATGGCCGACGACATTGCCGCGCACGATGCCGTAACGGGTGAGGGCGGCGCGGACCAACGCTTCGACGGTGTCCATCTGTGGCCCCGGAAACGGGCGGTAGCCGAACTCATGCCCCGGATTGACGATCTCGATGCCGATGCTGGCGCTGTTGATGTCTGTGACGCCGCGCCAATAGCTTTTGCCCGCGTGCCAGGCGCGGTTGGCCTCGTCGACTAGCTTCACTGCCTGACCGTCTTCGGCGACGACCCAGTGCGCCGACACCTTGGCGGCGGGGTCGCACAGCCGGTCGAGCGCCTCGGCAGCGCTGGGCATGCCGGTGTAATGCAGCACGACCATGGTGATCGCGGTGGCGCGGGTATCGAAATTCGGCGATGCGCGGTCGATCGGGGTCATGCCGTGTCACGCTCCCGCGCCTGCGCCGTCCGGAAGGTGATGATGGCGATCCCCGCCAGCGTCAACACACCGCCCGCCACCATTTGCGGTGTCACCGGCGTCGCAAAGACGATCACCGCGACGATCACCGACAGCAAGGGGGTCGGCAATGTTAACGGCGACACCAGCGACACCGGATAACGCTGGAACAGCCAGCTCATCCCGCCATGGCCGATCAGCGACGCGCCAATCGCCGAAAAGCCCAGCCAACCCCAGGTCTGCCAATGGAGCTGCGGGATATGTGCAAACGCACCGGGTTCGAAGATCAGGCTGGCCGCCGCCAGGATCGGGATGCTGACCAGCGCCAGCCAGGCGTGGATGGTCAGCACCGGCACCCCCGCCAGCCGCCGGAACAGCAAATTGCCGACCGCCCAGCCCAGCGACGCGGCCACGGTGAGCAGCAGCGCCACGCCTTCATCGAGGATGCGCGGGTCGAAGGTCATCACCGCGACCCCGGCAAAGCTCAACGCAATGCCGATAACGCGCGGCAGATGGATGCGCTCGCCAAAGAAGAGAATCGCCAGGATCAGGCTGAATGGCACCCCGAGCTGCCCGGCAATGGCGACGGCGGCGACATTGCTCGCCAGCGCGAACGACAGCGCGCCAAGGCCCATGAACAGCGCCCCCGCAACAATCCCCGTCCCCAGCACCGCCAGCATCCGCCCCGGCAGCCATTTCAGCCACGGCAGCGTCACAACAAGCACAATGCAATAGCGCAGCATCACCGCCGTCAGCGGATGGGCATCGGTCACGGCAAGCTTCACCGCAACGATGTTGACCGCCCATAATATGTCGATCAGCGCGATGAGCAGGAGGTCGCGGGGCTTCATCACCGTCCCGTCGCCATCGCATAGGCCGCATTGATCGCCGCCATGCGCGCTTCGGCGACGCGGATGAATTCGCCCGGCATGCCTTCAGCAATGTGACGATCGGGATGATATTGGCGTACCAGCTTGTGATAGGCGGTTCGCAGCGTCGCCGCATCGGCACCGGGTTCGACCCCCAAAACGCTCCACGGATTATCGGCGGCTGGCGCCATGTAACGCGCCCGCACCCGCGCCGCTCCCGCCGCGTCGAACCCAAGCCCGGCCGCGACCTTTTCCAGATACGCCAGCTCGGCAGGGTCAAAACCGTCGGTCGCAGCGATCAGCCACAGCGCCTCGAGCAGATCCTCGAGCAGCGGCGACCCCGGCCCGAGCAGCCGCGCCGCCTGCGCCGCATAGGCCTCGAACCCCGCCATCGACTGTTGCGCCAGATTGTAAAAACGCCGCGCGTTGTCTGCCTCGTGCGCTGGCACATGGAACAGCCGTTCAAAGGTCGCGAATTCCGCCGCCGTCGCCACGCCGTCGGCGCGCGCCATCTTGGCGGCCAGCGCGATGGCGGCGACGGTGAACGCCACCCGCCGCCGCTCCGGCGACTGCAGACGCGTGACCGCAACGTCGATCGCGCCGCCCGCCGCCGCCCCGGCCAGCGCCCCGAGCGGCCCGCCGAGCAACGCACCGACGCTCGATCCAATCAGCGTGGCCCACACACTCATAGGCGCGCAGCCAGCGGGGGAAGCATGGACATTTTGCGCTCTTAGGCGATTGAAGGCGGTAGAGTCATGCCGGGAGAGCCACCATGCCGCACGTCGTCATCATCGGAGCAAGCCGGGGCATCGGTCTCGAGCTGGCGCGCCAATATGCCAGGGATGGCTGGACCGTGCTCGCGACGGTGCGCAAGGATCGCGACGCCATCGGGCTGGGCACGGGAATCACCCCCGCTATAGCCGATACCACGGACGAGGCGTCGCTGGTCGGGCTCGCCACTCGCCTGACCACACCGATCGACGTGCTGATCGTCAACGCCGGGGTCGGTTCGGAAACTCATAAACTTGCCGATGTCGACCGCGAGACGTGGCTGCGGGTGATGGAGGTCAATGCGTTGGGCCCCTTGATCGCTATGCGCGCGCTGGTTGGCAAAGTTGCCAAGGGCGGGCGGATCGTTGCGCTGTCGTCGGTGCTGGGCTCAATCAGCCGGAACAGTGGCGGCTATTGGCCGTACCGGATGTCAAAGGCTGCGCTCAATATGGGCCTGTCGAACTTCGCCATAGAGCAAAAGGGCCGTTTTGCCGTCGCCGCGCTCCATCCCGGCTGGGTCAAGACCGACATGGGTGGGCCCGGCGCGATCGTCGAGGTCGCCGATTCGGCTGCCGGGCTGCGCCGGGCAATTGGCGGACTGACGCCTGCCCCGGTTGCCACCTATGTCGATTACCAGGGCACCAAAATCGACTGGTAAACGCGCCAGTTCAGCGGTCGGCCAGCACGACCGACCAGTCCCTGTCGCTGTTGCTGACCGTCAGCCGGTGCTTGACGAGCGCTATTGCGGCGATCTCGGCCGCGCCGCCTTCGGGATCATGCCCCTTCAATGCCGCCTGAACCGGTTCGGGCGGGCGCGCGGTGCCGCTCATGGTGTCGGCAGACAGCGTCACCTGCGTCCACCCCAAGGTCAGCGCCAGCGCCGCCATTGCCGAGGCACGACCGGCTGTTAGCGGCGTGGTGTCGCCGTCCCAGGTCGCTGGATAGGCTGCCTCGGAAATCAACTTGGCGAGTGCTGCTCCAGCCATGTCCGAGCTGCCCGACGCAAAGACCAGCCGCAGCAGCCGCAACCGCGCTGCCAGCCGCTTGGCTCCTGTCGTCACCATTTCACGCAGTTCGTCGTCCTCGTCAGGGCCAAGCAACTCACTCGCGGTCAGCATCGTCGCGACCGGGCTCGCCAGATCGTGGAGCAGCCAGCGCATGACCAAGTCGCTCACCATGCCAATATCCCCGCTACAATCGCACCAAGGCCGAACAATGCCAGCCCGACCGCCGTCAGATGATTAAGCAAAACCAGATGCCGATCGGCAACCCGGCCGCGCAGCCTTTTGCCGATCGCCGTCACCAACAGCCACCAAAGCATCGACCCGCTCATCACCCCTAGCACCACCAGCGTGGCATTCAACAGATGCTCGGGCGTGTCATGGCCGATGCCACGAAAACCGACTGCGCCAAACCCGCCGATAAAAAATATCAGCGTCGCCGGATTGGTCAGCGTCATGCCCAGCGCGACCAGCGCAACGCGTGCGGCGGGGACGGGCTCGCCCTCCTGGCGCAGACGTGGCGCCGATCGCCAGATCACTGCCGCGAACCCCAGCATTATGACGCCGCCGATCAACCGGATCACGGCGTGATGGTCGTTGAGGAGCCCGCTGACCGCTCCCAGACCAAAGGCCGCTACGGTAGCGAACAGCGCGTCACCCACCGCGCCGCCAAAACCCAGCACCAGCGCCGACGCAGAATTGCGCGTCATCGTCCTTTCGATGACCAGCAGATTGACCGGACCTATCGGGGCGGCCGACCCCAGCCCGATCGCCACCCCGGCGGGGAAATACAGCGTCGACAGGTCCATCAGGCGATCGGGCGCAAGGCAAAGGCGATCAGCCGTCCATCACCGCCCTGGGTCAATTCGAATTCGAACCGCTGGCCCGGCTCGACCTGGTCAAGGTGCGCTGCCGCCAGCGCCGAGACGTGCACGAAGACATCGCGCGGGCCGAGATCCGGGGTCAGGAAACCGAAACCCTTGCGCGCGTCGAACCATTTGACCTGCCCGGTCGCCATCAGCGGTGCTCGGGTGCCGGGTCAGACAGAAGGTCAACCCGCACGAATTGTCCCGCCGAAACCCGCCACGCCGATACCTGTCCTGCCGCAGCAATCACCCAGATTTTCCCATCCTCGACCGCGCGCGCCGCATCGGTCTTCGATGGCTCGCCGACGCCGTTCGGGTGCGAATGATACCAGCCCGCCACGTTCAGCCCGTCGCCGCGTGCCCGGCGATGGGTCGCGAGCAGCACCGCCGGGTCGATCTCGAACCCCGTCTCCGGATGCGGCGCGACGTTGCGGGCCGCCACAGCTTCGATCACCGTATCGCCGCGCGCCAGCAATATGCCGCACGCCTCCCGCGGGTGATCGGCGGCGGCATGCGCCAGCACCGCGTCCCTCACCCCGCTTGAAATCCCTGAAATCATCCCGAAATGGGCTAGGACATGGGGGGCCAAAAGTCGATTGATGTTGCGTTAAGCAGCGAGCACGCGGGGTGGCGGCTCGACCGTGCGCTGGCGGCGGTCATCCCCGCCCATTCGCGCGAGCGGCTGAAGGCGCTGATCGCTTCTGGCGCAGTCAGCAGTGGTGACACGTTGCTCCGCGATCCGGCGCTGAAGGTGCGTGGGCACGAGGCGCTGACAGTCATCATCCCCGAACCCCGCCCGTCGCACAGCGAAGCGCAGGATATTCCGCTGTCGGTGGTTTACGAAGACGACGCGTTGCTCGTCGTCGACAAACCTGCGGGTCTGGTGGTCCATCCGGCGGCGGGCAACTTCGACGGCACCTTGGTCAACGCGCTGCTGCACCACTGCAAGGGGTCATTGTCCGGCATCGGCGGTGTCGCCCGGCCCGGCATCGTCCACCGCATCGACAAGGACACATCGGGGCTGCTGGTCGTCGCCAAGACAGATCCGGCGCACGAAGCGCTCAGCCGCCAGTTGAGCGACCATACAGTTGAGCGGCGCTATACGGCGGTGGTGAACGGACATCCGGCCCCGCCGTCGGGGCGAATCGAAGGCGCGCTCGCCCGCTCGAGCGTCAACCGGCAGAAGATGGCCATCGTCGCCCCGGGTCGTGGCAAACATGCCATCACCCACTATGCGACGATCCGCCGCCTGATTGGCGCGACACAGGTCGAGTGTCGGCTGGAAACCGGCCGCACGCACCAGATTCGTGTGCATATGGAGTCTATCGGTCATCCGCTGCTTGGCGATCCGGCGTACGGACGGAGCAAAGGCCCGACCCAGACTGTTCTGGCCGAGCTTGGCTTCCGACGGCAGGCGCTTCACGCGGCGACGCTGGGATTTGTACATCCGGTCACACAAGAAAAACTGTCTTTCGAATCGGCCCTGCCAGCCGATATAGTGGAGTTGATCGGTCGTCTTTCACAGGACGCCGGAGAAAGGGAATGACCATGGCCAATGTGCCCGCAAAAACCTCCATCCCCGCCCTTGGTGGTGAGGCTGGATTGAACCGTTACCTGAGCGAGATCCGCAAGTTTCCGCTGCTGGCGCCCGAGCAGGAATATATGCTTGCGAAGCGTTGGGAGGAGCATCAGGACCCTGAGGCCGCCGCCAAGCTGGTGACGTCGCACCTGCGTCTCGTGGCAAAAATCGCCATGGGCTATCGCGGCTATGGCCTGCCGGTGGCCGAGCTTATTTCCGAAGGCAACATCGGCCTCATTCAAGGCGTCAAGAAGTTCGACGCTGAAAAGGGCTTTCGCCTCGCCACCTATGCGATGTGGTGGATCCGCGCTTCGATCCAGGAATATATCCTGCGTTCGTGGAGCCTGGTGAAGATCGGCACCACCG
>JBBQVA010000012.1:0-103574 GCA_038211945.1 Sphingomonadales bacterium
AAGGCCGACGCCTGATGTTTTCGCTTGAACCCCGGCGCGTCCGGCGCGATGTGCGCCACAGCGTGCGCCCGTAGCTCAGCCGGATAGAGCAACGGTTTCCTAAACCGCAGGTCGGGGGTTCGATTCCCTTCGGGCGCACCAAAACTTGCCAGCGCCCCCGGCTTTTGCTTAAAGCCCCGCCACGTCCGTCGCGCGCCTGCCGCTCGTACCGGTTCGCCGCGTCTGTCATTCGGGGTAACAGCTCAACATGAATATCGTTCTGATCGCGATCCTTTGCGGTCTCGCCGCCGTTGTTTACGGTGTCCTTACCTCGCTGCAAGTGCTGCGCGCCTCACCCGGCAACACCCGGATGCAGGAGATCGCCGCCGCCATTCAGGAGGGCGCGGGGGCGTATCTGAAGCGCCAGTATATGGCGATCGGCATCGTCGGCGTGATCGTCGCCGTGCTGGTGGCGCTGTTGCTCGGCGTGGTTCCGGCGGTCGGCTTTGTGCTCGGCGCGGTGCTGTCGGGGGCGACGGGCTTTATCGGCATGAACATTTCGGTGCGCGCCAATGTCCGCACGGCAGAGGCGGCGCGCAGTTCGCTGCAGGCCGGGCTGACCATGGCGTTCCGATCGGGCGCGGTGACGGGGATGCTCGTTGCGGGTCTGGCGCTGCTCGCGATCGCCGGTTACTTCTACGCACTGACCTCGAGCGGCATGGAGCCGACCTCGCGTCCGGTCATCAATGCACTGGTGGCGCTGAGCTTTGGCGCATCGCTGATCTCGATCTTCGCGCGTCTGGGCGGCGGTATCTTTACCAAGGCCGCCGACGTCGGTGCCGACATGGTCGGCAAGAATGAATTGGGCTTCGACGAGGATGACGACCGCAACCCCGGCGTCATCGCCGATAACGTCGGTGACAATGTCGGCGACTGCGCCGGCATGGCCGCCGATCTGTTCGAGACGTACGTGGTGACCATCGGCGCGACGATGGTGCTGGTCGCGCTGCTGATCGGTTCGGCGGACGCTGCCAAGCTGATGACGCTGCCGCTGCTGGCGGGGGGCGTCTGCATCCTGACCTCGGTGATCGGCACATTCTTCGTCCGCCTCGGCAAGTCGGGTTCGATCATGGGGGCGCTGTACAAGGGCTTCATCGTGACGGCGCTGCTGTCGGTGCCCGCGCTGTGGTACGCCACCCAGGCGATCTTCCCGGATATGGAAGCGACCATCGTCGCCAACAATCTGGCGTCGGTCGCCTTCAACGGTCGCCACCTGTTCTATTGCATGTTGGTCGGCCTGAGCGTCACCGGGCTGATCGTCTGGATCACCGAATATTACACCGGCACCAACTATCGCCCGGTGCAGAGCATCGCCAAGGCTTCGGATAGCGGCCACGGCACCAACGTCATCCAGGGTCTGGCTGTGTCGATGGAATCGACCGCGCTGCCGACTTTGGTCATCGTCGTCGGCATCATCGCGTCGTACCAGCTGGCGGAGCTGATCGGCATCGCCTTTGCCGCGACCGCGATGCTGGCGCTGGCGGGCATGGTCGTGGCGCTCGACGCCTATGGCCCGGTCACCGACAACGCCGGCGGCATTGCCGAGATGGCGGGCCTTGAGGGCGAAGTTCGCCAGCGCACCGATGCGCTCGACGCGGTCGGCAACACCACCAAGGCCGTCACCAAGGGCTATGCCATCGGTTCGGCGGGCCTGGCCGCGCTGGTGCTGTTCGCCACCTACACCGAGGATCTGACGCAGTTCTTCCGCGATGTGAAGGTCGATTTCTCGCTGAGCAATCCGTATGTCGTCGTCGGGCTGCTGCTCGGAGCGCTGCTGCCGTACCTGTTCGGCGGCATGGCGATGACCGCCGTCGGCCGCACGGCGCAGGCGGTGGCGCAGGACATTCGCGCCCAGTTCCGCGAACACCCCGGCATCGCCGACCGTTCGGTCCGCCCGGACTATGCCCGTACCGTTGGGCTGGTGACGGCGGGGGCGATCAAGGAGATGATCGTGCCGTCGCTGCTGCCTGTGCTGGCGCCCGTGGTGGTGTATTTCGCCATCACGGCGGTGGCGGGGCAGGGCAATGGCTTTGCGGCCCTCGGCGCGCTGTTGATGGGGGTCATTGTTTCGGGGCTGTTTGTCGCGATTTCGATGACCAGCGGCGGCGGTGCCTGGGACAATGCGAAGAAGGTCATCGAGGTCGGTGCCTATGGCGGCAAGGGCAGCCCTGCGCATCAGGCGGCAGTGACCGGTGATACCGTCGGCGATCCGTACAAGGATACCGCCGGGCCTGCCGTGAACCCGATGATCAAGATCACCAATATTGTGGCGTTGCTGCTGCTCGCGGCGCTGGCCGGGCACGCGGGGTAAACCGCCGTCCCTCCCCCTTGAGGGGAGGGCGAGAGACGACGCTCTTGCGGCGGCCCGGGGTGGGGGTACTCTTCTCGGCGGAGAGCGTGAACCCCCACCCCGCCGCGCCAAGGGCGCGAGTCGCCCTCCCCTCAAGGGGGAGGGACAGTCATACTACTTCGGCCCGTCGCGCCCGGCAGGCGCATCCGCCCCCGCCCCACCAAACTGCCCGATATTGCCGAACAGATCGTCGAGAATGCCAGTCTTGCGCCCCAAAGTCGGCGTCTTGTCGGCGACGGGCGTCACCTGCGCGATCTTTTCCATACCGCGCCGCTCAACGCCCTCGACATTGCCCTTGGCATCGAACTTGACGATCAGGATGTTCTGGTTGAGCACCTTGGGGTCGGCGAACGCCAGCTGACCGGTGTTACGCGACACATAATACCATTCGCGCGCGTCGAACTGCGAGGCAAAGGTCGGGCGGCCGAGCGTCTTCTGCACCGATTCGCGATTGTCGATCCCCGGCTGGATCGCCGCGACCAGAGTTTCATCGACGATATAGCCCTGGTTCTGGCGGATGCGGGTGCAGCCGCCCAGCGCGGTCGCCGCCACGGCTGCAACGATCAGGACAGAGGTTACGCGACGCATCATTGTCTCCGCCGGACGCTGCCGGACCCACCAAAAGCCTGGGCGTCCTTGGCCGGACGCGTTCGGCCTGCCAATATGCCAATGCGCCGTTAAAGTCCAAACCCGCTTTCCCAAGGCTGAACACCGTCCCATGTCCCTTCTCGATCGCCTCCGCCGCACCGCCGTGCCCCCCGCCGACGCGCTGTACCGCGCCGTGGTTGCCGAGGCGCGGCAGCCCGGCTGGTTTACCGACGGCGGGGTGCCCGACAGCATCGACGGCCGCTTCGACATGGTGGCACTTGTGCTGTCGCTGGTGCTGCTGCGGCTGGAGCACGACGGCGGTGCAGCAGCACAACTGTCCGCCGACGTTACCGAGCGCTTCGTCGCCGACATGGATGGATCGTTGCGCCAGATGGGCATCGGCGACCCCACCGTCGGCAAACAGGTCGGCGGCATGGTATCGGCCCTTGGTGGGCGAATCGGTGCGTACCGCGAGGCGGGTGCCGACGACGCGGCACTGACGGCAGCGCTGGAGCGCAATCTGTGGCGCGGCATGACCCCCGACGCGGCGGCGCGTGAGTGGGCGGTTGCACAGGTCCGCGCGTTGCAGGCGCGGCTGGCGGGCCTCAGCCTTGATGCCATCGCCGGAGGGCGGCTGTGAAGGCGCCCGAATTTTCGCGTGTCATCCGCGCCCATGAGGTCGGCCAGCGCCGCGAGCAGGCGATCGACGCCGAGGCTGGCGAGCGTGCCGCACTGGCCGACCGTTTCCGTTTGCTGACGCTCGACCGGCTGACCGCGACTCTGGCGGCGACGCGCGAGGCGGCGGGCATCCGCATCGCCGGCAGCATCGCCGCCAGCGGCACCCAGCCCTGCGTCGCCAGCGGTGAGCCGGTGCCGTTCGCCATCGCCGAGCCATTGGCGCTGCTGCTGACCGAAGCCGTGCCCGGCGGCGAGGACATCGAATTGGGCGAAGCCGATCTTGAAGTCGAACAGCTGAGCGGCGACGAGATCGACCTTGGCGAGATCGCCGCCCAAGCGTTGGCGCTGGCGCTCGACCCCTGGCCGCGCGCCGCAGGGGTGGCCGTGCCGGGGGTGATCGACGAGGACGCGGCGAAACGGCTGGCCAATCCCTTCAGTGTGCTGAAGGGCGGGAAGGCCTGAGCTCCACCCGCCCGCGAGGGCTGCGAGGATCAGAACGGGACGTCGTCGTCGAGATCGTCGTCGAAGCTCGGCTTCTTGCCGCCGCCCATACCGCCGCCGCTGTTGCCGCCACCCCCTGCCGGCGCGCCATAATCGTCCTGATAACCACCGCCGCCGCCACCGCCGCCCGAGCCACCGCCGTCGCGGCCATCGAGCAGCGTCAGTTCGCCGCGAAAGCGTTGCAGGACGATTTCGGTGATATAGCGGTCGGCACCGCTGTTATCCTGATATTTGCGGCTCTGGATCGCGCCTTCCAGGTATACCTTGCTGCCCTTCTTCAGATACTGCTGAGCGATCTTTCCGAGATTTTCATTATATATAACAATGTTATGCCATTCGGTGCGTTCCTTGCGGTCGCCGGACTGCTTGTCGCGCCAGTTTTCGGACGTCGCCATGGTGAATTTGGTCGCCGAGCCGCCATTCGAAAAACTCTGGGTTTCCGGATCTTTGCCCAGATTGCCGACCAAAATAACCTTGTTGACGCCCGCCATCGCTGGATTCTCCTGACTATGCTGATACCCTAGTCACGCAGCAGCGGGGCTGCAATGCGGAGGGGCAATGTCAGGCGAACTCGGGGCATTGGGGGATTTGGCGACGGCGGGGCTGGCGGCGCATAGCCTTGATTCGCCGGCGCCCGGTGAAGCGCGGCACGGCACCTGCGCCAATTGCAGCACCGACCTCCAAGGGCGCTTTTGCGCGAGTTGCGGTCAGGCGGCACATGTCCACCGCAGCCTGATCCATGTCGTCGAGGAATTCCTCCACGGCATCACCCATTTCGATGGCAAGGCGTGGCAGACGCTGCCGATGCTGCTGTTCAGGCCCGGGCGGCTGACGCGCGATTATATCTACGGGCGACGCGCCCGCTATGTCGCCCCCGTACCGCTGTTTCTGCTGGTGGTTTTCCTGATGTTCCTGGTGTTCTCGCTGACCGGAGCCAATGCGATCGCCTTCAACGGCGAGGGCGCAATGAGCCCGGAGACAGCCAAAGCGGCCCTGCTTGAAACCAAGCGGGAGTTGACCTCGATCGATGCGGCACTGGCCAAGGCCAAAGCAGGCAAGGAGGACGTGGGGGCCGTGGCCGCGCTGGAGGCGGCGCGCAAGGCGTCGATGGGTGCGCAAACCCGGCTCGAGGCGCGGGCGGCGGGCAAGGTGGTGCCGCCGGGCAATGGCGGGTCGGACCTGCTCGACGCGCTGAAGACTGCCGAGGCCGATGGCAAGCTGCATACCAGCCTGGGCAATCCCGGGCTGGAAGCGCGGTTGCGCCACGCCATCCGGAACCCCGAGCTGACGCTGTATAAGCTGCAGGGCGTCGCCTATAAATTCAGCTTCCTGCTGGTGCCGCTGTCGCTGCCGTGGCTATGGCTGTTATTCGCCTTCAAACGCGGCGTTCGCATGTACGATCATGCCGTGTTCGCACTCTATTCGATCAGCTTCATGTCGCTGGTTTTCATCGCGGTCAGCCTGGCGGCGGCGGCGGGAATTGAGAGCAGCACTTTCTTTTTCCTGCTGATCGGCGTCGCGCCGCTGGCCCATATATTCGTGCAGCTGCGCGGGACCTATGCCATTTCCGTGGGCGGGGCGGCGTGGCGGACAGCGGCGCTGGCGATTGCGTCGGTGGTCACTTTGTCGCTGTATGCCGCGCTGATCCTGGTGCTCGGCCTGCTCGATTGATGCTATGGCAGCGCGATGAAATATCTCCACACCATGATCCGCGTCTCCGACCCTGTCGCGACGATTCGCTTTTTCGAGCTGATCGGGCTCACGGAAATCCACCGTATCGATAATGCGGCGGGGCGTTTCTCGCTAATCTTCCTCTCCGCCCCCGGCGATGAGGCGGCGCAGGTCGAGCTGACCCATAACTGGGATGAAGGCGGTTACACCGGCGGGCGAAACTTCGGGCACCTCGCCTATGCCGTCGACGATATCTACGCGACCTGTGCGCGGCTGGCAGAGGGCGGCGTCACCATCAACCGGCCGCCACGCGACGGCCATATGGCCTTTGTCAGATCCCCCGACGGCATCTCGGTCGAACTGTTGCAGGCAGGACCGAACCGCGCGCCAGCCGAACCCTGGGCATCGATGCCCAACACCGGCAGCTGGTAGTGCTGGAAGTCGTCCAGATCCCGGTGCTCAGCGACAATTACGTCTATCTGGCGCATGACGGGGCGACCGGCGAGACGGCGGTGATCGACCCTGCCGTCGCCGAACCGGTGCTGGCGGAGGCCGCCCGGCGCGGCTGGACGATCACCCAGATTTTGAACACCCACTGGCACCCCGATCATGTCGGCGGCAACGCAGCCATCGTCGCTGCCACGGGTGCCAAGGTAACCGGCCCGGTCGGCGAGGCCGACCGCATCCCGCACATCGGCCGGGCGGTTGGCGAGGGCGACACGGTGGCCATTGGCGCATCGACGGCGCGCGTGTTCGATGTCGGCGGGCATACGATGGGGCACATCGCCTATAGTTTCGATGCCAATCACGTGCTGTTTCCCGGCGACACGCTGTTCGCGCTCGGCTGCGGACGGCTGTTCGAGGGGACGGCGCCGCAGATGTGGGGCTCGCTCGGCAAGCTGATGGCGCTACCCGATGCGACGCGGGTCTATTGCGCGCATGAGTATACCCAGGCGAATGCGCGCTTTGCCGTGACTATCGAGCCGAACAATGCGGCACTGACCGCGCGGGCGGGCGAGATTGACCGACTGCGCGCAGCGGGGCTGCCGACCGTCCCGTCGACCATCGGCGACGAACGCGCCACCAACCCCTTCACCCGCGCCGGATCGAGTGAGGAGTTCGGACGACGGCGGGCGGCGAAGGACAGCTTTCGCGGTTAGCGGAGCTAGGCGGACAAGGTCGCCAGTGGCGCGACGGGGGCCGCGATGCTATGCTGCGACGCTTCGGGGGACGGAGACACGCCATGCGCTTGCTTGCCCTTGCCGCCCTCAGTCTCGCGGCGGCCCCCGGCCTCGCCCAACCCACGACGCGCACCTGTATCCCCAACGCGCAAATCCGCGAAAGCCGCACCACCGACGCGCACGAGATCATTGTCCGCGTCGGGAAAGGCTGGTGGCGCAACACCGCCAACAACTGCACCTTCCTGAAGTCGACGACGGCCTACAGCACGGTTTCGCCGCAAGCCCAGATGTGCCGTGGCGACATCATCAACGTCGCTGATTTGCCCCAGCATTTCGTCTACGGCGGCTGCCCGCTCGGCGATTGGGAACAGGTACCGCGCCCGGCAAATTAGGAACAAGCCTTGGCCAGCCTGATCAGCGACCCAGCCCTGATGCCACTGGATGCGGCCGCCAGCGACCCCGTTCGGCTCGGCTGGATGCAGGGTGCCCCGCCGCCGCCCGACAAGGTCATTCGCTTCGCCGACGGCAGTTCGGGCCGCTTCCCGCAGATTCGCTGGAGCTATTCGCACATCCGCGAAACCGTGCCGACCGTCGCCGTGCCGCGCGGCGCAACCATTTCCCCTTTGTCAGTTGCTCTGCGCGACGATCTCGACGCGGTCAGCTTCATGCCGTTGGCGGAGGCCGGATCCGCATCCCCGATGACCTGGGAGCAGTCGCTCGCCGCTAACTACACCGATGGCATCGTTGTCCTGCATCGTGGTCGTATTGTCTATGAACGCTATTTCGGCGCGCTGACGCCGGAACGTCCTCACATCGCGTTTTCCTGCACCAAATCCTTCGTCGGCACTCTTGTCGCGACACTCGCCGAAGAGGGCGCAATCGACCTGTCCGCGCCCGTCGCACATTATCTCCCCGAACTCGCCGTCAGCGGCTTTGGCGCGGCGCGCATCGGCGATGTTCTCGACATGCGCTCGGGCATCCGTTTCGACGAAACCTACACCAGTGCCGCCTCCGAAGTTGCCGCCTATTCGGTCGCCGCGGGTTATGCGCCGCGACCGCCGGGCTATGCGGGACCCACCGGCGTCGCCGCCTATCTGCCGACCGTCGCCAGCCGCGCCGCGCCGGGCGGCGATTTCCGCTACCAGACCGCCAACACCGAAGTGCTGGCCTGGGTTTTGCGCCGCGTTAGCGGGATGCCATTACGCGACCTGCTTTCCCATCGCATCTGGCAGCCGATGGGGGCGGAGTTCGACGGCTATTTCATGATCGACGAACAGGGCTTCGATCTGGCCGGCGGCGGCTTCAACGCGGCGTTGCGCGACATGGCGCGCTTTGGCGAGGTCATGCGCAACGGCGGCATGGCCGGTTCAACGCGGATCGTCCCCAGCGCTGTCGTCGTGGCGATCGAATCCGGCGGCGACCGCGCCGCCTTCGCCACCGCCGGTTATGACCGGCTGCCCGGCGGCAGCTACCGCAGCCAATGGTGGTGCCTGCACAACACCCATGGCGCCTATTCGGCGCGCGGCATCCACGGCCAGGCGATCTATATCGACCCAAAGGCCGAAATGGTCATCGCCCGCTTCGCCTCGCACCCGGCGGCGGCCAATGCGGCGATCGATCCGACCAGCCTGCCCGCCTATCATGCGCTGGCGGAGCATCTGTTGCGCGCTTAGGGGTAGCTTTCGAGCAGGCGGACACCGGGCCAGACCGCCAAGGCCTTGGCGGCAAATTTTACATCGCAGGTTGCAAGGTCGCACCCCAATTCTATCGCCAGCGCCAGATAGACGCAGTCCTTCAAAGGGTGGCCCAGGTCCATAGCGATGTGCCCCGCGCGAAGGATCGCCACCGGATCGGTGCGTGCCGCGCGGACGAAGTGATTGCGCCAGGCCACGCTCCATTCCTCCAACTGTCCCCGCATCGTTTCGCGCAGCGAGACGTCGATATTGGCCTTTCTGACAAGGGCACTGCCAACCTCGACGAACAACAGGTCGGGGGCGGTCAGCTCGGGCGCTCGCGCCGCGAGAAACCGCAACGCCGCAGGGGAATCCGGTTCGGCCAAGACCCATTTTACGGCGAGGCTGGCGTCAACGACGATCATTCCTCGTCGCGAACAGCCCGTATCAGCGCGACACTGTCGCCCATATAGCCATGTTCCTCGACCATCCTGCGATGGGTTTCGAGCTGCCGTTCGATCCAGTCCGTGCGACTCCGTGTGGCATCGTCGAGGATCGCGCGCACTTCGGCCTCGACCGAACGCGCATTCATCCTGGCGCGCGCCTTCAATTCCTCATGGGTCGATTCCTCAACCCGCCTGACTGTCAAAGTCGCCATCGGCGCTCTCCTCTCAACCGACTGCTAGCACAATGCTAGCACATTGCCCAGTTGGGCCGCCGCAGCTACCATTCCGCACATGTCAGCTTATCCCGCCCTTCGTCTCCGCCGCACGCGTTCAGCGCCCTGGACTCGGGCGCTGCATGCCGAGAATACCCTTAGTCCCGCCGACCTGATCTGGCCGCTATTCGTCGTCGAAGGCAGCGGCGTCACCGAGCCGGTAAAGACCATGCCGGGCGTCAACCGGCTGTCGGTCGACATGCTGGCGGCGGCGGCGCGGGAGGCGGTGGCGCTCGGCATCCCGTGCGTCGCGTTGTTTCCTTTCACCCAGCCCGATCGCCGCACTGAAGATGGCCGAGAGGCACTCAACCCCGACAATCTGATCTGCCGCGCGGTCAAGGCCTTGAAGGACGCCGAGCCGGGATTGGGCGTGCTGACCGATGTCGCGCTCGACCCCTATACCAGCCACGGCCATGACGGGCTGATGCACGACGACGGGCGCATTCTGAACGACGCGACGGTCGACGTGTTGGTCGGCCAGTCTTTGAACCAGGCGCGCGCCGGGGCCGACGTGATCGCACCGTCCGACATGATGGACGGCCGCGTCGCGGCGATCCGCGCCGGGTTGGAGAGCGAAGGCTTCCACGACGTCCAGATCATGGCCTATGCGGCCAAATATGCCTCGGCGTTCTACGGCCCGTTCCGTGACGCGGTCGGTAGTGGCGGCTATCTGAAGGGCGACAAGAAGACCTATCAGATGGATCCGGCCAACGCCCGCGAGGCGCTACGCGAAGTGGCACTCGACGTCGCCGAGGGGGCGGATAGCGTGATGGTCAAACCGGGCATGCCCTATCTCGACATCGTGCGCATGGTCCGCGACCGCTTCGACCTGCCGGTCTTCGCCTATCAGGTCTCCGGCGAATATGCGCTGATCGAGGCGGGCGTCGCGGCAGGCGTTCTCGACCGCGACCGCGCGGTGATCGAAGTGCTGACAGGGTTCAAACGCGCGGGATGTTCAGGGGTGCTGACCTATTTCGCCCCGCTGGCAGCGCGGTTGCTGGGGCGGTAACAAAAGTTAACGTTGCGTAAATATACCTTGCAAAAATATTGATACATAGTTAATACAACCTCGACTCGCGGGGGACACATCATGGCACGGCACATCTTCATCCTGACACTGGCCATCACCGGCTTGCTGGCGATCCCAGGTGCGGCGCTTGCCGCGGCCTATGACAGCAACATGATTACCTCCGCGCCGGACGCGCAAGTCTGGGCGCTGATGATCATCGGCCTCGGCATGACCGTCGTGGGTCTTCGCCGCACTGGGCGCACCCTTCGCGCATAGACGCGGCGCTGAAACGTGCGTGCTGGTGGGTGCAGCCCTGGCAAGGTGCCACTTTGTTGACATTGCCCGGCGCTTGCGGGGCCCGCGCCCTTCCCCTAACCGCCGCGCATGAGCGAACCCATCCGCATCGCCGTCCTCGGAGCCTCCGGTTACACTGGAGCTGACCTGGTGCGCCTCGCGCTGGCGCATCCGCGTATGGCGATTGCGGCGCTATCGGCGAATTCAAAGGCCGGGCAGGCGATGTCCGAGGTGTGGCCGCATTGCGCGCCCTATCCGTCGCTGCCCCGGCTGGTTGAGAGCGAGGCGGTGGATTTTGGCTCCATCGATGCGGTGTTCGGTTGCTTGCCGCACGCCGCCTCGGCGCGGCTTTTGTCAGCAATCAAGGGGCCGAAGATCATCGACCTTTCCGCCGATTTCCGGCTGAAGGACGCCGCGACCTATGCCGAATGGTACGGCGGCGAACACCCGGTTCCGGGCCTGTTGCCGGATGCGGTGTACGGCCTGACCGAGTTCGCGCGGGACGCCCTTCCCGACGCGACGCTTGTCGCCTGCCCCGGCTGTTACCCGACCGCCGTGTTGTTGGCGCTGCAGCCGCTGATCGCCGCAGGGGCGGTTGTGCCCGACCGGATTACAGTCAACGCGCTGTCGGGGGTTTCCGGTTCGGGGCGCGGGCTGAAGGAGGCCAATTTGTTCCCCGAAATCGGCGAGAGCGTCGCGCCATATGCCGTCGGCGCGCATCGCCATATGCCCGAGATCGAAGAACAGCTCAGCCTCGCCGCCGGGCGGAGCGTAACGATTAGCTTTACACCGCATCTGGTGCCAATGAATCGCGGCGAATTGGTCACGTGCATCGTCGAACTGGCGGCTGGGCAGTCCGTGGCGGCGCTGCGTGACATGCTCGACGCGCGTTATGGCTGCGAACCGTTTGTCCATCTGCTGCCCGAAGGCGTCGCCCCGTCGACGCGGATGGTGCGCGGATCGAACCATGTGGTCGTCAATGTTTTCCCTGACCGCGTCCCCGGCCGCGCCATCGTCATCGCCGCCATCGACAATCTGGTGAAGGGATCTTCGGGCCAGGCGATCCAGAATTTCAACCTGATGTTTGGGCTGCCCGAGACGATGGGGCTGGAACAGGCACCGCTGTTCCCGTGATCGACACGGAACGCTTGGTGCTGCGTGCGTGGCGCGATGCGGACCGCGCGCCATTCGCCGCTATGGGACGCGATCCAGAGGTCATGCGTCATCTGGGCCCGCTGCAGACTCGCGCCGACGCCGATGCCGCGATCGACCGGATGATCGCTCTGCAGGCGAGCCACGGCCATTGCTTCTGGCCCATCGAGCGGCGCGAAGACGGAGCGCTGCTCGGCCACTGCGGGCTGAAACTGGCTCCGGAGGGGATTCCGGGTGTCACTGGCTTTATCGAGATCGGCTGGCGGCTGCGGCGGGATGTCTGGGGGCAGGGCTATGCGCGCGAGGCGGCGGCGGCAAGCCTGGCTTGGGGTTGGGCCACTTTGCCTGTCGGCCGGATCGTTGCCGTTACCACGCCAAGCAATACCGCAAGCTGGGGACTGATGGAGCGGCTCGGCATGACCCGGCGGCACGATCTGGATTTCGGTCATCCGATGCTGCACATCGGCGATCCGCTGCGGCCGCACATCACTTACGAGGCGCTGCGGCCATGACCCTGCTTCGTTTCGGCGACCATGTTCCGCAGGTGGCGGCTTCGGCATGGGTCGCGCCGGGAGCGCAGGTTATCGGGCAAGTGACGCTGGGTGAGGATTCTTCCGTCTGGTACAATTGCGTCCTGCGCGGTGATGTCGAACGGATCATCGTCGGCGCGCGTTCGAATATCCAGGATGGTTCAGTTGTTCATGTCACCCGCAAGCGCCACGGCACCGAAATCGGCGACGATGTGCTGATCGGGCATATGGCGATGGTGCACGGCTGCGTGCTGGAAAATTCGAGTTTCGTCGGGCTGGGCGGTATCGTCATGGACGCCTGTGTGGTCGAAACCGACGGGATGCTGGCGGCGGGCGCGATGTTGACGCCGGGCAAGCGCATCCGGCGCGGCGAACTATGGGCAGGGCGACCGGCGGTGTTTGTGCGGATGCTGCGTGAGGATGAGGTGGAGCGCAATCGGGCCGGTGCGGCGGGATATGTCGAATTGGCCAAGGCGCACCGGGCTGCGCTTGTAGGTCAGTAAATAACCGTATAGGTTGACATAATAAACCAGATCGGCTAATGCACTCCCACAACGGAGTCGCAGCCCATGGCCCTCAACCTCAATCCAAACTGGCGGCGCACCGTGCTCGCGCTGGCGTTCGCCGGAGCTGGCATCGCGCTGACCGCCATGGCGATCTGGCTCGCGTCGCGTATCCTGAGCAACGACTGGCCCGCCTATCTCGCTGCCGACCGGCTCAGCATCGCCGGCAACGCGCTGATGGCGGTCTTGGCGCTCATTGGGCTGGTGCTGACCGGCCTAGGCATGACCGTCGCGCTGCGGCAGGTGTCGGCGAAGTTTCTGTGGGCCGATTTTACGGCTTCGGGCGGCGCGGACGACGGCAAGTGATCGCGCTGCTGTCGCTTGCGGCCGGGTTCGTGCGCGGCCCGCTGCGCGGCTTCTGCGCCGCTGTCCCGCGCCCGATCTGGTATGCCGTGAGCCTCTCTTTCCTCTCCTTCGGCCTGTGGCGCTGGCACGAGCACAAGGTAGCCATCGCCTATGCCCAAGGCAAAATCACCCAGTCGGCCGCCGACCGCGCCGCCTTCACCGCCGCCAGCGCCGCAGCTGCACGCGCCCAGCAGGACGTCGTCGCCGGGCTTGCCAGCCGCCAATCCGTCATCACGAAAGGAACAACCGATGCGCTCGCCGCACAGAATGCCGATCTGGCTCGCCGCACTGACGATCTCCGCCTGCGCTGGACGGCCTATCGCGCCAATCGCGGCGGTTCCAGCCAAGATCGAGCAGCTGCCGTTCCCGGCGCCGCCGCCAGCATTGACGACACGGCTTGCAAGGCCGGCGGGTGGGTGGATTTCGACACTGCCGCAGCCGCCGCAAGCGCCGCCGACGCAGCCATAGCCAAGGACGACGCCTGGATCGCCTGGGCGGCGGCGCAAAAGGCCGTCTGGCCTGCAACGGGCCCGGCAGATTGACCAGGGTAATGAGCAAACGCCTTACCCCGCTCAGGCTGAGCCTGTCGAAGCCGGTTCACAAGCCAGCCATTGCGGAACCCGGCTTCGACAGGCTCAGCCTGAGCGGGTTATTGCAGACCTACAGTGACCGCAGCTTGGCCAGCACCGCCTGAAAACGCGTCATTTCCGCCCCCGCCAGCTGGGTGCCGCCGAGGAACTTGATCGATTGCGGGTTGGTCGGCTGGCCCCTCAGCCAGACTTCGTAATGCAAATGCGGCCCGGTCGAGAGGCCGGTCGAACCGACATAGCCGATGACCTGTCCCTGCGCGACGGCCTGCCCGGCCTTGACCGCGAACTTCGACAGATGGGCGTAGGCCGTCGCCAATTCCTTGGTATGCTGGACCATGATGTAATTGCCATGGCCGCCGTGCGGTCCGGCGAACGACACTTTGCCGCCCGCCGCCGCCATTACCGGCGACCCCCATTCGGCACCGAAATCGACGCCCTGGTGCATGCGTGAATATTCAAGGATCGGGTGGAAGCGCATGCCGAACCCCGACGTCAGATGCGCGCCATCGACGGGGGTCCGCATCAGGCCCTTTTTGGCGCTTTCGCCATTGGCGCGGAAGAACGCCGGTTTGCCGCCATAATCGAAGCGCGCCAGCTCGACCTTCTCGTGGCCGGGCGGGGCGACAGCGGCGTACAGCAGCCCGCCCCATTGCTCGTCACCGGTTTCGGCGCGCTTGTGTTCGACGACGATGTCAAAGCGGTCGCGCTTGGTGACGCCGTGCTGGAAATCGACGGCGTAACCCAGCTGCTTGACCGCTTCGGCGGCGAGGTCGGCCGGAAGCCCTGCCGAGCGCGCTGCCTTGCCGAGACTACCACCGACGCTGCCGCTGACGTGGGTCGGCGTCGCATCGACGGCGATGGGGATGCGTTTGAGTTCCAAGCTGCCATCGTCGGCGCGGGCGACGGCGAGGCGCATGTCGAAGGCCGAGCGGAAGCCAAGGGTTTCGAGCGGGCGCGGCACCGATTTTGTCTCGCGTCGGCCCAGCACCAGATCGACGCCGGTGTCGCCGGGGAGTGCGCCGGTGTTGGCAGCAGGCTTGACCAGCGCCAGCACCGCCGCAAGATCGTCCTTGCCCACTCCGGCGCGGCGTAAGGCCCCTTCGAACCCATTGCGTCCGACACGGGCCGACACTTCGATGCGCGGGCGTTCGGGTGCCTCCTTCAGCCGTTCGACGTGCGACCCGGCGATTTCCGGCGCGCCGGTTGCGGCCCCATAGGCCAGCGGCGCGATGATTTCGGGCTGCGCCAGTTCGCGCTCTACCGGCGTAATCGCGGTGGTCGGCAGCTGTGGCAGCGCCGGAACCAGCGCACCGAGCGTCAGTACCGAACCACAGAGCAGCCCGACCGTCGCCAGCCCGAGCCACCAGCGCCGCGAACCGATGCCGTCGCCCAGGTCGGTGGTCAGTTCCAAGTCGGCAAAGCGCCAGCGCGCGGGCGCACGCGGCGGTGTGACACGCTGCGGCGGCACCGCAACGCTGCCGCCCCCAGCCAATCCCAAATCAGGTTGAAACACGCGTGACCCCCGCCACTCACCAAGTCGGTGGATTCCTTGGACGAACCCCCGGGCGTGTCAATCGTGCAACAGCCCCAGCGAATTCGGATGCGACGAGTCGCCGTCTTTGAACGTTCACTTGAACCCGCGATTCCTTCCATGCGACTCATCTGCCGCTGCCACGTTGCAAAGGACGTGATGACCCGGACGCGTATCTGTCCCCGCCTGCCATTGCGTGCAGGCAACCGCCACCCCAGATTGGGCGGGTGAGCGGTCGTCCTGTCCCTCCGTCGTCGCCGCGCCCGCGGGTGCAATCCGGAACTTTGACCGCCGTCCTCGGCCCGACCAACACCGGCAAGACCCATCTCGCGGTCGAACGCATGTGCGGGCACCAGTCCGGGATGATCGGCTTCCCGCTTCGCCTGCTGGCGCGTGAGGTTTACGACCGCGTCGTCGCCGCCAAGGGAGTCGACGCCGTCGCGCTGATCACCGGCGAGGAAAAGATCGTCCCAGCCAACGCGCGTTATTTCTGCTGCACGGTCGAGGCGATGCCGCTGGATCGCGTAGGCGATCAAACAAAAGCTAATCGCGAGGTCGCGTTCGTCGCCATCGACGAAATCCAGACTGCCGCCGATCCAGAGCGCGGCCATGTGTTTACCGACCGGCTGCTCCACGCGCGGGGCTATGCCGAGACGATGCTGTTGGGTTCGGAGACGATGCGGCCCTTGATCCGCAAACTGCTGCCGGAAGCCGAGATCGTCACCAGGCCCCGGTTCAGCACCCTGTCCTACGCCGGGGCAAAGAAGCTCAGCCGCCTGCCGCGCCGGTCGGCGATCGTCGCCTTCACCGCTGCCGATGTTTACGCGCTCGCTGAAATGCTGCGGCGGCAGAAGGGCGGCGCAGCGGTGGTGATGGGGTCGCTTTCCCCGCGCACACGCAACGCCCAGGTCGCGATGTATCAATCGGGCGAGGTCGATTACCTCGTTGCGACCGACGCCATCGGCATGGGCCTCAACATGGACATCGCCCATGTCGGCTTTGCGTCGCTCGGTAAGTTCGATGGGCATCGCCACCGGCGGCTGCGGACGTCGGAAATGGCACAGATCGCCGGACGCGCCGGGCGGTATCAGAAGGACGGAACGTTCGGCGTCGTCCAACTGGGTGCGGAGGGCGCGCTGGCGTTCGATCCGGCGGAGATTGCCAATGTCGAGGAGCACCGCTTCGAACCGCTGACCCAGATCGTCTGGCGCAACACAGATCTGGATTACACGTCGCTGCCCAGGCTGATCGCCAGCCTCGACGCGCGGCCGGGCCGGGGCGAACTGGGGCGCGGCGACGACGCCATCGACTTTGCCGTGCTCAAGCGGCTGGCCGGCGAACCCTGGGTGATGGAGCGAGCGCACGGGCCGCGCGGGCTGGGGCGGCTATGGGCGGCGTGCGGCCTGCCGGATTACCGCAAGACCGGCGAGGAGGCCCATGCGCGGCTGATCGGCCGGGTGTTTCGCCATCTGTCCGAAGGCGACGGCACGCTGCCTGAAGCATGGATCGCCAGCGAACTGACGCATCTTGATCGCGTCACCGGCGACGTGCCGACGCTTGCCGACCGCATCGCCGCGGCGCGGACCTGGACCTATGTCGCGCACCGTCCCGGCTGGTTGGCGGATGGCGCGCATTGGGCAGAACGGACGCGCGCCGTCGAGGACCGGCTGTCGGATGCGCTTCACACCGCGCTGACCCAGCGCTTTGTCGACCGGCGGACGGCGGTGCTCTTGCACGGGCTGAAGGCCAAAACCGGTGGGCAGCGTGTGGAGATCGATCCGGACGGCGCGGTGGCGGTCGAGGGCGAGGTCATCGGCTCACTGAGCGGCTTCCGCTTTACCCCCGATCCGCTGGCACGGGCGGGCGAACAACGCATGCTGCTGGCAGCGGCCGAACGCCATCTGCCGCGCGAACTGGCGCATCGTGCGGTGACGCTGGCGGCGTCCGACGATGCTGCGTTCGCGCTGGACTTCAGCGGCAAGATGCCGCCGCGCCTGCTGTGGAATGGGGCCAGCGTTGCCAAGCTGCGGCGCGGGCGCGATACGATGACGCCGCGCATCGAGCTGGACCGCGCGCTGGGCGTGCTAAGTACCGACGATCGGGAGCGCGTGCTGCTGCGACTGCAGGCGTGGTTTACGGCGGCGGCGGCGCGGGAATTGCGGGCGCTGACAGTCCTTTCCGGATCCTCCCCTCTTCAGGGGAGGGGGACCGCGCCGCTCCTTCAGCGGCGTGGTGGAGGGGTGCCCTTTTTTCAAGAAAGCGACGCGCAAGGGCGCGCCCCTCCACCGCCGGAAGGGGCGGTCCCCCTCCCCAGAAGTGGGGAGGAGCTTAGCCCCGCCGCGCGCGGGCTCATCGTTCGCCTTGTCGAAACCCTGGGCTGCCTGTCCCGCGACGCCGCCGAAGAACAGATCGTCGCGTTGACCCGTGACGACCGCCGCGTGTTGCAACAGGCGGGCGTCCGTCTCGGCGTCATCCATGCGTTCATTCCGGCGCTGTTACGACCCGAAGCGACGCGCTGGCGGTTGGCACTATGGGCAGTATGGACCGGCGCACCCGACCTGCCACCGCCTCCGGTCGCGGGCCGTGTTTGCGTCGCCGCCGATGACACGCTTCCTGTCGGGTTCCTCGAAGCCGCCGGTTACTGGAGGATTGGGACCGAAGCCGTCCGCATCGACATCGTCGACCGGCTGGCGCGCGCCATCCATGATCGCCGTGACGGCCGTGCGCCCTTCCTGCCAGATCCCAATTGGGCGGCGTCGGCGGGGCTGACACGCGACGGCTTTGCCCGGTTGATGCGGGCGCTCGGCTACCGCCTCCACCTTGTCGACGGCGCGGCGCAGTTCGCCTGGCGCGGCGTCCGTCGCCCCTCATCCCCCACCGACCGCGCGGGAGGCCAGATGCCCGCGTTGTCGCCCTTTGCCGTTCTGGCCAGCATGAAAGGATAGCCTTTGGTCTACACAGCAGGGCTTCGGCTCGACAAATGGTTGTGGTTCGCGCGGCTGGCGCGGTCACGGTCGGATGCGCAGGCGCTGTGTGAGAGTCGAAGGCTGCGAATAGACGGGCGGGTCATTGAAAAGCCCTCGGCGCTGGTGCGCGCCGGATCGGTCGTCACCTTCCCCAAGGCCGACGAGGTCGTCATCGTGCGGGTCGAGGGGCTGGCCGAACGGCGCGGGCCGTATGAGGAAGCGCGGCACCTGTACACCGACCTGACGTCGCGCGTGTTCGGTGGGCAGTTGACGGGGGCCGCAGCGGGCGTCTAGCAAACGCCCGACACTAAATGCCGCTCGTCCAAGGGAAAGCCGCGCAATGACCTACGTCGTCACCGAAGCCTGCATCAAGTGCAAGTATATGGACTGCGTCGAGGTCTGCCCCGTCGATTGCTTCTACGAGGGCGAGAACATGGTCGTCATCAACCCCAATGAATGCATCGATTGCGGCGTCTGCGAACCCGAATGCCCAGCCGAAGCGATTCTGCCCGACACCGAGGGCGGGTTGGAGAAATGGCTTGAACTGAACGCGACGCTGTCAGCGAACTGGCCTAACATCACCATAAAGGGGCCGACCCCTGCCGACGCCGATGATCACAAGGGCGAAGAGGGCAAGTTCGAAAAGTTCTTCAGCGATAAGCCGGGCACCGGCTCCTAAGGCGTCAGCCCTAAACTGTCAGCATCGTCCGGACGAAGCCCGCCACACCCAATTGCCGCGATCGTCGCAGCCGCTCGGCGTGGAGGATGACCTGCAGCCGGTCGAAACAGACGTCGATATCGTCGTTGACCAGCACATAGTCGTACGCGTCCCAATGCTTGATCTCCTCGCGGGCCCCGGCCATGCGGTCGGCGATGACATCGGGCGCGTCGGTCGCGCGGCTATGCAGGCGGCGTTCCAGTTCGGCGATATCGGGCGGCAGGATGAAGACGCGAACCAGATCGCGTGACGTATCGGCCTGGCCGAGCTGCTGCGTGCCCTGCCAGTCGATATCGAACAGAACGTCCTGGCCGCCGTGCAACGCCGCTTCGACAGGGGCGCGCGGGGTGCCGTAACGATGGCCAAAGACATGTGCCCATTCGAGCAGCTCGTCATCGGCGACCATCGCGTCGAAGCGCTCCGGAGTGACGAAGAAATAGTCACGCCCCTCAATCTCGCCGGGACGCGGCGGGCGGGTGGTCGCGCTGACAGACAGCGCGATCTGGGCGTCCTCGGCGAGCAGCCGACGTGACAGCGTGGTCTTGCCCGCGCCAGAGGGCGACGACAGCACGAACATCAGGCCGCGACGGGGTGGAGCGGGGCGGGCGGCAGCGATCATGCGGGGCTGTTAACCCACCACGCCGTCCCCGTCACGCACGCGTCACGCACCCGTCACACCATCAGGCATAGTTGAAGCTGATGCTGATGCGTTCGGCCTTGGCGTCCCCCGCGACGACTTCGTGGCGTAGCCAGCTTTCCCAAAGCAAAACATCCCCCGCCACCGGCTCGACATAGACAAAGGGGCGGGCCTCGTCGGGGGCGTCGGGGCGGCGCGGCGGCGCGGCCATCATCAAGGGCAGCCGCGGGTCTTCGAACTTGATCCGGCCCGCACCCGGCGGCACGGTGACATACAGTGTCCCCGACAGGCTGCTGTGCGGATGGATGTGACCCGAATGAAAGCCGCCGGGCTTGAGGATGTTGACCCAGATGCTGTCGAGCTTCGGCTTCGGCAGATCGAGATGCGCCGCAGCGGCAAAGCGCCGGGCATGGGCATCGAGTCTGCGCTTCAGGTCGCCGAACGCCGGATCGCGCACCGGCAAGTCGTTCAGCGAAGCATAGCTGGTGTAGCCCGGGTAACGATTATCCTTGGCCCAGCGCCGCCCGGCGGTATCGTCGCGCGCCAACGCCCGACACGAGTGTTCGAGTTCGGCAAGCAACGCCGCATCGCCCAGCGCGTCAGCGTAGAGTGGCGTGGCAAACAGCGAGCGGGCGGGCATGGAGCGCAGATAGAGTGCCGCGGCCCGCCGGTCCAACGGCTTTCGTTTTGCGGCGCGCCCGGCTAGACCCGCCCGCCTTATGACCGACACCGCCGCACTTCAGGCCGAACTCCTGACCGCTATCGCTGCCGCTGCCGACCCGGCGGCGCTCGAGGCAGTGCGGGTCGCAGCGCTTGGCAAGGCCGGCAGCGTAACCGCGTTCCTCAAGACGCTGGGCCAGATGGCGCCCGAGGAGCGCACCGTGCAGGGGCCGCGCCTTAACGGGCTGCGCGAGGCGGTGGCTGCAGCGTTGACTGCGCGCAAGGCCGAACTCGACACAGCGGCACTGAATACCAAACTCGCCACCGAGCGTCAGGACATGACACTGCCGGTCGCGCTGCCGCCGATGGGGACGATCCATCCGGTCAGCCAGGTCATGGACGAACTGGCGGAAATCTTTGCCGACATGGGCTTCAGCGTCGCCACCGGACCCGAGATCGAGGACGACTGGCATAATTTCACCGCGCTCAACATTCCGGAATCGCATCCGGCGCGGGCGATGCACGACACGTTCTACATGGCGCAATCGCCGCCCGACCGGAAGCTCGTGCTGCGCACCCACACCTCGCCGGTGCAGATCCGCACGATGATGAACCAGACGCCGCCGATCCGCATCATCGCGCCAGGGCGGGTTTACCGTTCCGACAGCGACGCCACCCACACGCCGATGTTCCACCAGGTCGAGGGGCTGGTCATCGACAAGGGCATAACGCTGGCCAATCTGCGTTGGACGCTGGAGACCTTCATCAAGGCGTTCTTCGGCGTCGACGATGTGACGCTGCGCTTCCGCCCGAGCTATTTTCCCTTCACCGAACCGTCGGTCGAGGTCGATGTTGGCTATTCGTCGAAAACCAATCGTCCTGCGTCGGGCAGTGATGTCGACCGCTGGCTGGAGGTGCTGGGGAGCGGCATGGTCCACCGCCGCGTCATCGAAGCGTGCGGCCTCGATCCCGATGAATGGCAGGGCTTTGCCTTTGGCTGTGGCATCGACCGGCTGGCGATGCTCAAATACGGCATGACCGACCTGCGGGCGTTCTTCGACGGCGATGTGCGCTGGTTGAAGCATCACGGCTTCTCGCCGCTCGACGTGCCGACCATCGCGGGAGGCGTGGCGTGAAGTTCACCCTGTCCTGGCTCAAGGAGCATCTCGATACGGCGGCGACCGTCGCCGAAGTCGCCGAGACGCTGACCCGCATCGGCCTTGAGGTTGAGGGCATCGACGATCCTTCGGCGAAGCTCGCGGCGTTCACTATCGCCGAGGTGCTGACCGCCGAACGCCATCCGCAGGCCGACAAGCTGCAGGTGCTGAGCGTCTCCACAGGCGACGGCGATCCGGTGCAGGTCGTCTGCGGTGCCCCCAATGCGCGAGCGGGCATGAAGGGCGTTTTCGGCGCGGTCGGCACCTATGTGCCGGGGTCCGACCTGACCCTGAAAATCGCCGCCATCCGCGGCGTCGAATCGCGCGGCATGATGTGTTCGATGCGCGAGCTCGAATTGTCGGACGAACATGAAGGCATCATCGAATTGCCCGCCGATGCGCCGGTCGGGGCGCGCTATGCCGATTGGACCGAGCTTGCCGATCCGGTGTTCGACGTCGCGATCACGCCGAATCGCCAGGATTGCATGGGGGTACGCGGCATCGCGCGCGACCTCGCGGCGGCGGGGTTGGGGCGGCTGAAACCGCTCGCCGAGGCGTATCGGATGGCGACGCTCGATGTGCCGCGCAGCGGTTCGGGGCCGGATGTGCGGACCGAGGATGCGGCAGGCTGCCCGGCCTTTTATGCCTGCGCGGTGACCGGCGTTCGCAATGGGCCGTCGCACCCCTGGCTGCAGAAGCGACTCAAGGCGATCGGGCAGAAGCCGATCTCGGCACTGGTCGACATCACCAACTTCATCATGTTCGACCTCGGGCGGCCGCTCCACGTCTATGACCGGGCAACGCTGAGCGGCGGGCTGGTGGCACGCAAGGCGCATGCCGGAGAGTCCGTGACGGCGCTCAATGGCAAGACCTATGCGCTCGACGAAACAATGACGGTCATCGCCGATGATGCGCAGGTCCATGACATCGGCGGCATCATGGGCGGCGTGCATTCGGGCTGTTCGCTGGCGACAACCGACGTGCTGATCGAATGCGCCTATTTCGACCCGGAAACGATTGCGCTGACCGGGCAGAGGCTGATGCTGACCAGCGACGCGCGGTCGCGCTTTGAACGCGGCGTCGATCCGGCCTTCCTTGACGACGGGCTGGCCGTCGCGACGCATCTGGTGCTCGAACTCTGCGGCGGTGTGGCGAGCGAGATCGTCCGCTCGGGCCAGCCGCCGGTCGTCGCCAAGACCGTCGCATATCGCCCGGCGCGGGTTATGGGCCTTGCCGGGATCGAGGTCGCCGAGGCGGAACAGGCAGAATTGCTGACCCGGCTGGGCTTCGGCATTGCGCGCGACACCACCGATGCCTGGTCGATCAGCGTGCCCAGCTGGCGACGCGATGTCGATGGCGAGGCCGATATCGTCGAGGAAGTTGTCCGCCTCCACGGCCTCGACCGGGTGCCGTCGACGCCACTGCCGCGCCCCGATGGTGTCGCCCGCCCGACCGCGACCCCGGCGCAGAAGCTGGAGCGCCGCGTTCGCCGCGCGCTGGCGGTGCGCGGTGCTGATGAGGCGGTGACGTGGAGCTTCCTGCCGCCAGCGTTGGCCGACATTTTCGGCGGTGCGGCCTGGACCGTTGCCAATCCGATTTCGGCCGATATGGCCGCCATGCGCACATCGCTGCTGCCGGGGCTGTTGATGGCGGTCAAGCGCAACGCCGACCGGGGGCAGGCGTCGGCGCGTCTGTTCGAACTGGGGCAACGCTATCTGGCCGGAGCCGAACACCCGACGGCAGCGCTGGTGCTGGCGGGCGCGCGCAGCGAGCGCGACTGGCGCGCCGGAGCAGCACAATCCTTCGACGCTTATGATGCCAAGGCGGAGGCGCTCGCAGTGCTGGCGGCGGCGGGAGCACCCGTCGACCGGCTCAGCGTCGCGGGTCCGACGAATGGGTGGTGGCATCCCGGTCGGGCGGGGCGGCTGGTACTTGGCAAGGCGGTGCTGGCGGATTTCGGGCTGATTCATCCGGCGACGCTGGCGGCGCTCGACCTGAAGGGCCCGGTCGCAGCGGTCGAGCTCTATCTCGACGCGCTGCCGCCCCCGGCCAAACGCCGCGCCGCCTATGCGCCGCCGGCGCTACAGGCTCTGACGCGCGACTTCGCTTTCGTCGTCGACGCCGATCTGCCCGCCGATGCCCTCGTCCGCGCTGTCACCAAAGCCGACAAGTCACTGATCACCGCGGTCCGTGTATTCGATCGCTACGCCGGCGCCGGCGTCCCTGAGGGCAAGATCAGCCTTGCACTGGAGGTGACGCTGCAGCCCGGCGAAAGGACGCTGACCGATACAGAAATCGATGCGGTGTCGAAAGCGATCGTGGCGGCGGCGGCGGCAATCGGAGCAACCCTCCGTAGCTGACGCGTCAGCGGGGGCGGCGGATCGGCACGGGCGGCGGCGGTGGCAATTGCCCATCGGGAGCGTAACGCGGCGTGCGTCCCGTCTCACGGTAATCCTGGTCGGTTATCGGCGACAGATGGATTTCGACGCGGCGGTTTTCGGCGCGGCCTGCTTCGGTGTCATTGTTGGCAACCGGGAATTGCTTGCCATAGCCGCGCGTCGCGATCCGTGCCGGGTTGACCCCCAGCGCGGACAGGTAATTGGCGACCGCGGTGGCGCGCTGTTCGGACAGCTTCTGGTTGACCGTGTCGGTGCCGACGGCGTCGGTGTGGCCTGCAATATCGACGAAGGTCGATGGATAGGCGGCCAGCGTCTGGGCAATCCGGTTCAACGGCGCGCGAGACTGCGCCTTTACCGTCGCCGCGTTGAAATCGAACGTGATTCCTGCGGGCATTCGCAGGTCGATCTCATCGCCCTTCCGGACGACCGCGATGCCGCTACCCGCCGTCCGCGCGCGCAGATCGCGCTCCTGTCGGTCCATGTAACCGCCGATGCCCGCCCCCGCGATCGCGCCGATCCCGGCACCGACGATGGTTTCAGTGCGATTGTGCCGACCACCGAGGAGCGCGCCGAGCAGCGCCCCGGACCCGGCGCCGATGATCGCGCCAGCGCCGGTGTTGGACAACTTTTGCTGGCCCGTGTCGGGGTTGGTGGCACAGCCCGCCAGCATCAGGCTCGTGACGAGCACGGCAGCGGTCAGCAGTTTCGGCGTCATCGGGGCTCTCCAATTGGCTACCGCCCTAATTGCACAGCCTTGCCCGGCAATGAACAGCGGTTCCCCAATGGCGCGCGTGCCCCTATGCTATTGCGGCGAGCACTTTCCGCCCGCGTCTGTCCAAAGGCCGATGCAACCCTTCCCCTGGTTCGATGCGCTGATCATCCTGGCGCTGATCTGTCTCAACGGCTTTCTGTCGATGTCCGAACTCGCCGTGGTGTCGTCACGACGCCCCCGGCTGCGCGGGCTGGCGGCAAGTGGTAGCCGGGGGGCGGCGGCGGCGTTGAAGCTGGCGGCCGATCCGGCGCGATTCCTGTCGTCGGCACAGACCGGCATCACGCTGGTGGCGGTGCTCAACGGCGCATTTTCAGGCGAGCGGTTGGCCGGGCCGGTAGCGCAGCGCTTCGTTGCCTGGGGTGGCGTCGCCCCGCATTTGGCCGATGAGCTGGGACTGGGCGTCACCATCGTCGTCATCACCTATCTGTCGCTGATCATCGGCGAACTGGTCCCCAAGCAGTTCGCGCTGCGGTCGCCCGAAGCCATCGCCGTTGCCGTTGCGCCGTTGATGACCTGGCTGACCCGCGCGGCCACGCCGTTTGCCTGGGCGCTCGATCGGTCTTCGGCGCTGGTTTTCCGCGTCCTCGGCCAGCGCCGCGAGGGCGACCATGCCGTGACCGAGGAGGAACTGCGCTCGGTCGTGGCCGAGGCCGAAACGGCGGGGATCATCGAGGAAGACGAACGCAAGATGATCTCCGGCGTCATGCGCCTTGCCGACCGCCGGGTGCGCGGGGTGATGACGCCGCGCACCGATGTCGAATGGCTCGATGCGGGCGCGTCCGAAGCCGTGACGCGCGCGGCGCTGATCAAGACACCGCACACGCGGCTGCCGGTCGCCGACGGCTCGGTCGACAATATCATCGGCGTTATTCAGGCGCGCGACGTCATGGCGGCGGCACTGGAGGGCAAGCGCATCGATTTGCGCAAGCTGGCGCTGCTCGCACCCGTCATCCCCGATGTCATCGACGCCGTCGATGCGCTGGCGGTGCTGCGCGACGCCGAAATCCCGATCGCGCTGGTCCATGACGAGTACGGGCATTTCGAAGGCATCGTCACCCCCGCCGACCTGCTCGCCGCCATCGCCGGAGAATTCCGGTCGGATGTCGACGACAAGAACGATCCGCCCGCCGTCGAACTCGACGACGGGTCGTGGCTATTTTCGGGCTCGCTTCCCGCCGACGAGATGGCCGACCGGCTCGGCATCGACCTGCCCGAGGAGCGCGATTACGAAACGGTGGCGGGCTTCGTCCTCGACCGGCTGCGGCATCTGCCCGAAACCGGCGAGGGGTTTGCCCTCAAGCGCTGGCGGTTCGAGGTTGCCGACATGGACGCGCGCAAGGTTGACAAGGTGCTCGTCAGCCCATTGCGGACGGCGGCGGGCCCGGTGCTGGGCTGATGCCGTCCGGCCTGTGGCTGTCGGTGGCACTGCTCGCGGTGCTGGCAATAACGGCGGTGGCGGCGCGGCGACTGGGGAAGCCGACGGCCATCGTGCTGGTGTTGGTCGGCGTCATGCTGGCGGTGATCCCGGTCGTTCCCAATGTGATACTCGATCCCGATCTGGTACTGCTGCTGATGCTGCCGCCGCTGGTCTACACCTCTGGTGTTGGCATGAGCTGGCGGGGCTTCCGCTTCAACCTGCGCCCGATCATGCTGCTTGCCGTCGGCTGCGTGCTGTTCACCGCAGGCGCGGTGGCCGCTGCCGTGCATTACACGTTCGGCTTGTCATGGGCAGCAGGGTTCATGCTGGGCGCAGTGGTGTCGCCGCCAGATCCTGTGGCACCGATGGCCATCCTGCGCAGCGCAGGCGTTCCCCAGCGCATCCTGATCATTCTGGAGGGCGAGGGCGTCGTCAATGATGCGACCGCGCTGACCATCCTCAGCTTCGCCATCGCCGCGGCCGTCAGCGGTCACTTCAACGCCCTGGACGCGGCCGGCAGCTTTGTTGCGGTGTTCGCCGGGGAACTGGCGTGGGGCGCGGCGCTGGGCTGGGCGATGCTGCGGCTGCGGCGCTGGAGCCGCGATGCCGAGGTCGAGATTATCCTGGGGCTGCTGACCCCCTATCTCGCCTTCTGGCCGCCGCACGCGCTGGGCGGATCGGGCGTGCTCGCGGCGGTGGCGGCCGGGCTGTACGTCAGCTGGAACGGCCCGCGCTTTATCAGTCCGGCGACGCGGCTTCAGGGCTTTTTCGTCTGGGGGCTCGTCGTCGCCGTCGTCGAAGGGCTGGTGTTCCTGCTGAGCGGGCTGCAGGCGCATATCGTCATCGCCGCGATGACCGGCGACGGCTGGCAGCGGCTGCTGAGCGCCGGCCTGATAACCGTCGGCGTGGTCATTGTGGTCCGCTTTGTCTGGGTTTTTCCCGCCACCTATCTGCCGCGCTGGCTGTTCCCGGGACTGCGCCGCCGCGATCCGGCGCCGCATTGGACGATGCCGTTCGTCATCAGTTTCGCCGGCTTGCGAGGCGGCATTTCCCTTGTCGCGGCGCTGTCGATTCCGCTGAGCTTTGGCGGTCGCGCCTTTGCCGATCGCGACCTTATTCTGTTCGCGACCTTTTGCGTCATCATCGCGACGCTGATCGGCCAGGGCCTGGCGCTGCCAATGGTCATCCGCTGGCTCGGCCTCGGCGTCGCGGGGCAGAGGGAAGCGGTCGCGCTGAAAGCCTGCGAACTCGCCGCGCGCGTGCGTGGCATTGATGCCGCCATCGCCAAGCTCGACGCGCTGGTCGCGTGCGGCGACATCCCCAAGGATATCGCCGCGTCCGTCCGCCGCTATCACCGCGACCGGCGGACGCATTTCAACGACACGGCCGATCCGGAAATTCCCGGCAGCCCGGTCGCCGAATACAGCCATTTGTCGTTCGCGTTGATCGCTGCCGAACGCTTGGCCTTGCTCGACAGTTATGCCCGGGCCGAGATCGACGATGGCGCGCGACGGCGAATCGAACGCGAACTCGATCTGGAGGAGGCGCGGCTCCATCATGTCACCGAAAGCGCTGTGGGTGACAGCAGCGACCCCGGAATGGCGGGTTCCGACTGACGCGGCTGATTGACCATGGTGTCGCCGGTCTTTACCCCGCTGGCGGGTGACAGTTTCCTATCTCGACTTCGAAAAGCCCGTCCAGGCGATCGATCAGCGCGTCGCCGAATATCGCAACGGCGGCGATGAGGCGGCGGCCAAGCACGCCGAGGGCGCTGCACGGCGGCTGCTGGCCGAAACCTATGCGCGGCTGACGCCGTGGCAAAAGACCCAGGTGGCGCGGCATCCGCAGCGACCGCATTTCGTCGATTTCGTGCGCTCGCTCGTTGCCGACTTCACCCCGCTGGCGGGTGACCGGCGCTTTGGCGAGGATGAGGCGATCATCGGCGGGCTGGGCCGCCTGCGCGGCAGCGGGATTCCGGTGATGGTGATCGGCCATGAAAAGGGCCACGACACCGCATCCCGCGTCAAACATAATTTCGGGATGGGGCGGCCAGAGGGCTATCGCAAGGCTACACGGCTGATCGAACTGGCCGGGCGCTTCGGTGTGCCGGTGGTGACGCTGATCGACAGCGCGGGAGCCTATCCCGGCGTCGACGGCGAGGAGCGCGGCCAGGCCGAAGCCATCGCCCGTTCGACCGAGGCGTGTCTTGCGGCCCCCGTCCCGGTCATCGCGGCGATCACCGGCGAGGGCATGTCGGGCGGGGCGATTGCGCTTGCTGCCGCCAACCGCGTCATCATGTTCGAACACGCGGTCTATGCGGTGATTTCGCCCGAAGGCTGTGCCTCGATCCTGTGGCGCACGGCCGACGGTGCCGCCAACAAGCCCGCCGAGGCTGCCGAATCGATGCGTATCACCGCTGCCGACTGCCAGCGCTTCGGTATCGTCGACACCGTCGTCGCCGAGCCTTTGGGCGGGGCGCAACGCGACCCGGCCGCCGCTACCGCCGCCCTGACAGCTGCCATCGCCAGTCAACTGGCGCCGCTGCTGGCAATGACTCCGGCAGCGCTGAAGCGCGCGCGCCGCGACAAGTTCGTCGAGATCGGGCGCGGGCTTTAGCGCCCGGTCAGTCGGCCAGCAGCGCCAGCAACGCCTCGACGTGATGCGCGCGGAGCGCCGCCAAAGCGCGGCGATGTAGGCGCGCCGGATCAAGTTCGGCGGCAGCAAAGGCGCGTGCCGTCGCCGGTCGAACATCATCCCATGGTGAGAAAGACACTTCCGCCCGCGCCAATCCCCAGGCTCGGCTGAGGTGACTGCCGAATCGGTCGGGAGCCAGATCGGGCCAGTGCGCCACCGGACCAGGCTTTGTATCGGGAGTGGGAAGCCCCAGCCGCGCCGCCAATAGCGCCGCAAGCTTCGCCGACGGCCCATCGCCGGTCACTTCGGCCAAGTCAGCGGTCAGCAACCGGTCGAGCCCAGCCACCAGCACATCGACGATGGCCGCCAGGCTTTGCGCAGGCACCGCAAACGCATCGCTGAGGCCATGGCCCGGCAGGTCGATCGCCAGCCAACCGGGCCGCGCTGCTAGTTCCGCCGCCGACCCCGGCGCGTGGAGGACGAGCCGGCGACTGTCACGCTCCCCCAGCCAATGCAGCTGGCCGAACCCCGCGACCGAGACAAAGCCTTCGTCATCGGGCGCGCGCGGCATCGGCATGCCCTCAGCCGGGTGCGCCAACAGCCAGTCGCGGGCCGCCGTCTCGATCGCCGCATGGCTTGGGAGTGGATAGGCCGCCCAGCCCGTCGGCAGCGGGCCCAAACGGGCGATATGCGCCTGCAGCGGATCGCCATCCGGGGCGGAGATCAGCACGGGTGGCGTTGCGACGCCGGGTTCGGGCAAGTCGCGCGGCGCCTGCAACATTGCGGCATAGCCGGGGCCATAGCTCGGCCCCGCCGCCAGCACGTCCATCACCGCTGCATGAATGCGCGCCGGATCGTCATGCGCCACGCTCAGCCGATGCGCATCGTCGGCTGCATACCATGGGAAGAACCAACTTTGTTCGCGAATGCGGTGCCACAGCCAGGTCAGATGCTCGCCATATGCGGTCGGCAGCCACGGCGGCGTATAGTTCGCGCCAAAGTCGGCGCGCTCGGCATCGGTCCACACGGCATAGCCATTGGCGGCAATGGCGGCAAAGCGCTGCGGCGCGCGCTTGGCGGCGGTGATCAGCGTAATCGCGCCGCTATGGACGCCGTACGCTCCGGCGCGGTCGAGGCCCATCGCGTCCATGAACGCCAGCACGGCATCGGCGTAATCGTTCACGTGCGGCGCAGGATTGGCGAGCGGAGCCGATTCGCCGAACCCAGGCGTGTCGGGAGCGAGGACGGTGAAGTCCTTCGCCCACGCCTCGATCAGCGGCGCGTATTCGGCGCTGGACCGCGGCGATTGGTGGATCAGCACGACCGGCGGCCCCATGCCCGAGCGCCGGTAATGGACGCGGCGCTTGCTGCCGTCCGGGTTGGTCACATCGACGAAGTGGCGGGTGATGGTCATGCGGCCTCGATCAGTTCGATGAGCTCACCCGCCGCCCCGACGACGCAGGCGCTGCGGCGGCCGTCATACAGCGGTCCGTCGCGGCGCACCGGCGGGGCGATGAACGGCACCGCGACCCGGTCCAGATCGGCGTGGATGAAACTGATCATCGCATTGCCCGGCGGCAGTTCGCCGGATGGGGCAGGGCGGGGCGTCGCGGCCGATGGGTATTGGTCGATTTCGGATCCCGGCAGGCGACCGGTCCGGGTCATGGTGATCGCGGTGGTGGTTTCGCCGGGTAGCCCGAAGGCGCTGTTGATAACGCTATAGGGCAGCACATAAGTCTCGCCCTCGACGAACCCCAGCGCTTCGACGTGGAAGCGGATTGCCGCCTCGCGGTCGCCTGCGGCGAGGATGGCGATGAACATGTGCCCGACCCGTGCGGCTGTTTGCGGCAGATCGAGATCGGCCATCGAGCCCTTTAGCACCTGGTTGAGATACAGCACCTCGCCGCCGCGCCCGCTGACTTGGAACGGGATGAAATTGTCGAAACCGGGGACCAGCTTGGGTTCGCCGATCACCGTAAAGCCGCTGCCCGGCATATCGGCGAACAGCACGTCGCAATTGGCGACGGTAATCTCGTAAGCCGCCCAGCCATGGGTGGTCAGCGGGCGATAGCCGGGGACGGTCGTTCCCTCGACCAAGCGCAGATAACCGGGTTCGGCATCGGGGTGGCAGAGAAGGGCGTGGCGCTTTCCGGCGCTGGCAGGTGCGCCCCAGCTCGCGGCGAGTTCGGTGGCGACGGTGCCGGTTTCGATGACGGCGAGGCCGAGGACAGTTCGGTAGTCCGCCAGCGTCGCGTCGAACGCGGCGGTGACGACGGTGCCGCACTTGATCCGGCCGGGGGTGTCGAAGTCGTGTGTCACGCAGCCACTTTGTCCGGACAACTTGTACGGCGCAAGCGCTACCTCGGTTCGCGCCACATTGACCAGAACATCGGGCCGCGCGGCACGGTGAAGCTGTCGGTCACTTCGAATCCCAGCGACCGGTAGAGCGCGAGGTTGCTTTCCTTCGCCGTTTCCAGCGCCGCCGCATGGCCGCCCGCATCGCAATGCGCCAGCCGGGCGCGGATCGCCGCCCCGCCATAGCCGCGCCCGTGCAGCGTCGGCACGCACCCCGCGAATTCCAGATACCAGTGCGGCGTTGCGGGATGATGCGCCTCCAGCGCTGCCTGCAACGCCAGCGCGCGAGGCAGGGCGGTGCCGAAGGTCCGCAACATCGGCCAGGCATGGGCGAACATCGTCGACGCCGGGGTCTTCCAGGTACCGGGGGCGCGCCAGATCGCCGCCGCGACCGGTGCGCCATCGGGGCCGAGCGCCAGATCGGTCAGCGCCGGGTCGGCTTCGGTCGCGGTGATCAGGTCGAAGAAATGCGCCAGCCGGTCGGCGCGGCGACTGGCATCTGGAAACACATATGCCAGCGCCGGATCGGCAACGAACGCATGCGCCAGAACGCCGGAAACCGCCGCGCGGTCAGCGGCGGCGGCAGGGCGGACGGTGATGGGCGGGCGCGGCGGCACGGACGGCCGCCGGGAGGCTTAGGCGGCGGCGGCTTCGGCGGTCGCGGCGACCTTCTTGGCGATTTCGCGCTTCAGCTTGGCCGCGCGGTCGCTGAGCTTTTCAGCCTTGGTCTTGAGCAGCCAATTATCGAGTCCGCCGACATGTTCGACCGAACGCAGGCCGTTGGTCGAAACGCGCAGCTTGACCGAACGGCCGAGCGCGTCCGAAATCAGCGTGACGTTCTGCAGGTTCGGCAGGAAGACGCGCTTGGTCTTGTTGTTGGCATGGGAGACGTTGTTGCCGACCATGCGGCCCTTGGCGGTCAGTTCGCAAATGCGCGACATCGTGTTGATCCTGCAAAATTCGTTGATCGGGCCGGTAAAGCCAAGCGCGGCCCCTTAGAGGAGCGCAGCCCGGCGGTCAATCCGCGACTGCCGCCGCAGCGCCGCTCCGGCAAGGCCGAACCCGGCGATCAGCATCATCCAGCTGGCGGGTTCCGGCACGCTCGCGGTAACACTCAGATGCGTCGCGCGGAGCGAGCCATAGGCCTGGTTGCTGCCGTTACTGAATTCGAAACGGCTGTCCTGAAGCGTCGTGCCATAAAACTGATTTTCGAACGGTGCGGCGAAGTTGGAGGTGAAGGTGATGTCGCTGACCACGTCCTCGATAGAAAAGGACAGGCTGGTGAAGGTGCCGGCGGTTGGAAAGCCTTCAGCGACATAAAGGATTTCGTCGCCGTTGCCGATGCGCGGAAAGCCGGGGGTGTAATCGTCTTCTTGGACGACGGTGCCATTATAGCCGCCCGAAACCACCTGGGTATGGCCGTTGATGGTCAGCGTCGCGCTGATCGCCTGTGGAAAGTGCCCCGCGCTGCCGCTCGCGAGTTCCTGGAACGAGCCATAGCCCGAGGTCAGCACCGAAATGCCGGGTACACCCGGATCGACCCGGTAGCGGGCGCTGAACGGCATACCGGAAATGTCCGTCCCTGGCGGGCCGAACAATCCGGCGAAATCGGCGGCACCGGTCAGGTTGCCGGTGAAGGTGGCGTAATACGCGGTTGCCGATGCCGGGCCTGCCGCCAGCGTGGCCATTGCGGCAAGCAGAATTGCGCTCGGTCTCGTCATTATGCACCCCTGCACTGACCCCTTGAAGTTCCCGTCTAGGCTGCCGATCGGGCGCTGTCAGCCCTTTATCGAACATTAAGGATGTTTAGGCTGCACACCGATTTTGGCGGCTTTCCGATCAACCGGCTTCCCCCCCGACGCGACCCCGGATAGACCGGTCGCTTCAGCTCTCGTTGCCGGACCCCTCGATGCCCTATTTCGCCATCCACTGCATCGACAAGCCCGACTGTGCAGAGTTGCGCGCCATGACCCGACCGGCGCACCTCGACCATCTGGCGACAGTGGCGGACCAGGTGCTGGTTGCGGGCCCGCTGCTGCGCCCCGATGGTCGAGCGATGGGGTCGCTGATGATCGTCGATTTCGACGACCGGGATGCGGCAATCAACTTTTCGACAGCTGATCCCTATCATCAAGCCGGGCTTTTCGAGAGCCGGTCGGTGACCAACTGGCACAAGGTGATGCCGGCCTAGCGCCAGAGTCTAGCCGTCGCCGGGCGGCGGGCGCATGCCCCAGTAATGGTGGCGCGATTGTTCTTCGCGGATCGCATTTCCCGCCGGGTCGCGCGCCGGGCGGAAGCGGTAGCGTTCGACGATCAAGCGGCACGTCGTGGCATCGATATCGGGGTTACCGCTCGATTCGGTCACCGAACAGCTTTCGACACGGCCATCGGTGCCGATAATGAAGCGGCTGGCGAGCTGGAACCGTGCGCCGTGGCGATAGACGGAGTTGGGGAAATCGTCGGGCGTGATGCGGCCGCGCAGCCATTCGGCAGGGCTACCGCCGCCGTCACCGCTGCCATTTCCGTTACCGCCAGCGCCGCTGCCAACACCGCCACCACCGCCGCCGACTGCCGCGACCCCAAGATCGGGAATATCCACGGCGGCGACCACCGGCGATGGTGCCGTGGTGACCGGTGCGGCAGCTGCCAGTGCCGGGTGGAGGGCGCGCGGGTGCGGAGCGGGCGGGGCGGCGGCGTGATGCGCGGGCTTTGGCATGACGACTGGCGGCGGCAGCGGCTTGGGCGGCGGCGGCACCGGGATCGCAAAGGCTTCGAGGGCGCGGGCGAGGGTGGCGCTGCCACCGTTGGGCAAGCCATGCAGCAGGGCAAAGCCCAGCAGCAGCTGCACCGAAGTGGCTGCAATCAGCGCGGCGGTGCGCTGTCGGCTATTGCCGCGAAAGTTGAAACCCGTAAATTGCGTCGCCATTTGAACGCTTTAAAGCTATGGAGATGAACAGATGTTCCCTAAAGTCCGCGAAAGTGTGACTTTCAGCGGTTTCCCGCGCCCCGGGGCAAATTTCCCCTCAACGATTTGAATGGCTTACAACCAAACAGGTTTCAAGTCAACCCCAAATCGCGTCAGCACGCCACCACATTGACCGCCAGCCCGCCGAGCGATGTTTCCTTGTACTTCTCGCCCATGTCGGCGCCGGTCTTGCGCATCGTTTCGATGACCTGATCGAGCGATACGCGGTGGGTACCGTCGCCGAGCATCGCCAGCCGCGACGCCTCGATGGCCTTGACCGCGCCGACCGCATTGCGTTCGATGCACGGCACCTGCACCAGCCCGCCGACCGGGTCGCAGGTCAGGCCGAGGTTGTGCTCCATGCCGATTTCGGCGGCATTCTCGATCTGGCCGTTGGAACCGCCCAGTGCAGCCGTCAGCCCCGCCGCCGCCATCGAACAGGCGACGCCGACCTCCCCCTGGCAGCCGACTTCGGCGCCGGAGATCGAGGCGTTTTCCTTGAATAGCGACCCGATGGCGGCGGCGACGAGCAGGAAGCGGTCCTGTCCATCGACCGTCGCGCCCGGCGCAAAGCGTTCGTAATAGCGCAGCACAGCGGGAACGATCCCCGCCGCGCCATTGGTCGGCGCTGTGACGACGCGGCCGCCGGCGGCGTTCTCCTCATTGACCGCCAGCGCCCAGAGATTGACCCAATCGATGACGCTGAGCGGATCGGCCAGCGCGCGTTCCTGCCGTTCACGCAGCAACGCCAGCACGGCGGGAGCGCGGCGCTTGACGTTGAGGCCGCCGGGCAGGATCGCCTCCAGGCTGCGGCAGCCGCGGTCGATACAGTCCGACATGGCGGCGCGGATCGCGGCAAGGCGGGCGCGGATTTCGGCTTCGGGGTGGGCCGCCAGTTCGTTGGCGAGGGCCAGCGCGGCGAGGTCGATATCGGCGGCGGCGGCGCGGGCGAGGAGTTCCTCGCCGCTGGAATAGGGGAACGGCGTGTCGGCGAGCCCTTCCGGCGGTGCGTTGCGGGCGATGTCGGCTTCCCCGACCACCGCGCCACCGCCGATCGAATAGGCGATGCGTTCGATAAGCGCCGCGCCGCCCGCGTCGAACGCGGTGAAGCGCATGCCGTTGGTGTGGAACGGCAGCCGCTGCCGCTGATGCCATTGCACATCGGCGGCCTCGTTGAACGCCATGTCGAACGTTCCGCCGAGCGCCAGCCGACCGCAGCCCCGCGCGGCAGCGACGACCGCCGCCGCGTGATCGGGGCACAGCGATTCGGGGCGTTCCCCCGCCAGCCCGAGGATGACCGCCTTGTCGGTGGCATGGCCCTTGCCGGTCAGTGCCAGCGAGCCGAACAATTCTGCCTGCACCCGCGCCGGGCGCAGCGGCGCGGCATCGCGGGCGAAATCGGCCGCCGCCGTCATCGGCCCCATGGTGTGCGACGACGACGGCCCGACGCCGATCTTGAACAGGTCGAAGACGGAGGTGACCATTGGACGCTGTGTAGCGGGTGCGCGCGGGAACGCCACTTGTTCCTCCCCCTCTTCAGGGGAGGGGGACCGCCTCTTGGCGGTGGAGGGGCGAGCGCCTTTTGCGCTCGTCGCGTCTCGGCGGCCGCAAGGCACGCGCAAGGGCGCGCCCCTCCACCACCAAGAGGCGGTCCCCCTCCCCGAAGCCGGGGAGGAACAGAATCGCCCCCGGAACGACTCTCCGCCTCCGCCCGTTAATCCCCGCAACCTTCAGGATACCCCCATGCCCGCACGCGCCTATTGGTCGGGACAGCTCCGACTCGCTCTCGTCTCGATCCCGATCGAGCTGTATTCCGCCACCCGTTCGGCGGGCAGCATCGCGCTCAACCAGATCCACGAACCCACCGGCAAGCGCATCAAATATGAAAAGACCGTGCCCGGCATAGGCCCGGTCGACCCCGACGACATCGTCAAGGGCTATGAGATCGAGAAGGGCAAATATGTCCTGCTCAGCGACGAGGAGATCGAGAACGTCAAGCTCGAAAGCCGCAAGACGCTGGAGCTCGTACAGTTCGTCGATGCCGCCGAGATCGAACCGATCTATTTCGACAAACCCTATTTCGTCGTCCCCAAGGACGAACTTGCCGAGGAGGCGTTCCGCGTTGTCCGCGATGCGCTGAAGGCGGCGAAGAAGGTCGGGCTGGGGCAGCTGGCGATGCGCGGCCATGAATATCTGATCAGCCTGAAGCCCTGCGGGCGCGGCATGATCCTGGAGACGCTGCGCTATGCCGACGAGGTCAACAAGGCATCGGGCTTCTTCCGCAGCATCGGCGAGGAGAAGGCCCCCGAAGAGCTGATGGACCTCGCCACCTCGATCATCGACAAGCGCACGTCGCCGTTCGATCCGGGCAGGTTCAAGGACCGCTACGACGAGGCGCTGATGGCGGTCATCGACGCCAAGCGCGGCAAGGCCAAGGCGGCCCCCGGCGGCGACCCGGTGCCGACGCCCAAGTCCAACGTCGTCGACCTGATGGCGGCGCTGAAGGCGAGCATCGAAAAGGGCGGGGCAGCGAAACCGGCCAAGGCTGCACCGAAACCGGAGGCGGTCAAATCGGGCAAGCCAGCGGCAAAGGCCGCCCCGGCGAGGCGACGGGCGTGAGCAACAAACCTCGTCATTCACGCTTTTGCGGGAACCCAGCGGTCGCAGCGGCGTCCGACCTCACCGCGTTTCAGCAACACTGGGTTCCCGCAAAAGCGGGAATGACGAGGGTTTAAATAATGCCCCGTTCGCTCGCCACCTACAAAGCCAAGCGCGACTTCGCCAAGACCGCCGAACCGGCGGACGGCGCGCCGACACCGGGCGGCGACATCTTCATGGTGCAGAAGCACGATGCGACGCGGCTGCACTGGGATTTCCGGCTGGAACTCGACGGCGTCCTGCTCAGCTGGGCGGTGACGCGCGGGCCTTCGGACGACCCCGAAGACAAACGGTTGGCGGTGCGGACCGAGGACCATCCGCTGGGGTACGCGACGTTCGAGGGGACGATTCCGGAGGGGCAGTACGGCGGCGGCACGGTCATGCTGTGGGACCGCGGCACCTGGACCCCGATGCACGATCCGAAATCCGGGCTGAAGAGCGGCAAGCTGCACTTCGTCCTCCACGGCGAACGCATGAAGGGCGAATGGATCCTGATCCGCCTGCGCGCCGAGGGCAAACGCGAGAACTGGCTGCTGCGCAAGGTCGAGGACGAATGGGCGGGCAAGCTCGACATGACCGACACGCATATGACCAGCGTCGCCAGCGGGCGGACGATGGAGGAAATCGCCGAGGGTGGCGGCGCGGTGTGGAATTCGGATGAAACGCGGGGGAAGAACCCTCTCCCCTTGCGGGAGAGGGCGAGAGACGCGCCACTTGGTGCGGCCCGGGGAGAGGGGTTGTCCAAATCTCGTACGGCGGCACAACCCCTCTCCCGGCTCGCAGCAAGCGCTGCGAGTCCGCCCTCTCCCGCAAGGGGAGAGGGAAGTCAGTTCCGCGCGCCCATGCTCGCCACGCTGGTCGACACCCCGCCGACCGGCAACGACTGGCTGCACGAAACCAAATATGATGGCTACCGCGCGTTGATCGCCGTCGCGGGCGGCAAGGCGACCGCCTACACCCGCTCCGGCCTCGACTGGACCGAGAAATTTGCCGGGGTCGCGGCGGCGGCGGCGAAGCTGAAGGTCAAATCGGCCGTGCTCGATGGGGAGATCATTGCGCTCGATGCCGAGGGCAAGCCGTCGTTCGGGGCGCTGCAGGCCAATCTGAAGGACGGCGGCGCGCTACTGTATTTCGCCTTCGACCTGCTCGAACTGAACGGCGAAGACCTGGCCAAACAGCCGCTCGAAGACCGCAAGGCGGCGCTCGCCAAGCTGCTGACTGGCATCAAACCGCCGCTGCATTACGCCGAACACGTGCGCGGCGGCGGCGAGGCGATGTTCTCGGCGCTGTGCGGCGCGGGTTATGAAGGGCTGGTCAGCAAAAAGGCCGGGAGCAAATACAGCGGCGGACGCTCCCCGGTGTGGCTCAAGTCGAAATGCACCAAGCGGCAGGAATTCGTCATCGGCGGCTGGTCGGAGAGCGACAAGCGGCGGGGCTTCGCGTCGCTGTTGCTGGGGGTGCAGGATAAGGACGGTCTGCGCTACGCCGGGCGGGTCGGGACGGGCTTCGACGACCGGACGATGGCCGACCTGACCGAGCAGTTCGCCAAGCTGGCGACCGATGCGTCGCCGTTCGCTGCAAAGCTGACCGGCCCCGAACGCCGCGGCGCGCATTTCGTGCTGCCGCGCCTCGTCTGCGAGGTGGCATTTACCGAATGGACGGCCGATCATCACCTGCGGCATCCGAGCTTTCTCGGACTCCGCGCCGACAAGGCGGCGGGGGAGGTGGTGGAGGAAACGCCGATATCGGTGCGTGCGGCGTCGTCCTCCCTCCCCCCCCGCGCAGCGGAGAGTGAGGAGGGTCGGGGTGGGGGACGCCGGTTGAAACTTGAGACCGAGACCCCCCACCCCAACCCTCCCCACTCTCGGGCGCGAAGAGCGCCCGGGGGGGAGGGAGCGGAAGCGCAAGACACCTTCTTCGGCGTCCACATCACCTCGGCCGACCGCGAAGTCTTCCCCGAAGTCGGCCTGACCAAGGGCGCGCTGGCGGCCTATTACGCCGCCGTTGCCGGTCCGATGCTCAAGCTGATGCGCGATCGGCCGGTCAGCCTCGTCCGCTGTCCGCAGGGGCGCGGCAAGCAGTGCTTTTTCCAGAAGCACGACAGCGGCATGTTCGGCGGCAAGCTGCCCTCGGTCGACATCGTCGAAAGCGACGGCAAGACCGAACCCTATCTCTACGTCCATGACGAGGCTGGGCTGATCACCGCCGTCCAGATGGGGACGATCGAGTTTCACGGCTGGGGCTCGACGGTCGCCGATCTCGAACGCCCCGACCGGCTGGTCATCGACCTCGATCCGGACGAGGGGCTCGACTGGGCCGCGATCCAGGCGGCGGCGCTGGTTGTGCGCGACCGGCTGAGCGAGGCGGGCCTCGAATCGATGCCGCTGCTGTCCGGCGGCAAGGGCGTTCATATCGTGGTGCCGCTCAAACCCAAGGCCGAATGGCCCGAGGTCAAGGCCTGGGCCAAAGCGTTCGCCGAAGGGCTGGAGTCCGATATCCCGCAGGCGTTCGTCGCTAATATGAGCAAGGCCAAGCGCAAGGGCCGGATTTTCGTCGATTGGCTGCGTAACCAGCGCGGGGCGACGGCGGTGATGCCGTTTTCGGTGCGCGCCCGACCGAACGCGCCGGTGGCTGTGCCGGTGTCGTGGGAGCAGCTGGCCAAGGCCGCATCCCCGGCGATGTTTACAGCGGCGGACCCGGCGGCGGTGCTGCGCCAAGCGGCGGTCAAGCTCCCGGTCGTCAAGCCGAAGGTTTTGCCTTCGCTTTGATCCTCCCCTGTTCAGGGGAGGGGGACCGCGCTCTTGCGCGGTGGAGGGGCGAGCGCCCTTCGCGCTCGTCTTCCCGGTTCAAAGAGCTACCGCGCGCAAGGGCGCGCCCCTCCACCACGCCGCTGAAGAAGCGGCGCGGTCCCCCTCCCCAGAAGTGGGGAGGATTTTAGACAGCCCGTGCTAAACAACCCCGTGCGTTTCCTTCTAGCCATTCTCCTCGCCGCCCCGGCTGGCGCAGCCCACCTGACCGCGCTGTCGATTGCGCCCGGCACCGTCACCATTGCAGCCGATGCGGCGGTCACCTCCGCCAGCGTCTTCGCGCTCGCCACGCCGTTTCGTCTGGTTGTCGATTTGCCGGGCAGCGTCTCGCCGGTGCTGGTGGCCGATGGCGTGGGCAGCGTCGCCCGGCTGCGTGCCGCGATGTTCGATCCCGCCACGGCCCGGCTGGTCATCGATCTGAACGGGCCGCTCGAGGTGTCAGCAGCGGAAACAGGGCCCGCCGGGCTGGTGCTCAAACTGCGCCGGGTGAGCGAGGAGGCCTTTGCGGCATCGGTCAAGCGCGGGCGGCGGTCGCTTTTGGGTACGGTGGCGGTGGCAGCGGCGCCTGCCGATTTTTCTCTCCCGCCGGGCATGTTTACCGGCAGCCCGAATGCCCGCATCGCCAAACCGCAGCCACCCCCCCCTATGGGCGCGCAGTTACAACCCGGCCAGACGCCGCGCCCAGCCGACGATACCGAATCGGCGGTTGTGCAGGCCTTTCCCGACGTGCCCGCAGCGCCAACGTCGTCTCCGACTGCCGCCCCGCTGCGGTCGCGCTCTGGCGGCAAGCCGCTGGTGGTTATCGATGCGGGGCATGGCGGCAAGGACGTTGGCGCGATCAGCGTCGATGGCGCGTATGAAAAAGACGCGACGCTGGCCATCGCTCGCGCCACGGCGGCGGCGCTGATCCGGCACGGGCTGGTCCGCGTCAAGCTGACCCGTGACGACGACCGCTTCATCCCGCTGGGGGGCCGCGTCGCCATTGCCCGCGCGGCGCGCGCCGACCTGTTCGTTTCGGTCCACGCCGACAGCGCGCCGAATGCCGATGCGCGCGGGGCCAGCGTCTATACGCTGTCGGCGGTCGCATCCGATGCCGTCGCGGCGCGGCTGGCAGCGCGCGAGAACAAGGCCGACATCATCGGCGGCATCAATTTGGGCTCACAGGCGCCCGAGGTCGGCGACATATTAATCGACCTGTCGCGGCGGGCGACCAACAATGTCTCGGTGGCGTTTGCGGAAACGCTGCAGGACGAACTGTCGTCACGCATGAATTTTCGCGGTGAATTCCACCATTTCGCCGGGTTCTATGTGCTGAAAGCCCCCGATGTGCCGTCGGTGCTGCTCGAAACCGGCTATGTCACCAATGAGGAGGACGCCGAGATTTTGTTTTCGGACAAGGGGCGGCGGCGCATCGGCGAGGGCATTGCGCGGGCGATCGAACGGCATCTGGTCGGCGGCAGGGTGGGATGACAGCGGACGGGCGAACCGCTAATCACCGCCGCGACGGTATGGAGCGGTAATGCGGCGGCGTCTGGCGTATTTCGGATTGGGGCTGGTGCTGCTGCTGATGATCGCAGTCGGCATCGGCTATTATTCGATCAGCCGCGATATTCCCGACGAGGCTGAGCTGGCCAAGTTCACCCCCGCGCTGCCGTCGACGGTGCGCGATGTCGACGGCAATATCGTCACCAGTTTTGCCCGCGAACGCCGGGTTTATCTGCCGTACCGCGATATCTCGCCCAAACTCGTGCAGGCGTATATCTCGGCGGAGGACAAGAGCTTCTTCGAACACGGCGGGCTGGATTACGAAGGCATGGCGCGGGCGCTGTGGACCGATGTCACCTCGATCGGCTCGGGGCGGCGTCCGGTCGGGGCCTCGACGATTACCCAGCAGGTGGCGAAATCGCTGATCGGCAACGACGTCACCGTCACCCGCAAGATTCGCGAGGCGATCCTGGCGCGGCGCATCGAGGCGACCTTCACCAAGCAGCAGATTCTCGAACTCTATCTCAACCAGATTTTCCTGGGCCGGAACGCCTATGGGATCGAAGCGGCGTCGCAGGCCTATTTCGGCAAATCGGCGAACCAGCTCGATCTGGCGCAGATGGCCTATCTCGCCATCCTGCCCAAGGCGCCGTCGACCTACAGCCCGGTGACGCAGAACGCCCGGGCGGTGGCGCGACGCGATTATGTGCTCAACCAGATGAAGGCCAATGGCTATATTTCGGAAAGCGAGCGCGCCGCTGCCTCTGCCGAGCCGCTGGTCGCGGTCAGCAATGCGGGACAGGCTCCGGCCAAGGAAGGCGATTATTTCCTTGAAGACGTCCGCCGCACGCTGATCGCCAAGTTCGGTGAAACCGATGCGACTGGCCCCAATAGCGTTTATGGCGGCGGGCTGTGGGTGCGGACCTCGATCGATCCGACGATGCAGGCGGCGGCGGAAAAGGCGCTGCGGGACGGACTGATGCGCTATGAACACGGCCGGGCATGGCGCGGCGCACCGGGGCATATCGAGCTTGGTGACGGCTGGGAGGACCGGCTGCGCGCCGCACCCGTCGCCACCGGTTACGACGATTGGGCCAAGGCGGTGGTGCTGGCGAAGGACGGCGGCGATTCCAGGCTTGGCTTTGTCGACGGATCGACCGCGTCGCTGCCCGCCTATGCTGCGTCGACGCCGCTCAAGGGCACCGCGACCCCCGCGTCGTCGGTGCTGAAACCCGGCGATGTGATTCCCGTCACCAAGACGAGCGGCGGCTGGCAGCTGCGGCAGGTGCCCGAGATTTCCGGCGGCATGGTCGTCGAAGATCCGCATTCGGGCCGCATTCTAGCCATGGTCGGCGGCTTCGATGCCAAGGCGCAGAGCTTCAACCGGGCGACGCAGGCCGAACGCCAGCCGGGATCGACGTTCAAACCGATCGTCTATGCGACGGCGATGGACAATGGCTTCACCCCGTCATCGATCGTCGTCGACGGGCCGTATTGCGTGTTTCAGACCAAACAGCTGGGCGAAAAATGCTTCCGCAACTTCGGCAACATGCGCCCGGCGGGACCGCAGACGATGCGCTGGGGGCTGGAGCAATCGCGCAACCTGATGACCGTCCGCGTTGCGTACAACACCGGCATGGACAAGGTCGTGGCGCAGGCCAAGGCGCTGGGTATCGGCAGCTATCAGCCGGTGCTGGCGATTGCGCTCGGGGCGGGCGAGACGACAGTGCTCAAGATGGTCAACGGCTATTCGCAGCTATGGGATGCCGGGCGCCAGCTTACCCCGTCGCTGATCGACCTGGTTCAGGACCGCAATGGCAAGGTCATCTGGCGGCGCGACACGCGGAGTTGCGACGCCTGCAACGCGCCCGATTGGGACGGCGGCCCGATGCCGCGCCCCGGTGGCACCCCCAAACAGGTCATCGATGCGCGCACCGCCTTTCAGGCAATCCATCTGATGGAGGGGGTGGTTCAGCGCGGCACGGCGGTCGGGCTGCTGCCGCTCGATCGCCCGCTGGCGGGCAAGACCGGCACCACCTCCGGGCCAACCAACGTCTGGTTCATCGGCGGCACGCCCGATCTCGTGGCGGGGCTGTATATGGGGTATGATCGGCCGCGGTCGATGGGCGGCTATGCGCAGGGCGGCACCATCGCGCTGCCGATCTGGCGGCAGTTCGCCGAAGCGACGCTGAAGGACGCGCCCAAGACGCCGTTCGTCATCCCGCCCGGCATCCGCATGGTCCGCGTCGATCGCCGTTCGGGCAAGCGCGTCTTTGGCGGCTCCCCGTCCGAAGAAACCAAGGCCACGGTGATCTGGGAAGCCTTCAAGCCCGATAGCGAGCCGCGCCGGACCGGCAGCGCGACCGATACCGCCACTGCCAAGGGTGGGCCGGTTCGACGCGTCCGCTCCGACGCCGAATTTCTGAAAAACGCCGGTGGCATTTACTGATTAGATTGCACTGCAAAAAAAAATTGTTGGCGGCCGGCGTCAGCCTTGCTATTTTGGCGCATTGCTAAAAGGGTCAGAACGATGTCGATGTTGCGCATTCTTGTGTTCATGCCGCTGGTGGTTGCCAGTGCCGCGTTCGCCGCCGAAACCACGGTGACGCCAGCCGCACCTGCCGCGCCGCCGGTCCCGGCCCAGGCGGCACACGGCACGCCGGCCAAGCCGATCGTCGTCACCGCCAACAAGGATGTCAAAGCACCCTGGAACGGGGAGGCGATCGTTTGCACCCGTGTCGCCCCAATCGGCTCGCTGATCGCGGTCAGGCATTGCACGACCAAGTCGATCAACAAGGACAATCGTGCCGCCGTCGACGAAATCGCGCGCCGGCCGATTGAAAACACATTTTCAAATTGACGCCGTTCACCACGCTCACCGGCACTGCAATCCCGTTTGGCGCGGAGAATGTCGACACCGACGTTATTATCGCAGCGCGATTCCTGAAGACGATTACGCGCATTGGGTTGGGCAAATCGGCGTTCTCGACGATCCGCGCCGACCCGGACAATATCTTCGATACCGAACGCAATAGCGGCGCGCCGATCCTGATCGCGGGCGACAATTTCGGCTGTGGGTCGAGCCGTGAGCACGCCCCCTGGGCGCTCGCCGACATGGGCATTCGCGTCGTCATCGCGCCGTCGTTTGCCGACATCTTTGCCGGCAATAGCTTCAAAAATGGGATCTTGCTGGTGGCGCTGCCGCAAGAGGAGATCGACCGGCTGATGGTTGTCGCCGAAACCGACGCGGTCACCGTCGATTTGGAAAATCAGGTGGTAACGACACCCTTCCAGGACCGGTTTACCTTCGCCGTCGATCCGTTCCGCAAGAGTTGCCTGGTCAACGGGCTCGACGAAATCGGGCTGACCGTCGCCATGGATGCCGATATCGCTGCCTATGAAGCGCGGTTGAAGCCCTGGCTCGGCGATGCGGCCAGGCGCGCGGCCTAAACCTCCACCACGCTGACCGTCATCACCAGGCCCTGCGCCGCTGCCGTCGTCGTCATAAAGGCGATATCGGCGGCATCCCGGCCATGGGCGATGCGGATCAGCCCGGCGATCGGCGCAAGGCCGGTCGGATCGATCAGCCACCAGCCGTCACCCAGCCAGACTTCGAACACGGCATGGAAATCGGGTGGGTTGAGCGCCAGCGCGTAAGCGGCAACGGCCCGCGCCGGAATCCCGGCCGCCCGGCACAGCGAAATCCCCAGGTGGGTAAAGTCGCGGCATACCCCGGCGCGGTCGACAAAGGTCTGTTCGGCCGTCGTCGTGGCGGTGCTGACACCGTGGACATAATCGAGATGCGACTGCAGCCAGGCGATGATCGCCAAGGCCGTCGCGCCGCCGCTGAGCGTGCCGAATTCGCGCCCGACGAAACGCATGAACTGATCCGACGGCGCATAGCGGCTGGGCATCAGATAGGGCAGCACGTCGGCAGGCAGGTCGCTCCAGTCGTGCTGGATCAGTTCGGCATGCAATTCGGCGCGCGGCTCGACATCGACCAGCGCACGATAGGCGATCTCCACCTGCCCCTCGACATGGCCGCGCAACAGCCGGTCGCCGTCGACGGTATCCGATTTGAGCGTGTGGGTTGGGGTGATCGTCAGTTGTTCGTCGACGATGGTCTGGCCCGGCGCATGCGCCGCCTCGATCTTGAGCATCATTTCGGACAGTGTGTCGAAGCTGCAGGCGATGTGCGATTGGGCAAGAAGGCGCATGGGGGTCCGTTCGTGGGGCGACAGCATAACGTATGCTCGGGGGATGGTTCCGAAAAACTATCCGTCACTCCCACGAAAGCGGGAACCCATCTCCCAAGCGATGACCAGCAGGAGATGGGTTCCCGCTTTCACGGGAATGACGCCGCTTGTAGGAGTATCGCATGACACAACAACTCCTCCTCCTGCCCGGTGACGGGATCGGCCCCGAAGTGACCCGTGAAAGCCGCCGCATTGCGGGGCGACTGATCGAAGGCGGCCTTGAGCTGACCATGACCGAAGCGCTGTTCGGCGGGGCTGCCATCGATGCCGAGGGCGTGCCCCTTCCTGATGCCACGCTTGCTGCCGCCAGGGCTGCCGATGCGGTGCTGATGGGGGCAGTCGGCGGGCCGCAATGGGCGGGGCAACCCTATGCCAAACGGCCCGAGGCGGGATTGCTCGCGCTGCGTGCGGGCATGAACGTCTATGCCAACCTGCGCCCCGCGCGCTGTTTCGCCGCCCTCGCCGGGGCGTCGAGCCTGAAGCGCATCTATGTCGAAGGGCTCGACATCCTGTTCGTCCGCGAACTCACCGGCGGGGTGTATTTCGGCGAACCGCGCGGGGTGGAAACGCTTCCTGACGGCCAGCGCCGCGGCGTCAACACGCATGTTTACACCACAAGCGAAATCCACCGGGTCGCGCGCATCGCCTTCGAACTGGCGCGCGGACGCGGCGGCAAGGTCTGTTCAGCCGAGAAATCCAACGTCATGGAGGCCGGGCTGTTGTGGCGTGAGGAGGTCCAGGCGCTCCACGACGCCGAATACGCCGACGTCGCGCTGACCCATATGCTCGCCGACAATATGGCGATGCAGCTGGTCAAACAGCCCAAGCAGTTCGACGTCATCCTCACCGATAATCTGTTCGGCGACATGCTGAGCGACGAGGCGGCGATGCTGACCGGGTCGCTGGGGATGCTGCCGTCTGCCGCCATCGGTGAGGCCGGGGCGCCGGGCCTGTACGAGCCGATCCATGGTTCCGCACCGGACATCGCCGGGCGCGGCGTCGCCAACCCCTGCGCGTCGATCCTGTCGCTGGCCATGGCGCTGCGGCATTCGCTGGGCCGCGCCGATCTGGCGGCCAAGGTTGAGGCTGCGGTCGAGGCGGCGCTCAATACCGGTGCGCGGACGCCCGACCTTGGCGGCAATTTGACGACAGCGGCGATGGGCGACGCGGTGATGGCGGGGCTGTGACCTCCCTCCAACGAACCCTCGCCGTCCTCGCTGGGCTGATCCTCGGCCTCGCGCTCGGTGCGGTCGTCCAGGGCCAGGCAGGCACCACCCTCAACGCCGTCGCCGCTCCCATCGGCGGGCTGTGGTTGGACGCACTCAAGATGACCGTTGTCCCACTGGTCTTCGCCATGCTGTTCACCGGCGTCACCGAAGCCGCCGAGACCGCCGCATCCGGCGGCATGGCGGCGCGCGCGCTGGCGTGGTTCTTCGGCCTGCTGCTGCTGTCGGCGGTGTTTTCGGTGATCGTCTCGCCGCTGCTGCTCCAGCTTTGGCCCATCGACCCCGCCGAGGCGCAAGCGATGATCGCCAGCGGCAAAGGTGCGGCCGCCATCCCGCCCGCGCCGCCGTTCGGCGAGTGGCTGCGCAGCTTCATCCCCACCAACCCTGTCGCCGCCGCGGCGACGGGGGCCATGGTGCCGCTGGTGGTCTTTGCGCTCGTCTTCGGCATCGCCGCGACCAAGCTGCCGCCAGCCCCGCGCGCCGCACTGACCGGGCTGTTCGACGCGATTGTGCAGGCGATGCTGGTCATCATCGACTGGGTGTTATGGGCTGCCCCCGTCGGCGTGTTCGCGCTGGCGGTCGGGGTCGGCGCGACGCTCGGCGGAGGGGCGTTCGGGCTGCTCGGCCATTATATCGCGCTGGTGGCGGGGGTGCAGATCCTGTTGATCCTGCTGACCTATCCGTTCGCGGTCATCGTTGGCCGCGTGCCGCTGCTGGCCTTTGCGCGCGAGATGCTGCCGGTGCAGCTGGTCGCGGTCAGCACCCAATCGTCGATCGCCTGCCTGCCCGCGATGGTCGAAGCGGCAACGGCGCTGGGCATCGCCGAGCCGCCCCGCCGCCTGGTCCTTCCGCTGGCGGTATCGCTGTTCAAGATCACCAGCCCCGCCGCCAACATCGCCGTCATCACCTATCTTGCCCACGTCCACGGCATCCACCCCGGCCTGCCCCAGATCGCCGCGGGTATCGGCGTCGCGCTGGCGGTGGCGGTAGCGAGCGCGGGCCTGCCGGGCGGCACCAGCTTCTTCCTCGCGTGCGTACCGATTGCAGCGGCGATGGGCGTGCCGGTGGAACTGCTGCCGCTGCTGCTGGCGGTGGAGGTGGTGCCCGATATTTTCCGGACGCTGGGGAATGTGACGGCGGATGTGGCGGTGACTGCGGCGGTGGGGCGGCGTTAGCGCGGAAGGTTAGGCAGCCAGTCCGGCATTGAGGTTGCGACAAATTTCGCCCGGCCATCTTCGCGCCAATAGATCAGCCGCCGCCCCACATCGCTATTATCGATTACGATCAGCCTGTCGGCCAGCGCCGCCGCCTCGGGCAGATTAGCGAGACTGCGGTCGAAGCGGCGCAACAAGTCGACGACGGGTACATTGTGACCGCCCTCCTGCACCCGGCCCTCGACCCGCGCGATCGAAAGCATCACGTCGCGGAGGCAAATGAAGATCAGGTTGACCTTGTAACCGCTGGCCTGCGCAGCCCGCATCAAAGCGATTTCGCTGTTGCCCGTCAGCGTCGTTTCGACGGCGAAGGTAATGCCGGACTCGAGCAACCGGGTTCGTTCAAGCAGCGCCGTCCGTCCGGCATTCAGGGCGCGGACATTCTCACCTGCGGCCTTGGCAATGTCATCGGGATTGACGAGTGGGATGCGCCCCTGGACATAGGCTGCGGCAAGGGTCGATTTGCCGGAGCCGTTGGGACCCGCGAAAACCCATAATTGCGGGCGGATCACGCCGCCTTGGTCATCCGCCGTTCGGCACCGGTATCGAAGGTGACCAGTTCCCGCCGCCCGTCGGGATGAACTTTGGTGACATAGCCCTTGGGGGTGGCTGCGTCGGCGACATAAATCGGCAACCCTGCCGCGAGACGGGCCTTGGCGGTGGCACCATCATCGTGGCGGATGGCGCGTTCGAGTTCGTGCGCCAGAGGGTCGTCGTCAGTGACGAACGCGGGGGTGAAGCCGTCCATTTGGTGACTATAGTCGCGAAGGGGCTGAGGTGCCAGTGCGGCCAAACCAGAGCCGCTCAACTCTGCGGGCGGCAGCATTAGGCCGAAGTTCACCACCTGTGACTGGCAGCATACCACCGCCCCGATTCAGAGATATCCGCGATTGCGGCCAACGTCGCGATATCACTGCGTTGCTTTACCTTCGCGCCAAACTGATACCTCACGTCGAGCACGATTAACGATCAGCGTCATGTCGGCGGCAGGAAAATAATAGGCAGCATGAAGCCTCGACAGTGTGGATGATGATTCTCGGTATGGACCTAGTCGCTTGACAAAATCGGATTCGTCCCAAGGGGTGTCGGGAAAGACGTTCGACATGATCCAACGCTGCAGCGCCTCTTTTCTGACAGCAGACGCTCTCGACAAGCCTGATGCTTTTAATATAACAAATTTCGTGTCCGTCAGTATAGGAAATCCGGCAGCGGCTGGGCTACGCGATGCGCCCCATTTTGGGTAAAATGTTACGGTCACCTCATACTTGGCATTCGGCAGCGGCTTTTCGTGCTTCGCTGTATCGAGTACGAATACTGACCGCTGGTTATCCAGCCACACTTTTTCGTCATAACCAATGTAAGTGTCGGTTAGCTTTTGCCCAGCCAAACTCACTTCCGCTATCACCTCGACTGGCGGAGGAAGCGTTGTGACAACAACGAATTTCACTTTGTGATCCGAAACCGAGGCCACTTCAATCTTTAAGCTAGGTTTATCGGCGGCTGAAGCGTTGCTTGAGGCGAACAGTGCAAGGTTAAGGAATATCGCCCAATATCCTTGCCCGTGCATCCCATTCTCCCATCGTGGTTCACGATAACTGCTAGACACAGGCGAGCCAATCATTAAGTGCCCGCCCCGCAAGGAGAGTATCATGGGCTATAAGGTTGTCGTCGTCGGGGCGACGGGGAATGTGGGGCGGGAGATGTTGAACATCCTCGCGGAACGGCAGTTTCCGCTGGACGATATCGCGGCTGTCGCCAGTGCGCGCAGTCAGGGCGACATCATCGATTTCGGCGAGAATGGCCGGACGCTGAAGGTCCAGAACCTCGAACATTTCGATTTCAGCGGCTGGGATATGGCGCTGTTCGCCGCCGGGTCGGGGCCGACCAAGATTTACGCTCCAAGGGCCGCTGCGGCGGGGTGCACGGTCATCGACAATTCGTCGCTGTACCGGATGGAGCCCGATGTTCCGCTGATCGTGCCGGAGGTCAATCCGCACGCCATCGACCGCTATACCAAGCGCAACATCATCGCCAACCCCAACTGTTCGACGGCGCAGATGGTCGTCGCGTTGAAGCCGCTCCATGACGCCGCGACGATCAAGCGCGTCGTCGTGTCGACCTATCAGTCGGTCAGCGGCGCGGGCAAGGAAGGCATGGACGAACTGTTCGAGGAAAGCCGCGCGGTGTTCGTCGGCGATGCGCTCAGCCCCCGCAAATTCACCAAGCAGATCGCCTTCAATGTCATCCCGCACATCGGCGATTTCGTCGGGAAGAACGCCGAATATGAAGGGTACACGCAGGAAGAATTGAAGATGACGCAGGAGACGCGCAAGATCCTCGATCCGAATATCGATGTGACGGCGACTTGCGTGCGCGTGCCGGTGTTCGTCGGCCATTCGGAGGCGATCAACGTCGAATTCGAACGCCCGCTGAGCGTCGCCGAAGCCCAGCGCATCCTGCGCGAATCCCCCGGCATCATGCTCGTCGATAAGCGCGAGGACGGCGGCTACGTCACCCCCATCGAATGCGTCGGCGAATATGCGACCTATGTGTCGCGGGTGCGCAAGGACCCGACGGTGCCGCACGGCCTGGCGTTCTGGTGCGTATCCGACAATCTGCGCAAGGGCGCGGCGCTGAATGCAGTGCAGATCGCTGAGCTGCTGGGGCGGCGGCACCTCAAAAAGGCGGCCTGACGCGCGGTCCAGCGCCGATTGGCATCATACCGTCTCTTTTCGTCGCAAAACTGCGGAGAATTTTCGGGCGCTGATCGTATTGCGCGGGTCCGGCAGTGTTCGCCGGTCAGTTGCGTAAGGGTTCAGTATTCCATGAAGATCATCGCTTTTGCAGCGCTTGCCGCGCTATCCGCTCCCGCCTTTGCCGAAACCGTCCCGTTCAGCGGCGGATTTGTCGGTGTCCAGGGTGGCTGGCAGCAGGATCGTCAGCGGCTCGATGTTACCGGAACGTCGGCCGGTGTGCCGTATGCGTCGCAGTTCCGCGACAGCCAGTCGGGCGTCGCCTATGGCGGCCAGGTAGGCTTCGACTTCAAGCTTTCGCCCAACTTCGTGCTGGGTCTTGAGGCGGCGGCAACCGGGCGGACCGGTACCGACGGCACCACCGACAGTTTCGGCAATACCTATCGGCTGAAGACGGGGCGTACCTTCGACGGTACCGCACGGCTTGGCTATCTGTTGTCGCCGGACAGTCTGCTCTACGTTCGCGGCGGCTATTCGAACGCCAAGTTCATTGCCGATCTCAACACCAGCCATGGTTCGATCAACAAGGGCGGCTATGTCGCCGGCGTCGGTTACGAGCAATATCTGGCGAGCAACATCTCGGCGCGTATCGAGTATGATTATTCGAAATATGGCTCGGATGATCTGTCGAACACTGTCGCTGGCTCGGGCCTGACCAGCGCCAGCGCGCGCTACACCCGGAACGCGGTCAAGGCAGGCGTTAACCTGCACTTCTAGGCGCGACTGTTCGATTGCCGGGACCCGGCGGGGGCGCTAGTCGTCGCTGGGTCCAGCATTCGAGCGAGTGAAGATGACCGTCCAGACCTTTGCCAGCTTCGATGGCCAGCAAATCGCCTGGAGCGAGGTAGGCGAAGGCCGTCCGGTCGTCCTGCTCCACGGGCTGTTCAGTGCGGGGGAAATGAACTGGCAAAGGTTCGGCACCGCCGCCGCCGTTGCCGCCAAGGGCTTCCGCGTCATCATGCCGGATTTCCGCGCCCATGGGGCCAGCGCTGCGCCGCGCGATCCGGCTGCATATCCGCCCGACGTGCTGGCGCTGGATATCGAGGCGCTGGTGGCGCATCTTGGGCTGACCGATTTCGATCTTGGCGGTTATTCGCTGGGCGCGCGGACGGCTGTGCGCCTGTTGGTGCGGGGGATGACGCCGCGGCGTGCGGTGCTCGGCGGCATGGGGTTAAGCGGTATCGTCGGCGGACGCGAGCGCGCCGAATGGTTCCTCCACGTCATCGCCAACCGCGACAGTTTTCCGACTGGCTCGCCGGGCTATTTCGCTGCCGCTTTCATGAAACAGGGCGGCATCGACGGCGATGCGGCAACGGGCGTGCTCAAATCGCAGGTGGTGACGCCCGAGGAAGACTTGCGCCACATCGCGACCCCGGTGCTCGTGGTGTGCGGGCGTGATGACCATGACAATGGCTCGGCGCCCGAACTGGCGGCGACGCTGCCGAACGCGCGGCTAGCCGAAATTCCGGGCAATCATATGAGCGCGGTGACGATGCCCGAATTCGGCGCGGCGATTGCCGACTGGCTGGCGGAATAGCTGCTACGAGACGCTGTAATCGACCGTAATGCTGTCGTTGGCGGGGATGGTCAGCCGGAAGATCGGGCGGCCGTCCTTCTTTTCCATCGGTTGCGACGATCCAGTGACCTGGCTCGCGCCATCGGTGCGCAGGCGGAGTTCGAGGCGGATCGGCGCACTGCTGTCGTTGGTGATGGTGACACGTTCGTCGGTCTGGCCCCTGATGCTGACGGCGGTCACGCCGGGTAGCACGCGGTCGAGCTTCAGCGGCTTGGCGCTATACTGGTTGCGGCTCTGGACGAAGCGGACGCCGGGTGCGTCGCCGATGTCGAGGTCGACATCCTCGCCTTCGGCGGTGTCGCGCAGGTCGGCGGCTCCGGCATAGAGGCGGCGCGGTCCGGCAGACTGAAAAACCGCAACATGGCCGGCGGGCAGCGGAATGCCCAGCTTACCCGCCTCGGTATTCGCGACCCGCAACAGCGCGCGGGCGCTCCCGCTGCCCGATCCACCGGCGTTCAGGTCGATCAGATAGATTTTGTCGAACGGCACGCTGCGCTGGTCGAGCAGCCGTGTCTGCTTGGCCTGCCGCGCGGCGACGGTTGTGGGCTGGGGGATGCGGTAGAGTTTGAGGTCGCCGAGCGCTTCGGGCGGCGGGGGAGGTGGCGGCGGCGCGGGGGCCATGACAGCGGGCGCGTCCATGACCATTCCACGCCGCTGGGCGGTGACGACGATTGAGCTGGCGTCATCCTCGGCTTCATCAGGGAAAGGCCGCACCAGTTCGATCGACGATGGCGGCAGGCTATCGCTCGTCGTGCCCTGCGGCCAGCAGACGGCGATGGCGCGCGGCGGCTCGGGTTCGTCTTCCAGCACCGATTCGCGGTTCAGGCGGCCCGCGATGATCTGCGCCTGCGCCTGCGTCAGGCTCTCGCCATTGCCGTTGGCCAGCGTGATCCAGGCGGCGAGATCGAGCGTCCGTCCATCACCGGCGACGCTGGCGGTGTAATCCGCCGCCCAGTCGAAGCCCTGTGCCAGATACGACACCGTCACCGTCGCCGTCACCGCATGCTCGGCATGGGTCGCCACAGACAGCGTCGGCACCGAACTCAATCCAGCGGGCACACGCGCATAGCGGAAGGTTTCGGGAACGCCCGAACAGCGCAGCGCCTCTACCCCCGCCGCCGTTTCGAAAATCACGCCGTCGGGGCTGGCCGATCGGATCCGCGCCGGGGTCAGCGTGACCTTGCCGGTCGCCTTGCTGGTGCGCGTCAGCGTCACATCGGCGTTCAGTGCGGCCTCGATCAGCGCCGATGGTGAAAGCAGCGCCGCGTCGCGGTTTTTCTCGATGACCCCGCCGGGCAGGCCGGTAACGATGGCCGATTCGGGCTGAATGCCGCCGACGACACCCTCAAAGCGCAGCCGCGATTCGCCTGCAGGCAGCCGCACGGTGCGGGTTTCGGTGACCAGCGCGAAGCCGCCGAGCGCGTTCAGATCGAGCGAGCCGCCGTTACGGTACGGGGCGCGGTAGATCGTCACCGAAGTTGCGGTTGGCGCCGATGCCGCGACGTCGACCGCCCCCGCCGGGACAGCGACAAGCGCGGCCGCAAGAATCAGTGCCCGTCTCAGCACTGCGGGATCATCCGCTGCCGCTCAGGCTGAGCCTGTCGAAGCCGGATTGCGCGCGCGTGACCCGGCTTCGACAGGCTCAGTCTGAGCGGGCGTTGGGACCTCACAATGCCGCTCAATACCGCGATTCGAAGGTCGCGGTGATCTCGGTCTTGCCGTTGGCGGGGACGCTGACGTCCCATACCGCGCTGTCGGCGTCGCGGCGCTTGGCCGCTTGGCTGGCGGTGACGATCTTCGTCTCACCCCACAGACCGTTCTGGATCAGGTTGACGGTCACGGCCTTGGGGCTGGCGTTGGTCAGCGTGTAGCGCATCGACGTCCGCCAGTTGAGCAGCCCCTGCCGCTCGCGCTTCTCGACCGTGCTCTTGACCTTGACGTCGAAGGCGTCACCCGTGGCGATCGACAGGGTCGATCCCATCGGCGTGTGATCGATGCGGCTTTCCCCGATGAACTGCGGCGACCCGCGCTTGTCGCGCAGATAGAAGCGCACCACCCCTGCGGGCAGCTGGTCGCCAAGCCCACCCTGTGCCGAATTGCTGAATTCATAGACTGACGCCGCGCTGACTGCTTGCTCGATGGTCTGCAGCCAGCCGATGCGCGCCTCGTAACCATGCCGGGCGGGGGCACCATGAACGTCGAGGAAGCTGACCTGCTTGGTCTGCTGGTTGGCGATCGTCGTGCGGCTGGCGAGCGGATAGAGGTAGTAATCGCCGAGCCGTTCGCGCCCGCCGCTTTCGGTCCCGGCCTGCACCAGCGTCGCGCGCTGCGGCCGCTGCCACGGCTGGCGGTCCCCGCCATTATCGTCGAGCAGGCGCGGGTTGCCGGCCACCAACAGCGTTTCGGCATCGTCATAGGTCACCCCGCTGGCGTTGGTCAGCGTCACCCAGCCCTGGACGTCGATCTTGCCCGCCGCCTCGTCGAACAGCGCGACATAATCGGCGCGCCAGCCGAGACCCGGCGTCAGATAGCTCAGCGTTCCCGGTCGCGTCCCGGCCTTGGCCTCGACGAGGATCGACAGCGTCGGCCGGGCGCGCAGATTGTCGGGGACCTTGTCGAAGATCACCCGAACCGGCAGCCCGTCGTCGCGCAGCACCTCGATCCGTTCGCCAATGCGCAGCACGATACCGCCGTTGGTCGCCAGCACCTCGGCCTGCTCGCGGGTTTCGGCACCGGTGGCGGGGTTGGTGCGGACGATGGTGACGGTGTGGCCAACCGCCTTTTCCATCATCTTGGCCGGCGACAGCAGGTCGAAATCGAAATTCTGCTCGACGATATTGAGATCGCTGGCGGTCAACGAGACGGTTTCGGAGCGGATCTGCGCCGAGACGTTTTCGAACGCGATCTTCTGCCGCCCGCCTTTCAGCGTCAGGTCGCGCGTGTCCTGAACCAGCGCGGTGTTGTTGGCATAAATGGTGATGGAAATGCCGGGTTTGGCGCTGGCGGGCGCGGCGGCCAGGGCAGTCAGCAGGACGGCGGCACGAAACGTCTTGAGCATGGCGATAGCTTCCCCGGTTTGGCCAGAGGCTAGCAAGGCTGCACGGCCGTGTCCGCTGATTTCGGCCCGGCATTTGGCATTATCGAGCGAACACCCTAATTCCGCGCCATGCCCAGTGTCCGCCTTGAAGATCGTGCCGTCCTCCGCGTGTCCGGTGCCGACGCGCGGCCGTTCCTGCAGGGGTTGCTGACCCACGACCTCGATGCGCTGACCCCGACGACGCCACTGTATGCCGGCCTGCTGAGTGCGCAGGGAAAGGCGCTGTTCGATATGCTGCTGTTCGACGGCGACGATGGGGCGATACTGATCGACGTCTCCGCCACACGCGCCGAAGCACTGGCCAAGCGGCTGTCGATGTATCGGCTGCGCAAGGCGGTGGAGATCTCCCCGACCGACCTGGCCGTGTTCGCGGCGTGGGGCGGCGGCGCGGAACAGCCGAGCGATCCGCGCCTGCCCGAACTGGGCCGACGCTGGATGGGCGCGACGGGCGGCGAACCCGGTGCCGCGCGCTATGACACCCACCGGCTGGCCGTTGGCGTGCCCGGCACCGCCGATATCGGCACGGACGAACTGTTGTGGCTCGAAACCGACGCGGATTTGCTGAACGGCGTCAGCTTCACCAAGGGCTGTTACGTCGGACAGGAGAATACCGCGCGGATGCACCACCGCGACAAGGTCCGCCGCCGCCTGCTGCCGCTGCGCTTTGCCGGCGATCCCGGCGACGGCGCGATCCGCGATGCGCAGGGCCGCAACGCCGGGACGCTGCGTTCGCACCGGGACGGTGTCGGCATCGCCCATTTGCGCGTCGAAGCGGCGGCTGGGCCACTGACGTTGGGCGGCGCGCCGGTCGAACTGCTCCGCCCGGCGTGGCTGACGGCAACTTTCTTGCAAGCTGCCGCGTAGTCGCCGCCATGTCAGCCATCGCCGTAGCGCCCCATATCGACCCGCTGGCTCGCCTGCCCGGCGAAATCACCCAGGTCAGCGTCGACACCTATGCCTGGTTCACCCAGGATTCGCGCGCCGCCTTTGTCGGTGTCGGCGTCGCCATCGCCGTCTATATGGCGTTCTGGGGTTTGCGCTGGGGCCTGGTCCGCACCTTGGGCAAAACCCGTGACGTGGCGACCTGGCGCGGCTTCATCAGCCGGATCGTCCAGAAAACCCGCAGTTTCTTCATCGCAGCCGTTGCCGCCGATGCCGTCACGCACGTCGTGGCACCGCCGGGGCCGCTGGTTCGCGCCATCGACGTCGGGCTGACCATAGCCTTTGCCATTCAAGGCGCGGTCTGGGTGCGGGAGATCATCCTGTCGCTGGTCGAACGCCGCGCCTCCGCCGAGGATCATGCCGCGCTGGCCAGCGCCACCAACATCATCCGCGTGCTCGTCAACGTCATCGTCTGGGCGTTGGCGATCATCCTCATCCTCGACAATATCGGGGTCAATGTTACGGCGCTGGTGGCCGGGCTGGGCGTCGGCGGCATCGCCATCGGTTTTGCCGCGCAGGGCATTTTCGGCGACCTGTTCGCAGCGCTGGCGATCCTGTTCGACCGGCCGTTCCGCGTCGGCGATGCGATCAGCTTCGGCACGGTGCAGGGCAATGTCGAAGCCATCGGCCTCAAGACCGTACGCATCCGCGCGCTGGCGGGCGAGCAGATCATCGTCTCCAATGCCAAGCTGCTCGAACAGCAGATCGCCAACAACCGGCGCATCGTCGAACGCCGCGTCGTCCTGAACATCGGCGTCATCTACCAGACGACGCCTGATCAACTCGAGGCCATCCCCGGCGAGATCGAACGCATCATCGCGGCGCGCGACAAATGCCGCTTCGACCGGGTGTATTTCATCAATTTCGGCGCGTCGTCGCTGGATTTCGAGGTCGTCTTCCACGTCATCGAACCCGAGCTGACGACGATGCTCGCCGAGCGTCAGGCGATCGGTTTCGCGATCCTGCGTCGCTTCAGCGAGATGGAGATCGACTTCGCCTATCCCTCGCAAACGACGTTCGCCGCCGGTCCGGACGGACGCGCCATCGATCCGCGCCAGCCGTTGCCGGTGGCCGAGCCCGCCGCCGAAAAGCTCAGCCCTTCGGAATAGCCTGGCCGCGCAAGTCGAGCGGGATCGACAGATAGATCGGCGGCGGCGTCAGGCCCAATCGCGCGCGCACCGCTTCCAGCGGCTGCGGCAACAGCGCTAGCCAGTCCTCGGCCGGCAGCCAGGCTGCAGCCTTGCCGCGGCGGTAGCCTTCGCGGATGGCGCGGGCATAGGGCTGATCGGGTGCCTTGCGGCTTTTGATCGCTGCGCCGACCGCAATCGCCGCCCAGCCGAGCGCCCGGGTCTGCGCATAGGAGAACGCGACGAGGCAGGCCTCGCCGAGCGAATCTGTGCCGTAGCCCGTGACGGTGTGCCACAAATCATGGGCATCGCGGATGCGGCGACCATACCAGGCGACCGGATGTTCGATTTCATTCATTACCGAGTTGCTGACCTCGACCAGCCCCTCCGGAGTGATCTGCGCGACTTCGGTAAAGCGGCGATAGGCGGCACCCAGGCTTTCATCGGGCAGCGTCGCCAGCCAGTCGCGGTCGGCCAAACGCTCGGCCAGCTCAATCCGCTGATAGGCCAAGCGTCCACCTTCTGCCGTGGTCAGCAGGCGGCGGTACCCGGTGCGCGTCGCGCCGCCGTTGAGGGCGCGCATGATTTCGAACACCGCCCGCGTATCGTCCTTGTCGCCGAGCAGGCGACGGAGGGCGGCGAACGCCGTGCCCCATTCGCGCTTTGGAACGGCGAGGCGCGTTGGCACCGAGATGGGAAGGGCAGCGGTCATTACGGAGTTGTTATACGCAAAAATGACTGACCCCGCAAGCGACGTTCAGATCCCGCCGACATCCTCGATGCTCAGCAACGACGCATTCCCTCCCGCGCTCGTCGTATCGGTCGACACCGTGCGTTCGGTGACGAAGCGCAGCAGATAATGCGGCCCGCCTGCCTTGAAGCCGGTGCCCGACCGTCCCTCGCCGCCGAAGGGCTGCGAGCCGACGACCGCGCCGATCATCGAACGGTTGACGTACAGATTGCCGACCTTGGCCTCCGCCTCGACCGCCGCCGCGACCGACGCGATGCGGCTGTGCAGCCCCATGGTCAGGCCGTAGCCGAGCGCGTTGATCGCGGCGATGGTTTCGGTCAGTTCGCCCGCCTTCCAGGTCACGACATGGAGCAGCGGCCCGAACCATTCTTGTGTCAGATCGGCGATGCGCTCGAGGCGGATCGCGGTGGGAGCAATGAAATCGCCCTCAGCCGGGGCGAGGACGGCGTGAATCCAATGGTCGCGGACTGACTGGCGATAGGTTTCCAGCCGATCATACGCGGCGCGGTCGATGACCGGCCCGGTATCGGTCGCCGGATCGCCGGGGTTGCCGACGACGAGGGTGTCCATCGCACCTTTCAGCATCTCCAGCGTGCGTTCGGCGACCTCGTCCTGCACCACCAGCAGGCGCAGCGCCGAACAGCGTTGCCCGGCCGAGCGGAAGGCGCTGGTCACGACATCGGCCACCACCTGTTCGGTCAGCGCCGTGGAATCGACGATCATCGCGTTGATGCCGCCGGTTTCGGCGATCAGTGGCACCAGCGGGCGCGTCTCATCGTCGAGCAGCGCGCGGGCGATGCGCCGGGCGGTGGCGGTCGAGCCGGTGAACACCACCCCGTCGATGCGGGGGTCGCGGACGAGCGCGTCGCCGACCTCGCCGCCGCCGGTGACGATGTGCAGGGCGTCCCTCGGCACCCCCGCCTCCCACGCCAGTTCGACCGCGCGGCGGCCGATCAGCGGCGTCTGCGGCGCGGGCTTGGCGACGACGCTATTGCCCGTCACCAGCGCGGCAGCGACCTGCCCGACGAAGATCGCCAGCGGGAAATTCCATGGTGCGATGGCGGCGAACACGCCGCGTCCCTCCAGCCGCAATTCGTTGCGCTCGCCGGTCGGGCCGGGGAGGGTTTCGGTGACGAATTTGCGGCGCGCGTCGGCGGCATAATAGCGGCAGAAATCCACCGCCTCGCGGACTTCGGCGAGGGCGTCGGGGATGGTCTTGCGCGCCTCATGGACGCACAGCGCCATCAGTTCGGTGCGGTGGGTTTCGAGCAGGTCCGCCAGCCGGTCGAGCGCCGCGGCGCGGGCGGCGACGGGGGTGCGCGACCAGGCGGAGAAAGCGGTGTGAGCGGTAGCGACTGCGCTCTCAACGTCGTCATTCCCGCGAAAGCGGGAACCCAGACGGTTCGTCCCAAACTCCTGGGTTCCCGCGAAAGCGGGAATGACGGCGGAAGTTGCAATATCACCCGCCACCCCCGCCAAAATCGCTGCATCCGCCAGATCGATGCCGGACGAATTGGCCCGCTCCGCCCCATATAAATCCACCGGCAGCGAGATCGACGGATGCGGCGACCCGCCTACCGAGGCGATCTTCGCCGCCGGGTCGGCCAGCAAATCCGCATCGGACACATTCTCATCCGCCAACTGGTGGACGAACGACGAATTGGCGCCATTTTCCAGCAGCCGGCGCACGAGATACGCCAGCAGATCGCGATGCCCACCAACCGGCGCATAGGTCCGGCATTTATAGCCCTCCTCGCGCACCAGCCGTTCGAACAGCCCCTCGCCCATGCCGTGCAGCCGCTGGAATTCGAAGTCGCGGCGGTCACCCGCCCACTCAAGAATAGTCGACACGGTCAGCGCATTATGGCTGGCAAATGCCGGGTAGATATTGGGCGCGGCGAGCATATCCGACGCGCAGGCCAGATACGACACATCGGTCGCCGCCTTGCGGGTGAACAGCGGATAGCCGGCCAGCCCTGCTTCCTGCGTCCGCTTGATCTCGCTGTCCCAGTAAGCGCCCTTGACCAGGCGTATTGTCAACCTGCGTCGTGTCTCCGACCCGAGCGCATCCGCCCAGCCGATCACCGCCCGCGCCCGCTTGCCATAGCCCTGTGCCGCCATGCCGAAGCCGTCCCAGCCCTTCAGCTGCGGCAGGCGAGCGGTTGCTTCGATGATGTCGAGGCTCATCATCAGCCGCTCGCTCTCCTCGGCGTCGACGGTGAAGCCGATGCCCGCCGCCGCCGCCGCCTCGGCCAGCTGCCGGACCATGTCGGTCAGTGCCGGAACGGCGGTCGCGGCACGGGCGGTTTCATAGCGCGGGTGGAGCGCCGATAGCTTCACCGAGATGCTGTGCCGATCGGTGATTGCGCCGCCGAGTCCGGACTTCCCGGTATCGCGGATCGCCGCCATGTAGCTGGCGAAATAGCGTTCGCCATCGGCAAAGGTCCGTGCCGCCTCGCCGAGCATGTCGAAGCTGGCGGTAAAGCCGCGATTGTCCTTGTCCCCGGCGCGGGCCAGTGCCTCGTCGATGGTGCGGCCCATGACGAACACCTGCCCCATCATGCGCATCGCCGCACCGACGCCCTGCCGCACGAACGGCTCGCCGGTGCGCGCCACCAGACGGCGCAGGACGGAGCCCTTTTCGTCCCCCACCAACGCCCGCGTCATCACCAGCCCCCAAGTGGCGGAATTGACCAGCAGCGAATCGGATTGGCCCTTGTGCGCTGCCCAGTCGGCGCCACCGATCTTGTCGCGGATCAGCGCGTCGGCGGTCTCGCTGTCGGGCACCCGCAGGAACGCCTCGGCGAGGCTGAGCAGGGCCACACCCTCGGCGGTGTTGAGCCGGTATTGCTGGAGGAATCGGTTGACCCAGCCACTGCTCTGCGCCGCGCGCAGGTCGGCGAGCAGGCCGAGCGCCCGGTTGACGACGGCGTCACGCGTCGGCGGCGACAGGGTGGCGGCGGGCAGCAGGCCGGCCAGCACCTCGGGTTCGGGCAGGCGGTGAAGGCGGCGCATGTCGGCACGGGCGGCGGCGAGGCTGGTCATGCGCCGCTTTAGACGGTGGCGGGGCGCTCCGAAAGCCGATCCTAGTTGATCGTCACCGCCACCGGGGTCGACGCAATGCCGTTGGCGATCACCACCAGCGTCGTCGCGCCAGTCTCCGCCGTTGCCGGCACGTCGAAGTTCGTCGTCACCGGCGTCGCGCCGGTCGCGACGCCCATCGAGCTATGCCCGTGGGTGCGCGCATAGACGACATGGCCCGATGCGGTGTTGGTCAGCCGTACCAGCGGGTAATTGGTCGACGTGTTGAGTTCATCGCCATAGGCCGCAGCCTGGCTCAACCCATTGAGCTGGGTGCCGGTCAGCACAAAGGTTCGGCCCCGGGTGAGGGTCGTGGAGACCGTCGTGATCGTCGGTGCCCAAGCCGCCTGCGCCGCGCCGACGGGGTTATACAACCGCGCCAGCACGTTAAGGCCCGGCGTCAGCACCAGCACCTGGCCAGAGGGCAATGGCAGCAGGAACACTGCTATCGAATCGCCGCGCGGGTTGGTTGGCGCGACCGACGTCGTCGTGAAGTTCGTACCGTCGAATTCATACAGCGCGCCGGTGTTGCCCGCGACCAGGACATTACCGTTGACCAACAGCGCCGCCGATGTGTCGCCTGCATTGTCGATGCCCGGAAAGTCCGGCCCCCGCGTCCATGATCCGGCCTGTCCCGCTGTGGCGCCGGGGCGATAGACGGCGGTGTGCCCGGTCTGGCCAGTGACCGCCGATCCGGTGGCAAACACCGATCCGTCGGGGCGCAGAATCGCCGGGCCGATCTCCCCGGGTGGCAGATAGGTGCCCGTCGGCCCCGGGCCATAGGGGATGCCGCCCACCGTCTGCACTGGTGCCGGGCCATAGGTCAGCCCAGCCGGATGGTCAGTTGGCGAGGTCAGCGGTACCGGCGTCGGACCGTCCGAAATCCAGCTGTTGGTGGCGGGTACGAAATGTTCGGACTGCGGCGTATTGACCATGTCGACAAGGAAGACGTTGCCATTTGGCAGCAGGGTGAAGCCTTCCTCGGCGAAATTATCGCTCTTTCCCGTCGAGATGATCGGCGTCCACACCAGCGTCGCCGGATCGAGCGACCACATTTTCTTGTCGAGTTTGCTGCCAAAGACGAAGCGCCCGTCGGGTAGCACAACCGAAGACACGTCGCCGATATAGGGCTGGCCCGGTGGTGCCGCGATCATCGCCCATGTGTTCGCCACTGGATCGAATATGGCCGACATGTTGGTCAGTGCCGATGGCGCGAACGGCAGGCTGTAATCGTCCTGATTATATTCGCCGCCGGCGAACAACACGCGCCCGTCGGCGAGGACGGCTTCGCCCGAGGCATAGGGGGCATAGCCCGTGGGTGGCGCGGCAAGCCGGGTCCATGTTCCCGCCGCATAATCGCCGCGCGCATCGGGCGTCAGCCGGTAGAAGATCGACGCGCTGGTCGCTGCTGTGCCCTGAGGGTTGACCTGAACCATCACGGTTCCATCGGTCAGCAACATCGCCAGCAAAACGCCGACCGGCGGCTGGGTTGCAAGCGTCTGTAGCGTCGGGGTCGGGGCCGGAGTGGGGGTTGGCATAGGTGTCGGAGTCGGTGCAGGCACCGGCGGCGGCGCAGTTGTGCCACCGCCCCCTCCACAGCTCGATAGAGTTAATGCAGCAACGACCAACGCGACGGACATGGGATGGCGATTGGGCTGACGCATCACGCTAACATCCTCGCAACACGATGATCTTACGCAGGGTCCGACGGGTCGGGACAGACGATACTACCCCTTTGTGTTCATTAAAGCATCATCGATCTCACGGGCGCGCACCGCCGCGGGTCGGTTGGACACACGCTGCCAATAGGCCTCGAAGGCCGGGCGTTTTTCGATCGAGTTAAACTGCATGCCCCAGCCGATCTGCGATCCGGCGTAGACGTCGGCGGCGCTGAACACATCGCCCGCGAAATATTCATGATGTGTCAGCCAGCCGTCGAGGGCATCCACAACCTCGTCGAAGCTGCCCCAGCCGGCCATCATCTTCTTGTCGGTCGGCACGTCCCAGCCCATCGACTTGTTGGTCATCGCCGCTTCGACCGGCCCGGCAGCAAAGAACAACCAGCGGTAATAAGCGCCGCGATCGCCCAGTGGTGGTGCCAGCCCGGCCTCTGGAAAGGCGTCGGCAAGATAGGCGCAGATTGCAGCACCTTCAGTCACAACGACATCGCCGTGGCGGATCGCCGGCACCTTGCCATCGGGTTGATCGCCAGATATTCGAGTGCCTTCATCGAGGCTGCATAATCAAGAAGTTCGGTCTTGTACGGCTGACCGACCTCCTCGAGCATCCAGCGGGCAATCCGCCCGCGCGACATCGGGTTGGTGTAAAAGATCAGATCGGCCATCGCCAAGCTCCACATCTTGAAGGCGCGCCGACACTATCAGCGCGCCCAACGGCGCGCGAGTCCGGTCATGGTTGACGCCCGCGGTACCCTGCGCCAATGCTCGCTCCAACAACGATCAACGGGGACGGATATGACGACGCGACCGGCCATCACGCTCGACGCCTATCGCGCGCTTGTCGGCAGCGAGGTTGGCACTTCGGATTGGACGTTGGTCGATCAGGCCCGCATCGATGCCTTTGCCGAAGTCACCGGCGATCATCAGTTTATCCACGTCGACCCGGTCCGCGCGGCTCAAACCCCATTCGGCACGACGATTGCGCATGGCTATCTGACGCTCAGCCTGTGTTCGGCCTTTGCCTATTCGGCAATGCCGGGGGTCGAGGGCGTGCGGATGGGGGTCAATTACGGGCTCAACAAGGTGCGCTTCATGGCCCCGGTGAAATCGGGTAGCCGCGTGCGCGGACGCTTTACACTGGCGGAAGTCACGCAGCGGGCGGATGGCGCGTGGCAGTCGACCGTCAACGTCACCGTCGAAATCGAAGGCGAAACCAAACCGGCGCTCGCGGGGGAATGGGTGACGCTGCAATATCTATGAGCCGCATCGAGCCCCTGCAAAAACCCTACCTAGAGGCGTTTGCCGCTGCGATGGCGGCGACGATGCCGCCGGGTGCCGATCCGCTGGCGCTGTTCACGACGATCGCCACGTCCCCGCGCGCCTGGGAGAAATTCTCCGGCGGCTCGCTGCTCGGACGTGGGCCGCTGAGCCTGCGTGATCGGGAGATCGTCATCGACCGCACAACGGCGCGGACGGGGTGCGAGTATGAATGGGGCATCCACATCAACGCCTTTGGCCCCAAGGCGCAGCTGACCCCGGCACAGATCGTATCGACCGTCCACGGCCATGCCGATGATGGGAATTGGTCGGACGCCGAAGCCGCGCTGATCGCCGCCGTCGATGCGTTGATCGATCGCAAGGCGTTGACCGACGCCGAACACGCCCGGCTGGCGGCGCATTATGACAGTGCTCAGCGGCTCGAAACCGTCCAGCTCATCGCCTTTTACCACGGCGTCGCCCTCATCGTCGGCGCATTTGCCATACCATTGGAAGCCGGTGCCGCCCGCTTCCCCAGCAAGGAGCAAGATCATGCGTGAAGCCGTCATCGTTTCCACCGCGCGTACTCCCATCGGCAAGGCATTCCGTGGCGGCTTCAACGCCACTCCGGGTGCGACTTTGGGCTCGCACGCCATCAAGGCCGCCGTCGCCAAGGCAGGCCTCGAAGGCGGCGAGATCGACGACGTCGTCTGGGGCGCGGCGCTTCAGCAAGGGTCGCAGGCACCCAATCTGGCACGGATCGCGGCGCTGCGTGCCGGGCTACCCGTCAGCGTGTCGGGCCAGACACTCGATCGCCAATGCTCGTCGGGGCTGATGGCAATCTCGACTGCCGCCAAGCAGATCATCGTTGATAATATGCAGATCGCCATTGGCGGCGGGCAGGATTCAATCTCGATGGTGCAGAACGAGAAATTCCGCGTCGAGCCCGACATGTCGCTGCTGGCGATGCACAAGGATGCCTATATTCCGATGATCGACACGGCGGAAAATGTCGCCAAGCGTTACGGCATCTCGCGCCAACAGATGGACGAATACGGCTTCCAATCGCAGATGCGTACCGCCGCTGCCCAGCAGGCGGGCAAGTTCGACGCCGAAATCGTGCCGGTGAAAGCCAAGATGGGCATGATGAACAAGGAGACCAAAGAGGTCACCTTCCACGATGTCGACATCACCAAGGACGAAGGCAACCGGCCCGAAACCACGCTCGAAGGGCTGATGGGGCTGAAGCCGGTGCGCGAGGGTGGTACGATCACTGCCGGTAACGCGTCGCAGCTGTCTGACGGCGCTTCGGCGAGCGTGCTGATGGAAGCCGGCGAGGCGGCGCGGCGCGGACTGACCCCGTTGGGCGCCTATCGCGGCATGGCGGTGGCGGGGCTGGAGCCCGACGAGATGGGCATCGGCCCGGTCTATGCCATCCCCAAGCTGCTTGAGCGCAACGGGTTGAAGGTCGGCGACATCGGCCTGTGGGAGCTGAATGAAGCCTTCGCCGTCCAGGTCATCTATTGCCGCGACAAGCTCGGCATCGACAATGACCTGCTCAACGTCAACGGCGGCGGCATTTCGATCGGCCACCCCTATGGCATGAGCGGTGCACGGCTGACCGGCCATGCGCTGATCGAGGGCAAACGACGCGGCGCAAAATACGTCGTTGTGACGATGTGCGTCGGTGGCGGCATGGGCGCAGCCGGGCTGTTCGAGGTGTATTGAACCGCCTCCGCGTCACGGTCGAGGCTTAGGAATTGGCGACAGCGGTTTCGATGTCGCCGATCGAATGGCCGGTGAGTTCCTTTGCCAGTTCGCCGACCAGCTTTGACTCCAGCGCCTTGTGCCAATGCTTGCGGAGCTCGCCGAGCGTCTTTGGCGCAGCGATCACGAACAACGCGTCGAACTTGCCCTCAAGCGCCTGGGTATTGAGCAGGGCCGCGGTCGCTGCGGCAAAGCTGTCTTCGGTCAGCTGGCGGTCGTCGGGGTTGGCGGCACTGCTGTGGTGGCGGCCGCCGCTTCCCATATTGTCGCCCTCCACCGTTCCGTGCGCGACGGGCACCAGCTTCACCGCAATATCGGTGCCGCTGTTGCGGTAAAGGTGGAGGGTCTCGCCGTCGGCGACCGCGACGACCGTGCCATGTTCAAGCAGCATGAAGTTCTCCACGGGACACCGGCCCCGGCTCTCAAACACGCGAGAGCCGGGATCGGGGCCAATGGGCTTTAACCGAACAGCTTGGTCGCGGTTTTGGCGATGAGCTCACCTTGGTGGCGCGCACCGGCAAGTTCGATCGCGCTCGGCTGACGCGAACCGTCACCACCGGCGATCGTGGTCGCACCATAGGGTGCACCACCGACGATCTCTTCCAGCGTCATCTGGCCTTGATGACTGTATGGCAGACCGACGATGGTCATGCCGAAATGCAGGAGATTGGTGATGATCGAGAACAGCGTCGTCTCGTTGCCGCCGTGCTGGCTGGCGCTTGAGGTGAACGCCCCGCCGACCTTGCCGTTGAGCGCGCCGGTCATCCACAGCCCCCCCGCCTGATCGAGAAAGGCCGCCATCTGCGACGGCATCCGGCCAAAACGTGTCGGCGCACCGATGATGATGGCGTCGTAATTGGCCAGCTCGGCAATGGTAGCGACGGGTGCCGCCTGATCGGTCTTGAAATGTGCGGCAGCCGCGACTTCTGTCGGCGCGGTTTCGGGGACGCGCTTGATGTCGACCGTCGCACCGGTGGCAGTCGCGCCTTCGGCCACGGCCTTCGCCATGGCTTCGATATGGCCGTAGCTGGAATAATAGAGCACGAGAACTTTGGACATGCGAACCTCCTGATTGCTTGCAGGAAGATATGGAGAGGTAGCGCGGGCATAGAAATCCGTATAATATTGTCCAAGATGTTCAGTTATTTTGAATAAGTGCGCGGTCCCGGCACCCCGACGCTCGATCAGCTTCAGGTATTCCTGACGGTGGTTGAACATGGCGGCCTGACTGCCGCGGCACGCCAGCTCGGCCGCGCGACCTCGGCAGTCAGCTATGCGATCGATCAGCTGGAGGCGCAGTTGGGCATTGCGCTTTTCGAGCGTGGCAAGCGGCGGATGCCAATGCTGACGGCTGCCGGGAGCGCCGTCGCTGCCGAGGCGCGCGCCGTCGTCGGCGATGTCGCGGCACTGCGCGCCAAGGTTGCCGGGATGATGACGGGACTGGAGGCTGAACTCGCCATCGCAGTCGACGTGATGCTGCCGACCGTGCGGCTCGTCGAAATGCTGCAGGATTTTCAGCGTAAGTTTCCGACCGTCGGCCTGCGGCTGTATGTCGAGGCGCTGGGTGCGGTGGTCGATCTGGTGGTGCGCGGCGTCGCGACAATCGGTGTAAGCGGCCCAGCCCCCTTCGACGGCAACGGCATGGCGACGATCGATGCCGGTGGGGTGGCGATCGTGCCGGTGGCAGCGCCGACGCACCCGCTGGCCGGGCGGCGTCTGACCGCCGCCGATGTCCGCGACCATGTCCAGCTGGTGCTAACCGATCGCTCGTTGCGGACAGCAGGTCAGGATTTTGCGGTCATCGCGTTGAAGACGTGGCGGTTGGGTGACCTTGGCGCGAAACACGCGCTGCTGCTGGCCGGGCTCGGCTGGGGCGGTATGCCGGAAGCCATCGTCGCCGATGATCTCGCCGCAGGGCGATTGGTGCGACTCGACATCGTCGGCTGGGTCGACGGTCTATACAAGTTACGCATCGTTCACCGGACCGCCCAGCCGCCCGGACCCGCCGGCCGCTGGCTGATCGAGCGGCTGGCCGCGACCGCCTAAAACCCCGCCGTCATGGCAAAGCCGCCGCCATGGCTGTCGCCCCATGGAATTATGACGAACTGTTCGGGCAAGCGTCGCGTAAACAGCGCCGCCGAACCCTCACCGATCGCCGCACCGGCGACGACGTCGTACCAATGATGATCGCGGGTGTGGACACGGCTATAGCCAACCAGCAGCGCCACCGCCTCGGCAGGCGCGCCATATTCCCAGCCATAACGATGGCCGATATAGCCCGCACCGGCGAACGCGGCGGTAGCGTGGCCCGAAGGAAAGCTGTGGTTGCCACCGTTGGGGCGCTGCTCATCGATCGAATATTTGAGGGCCTCGGTCGTAGCGACCGCCAGCGCGAAAGTTTCCGCCAGCTGGATCGCCCCCTTGCGATCTTTCTGCGCGACGGTTGCGGCGATGGCGACAGCTGGAAGGCCGATCTCACCCGCATCGGCGATGCCGCGCCAGACCTTGTCCGAATGCGGTGACGCTGCTGCCGGTACCGAAACCACAGCCGCCATCAAAGCCAACGCGACACGCTTCATTGCCACTCCCTTATCAAAAACTCTCAGCCCCATAACGAAGATTCGGGTGGCCACACGTCAGAATTTTCGAACCGCAAGCCGCCTACCCGATCCTCAATCAGCAACGGTCCGTCGAGGTCGGCGTAGCTGCTCTGCATGGCGGCATAGAATCCCGGCGCGATGCCCAGCGATGTCGACAGCATGCAGCCAGTCATCACGCCCAGGCCGCGCAGCCCGGCCGCATGAATCAAGGCATGCGCTTCGGTCAGGCCACCGGACTTGTCGAGCTTGACGTTGATAAAGGCATAGCGACCGATAATTTGATCGAGCGACGCGCGGTCGTGGCAGCTTTCGTCGGCGGCCAGCGGGACGGCCGAGTGGACATGGTCGAGCAGCGCATCCTTTCCAGCAGGTACCGGCTGTTCGATCAGCTCGACACCCAGCACTCCCAGCGCGGCGGCGGTCCGTTCGATATCGGCGGCACCCCAGGCTTCATTAGCGTCGACTGTCAGCCGAGCATCGGGGGCGGCGGTATGGACGGCGCGAACCCGCTCGATATCGGCGTCCGCCCCATCACTGCCGCCAAGTTTGATCTTGAGCAGTTCGCGCGCTTTGGCGAGCGTTGCCGCCGCCGCCATCGTCCCTGCGTCACCAAGGCTGATGGTATAGGCCGTCAGCAGCGGCCGTGGGGCTGGCAGACCAAGGGTTTGAAATACTGGGGTGCGGGTCGCCTTGGCCTGGAAATCCCACAAAGCCGCATCAAGGGCATTGCGCGCTGCGCCCGGCGGCATCAGCGCCAGTAAATCGACGCGGCTCGCCCCCGCTGTGATGGCGTCGGCTTGCGCAGCGACGGCATCGCGGACCGTCGCAGCCGTCTCGCCGCGGTAATAGATCGCCGTCCCCTCGCCGCGTCCGCGGTGCGAACCGTCGGTGATTTCGGCAACGACGACATCGACATGCGTCTTGGCACCACGAGCAATGATGAACGCGCCGCGCACCGGGAAACGCTCGACCGACGCTGTCAGAATGCGGGGCATTGGCTCTCATAGCGCTTGCGGATTATGCTGCCAGCATGAACGAAGACGAGACCGTCGAACTCGATGCCGTTGCCGCCGTCGCGCGGATCACCGCGCTGGAAATGCTGGTCCGCCAGATGATGATCGTCCAGCTGCGCATCCTCGACAAGATGGGCCAGATCGAACTCACCCCGACCTATGTCAAAACCGTCGCCGCCGCCTATTTCGAAAAGGTCGACGCCTCGCCGATCATCGAATCGAACTCGCCCGAAGTGAATTACGAATTCAAGGCGAACGTGCTGAGCAACCTCGAACGCTTCTTTGATGAGCTCGTCGCCCATGTGACAGCCAACCCGTCATAGCGCTGGAGGCCCGACCGGGAATCGAACCCGGGTTCACGGATTTGCAGTCCGTTACGTCACCACTCCGCCATCGGGCCAAACCGCATGGGGCCGTCCCCCTAGCAATCGCGCTTGGCGAGGGCAACCTCCGCCGCTAGACGGACGCAGCCGCTTCTATGGTTGCGCGCCTTGTGTATTACTTGTATAAATCACTTCATGTTTCCGGGAAATCCTGTCGCCGTGACCTTTAACGCGCTCCGCCAGACCATGGTCGACAGCCAGTTGAAGACTGTTGGCGTCAACGACCCGGCGGTGTTGACATCGATGGCGACAGTGCCGCGCGAACGCTTTGTGCCCCCGGCAGCCCAGGGTGTTGCCTATTCCGATGCGGCGATCCAGATCGCTCCGACGCGCTGGTTGCTCGAACCGATGGTGCTCGGGCTGCTACTGACCCATGCGCGCATCAATGCGGCGGACCGGGTTCTCGTCGTCGGCTCGGGGACCGGGTATTCGGCGATGGTCTGTGGACGCATTGCAGCGCGAGTCGTGGCGCTTGAGGACGATGCAGGCCTCGCCAGCGACGCCGCCGCGCTCGGCGTCAATACCGTGACCGGGCCGCTGGCCGACGGTTGGGCCGAAGGCGCTCCCTATACGCTGATGCTATTCGAAGGTGCGATCGAGGAAATCCCGGACGCGCTGGCCGCCCAACTGGCACCTGACGGCCGCGCGGCCGCAGTGGTCCGCGACGGCGGTGTCGGCCGGGCTACCGTCGGGCCTGTCGTGGGTAACCGCATCGCAGGTCTGCCCTTTCTCGAGGTCGCGGCGCGGCCGTTGCCGGGCTTCACACGCGCCCGCGCCTTTGCCTTCTGATTTCCGGAGTGACGCTTTCGATGACTGCCACCCTTTCGCGCGCTGCCGCCGTGCTGCTGCTATCCACCAGTGCCATGCCTGCCGCCGCCGATACGCTCGCTGCCGCCATTGCCTCGGCGTACGAAAACAACCCTGATATCGCCCAGCAGCGGGCCATCGTGCGCCAGGCCGATGAGGAGGTGCCGCAGGCGCTCGCCGCCGGGCGGCCAACGCTCGGGCTTCAAGCCAATGGTAACCAGAGCGCCCTCGATGGCAACGATACCGGCCGGACCTACACCGCGGGGCTGCAGCTCAGCGCGCCGCTGTATCGCGGCGGGCGCACGCGGCTGGCAACATCGGCCGGCGAAAACCGCATCCTCGCCGCCCGCGCGCGCCTGCGGGCCGAGGAGAATACGCTGATCGTCAACACCGTCACCGCCTATGCCGATGTCATCCGTTATGGCCGGACGGTCGATCTCAACCAGAACCAGGTCAAGGTGCTGGAGCGCGAACTGCAGCAATCCAAGGACCGCTTCGAAGTCGGCGACCTGACGCGCACCGATGTTGCCCAGTCCGATGCGCGGCTGGCCATTTCGCGTTCCAACGTCATCACCGCGCGCAACCAGCTGGCGGCGGCGCGCAACGCCTATAATCGACTGACCGGGCGCCTGCCCGAGGATTTGGCACCGCTGCCGCCACTGCCGCCACTGCCGGGAACCGAAGGCCAGGCCGTCGATCTCGCGCAACAGAATAATCCGTCGCTGATTGCCGCCAAGTTCGATGAGGCGGCGGCGCGCTATGACGTCGAGGTCATTGAACGCCAGCGTCTGCCCAGCCTCGATGCGACATTGGGCGCGCAGTATCAGCGCTTTGACCGGATCGTCAGCAACAGCGCCTCGACAATCCAGGGCGGCGGCGGCGGCTTTTCGGGCGCGTTCTTCACCCAAAGCGCCGGGGTAACCGCGACGGTACCGCTGTATCAGGCGGGCTTGGTCGGATCGCGCACCCGTGCGGCGCAGGCGCGACGGAGCCAGTTGGCCGAGGTTATCGGTTCGACCAGTCGCACCGTCGCCGAGACCGCCGCCAACGCCTTTGCGTCGCTGCAGAATGCCCGCGCCATCATTCAGGCAACCAATGTCGGCGTCGGTGCCAACAGCCTGGCGCTGGAAGGCGTGCAGCAGGAAAATCAGGTCGGCACCCGGACAGTGATCGAAGTGCTCAACGCGCAACAGGAATTGCTGACGGTGCAGGTCAACCTCGCGTCGGCGCAGCGCGACGAACAAGTGGCGGGCTATCAGCTGCTGGCAGCGGTCGGCGCGGCCGAGGCGCAGGCGCTAGGTGTGCCGGTGACGCCGTATGACGCGGCGACCAATGCCGACGTGGTGCGCCACAAGATCGGCGACGGCCACACCCCTGATGCCCCTGCCATGCCGCTGCCCGACAAGGAACGGGCGAGCCGGTCGATGGTAGTCGGGCCGGTGCGTTAGACGGCGAGATCGGCCAGCCTCGCCCGCCACTCTGCACTAACCGGCTGGGGTCGCCGCCCCTCCCGATCGACATAGACATGGACGAAAAATCCCGCCGCGGCGGGGTCTTCGTGCCCGGCCGTGAACAGGCCGATTTCCCAGCGGATGCTTGAGGCGCCAATGCGGGCGATGCGGACTCCGGCTTCGACGACCTCCGGAAACGACACGGCGCGGAAGTAGCGGCAGCCGGTTTCGACGACGAGGCCAATAGTCGCGCCGCCAACCGGATCGAGCAGGCAGCGTTCGATCAGCAAGCTGTTCACTGCCGTGTCGAACCAGCTGTAATGGACGATGTTGTTGACATGGCCGTAGACGTCATTGTCCGCCCAGCGCGTCGGAATTACGACGAACTGGCGATAGGCGGCGCGGCGCATGACGCCCCCTGACAGACGCCGCTCAGGCGTCGTCGAAGGTTTCGACAGGGCCTGAATCCTGGCCCTTGGCGCTGGTGTCGCGGTCGACGAATTCCACAATCGCCATCGGCGTCGCATCCGAACGCCGGATGCCGGCCTTGACGATGCGGACATAGCCGCCGGGCCGGTCAGCGTAGCGCGTCGCCAGCACGTCGAATAGCTTGATCAGCTGATCATCGTCGCCAAGCCGGGCGTGGGCCAGACGGCGGTTCGACAGCCCGCCGTGCTTGGCCAGCGTCACCAGCTTTTCCATATAGGGGCGGATTTCGCGCGCCTTGGGCAGCGTCGTTTTGATCTGCTCGTGCTTGACGAGGCTGGTCGCCATGTTGCGGAACATCGCCAAGCGATGGCTGCTCGTGCGACCGAGTTTGCGATGGGCGTTACCGTGACGCATGGGTCTTCTCCGTTCGTAGCGGGGCCGTGTCAGGTACCCCGTTCCAGGTCGCGGCGGGATGCCGCGACCGATCGTTCAGCCGCTTAGAATTCGGCCTCGAGTTTCTTGGCCATTTCCTCGATGTTCTCCGGCGGCCAGCCGCCGATTTCCATGCCGAGGCGAAGGCCCATGTGGCTGAGCACTTCCTTGATTTCATTGAGCGACTTGCGGCCAAAGTTCGGCGTCCGCAGCATCTCGCTTTCGGTCTTCTGCACCAGATCGCCGATGTAGATGATGTTGTCGTTCTTGAGACAATTCGCCGAGCGTACCGACAACTCCAGCTCGTCGACCTTCTTGAGCAGGAAGCGGTTGAGGACCGTATTGTCGTCGACCTCGATCGGACCCTGCATCGACGGTGCCATCGACACCGGCTGGCTGACTGCTCCGTCTTCGAAGTTGACGAACAGCGCCAGCTGATCCTGCAGGATCTTGGCGGCATAGGCGATGGCGTCGTCGGGGCTGACGGTGCCGTCGGTTTCCACCGTCAGCGTCAGCTTGTCATAATCAAGCTCCTGGCCGACGCGGGTGTTGTCGACCTTGTAGCTGACCTGCCGCACCGGCGAGTAGAGCGCATCGACCGGCACCAGACCGATCGGCGCATCGGCCGGACGGTTTTCGTTGGCGGGCACATAGCCCTTACCGGCTTGAACCGTCAGTTCCATGTTGAGCGTCGCGCCATCGTCCAGCGTGCAGATGACCAGGTCCTTGTTGAGGACCTCCATGTCGCCGGATACAGCGATCTGCCCTGCCGTGACTTCGCCGGGGCCGGTCGCCGTCAAATGCACACGCTTGGGCTGATCGCCTTGCATGCGGATGGCGACCTGCTTGATGTTGAGAACGATGTCGGTCACATCTTCACGGACGCCGGCGAGCGACGAGAATTCGTGCAGCACGCCGTCGATCTTGATCGCCGTCACCGCCGCACCTTGCAGCGACGACAGCAACACGCGGCGCAGCGCGTTGCCAAGGGTCAGGCCGAACCCACGCTCCAGCGGTTCGGCGATGAAGCTTGCCTTGCGGCGCGAGTCGACGCTCGGCCGCGATTCGAGCCGGTTCGGCTTCTTAAGTTCGGTCCAGTTTTTGGCGATTACTGCCATCGGGTCACCTCATCTTGGGGAACAGCGAATCGTCATCCGCTCCGTCCCGCTGTTCGTTCTTGGTCCGAAAAGCCGCGCGGGCGGGCGCGCGGCAGCCAGGGTCGCGTCAGACCCGGCGGCGCTTCGGAGGACGCACACCGTTGTGCGGGATCGGCGTCACATCGCGGATCGCGGTGATCTGAAAGCCCACCGCCTGCAGTGCCCGCAGCGCCGATTCGCGACCCGAGCCCGGCCCGCGCACTTCGACTTCAAGCGTCCGCACACCGTGTTCGGCGGCCTTTTTGCCGGCGTCCTCGGCGGCCATCTGCGCCGCAAACGGTGTCGACTTGCGCGACCCCTTGAACCCCATGGTCCCCGCCGACGACCAGGCAATGGCATTGCCCTGCGCGTCGGTGATGGTGATCATCGTGTTGTTGAAGCTGGCGTTGACGTGCGCCACGCCGCTGGTGATGTTCTTGCGCTCGCGGCGCTTGATGCGTGCAACTTCGCGTGCCATGTTGGTAAGTCCCTGATCCGGTTAAAAGAAGAAGAAGAGGCTGAGCCGTTACTTCTTCTTGCCGGCGATCGGCTTGGCTTTCCCTTTACGGGTCCGCGCGTTGGTGTGGGTCCGCTGACCGCGGACCGGAAGGCCACGGCGGTGACGCAGGCCGCGATAGCAGGCGAGGTCCATCAACCGTTTGATGTTCATCTGCACCTGACGACGCAGATCGCCCTCGACGGTCAGCTCGCTGTCGATCTTCTCACGGATCTGCAGCACTTCAGCGTCGGTCAAGTCCTGCACACGGCGCTCCGGCGGCACACCCAGGTCATGCGCGATCCGGCTTGCGGTGGTGCGGCCAATGCCGTGGATATACGTCAGCGCAATTTCAACGCGCTTGTTGGTCGGGATGTTAACACCCGCAATACGTGCCACTGATAATGTCCTTTCAAGCTCCACGGCTGCCGGGGCGGGGCAGCCATCTCAAAGCTACAGCCGCACAGCCGATGGGCTGACGGGTCAGATTTCCGGTTGAGCGGAATGGGGGGCGTTAGCGGCACCAAGACCAAGAGTCAAGCGCTGCTTCAATCGTGTCCCTCAGCTATCGAGCACCGCGTCGATACTTGCCGCCACTGCGTCCATGTCGGCCATGCCGTCGACATGGGCGACAAGGCCCAGCGCCTCGTAATGCGGCAGGATCGGCGCGGTCTTGGCGCGGTATTCGGCCATGCGGGTGCGAACGGTTTCCGCGTTGTCGTCGGGTCGGCGCTTGAAATTCGTCGAGCCGCAGACGTCGCAGACCCCGGCAACCTTGGGCAGCTTATAACGGTCGTGATAGCCTTCCCCGCACTGGGCGCAGGTAAAACGCCCGGTGATCCGGTCGACCAGCACGTCCTCATCGACGACGAGTTCGATGACATGATCGAGCGCCAGCCCCTTGGCCTCCAGCATCCAGTCGAGCGCTGCCGCCTGCGCTGCAGTGCGCGGATAGCCGTCAAGGATGAACCCCTGCCGCGCGTCGGGCATATCGAGCCGGTCCGACAATATCCCATTGACGATGTCGTCGGACACCAGTTCACCGGCCTCCATGACAGCCTTGGCCTTTATCCCCGTAGGCGTGCCCGCCGCAACGGCGGCGCGGAGCATATCGCCAGTCGACAGCTGAACGAGCCCCCGTTCTTTGACAAGCTTTGCCGCCTGCGTACCCTTCCCCGCCCCCGGGGGTCCGAGCAGGATCAGGTTCAACGCCGCGCGCCCCTCAGCTTCGATTTCTTGATAAGCCCTTCATATTGATGGGCGAGCAAATGGCTCTGGATCTGCGCCACCGTGTCCATCGTCACGTTGACGACGATCAGCAGCGAGGTCCCGCCAAGGGCGAGGCCAGTCCCCATCTTCGCCGACAGGAATTCGGGGACAAGGCAGATGACGGTCAGATAGGCCGCGCCAATGACGGTAATCCGCGTCAGGACGTAATCGAGATACTCGCTCGTCCGCACGCCAGGGCGGATGCCGGGAATGAAGCCGCCGTACTTCTTGAGGTTTTCAGCGGTCTCTTCGGGGTTGAAGACGACGGCGGTGTAGAAGAAGCTGAAGAAGATGATGCCCGCGCCATAAAGCGCCATGTACAGCGGCGCGCCGTGCTGCAGCGCCGTAGTGATCGTCAGCAGCCAGTCCGGACCCTTGCCGCCCTGCCCCATGAACTGGGCGATGGTCAGCGGCATCAACAACAGCGACGACGCGAAGATCGGCGGGATGACGCCAGCAGTGTTAAGCTTCAGCGGCAGATGCGAACTATCCCCCTGAAACTGGCGGGTGCCGACCTGTCGTTTGGGGTATTGGATCAGGATGCGGCGCTGGGCACGCTCCATCAGACAGATGAAGGCGATGGTCGCCAGCCCGCCGACAACGACAGCGATCAGCGCACCGCCGCCAAGGTCCCCGGTGCGAGCCCGTTCGAAGATCTGGCCGATCGACACCGGCAAGCGCGCCACGATGCCGGCCATGATGATCAGCGATACACCATTGCCGATCCCGCGCGAGGTGATCTGTTCGCCCAGCCACATCAGGAACATCGTGCCGCCGATCAGCGTGATGACAGTGGTAATTTCAAAAAACAGGCCGGGATCGATGACCACCGACTGGCTTTCCAGCCCGCGCGAGATGCCGAAACCCTGGACCGCAGTCAGGAAGACCGTACCATACCGCGTATATTGGTTGAGCGTCTTGCGGCCGCTTTCGCCTTCCTTTTTCAAGGACATGAAGCTCGGCACCAGCGACGTCATCAGCTGAACGATGATCGACGAGGTAATGTAGGGCGTGACACCCAGCGCGATCAGCGACATGCGCTGCAGCGCGCCGCCTGAAAACATGTTGAAGAAATCGAGCACGCCGCCCTGATTGCGGGTGAACAGTGCGCCGAGCGCGGCCTGGTCGATGCCGGGCAGCGGAACGAACGACACCAGCCGGAAGACGATCAGCGCACCAAGGGTGAACCACAGCCGCTTCTTGAGCTCGGTCGCCTTGGAGAAGTTTGCGAAACTGATGTTCGCGGCCATTTGTTCGGCGGCGGATGCCATGAAATCCCTACCCGATCATTCTGCGGCGAACCCGCCCCGCCGCCTAGATAGGCGCGGCGGAACGGTTATGCCAGTTCAGGCTTTTGCGACCTTGGGGGCGGCTTTCTGGGCGGCTGCCTTGTCGGCACGGGCCTTGGCGCGGAACGCCTTCAACTCGTCGCCGCGCAGCGGCTCGGGCTTGGGCGTCGGCAGCACCAGCGTGCCACCAGCAGCTTCGACTGCGGCTCTTGCGGCGGCGCTGGTGCCGGTCACATGAATTTCGACCTTGGAAGTCAGCACACCCTTGGCGAGCAGGCGGACGCCCTCACGCGCATGGCTGAGCACACCGGTTTCGACGAGCAGCTTGGCGTCGATCGGCTTTGCGGCGTCGAGCTTGCCGCTGTCGATGGCACCCTGCAGCACGCCGAGGTTCAGCTCCGAATACTCCTTGCGGAAGATATTGTTGAAGCCGCGCTTTGGCAGACGCATGTGGAGCGGCATCTGTCCGCCTTCGAAACCCTTGATCGAGACACCCGAACGTGACTTCTGGCCCTTCTGGCCGCGACCGCCGGTCTTGCCAACGCCCGAACCGATACCGCGGCCGACGCGGACCCGCGACTTGCGCGCGCCGGGATTGTCATGGAGATCGTTGAGCTTGGTCGTCATCGGGTGCACTCGCTTTCGCTAGGGTCGCGCGGGTTAAAGTTTGGCCAATCGCATTTGGGGCAACTGGCGCGGGGGAAATAGAGGTGTCGGTCGTGAATCAAACTACGTCGGCAGCGGGGGCATCTGACTTCAAACGCCAAAGCTACCGTTATAAACCAAGGGATTATCAGCCATTGAAGAAACCGGACGCCCGGAAGGAAAAACAGGCAAGCGAACCCCGCAAGCGGCCCGATTAAGTAGAAGAACCACTGCCTAGCATAAAGCCTCGACGGGTCTTGTTCTACCACGAGCCCTCCTACGTTCGGATGATTCAGGCCAGTTCCTCGACCTTCAACATATGCGCCACCTTGGCGACCATGCCGCGGATCGACGGCGTGTCTTCGAGCACGCGCGACCGGTTCATCTTGTTGAGGCCGAGGCCGATCAGCGTGGCTTCCTGGTCGGGAGCGCGGCGGATCGGCGAGCCGGTCTGGGTGATTTTTATCTTGGCCATCATCAGGTCCTTCAGGCGACCGCTTCGGCTTCGACTTCGGCGGTACGCGCCGAAATATCGCCGCGACGCGCCATCAGATCGGCGATCTTTTTGCCGCGACGCTGCGCCACCGACTTGGGCGAAACCTGCTCCCCGAGCGACGCGAAGGTCGCGCGGATCATGTTGTACGGGTTGTTGGTGCCGACCGACTTGGTCACCACATCGGCAACGCCGAGCGCTTCGAACACGGCGCGCATCGGGCCACCGGCGATAATGCCCGTTCCCTGTGCTGCCGAGCGGACATAGACCTTGCCGGCGCCGAAATGGCCATAGCCGTCATGGTGCAGGGTGCGGCCATCGCGCAGCGGCACGCGGATCATGCCCTTCTTCGCAGCAGCCGTTGCTTTCTGGATGGCTTCCGGCACTTCGCGCGCCTTGCCATGGCCGAAACCGACACGGCCCTTGGCATCGCCGACAACGACAAGCGCTGCAAAGCCGAAGCGCTTGCCGCCCTTCACAGTCTTGGAGACGCGGTTGATGTGAACCAGCTTCTCGACCAGTTCCTCGCCGCCTTCACCGCGCGGGGCATCGCGCCCACCGCGACCACCACGGTCACGGTCGTTGCCGCCGCGCCCGCGATTGCCACCGGGGCCACCACGATTGCCGCCAGGGCCACCGGGACCGCGACCACGGCGTTCGCCGCCAGGTGCGCCGCCAAAGGCTTCGACCGCAGGAGCGCCGGTTTCGATTTCGTCAGCCATCGATTAAAACTCCAACCCGCCTTCGCGGGCTCCATCGGCCAGCGCCTTGACGCGGCCGTGATAGATGAACCCACCGCGATCGAAGACGACCGACGACACACCAGCAGCCTTGGCGCGCTCGGCCAGTCGCTTGCCGACTTCGGCGGCGGCGGTCGTCGTGGCACCCGTGGTGTCGCGAACGTCCTTCTCCAGCGTCGATGCCGAAGCGACCGTCACGCCCTGCGCATCGTCGATGACTTGCGCATAAATGTGCTGCGACGAACGATGGATCGACAGACGCGGGCGCGTGCCACCCTTGGCGCGCAAAGCGGTGCGGACGCGGCGACGGCGTTGATCGAAAAGGGACAGCTTGGCCATTACTTCTTCTTCCCTTCCTTGCGGAAGATCTTCTCGCCGCGATATTTGATGCCCTTGCCTTTGTACGGCTCGGGCTTGCGCCAGCGGCGGATTTCAGCGGCGACCTGACCGATCTGCTGCTTGTTTGAACCGCTGATTTCGACTGTGGTCTGGTCGGGCGTCTTGATGGTGACGCCATCAGGAATGGCGAAATCGACATCGTGGCTATAGCCGAGCTGCAGCTTCAAATTCTTGCCCTGGACGTTGGCGCGGTAGCCAACCCCGGTGATTTCCAGAACCTTGGTGAAGCCATCGGAAACACCGACCACCAAATTGGAAACCAGCGTCCGCTGCATCCCCCAATAGGCGCGCGCGCGCTTCGATTCATTGGCCGGGGTGACGGCAATCTGGCCGTCTTCGATGCCGTAGCTGATGTCATCAGACATCGGCATGGACAGCATGCCCTTGGGGCCTTTGACCGAGAGGACCCGGTCTTCGATGGTGGCGGTGACGCCGGCCGGAACCGGAACCGCCTTTTTGCCGATGCGCGACATGATCAGAATACCTGGCAGAGGACTTCGCCGCCGACATTCTGTTCGCGCGCTTCCGCGTCGGACAGAACACCCTTTGGCGTCGAAACGATGACGATGCCGAGGCCGTTGCGAATGCGCGGCAGCTCGGTAGAACCCGAATAAACCCGGCGACCGGGCTTCGAGACACGCGCGACGTGCTGGATCGCCGGCTTGCCTTCGAAATACTTCAGGTCGATGCGCAGCGCCGCAGCGACGCCACCATCGGCCTCGCTGTAGCCGCGGATATAGCCTTCGCGCTGAAGCACATCGAGCACACGGGCGCGCAGCTTTGACGCTGGCGTCAGGATCGAATCCTTCTTGGCCTGCTGGCCGTTGCGGATCCGGGTGAGCATATCGCCCAGGGGGTCGGTCAAGGACATTTAGATGTTCCTACCAGCTCGACTTGGTCACGCCGGGGATCAGGCCCTTGTTGGCCAGCTCCCGGAGCATGATCCGCGACAGCTTGAACTTGCGGTAATAGGCGCGGCTGCGGCCGGTCAGCTCGCAGCGATTGCGGACGCGCGTCGGATTGGCGTTACGCGGCAGTTCCGCCATCTTCAGGCGGGCCATCAGCCGCTCGTTATCGTCGCGCGATTCGTCGTTGGCGATCGCCTTAAGCACGGCGTACTTGCCGGCGTATTTGACGACCAGCGCCTTGCGGTGCTCGTTCTTGTTGATCGAGGAGAGCTTTGCCATGCCTCAGGCCGCCTTCTGCTGGTCTTCGGTGCCGTAACCGGTGAACGGCATGCCGAAAGCGTGGAGCAACGCCCGCGCCTCGTCGTCGGTCCGTGCCGTCGTCGTGATGATCACATCCATGCCGCGCACGTTATCGATGCGGTCATAGTTGATTTCGGGGAAGATGATCTGTTCCTTCAGGCCCATGGCATAGTTGCCCCGGCCGTCGAACGACTTGGGATTGAGCCCGCGAAAATCTCGGACGCGCGGCAATGCTACGGTGACCAAGCGGTCGAGGAATTCGTACATCTTCTCACGGCGCAGTGTGACCTTGCAGCCGATCGGCATGCCTTCGCGCAGCTTGAAGGTTGCGACCGACTTCTTGGCCTTGGTAATCACCGGCTTCTGTCCGGCAATCAGCGCCATTTCGGCGGCGGCCTGGTCGACCTTCTTCTTGTCCTGCGTCGCTTCGCCGACACCCATGTTGAGCACGATCTTTTCGATGCGCGGCACCTGCATGGGGTTCTTGTAGCCGAACTTCTCGGTCAACGCGGCACGCACCTGCTCCTCATAGAGCTTCTGCATGCGCGTGAGATTTGCTTGATCAGCCATTGGCTTCAACTCCCGGCTGCTTGGCAGCGCGCTTGGCGGGCTTCTTGGCCGCAGCCTTGACGGGCGTAGCGCCGCCGATGGCGTCGATGACTTCGCCCGAACGCTTGGCGAAACGCACCTTGCGGCCGTCGTCGAGGAACTTGAAACCGACGCGCGTCGGCTTGCCAGTCTTCGGATCCTCGATCGCCACCTTCGACACGTGCATCGGCGCTTCCATGCGGACGAGGCCGCCGTTGGGGTCCTGCTGCGACGGCTTTTTGTGGCGGGTCATCATGTTGATGCCACCGACGATAACCTTGCTCTCGCTCGGCATCGCCTTGGTGACTTCACCATGTTTGCCCTTGTCCTTGCCGGACAGGATGACGACCTTGTCGCCCTTCTTGATCTTGGCGGCGCTCATTACAGCACCTCCGGCGCAAGGCTGATGATCTTCATGTGACCCGAAGCGCGCAGTTCACGGACCACCGGCCCAAAAATGCGCGTGCCGATCGGCTCCTCGTTCTTGTTGATCAGCACGGCGGCATTGCCATCGAAGCGGATCACCGAACCATCAGCACGACGGATATCCTTGGCGGTACGAACGACGACGGCACGGTGCACATCGCCCTTCTTGACCTTACCCTTGGGCTGGGCCTCTTTGATCGACACGACGATGACATCGCCGACGCCGGCAAAGCGCCGCTTCGAGCCGCCGAGCACCTTGATGCACATGACGCGTTTGGCACCGCTGTTATCGGCGACATCGAGATTGGTCTGCATCTGGATCATGCGTGTGATCCTTCAATCACCGACGTGTCGCGACCGACCGTATCGAGCAGCTTCCACGTCTTCAACTTGGAGATCGGCGAGCATTCCTCGATCCGCACCACATCGCCGAGCTTGGCCACATTGGCCTCGTCATGGGCGTGATACTTCTTGGAACGGCGCATGATCTTGCCATAAACCGGATGGGCAACCTTACGTTCGATGAGGACGACAATCGTCTTGTCGCCCTTGTCGGACACGCAGGTCCCCTGCAGGACGCGTTTGGGCATCAGTTGGCTCCCTGAGCGCTGGGGCTCTTCGCGGCATCGGGCTTGCGGCCGGTCTGCAGCGTCTTGATACGGGCGATGGTGCGGCGCACCTCGCGGACCCGGCCGGGCTTTTCGAGCTGACCGGTAGCGGCCTGGAAGCGCAGGTTGAACTGCTCGCGCTTCAGCTCGCCAAGCTGGGTGCCCAGCTGGTCGTCGGTCTGGACCTTCAGGTCCTTGTGTTTCGTCTGCGCCATCGTGTTAGTCCTGCGTACCGGTCGGTTCACCGAGGCGAACGACGACCTTGACCTTGATCGGCAGCTTGGCCGCCGCGCGCTCGAACGCGCCAACCGCAACATCGTGCGGAACGCCATCGAGTTCGAACATGATCCGGCCCGGCTTGACGCGGGCGGCCCAATATTCCGGCGCACCCTTGCCCTTACCCATGCGGACTTCGGCGGGCTTCGACGTGACGGGCACGTCGGGGAAGATGCGAATCCACAAACGGCCAGCGCGCTTGATGTGGCGCGAGATGGCACGACGCGCGGCTTCGATCTGGCGCGCGGTGATCCGCTCGGGCTCCATCGCCTTCAGGCCGAACGCGCCGAAGTTGAGCGCGGTGCCGCCCTTGGCGTCGCCGTGGATACGGCCCTTGAACTGCTTGCGGAACTTGGTCCGCTTCGGGGACATCATGGTCTATATCCTCAGCGGGCCGGGCGGACGCCGGAGGTCTGCGATTCCATCATCAGACGCTCCTGGCTCATCGGGTCATGGCCCAGGATTTCGCCCTTGAAGATCCAGACCTTGACGCCGCAGACGCCGTAAGCGGTGTGGGCCTGGGCCTCGGCGTAATCCAGATTGGCGCGCAGCGTGTGGAGCGGCACGCGGCCTTCGCGGTACTGCTCGCTCCGCGCGATTTCAGCTCCGCCGAGACGACCGCCGCAAGACACCTTGATGCCGTCTGCGCCCAGACGCATCGCCGACTGAACGGCGCGCTTCATGGCACGGCGGAAGGCGATCCGGCGCTCGAGCTGGTCGGCGATCGATTGGGCAACAAGCTTGGCATCGACTTCGGGCTTGCGGATTTCGACGATGTTCAGCGACACTTCGCTGCGCGTCATCTGACCGATCTGCTTGCGCAGCTTTTCGATGTCAGCACCCTTTTTACCGATGATCACACCGGGACGGGCAGCATAGATCGACACGCGCGCCAGTTTCGCCGGGCGTTCGATGACGACCTTGGAAATCGCTGCCTGGGCATGGTTCTTCAGGATGAACTCGCGGATGCGCAGATCTTCGAGCAGCAACCGACCATAATCGTCGCCACGGGCGAACCAGCGGCTGTCCCAAGTGCGGTTGATCTGCAGGCGCAAACCGATGGGGGAGGTTTTATGACCCATTATGCTTCACTCCCCGCTTCGTCGCCAAGCTCGCGCACGACGACCCGGATACGGCTGAACGGCTTTTCGATACGGGCAGCACGGCCACGGGCGCGCGGCGTAAAGCGCTTCATCACCAGTGCCTTGCCGACGCTGGCTTCCTTGACGATCAGCGCGTCGACATCGAGGTTGTGGTTGTTTTCGGCATTAGCGATCGCCGAGGCCAACACCTTGCGCACGTCGACAGCCATTGCCTTGGTCGAAAAGGTCAGGATGTTGAGCGCTTCGCCAACCTTGCGGCCGCGAATGAGCCCAGCGACGAGGTTCAGCTTATAGGCCGAGCCGCGAACGTTGGTGGCGACGGCAAGCGCTTCGCGCTCGCCAACTTTCCTGCCGGATTTGGGCTTCGACATCAGCGCTTGCCCTTCTTGTCGGCGGCGTGGCCAGGGAAGTTGCGCGTCGGCGCGAATTCACCCAGCTTCATGCCGACCATGTCTTCGTTGACCGACACCGGGATGAACTTCTTGCCATTGTAGACGCTGAAGGTCAGGCCGACGAACTGCGGCAGGATGGTGGAGCGGCGCGACCAGGTCTTGATCGGACCACGGCCACCGCCACCCGCCTGCGCGGTTTCGGCCTTTTTGAGGACATTGAGGTCCACAAAGGGACCCTTCCAGACGGAACGAGCCATGCCCGCTTACCTCTTCTTCTTGGCGTGACGCGAACGGATGATCATCCGGTCGGTCGACTTGTTCGAACGCGTCTTGGCGCCCTTGGTCGGCTTGCCCCATGGCGTCACCGGATGGCGACCGCCCGAGGTCCGGCCTTCACCACCGCCGTGCGGATGGTCGACCGGGTTCTTGGCGACACCGCGCGTCAGCGGGCGATGGCCGAGCCAGCGATTGCGTCCGGCCTTGCCGAGATTGGTGTTGCTGTTGTCGGGGTTCGACACGGCACCAACGGTCGCCATGCAATCGGAGCGCACATAACGCTGCTCACCCGAGTTGAGGCGGATGATGACCATGCCTTTGTCGCGACCGACGACCTGAACGAACGTGCCTGCAGCGCGCGCCAGCTGACCGCCCTTGCCGGGCTTGAGTTCGACATTGTGGACGATGGTACCGACCGGCATCTGGCCGACCTCCATCGCGTTGCCGGGTTTCACGTCGACCTTCTTGCCGGCGACGACCGAGTCACCAACGGCGAGACGCTGCGGCGCGATGATATAGGTCTGGTTGCCGTCGGGGTATTTCACCAGCGCGATGAACGCCGAACGGTTGGGATCATATTCCAGCCGCTCGACCGTTGCGGGCTGGTCCCACACGCGGCGCTTGAAATCGACGATCCGGTACAGCTGCTTGTGACCACCGGCGATGCCACGCGCCGTCGCATGGCCCTGGTTGTTGCGGCCGCCCGACTTGCGCAGACCTTCGGTCAGCTGCTTGACGGGACGCCCCTTGAACAGGCCCGAACGGTCGACGAGGATCAGGCCGCGGCGGCCCGGGCTCGTCGGATTATAGCTCTTCAACGCCATGGCGTCAGATCCCCGTGGTCACATCGATGCGGTCGCCGTCGGCGAGCGTCACGATGGCTTTCTTTTCGTCGGAACGGCGATATTCCTTGCCCTTCCAGCGCTTGGTCTTGCCCTTCTGGATCATCGTGTTGACCGCGAGCACCTTGACGCTGAAAAGCGCTTCGATGGCAGCCTTAATCTCGGGCTTCGACGCCGCGTTGGCGACCTTGAAGACGACCTGGTTATATTCGCTGACCAGCGTCGATTTTTCGGTGATGACCGGCTTCACGACGATGTCGTAATGCTTGAGGTCGATCACCTTGGCGGTGGATGCCTTAGCCATTGACCCGGGCCTCCAGCGCGGTGACGGCAGCGCGGGTCAGGACCAGCGTGTCGTGATTGAGAATGTCATAGACGTTGGCGCCGATCGCCGGCAGCACGTCGATGTGGGGCACGTTCGCCGAAGCGTTGCGGAAGTCGGCATGGACTTCGCCGCCGTCGATGAACAGGCCGCTGGTGATACCCAGACCCGCCAGCACGGTGATGAACGACTTGGTCTTGGCGTCGGTCATGGCAAAGTCTTCGAGCACGACGAGCTTGCCTTCGGCGGCCTTGACCGACAACGCCGTCGCCAGACCGAGACGCCGGATCTTCTTGTTGAGACCCGGATCGAAGTCGCGAACGCGCGGGCCATGGGCCTTGCCGCCACCGATGAACTGCGGCGCAGCGCGGTTACCGTGGCGGGCGGTACCGCCGCCCTTCTGGTTGCCGAACTTCTTGCCGGTGCGCTTGACCTCGGACCGCTCGCGCGCCTTGCGGGCAGTGCCGCGACGCTTTTCGAGCTGCCACGTCACGACGCGGTGGAGAATATCGAGACGCGGCGCCTTGCCGAAAACGGCCTCGCTGAGCTCGATCTCGCCAGCATCAGCCGCGGCGAGGGTTTTGACCTGAACCTTCATGATCTCAGGCCTCCGTTTCGGTGGTGGCCGGGGCAGCGTCAGCGACCTCGACTGCGGCTTCAACGGCCGGTTCGACGTGTTCGGCGACCGGAGCAGCTTCGACCGCAACCGGCGTTTCTTCGATTTCAGCCGGAGCCGGATCGTTGGCGGCCTTCAGGCTCGCCGGATACGGCGCATCGGCGTGGCGCGCGACCTTGACCGCGTCCTTGATCAGCAGCCAGCCGCCCTTCGACCCCGGCACCGAGCCATGGACGAAGATCAGGCCGCGCTCGACATCGGTCGAAACGACTTCCAAATTCTGCTGGGTGCGCTGGGCGTCGCCCATGTGACCCGCCATCTTCTTGTTCTTGAAGACCTTGCCCGGATCCTGGCGCTGGCCGGTCGAGCCGAGCGAACGGTGCGAGACCGAGACGCCGTGGGTGGCGCGCAAACCGCCGAAACCCCAACGCTTCATGCCGCCCTGGAAGCCCTTGCCCTGCGTCACGCCGGTGATGTCAACCAGTTGCCCGGGGACGAAATGGTCGGCCGATAGCGTCGCGCCCATTTCGAGCAGAGCATCTTCGGCAACGCGGAATTCGGCGACCTTGGCCTTGGGCTCGACCGAGGCCGCGCCAAAGTGGCCGCGTTCGGGCTTGGTGGTGTTCTTGACTTTCTTGGTGCCGGCACCGATCTGGACCGCGACATAGCCGTCGCGCTCGGCGGTGCGCACCGAAACAACCTGATTATTCTCGAGAGCAAGGACAGTGACCGGCACGTGACGCCCGTCATCGCGGAACACCCGCGTCATCCCCATCTTCTTTGCGATAACGCCTGAGCGCATCGTAGTTACCTTTCTTATCAGAGGCCCATATGCCAGCGGCAGGGAAGGGCGTGACCCAATGAAGTTCGCTCCGCGTATTTTACTCAGGAATTACTTCCCGAGCTTGATCTCCACATCCACACCGGCGGCGAGGTCGAGCTTCATCAGCGCGTCCACGGTCTGCGGCGTCGGATCGACAATATCGAGGAGGCGCTTGTAAGTGCGCACCTCGAACTGCTCCCGGCTCTTTTTGTCGACGTGCGGCGAGCGGTTCACGGTGAACTTTTCGATACGTGTCGGCAGCGGGATCGGCCCGCGAATGGCAGCGCCGGTCCGCTTGGCAGTGTCGGCAATTTCTCCGGTCGCCATGTCGAGGACACGGTGATCGAAGGCCTTCAGCCGAATGCGGATGTTTTGCGCGTCCATCGAGTCAAAGAACCTTGGAAATCAATTCAGCAATAAAAAAACAGCGGCCAGAACGAATCGGACCGCTCCCGAAGGAGCGGCCCTATAACCTTATGCGACGATGGTTGCAACCACGCCCGAGCCAACGGTGCGTCCGCCCTCACGAATAGCGAAGCGCAGGCCCTGCTCCATGGCGATTGGCGCGATGAGCTTGACCTTCAGCTGGACGTTGTCGCCCGGCATGACCATCTCGGTGCCCTCAGGCAGTTCGACGGTGCCGGTGACGTCGGTCGTGCGGAAGTAAAACTGCGGGCGGTAGTTGGCGAAGAACGGCGTGTGACGGCCACCTTCGTCCTTCGACAGCACATACACTTCCGAAGTGAACTCGGTGTGCGGCTTGATCGAGCCGGGCTTGCACAGCACCTGACCGCGCTCGACGTCTTCACGTCCAACGCCGCGCAGCAGCGCACCGATGTTGTCGCCAGCCTGGCCCTGATCGAGCAGCTTGCGGAACATTTCGACGCCGGTGCACACCGTCTTGCGGGTGTCCTTGATACCGACGATCTCGATTTCCTCACCGACCTTGACGATGCCCGATTCGACACGGCCGGTGACGACGGTGCCGCGACCCGAGATCGAGAACACGTCTTCGATCGGCATCAGGAACGGACGGTCGAGCGGACGCGCCGGCTGCGGGATGAATTCGTCGACAGCAGCCATCAGCTTCAGGATCGCGGCATGGCCGAGTTCCGGATGCGTGCCGTTGAGCGCGGCAACAGCCGAACCACGGATGATCGGGATGTTGTCACCGTCATATTCGCGCTTCGAAAGTTCTTCGCGGATTTCCATCTCGACGAGTTCGAGGATTTCCTCGTCGTCGACCAGATCGCACTTGTTCATGAAGACGACCATCGATGGCACGCCGACCTGCTTGGCGAGCAGGATGTGCTCCTTGGTCTGTGGCATCGGGCCATCGGTCGCCGAAACGACGAGGATCGCGCCATCCATCTGCGCGGCGCCGGTGATCATGTTCTTCACATAATCGGCGTGGCCGGGGCAATCGACGTGGGCATAGTGGCGGGCAGCCGTTTCATATTCGACGTGCGCCGTCGAAATGGTGATTCCGCGCTCGCGCTCCTCAGGAGCCTTGTCGATATTATCGTACGAGGTGAAGGTCGCGCCGCCGGTTTCGGCGAGCACCTTGGTGATGGCAGCGGTCAGCGACGTCTTGCCATGGTCGACGTGACCGATGGTGCCGATGTTGCAGTGCGGCTTATCGCGAACGAATTTTGCCTTACCCATGAGTCCTCATCCTTGGTCGAATTGCTGCCGCGCTTTTGCGAAGGCGGGGCGTCTAGTTTCTGTGCGGTGAAAAGTAAAGGCGCGATCAGGCCATCTTGAGCTTGATCTCTTCGGCCACGTTCGAGGGCACTTCCTCGTAATGGCTAAACTGCATCGTGTACTGGGCGCGGCCCTGTGACATCGAACGCAGCGTGTTGACGTAACCGAACATATTGGCGAGCGGCACCTGGGCCTCGATGACCTGCGCGTTGCCGCGGGTATCGGTGCCCTGGATCTGCCCGCGGCGGCTGTTAAGGTCGCCGATGACGTCGCCGAGGTAATCCTCCGGCGTCACCACTTCAACCTTCATCACCGGCTCTAGCAGCTTGATGCCGGCCTTGGTCGCCGCTTCGCGCATGCCGCCACGACCGGTGATTTCGAACGCCAGCGCGCTGGAGTCGACGTCATGGTAAGCGCCGTCATACAGCCGCGCGGTGAAATCGATGATCGGGAAGCCGATCAGCGACCCCGATGCGGCGACCTCGCGGATGCCCTTTTCAACCGACGGGATGTATTCCTTGGGAATATTGCCGCCCTTGACCTCATCGACGAAGATGATGCCCGAGCCGCGCTCGCCGGGTTCGACCGAAAATTTGATGCGACCGAACTGCCCCGAGCCACCCGACTGCTTCTTGTGGGTGTAATCGACATCGACCTTCTTCGCGAGTGATTCGCGGTAGGCGACCTGCGGTGCACCGACGTTGGCTTCGACCTTGAACTCACGACGCATACGATCGACGAGGATTTCGAGGTGGAGTTCACCCATGCCCTTGATGATCGTCTGGCCGCTTTCCTGATCGGAAGTGACGCGGAACGACGGATCTTCCTGCGCGAGTCGATTGAGCGCGATGCCCATCTTTTCCTGGTCGGCCTTGGTCTTGGGTTCGACGGCAACCTCGATGACGGGTTCCGGGAACTCCATCCGCTCGAGAATGATCGGCTTCAGCGGTGCGCACAGCGTGTCACCGGTGGTCACGTCCTTCAGGCCGACGAGCGCGACGATGTCGCCAGCAAAGGCTTCCTTGATGTCCTCGCGGTTGTTGGCGTGCATCAAGAGCATGCGGCCGATCTTTTCGCGCTTGTCCTTAACCGAATTCATCACCGTCGACGCGGCTTCCATCTTGCCCGAATAGATGCGGGCGAAGGTCAGCGTGCCGACGAACGGATCGGTCATGATCTTGAAGGCGAGTGCGCTGAACGGCGCATCGTCCGACGCCTCGCGGATTTCGTCCTCGTCCTTCAGATTGATGCCATGCATCGGCGGAATGTCGAGCGGCGAAGGCAGATAATCGACGACGGCGTCGAGCAGCGGCTGGACGCCCTTGTTCTTGAACGCCGAACCGCACAGCACAGGCACGAAAGCAAACGCCAGCGTACCCTTGCGGATCAGCATCTTGAGATCGGCGACTGACGGCTCGTTACCTTCGAGATAGGCTTCCATCAGGTCGTCGTCCTGCTCGACGGCAAGTTCGATGAGCTCACTGCGCGCGGTGGCGGCGGCGTCCTTCAGATTGTCCGGAATGTCCTTATATTCGAACTTCGCACCGAGCGATTCTTCCAGCCAGACGATGGCGCGATTCTCGACCAGATCGACGAGGCCGACGAAATCGCCCTCCAGCCCGATCGGCAGATACAGCACCGCCGGACGCGCGCCGAGGCGATCCTTGATCATCTGCACGCAGCGGTCGAAATTGGCGCCGGTGCGGTCAAGCTTGTTGACGAAGCACATCCGCGGCACTTTGTACTTGTCGGCCTGACGCCAGACGGTTTCCGACTGCGGCTCAACACCGGCAACGCCGTCGAAACAAGCAACAGCACCGTCGAGAACGCGTAACGACCGTTCGACTTCGATGGTGAAGTCGACGTGGCCTGGCGTGTCGATGATGTTGATGCGGTGGTCGTTCCAATAGCAGGTCGTTGCGGCCGACGTGATGGTGATGCCGCGCTCCTGCTCCTGCTCCATCCAATCCATGGTGGCAGCGCCGTCATGCACCTCGCCCATCTTGTGGCTCTTGCCGGTGTAATAGAGGACGCGCTCGGTGGTCGTGGTCTTGCCGGCGTCGATATGCGCCATGATCCCGATGTTACGGTACATGTTGAGCGGGGTTGTGCGGGCCATGACGGGAACTCGTTACCAGCGGTAATGGGAGAAGGCGCGGTTGGCTTCAGCCATGCGGTGCGAATCTTCGCGCTTCTTGACGGCGGCACCACGGTTGTTGGCGGCATCCATCAGCTCGCCCGACAGACGCTGTGCCATGGTGTGCTCGCTGCGTTTGCGCGCGGCACCGATCAGCCAGCGAATCGCCAGCGCCTGTGAACGCTCCGGACGAACTTCGACAGGCACCTGATAGGTCGCACCACCGACGCGGCGGCTGCGGACTTCGATGCCGGGGCGGACGTTGGCGAGCGCATCGTGGAAGACGCCGACCGGTTCACGGCGGGCCTTGGCCTCAATGGCTTCGAGCGCCGAATAGACGATCGATTCGGCGACCGACTTCTTGCCCTCGTACATGACAAGGTTCATGAATTTCGAGAGAACAACGTCTCCGAAACGGGGATCGGGGAGAATTTCGCGCTTCTCCGGGCGACGACGACGGGCCATGTCTGATCCTTACTTCGGGCGCTTCGCGCCGTACTTCGACCGGCTCTGCTTACGATTCTTGACGCCCTGGGTATCCAGAACGCCGCGGAGGACGTGGTAACGCACGCCGGGAAGATCCTTGACGCGGCCACCACGGATCAGGACCACCGAATGCTCCTGAAGGTTATGGCCTTCGCCGGGGATGTAACCGATGACTTCAAAGCCATTGGTCAGGCGGATCTTGGCAACCTTGCGGAGCGCCGAGTTCGGCTTCTTCGGGGTCGTCGTATAGACGCGGGTGCAAACGCCGCGCTTCTGCGGGCAGGATTCCATGGCCGGAGCGGTTTCGCGCACGCGTTGTGGCGTGCGGCCATGGCGAATCAATTGGTTAATCGTCGGCATCGTATTCGTATCATCCTCAGTTCGGCAGGTTTCCCTGCCTACTCCAAACTTGATCCGCCCTTACGGCATAAGCGCGAGTGGCTTCCCCCATCAGAGGAAACCCCACGCGCGCGGCTCAGCCTGTCGCTTCATATCCGGACCCGGGCGATCGTCGGCAAACGCCAGCGACCCGTCCGTGAGCGGAAGCGGGCCTATAGTGGCGAGTCCGCCGGGCGTCAACGGGATTTGCTAGCGCGCCGAGAGCAGCTCGACGTCGAACAACAGGGTTGCGCCAGGCGGAATGGTCCCACCCGCGCCGCGCTCACCATAGCCGAGCTCGGGCGGGATCAGCAGTGTCCGCCTGCCGCCGGGTCGCATCCCGGCCACGCCCTGGTCCCAACCGGCGATGACTTCGCCAGCGCCAAGGGTGAACTCAAACGGCTGCCCGCTATCGCGCGACGAATCGAATTTCGCACCCTTCCTGCCATTGCTCCAAAGCCAGCCGGTGTAGTGGACGGCGACAGTTTGGCCCGGCGCTGCGGGGGCACCGTTGCCCTGAGCGACCTCGGTGATCGCCACCTGCGGCGGCGCGGGATCGACGGCGAACGCGGGCGCTGCAATCAGCAACGATAGAGCGATGGCGGCAGCTTTCATGCGGTACTCCAACTCGACTGGCGAAGCCGCAGCTACGGCCAAACCAGGCCGGGGACCATAGTATCCCGGTAGAATCGGACCTTTCGCGCGCTTTCCATGGCGGTTCGGGACGGCTAGCGTCTCCGGGTGGGGCCACTCCAACTCATTCTGTTTGCCATTGGCGGCTATCTGCTTGGCTCGATTCCGTTCGGGCTGCTGCTGACGCGCGCCGCCGGAACCGACATCCGCCAGGTCGGATCGGGCAATATTGGCGCGACCAACGTGCTGCGGACCGGCAACAAGGGGCTGGCGGCAGCAACGTTGCTGCTCGATGGCGGTAAGGCGGCGCTGGCGGTTTGGCTGGGGCGGCATTTCGGCAGTGAGGTTGCGAGCATGGCGGCGGGAGCGGCAGCGTTCATCGGCCATTGCTTCCCGGTCTGGTTGAGGTTTCGCGGTGGCAAGGGCGTCGCGACCTTACTCGGCATCGCGTTGGCTGCTGCGCCGTGGGCCGGGCTGATCGCGCTGTTCGCCTGGCTGGGCGGGGCACTTGGCACTCGCTACTCGTCAGTCGGCGGTATGCTCGCAGCGGTGGCTATCCCGGTGGCTCTTGCAGTGCTGGGGATGACTGGCTGGGCGGCGACAACGGCTGTGCTGGCAGCGATCCTGATCGCGCGTCATCACGAGAATATCGCCCGCCTGCGCGCCGGGACCGAGAGCCGGATCGGGGCTAAATGACTCCTGCGGATGCGGTCGCGCGGCTGCGGCTGATCCGCAGCGAGAATGTCGGCCCGGTGACCTATCGCCAGTTGATTGCGCGCTTCGGCGATGCGGCGACAGCGTTGCGCGCGCTGCCGGATCTGGCGCGGCGCGGCGGCGGCAAGACGCCGCGCATCGCCACCGAGGCGGAGGCGGCGGGGGAATTGACCGAGCTCCAACGCGTGGGCGCGGCCCCGTTATTCATCGGCACACCCGCCTATCCGGCGCTGTTGGCGGCACTCGATACCGCGCCGCCGGTGCTGGCGGCACGCGGCGACCAGACCCTGCTCGAGCGCCCTGCCGTCGCCATCGTTGGTGCGCGTAACGCGAGCGCCGCCGGTGTCCGCTTTGCCCGAACGCTGGCCATCGAGCTGGCAGCGGCGGACCTCGTCGTTGTTTCAGGGCTGGCGCGCGGCATCGACGCCGCAGCACATCAGGGCGCGATGGCGGGCGGCACTATCGCGGTCGTCACGGGCGGCATCGACATCGCCTATCCACCCGAAAACGCCGCGCTGATGGCCGAGATCGCCGAACGCGGGCTCATCCTCGCCGAACAAAAACCCGGCGTCGAACCCCAGGCGCGGCACTTCCCGCGCCGCAACCGCATCATCGCCGGGCTTTGCGCGGGCACGCTGGTCGTGGAGGGCGCGCCGAAATCCGGATCGCTGATCACCGCGCGCATCGCCGCCGAGGCCGGGCGCGAGGTCATGGCCGTCCCCGGCTCGCCGCTCGACCCCCGCGCCCAGGGCTGCAACCTGTTGATCCGCGAGGGGGCGACACTGATCCAGACGGCAGCCGATGTGATCGAGGCCCTGTCCGCATTCGGCGGCGGACCGCAACTGGGGCTGCGCTTTACCGCCGCCGAGGAGGATGGTTTTTTCATCCCTGCTACCGAACCGGACGACGCCGACCGCGCCGAGATCGAACGCCTGCTCTCGCCCACGCCGGTCGCGGTAGACGAGATCGTCCGCCTCTCCGGCCTCCCCGCACCAACCGTTTCGGCCGTGCTGCTCGACCTTGAACTGGCGGGTCGGATCGTCCGCCATGCCGGGGGACGGGTCGCTGCATCCTAACCCTCCCCTTGCGTCGCCCCCCATATAACGCGTAGGGGCCGCCGCCTTTGCTGCCCCACGGAGACCAAGCTCGCATGGAACTCGTCATCGTGGAATCGCCGGCCAAGGCGAAGACCATCAACAAATATCTCGGCAGCAACTATGAGGTGCTTGCAAGCTTCGGCCATGTCCGCGACCTGCCGCCGCGCGATGGCTCGGTCGACACCGACAACAATTTCGCCATGTCGTGGGAGTTGTCGGCCGACAAGGCTCGGCAGCTCAAGGCGATTCAGGATGCCGCCAAACGCGCCGACAAGGTTATCCTCGCCACCGATCCCGATCGCGAAGGCGAGGCGATCAGCTGGCACCTGCTCGAATGGCTCAAGGGCAAAAAGGCGGTGCCCAAGGGCGGGGCCGAGCGCGTCACCTTCAACGCCATCACCAAGACTGCCGTGCTCGAGGCGATGGCCAAGCCCCGCGAACTCGATGCGCATCTGATCGACGCTTACCGGGCGCGGCGGGCGCTCGACTATCTGGTCGGCTTCAACCTGTCGCCGGTGCTGTGGCGCAAGCTGCCGGGGGCCAAGAGTGCAGGCCGGGTGCAATCGGTGGCGCTGCGGCTGGTCGTCGACCGCGAGCGGGATATCGAAGCGCATAGGGCGCGCGAATATTGGACGGTCGAGGCGGCGATGGCGTCACCCGGCGGCGCGGCGTTCCCGGCGCGGCTAACCGTGTTCGAGGGCAGCAAGCTGACCCAATTCGATCTGGGCGGCGAAGCTGCTGCGATGCGCGCCAAGGCAGCGGTCGAGGCGGGCAAATTCGCCATCGCGTCGGTCGAGACCAAGCCCGCAACCCGCAACCCCTACCCGCCGTTCACCACCTCGACGATCCAGCAGGAGGCGGCGCGCAAGCTCGGCTTCACCGCCAGCCACACCATGCGAGTGGCGCAGGGTCTGTATGAAGAAGGCCGAATTACCTATATGCGAACCGACGGTGTCCAGATCGCCGGGGAGGCCATCGCCGCCGCCCGCGAAGTCATCGCCCAGGATTACGGACGCGGGCCGGATGTGCTGCCCGACAAGCCGCGCCACTACGCCACCAAAGCCAAGAACGCCCAGGAAGCCCATGAGGCAATCCGCCCGACCGAGCTGTCGCTGCGCCCCGCCAAGGTTCCGAACGGTGACGCGGACAAACTCTATGCCCTCGTCTGGAAGCGAACGATCGCCAGCCAGATGGCGTCGGCGCGGATGGAACGGACGACCGTCGATTTGACCGATGTTGGCGGCCAGACCGGGCTTCGCGCTTCGGGACAGGTCATCCTGTCGCCGGGTTTCCTCGCGGTTTACACCGAGACGAAGGACGAACCCGAGGAGGAGGGCGAGGACGGTCGCCGCCTCCCCAAGCTGACCAATGGCGACGCCTGCACGACGACTGCGGTCGAGGCCAAGCAGCATTTCACCGAACCGCCGCCGCGCTTTTCCGAAGCGTCGCTGGTCAAGCGGCTCGAGGAACTCGGCATTGGTCGCCCGTCGACCTATGCGTCGATCCTGCAGACGCTGCGCGACCGCGCCTATGTCCGCGTCGAAAAGAACCGCTTCTGGGCCGAGGAAAAAGGGCGGCTGGTGACGGCCTTCCTCGAACGCTATTTCGAGAAATACGTTGGCTATGATTACACTGCCGAACTGGAAACCGAACTCGATGAAGTCTCGGCAGGCAGCCTCAACTATCTGAAGGTGCTGGGTGATTTCTGGGCAGACTTTGAGCCCAAGACCAAGGAAGTGCTTGAACAAAAGCCCTCCGACGTCACCAAGGCGCTCGATGAATTCCTGGCGCCTTTGCTGTTCCCGCCGCGCGACGACGGTTCCGACCCACGCCTCTGCCCAACCTGCGGCAACGGGCGGCTGAGCCTGCGCACCGGCAAATTCGGCGCGTTCGTGGCGTGTTCGAACTACCCGGAGTGCCGCTACACCCGCCAGTTCGCCAGCGAAGGCGGCGCGAGCGAAACCGCCGGCCCCGTAGTTCTTGGTGACGATCCCGAAACCGGCGAACCGGTGTCGCTGCGCTCGGGGCGCTTCGGTCCCTATGTCCAGCGCGGCGAGGCCGAGAAGCCCCCACGCGCCTCTATCCCCAAGGACGTGTCGGTCACCGGTCCCGACGATCTGGCGATGGCGCTGCGGTTGTTGGCGCTGCCCCGCACCGTCGGCACCCACCCCGAAAGCGGCGAACCGATCACCGCCAGCATCGGGCGCTATGGCCCCTATCTCGCCCATTCCGGTAAATACGCCCGGCTGACATCGACGGCGGAGGTCTTTGAGACCGGCATGAACGCCGCTGTCGTCAAGCTGGCTGAAGCCGCTGCGGCGGGTCCTCGTGCGCGCACCGCTGCGGCGCCATTGCGCGAAATCGGCCCGCATCCAGTTTCCGGCGAGGTGATGAAACTGATGGCAGGGCGTTTCGGTGCCTACATCACCGACGGCACCACCAACGCGACAGTACCCAAAAGCGAGGATGGTCAGGCGATGACGCTGGAGGCGGCGGCAGCGCTGATCGACGCGCGGGCGGCAGCAGCGCCGACGAAGGGCAAGGGCACGGCGAAGCGCAAGGTGGCCCCCAAGCCGAAGGCGACGAAAGCCAAACCGGCCAAGACCTGATGCGAAAAAGGGCGGGGATCGCTCCCCGCCCCTTTTTGCGTGACGAAGTTGACCGTTTAGGCGGCAACGACGGCCTTGCGGCGGCGAGCGGCGACGCCGACCATGCCGAAGCCGGCGAACAGCATCGCCCAGGTTGCAGCTTCGGGAACGGCAGTGATACTGATCACGCCATCGGTCGCGACATAATAGCCACCGTTATACGAATACAGGGAATAGCTGCCCGCGCCGTTGCCCCAGATGTTGGCGTCCAGGACGTTCGTGGTGACGCCCAGGCCGTTCGACGTGAACACGGGGTCGGCCGCAAAATAGGTATTGTCGGTGTTAAAGCCCGGCGGGTTGATCGGTGCGACGCCGGTGATCGTGTCGCTGTTGATCGTGCCGCTGGCAGTCAGGATATCATATCCGCCAAGACCATTAAGCGTGTTCGAGGTGCTGAAACGGATATGCGCCGTTGTCGGCAGCGGCGAACCCGAGGTCGCGGTGTAGTTCAGCACATAGGTCGTGGCGCTGGCCGGAATGGCAGCTCCAGCGGCAAGAACCGCCGCCAGCGCGATGATTGAAACCTTCATGACTTAGTCCTCATTAGTTAGCGGAAGTCGCATCTGCCTAAGAAGCAAGGACCGTGCCAAAGTCTTAAGCTCTTGACTCGAAAGGCTTTAAACTTCGAACAAATTAGATAGTTGTAAAGAATTCCGACATATTTTGTCAGGTATAGTTAACACAATATCGCCAGCCACCAAGTGACTAACTCCGGTAGTCGGCGTTAATGCTGATATATCCGTGCGTCAAATCGCAGGTCCACACCGTCGCCCGCCCGTCTCCCAGCCCCAGGTCGACGCCGATATCGACCTCCGTCCCCGCCAGATGCGCCGCCACCGGGGCTTCGTCGTAATCCGGCACGACCATGCCGTGCGCGGCAACTTCAATCGGGCCGAAGCGGATGCTTAGCCGGTCGCGGTCGGCAGCTTCCCCGGCCTTGCCGACGGCCATGACGACGCGGCCCCAATTGGCATCGCCGCCGGCGATCGCGGTTTTGACCAGCGGCGAATTGGCGATGCTCATGGCGATCACGTGTGCAGCGCGGTCGTCCTCTGCCCCGGCGACGGATATGGTGATGAACTTGGACGCCCCCTCGCCGTCACGGACGACGAGTTGCGCCAGTTGGCGACAGACATCGGTGAGCGCGGCGGCAAAGGCGTCGGCCCCCGGCGACTGCCAGCCGGTCAGTTCGGCATTGCCCGCTGCGCCCGTCGCAAAGGCCAGCACCGTATCTGACGTCGAGGTGTCTCCGTCGACGGTGATGCATCTGAACGTGCGCGCGTTGGCCGTTCCCAGAATTTCCTGAAGAAAATCAGGTGCAACGGCCGCATCGGTGAAGACAAAGCCCAGCATCGTCGCCATGTCGGGGGCGATCATTCCGCTACCCTTGATGATGCCGACGATGTGAACCGTCCGCCCGTCGACGATGGCGGTGGCGGTGGCGGCCTTGGGGAAGGTGTCGGTGGTGCCGATGGCGTTGGTGGCGTCTTCGAAGCTCGCCGAACCAAGCGCCGCATAAGCCGCAGCCACGCCTGCCTCCGCCTTGTCGCGGGGTAGCGGCACGCCGATGACACCGGTCGAGGCAGCGAACACCTCCTCCGCCGGGCAGCCAAGCAGCGTCGCCGCCGTCGCACTCTGCGCCAGGGCGGATTCTCGCCCGGTCAGCCCGGTAAAGGCGTTGCTGTTCCCGGCGTTGACCACCAGCCCCCGCGCCCGGCCCTGCGGCAGCCGCGCCCGGCACAGTTCCACTTCGGGCGACGGGCATTTCGACCGTGTGGTAACTCCGGCCACTGCCGTGCCCTCCACCAATTCGACCAACGTTACATCGGCGCGAGTCCAGTTCTTGTACCCCGCCGTGGCCACGCCGATCCGCACCCCGGCGATGGTGGGCATGGCGGGGAATGGGCTGGCGAGGGGGGAACGGCTCATGGCTTCGCCGCATAGCGATGCCTGTGCATTGACGCCACCGGCCGCGCGCGCAATCTCGCTCCATGGCCAAGCTGTATTTCTATTATGCGTCGATGAACGCGGGAAAATCGACCCAGCTGCTGCAGGCGGCTTTCAACTATCGCGAGCGCGGCATGCAGGCGATGCTGTTCACGGCCGCCGTCGACGACCGCCATGGCCGGGGAGTTATTGCTTCACGGATCGGGCTGCGGGCCGATGCCGCCGTCTATGAAGCCACGACCGACATTCGCGCGGCGATCGAAGCGGCGTTGCCGCTTGCCTGTGTGCTGGTTGACGAGGCGCAGTTCCTGACCCGCGCCCAGGTGCTCCAACTGGCGGATGTCGCCGATGATCTTGGTATTCCAGTGCTCGCCTATGGACTGCGCACGGATTTCCAGGGTGAGCCGTTTGAGGGCAGCCTGTCGTTACTGGCGCTCGCCGACGTGCTGAGCGAGATCAAGGCGGTCTGCACCTGCGGTCGAAAGGCAACGATGAACCTGCGGGTCGATGGCGCGGGCAACGCAGTTGCGGCGGGCAAGCAAACCGAGATCGGCGGCAACGATCGTTATATCGCCCTATGTCGGCGGCATTGGAAGGCGGCGATCGACGCAGTAGGACAGGCGGCATGTTAGATATCGATTTCGCCGAACCCGCCCATAATACCTGCGCGTGTTGCGGCCAGCAGACGACCCAGCTGACCCGCTTTGCGGCGCGGGCCGGGAGACTTGTGGCGGCCTATTACCTAACCTTCACCAGCAATCACGATAATGGCTGGGTCTACGGCCTCGCAGGCCTCGGCGACTGGAGCGAGGATGGCGACGCGGCGAAAAAGCGCGTCGCAATCGCCTTCACGCTGGCTCCAGATGAAAACGACGGCACGCGAGTGACGATTATCGACGCTGCCGCCTCCCCGTGGCCGTCGCCGACCGAACTCGGTCGTCCGTTGTTGCGCGCCGAAGCGCTATCGCACCCGCTACTCCCGGCAGTTTACGCGCTGACGGACGAAATGGTGACGCGCGATCCGGCGCTGATGGCATATTTGAAGGCGGCCTGATCGCGCGCCAGAATTGACACCCCCACCCCCCAACCCTACATCGCGCGGCCTATCGGGGAGGCGGGTTGACCGCCTCGCGCACCCCCCATGCGCGGTCCCAATCAGGTCAGGAATTTCATGCTCGGCGCAATCGCCAAACGGCTCTTCGGCTCGTCCAACGACCGCTACGTCAAGTCGCTCGCACCGCTGGTCGCCAAGATCAACGCGCTGGAGCCACGGATCGAGGCATTGTCCGATGACGCGCTCAAGGGTCAGACCGAAAAGCTGAAGGGTGAATTGGCGGCGGGCAAATCGCTCGACGACATCATGCCCGAAGCCTTTGCCACCGTCCGTGAGGCCGCCAAGCGGACGCTCGGCCAGCGTCATTACGACGTCCAGCTGGTCGGCGGCATAGTTCTGCATCGCGGCGAAATTGCCGAAATGCGCACCGGCGAGGGCAAGACCCTGGTGGCGACGCTCGCGGTCTATCTGAACGCGCTGGCTGGCAAGGGCGTCCATGTCGTCACCGTCAACGATTACCTCGCCGCGCGCGACGCTGGCTGGATGGGGCAGGTCTACAGCTTCCTCGGGATGACGGTCGGCGTCATCGTCCCCAACATCGACGATGACGAGCGCCGCCGCTCTTATGCCGCCGACATCACCTACGGCACCAACAACGAATTCGGCTTCGATTATCTGCGCGACAATATGAAGTATGATCGCGCCCAGATGGTGCAGCGGCCATTCTCCTATGCCGTCGTCGACGAGGTCGATTCGGTGCTGATCGACGAAGCGCGGACGCCACTGATCATCTCCGGGCCTACCGACGACAAATCCGAGCTGTACATGTCGGTCGATGCGATGGTGAAGACGCTGTCGCCCGAAGACTATGAGGTCGACGAGAAACAGAAGTCGGTGATCCTGACCGAGGACGGCACCGAAAAGGCCGAGCGCGCGCTGGCGGCGGCGGGGCTGCTGGAGGGCGAGAACCTCTACGATTTCGAGAACACCCAGGTCGTTCACCACCTCAATCAGGCGATGCGGGCGAACTGCATCTACCGGCTCGACACCGACTATATCGTGCGCGATGGCAAGGTGACCATCATCGACGAATTCACCGGTCGCATGATGGACGGGCGGCGCTGGTCGGACGGGCTGCACCAGGCCGTCGAGGCCAAGGAAGGCCAGGCCATACAGCCAGAGAACCAGACGCTGGCCTCGATCACCTTCCAGAATTATTTCCGTATGTATCCCAAGCTCGGCGGCATGACCGGCACAGCGGCGACCGAAGCGCAGGAATTCTTCGACATCTACAAGCTCAACACCGTCGAAATTCCCACCAACGTCGACGTCAAACGTGTCGACGTCGATGATGAGTTTTACAAAAATGCCGAGGAAAAGTTCAAGGCTATCGTCAGGACAATCCGCGAGACCAGCGCCAAGGGTCAGCCGATCCTCGTTGGCACGGTCTCCATTGAAAAATCGGAGATGCTGTCGGAATTCCTGACCAAGGAAGGCGTCAAGCACGTCGTCCTCAACGCGCGCTATCACGAACAGGAGGCCCATATCGTCGAGCAGGCCGGGCGGCTGGGCGCGGTCACCATCGCCACCAACATGGCCGGACGCGGGACCGATATTCAGCTGGGCGGCAATCTGGAGGCGCGGATCAACCGCGAAGTTCCCAAGGACGCACCCGACGCCGCCGCGCAGATCGAACGCATTCGTGGCGAAGTGAAGGCCGAACGTGAAGCCGTACGCGCCGCCGGTGGCCTGTTCGTGCTCGGCACTGAACGTCACGAATCGCGGCGCATCGACAACCAGCTGCGCGGACGTTCGGGCCGGCAGGGTGACCCCGGGTTCAGCCGTTTCTATCTGTCGCTCGACGATGATCTGCTGCGCATTTTCGGCCAGCAATCGATGCTCGCCCGCATGATGAATTCGGGGCTCGAGGAGGGCGAGGCGATCGTCCACCCGTGGATTTCCAAGGCCATCGAGACCGCCCAGAAGAAGGTCGAGGCGCGCAACTACGACGTCCGCAAGCAGCTGCTGCAATACGACGACGTGATGAACGACCAACGCAAGGTCGTTTACGAACAGCGCGCCGACATCATGGATTCCGATACCGTCGGCGATGTCGTCGTCGATATGCGCCACGAAACGGTCAATGCGCTGGTCGCCGCCAATTGCCCGCCGCAGTCCTACCCCGAGCAGTGGGATGCCGAGGGGCTGGCGAGCGCGGTTCAGGATACGCTGGCGCTCGACCTGCCGGTTGCCGATTGGCCGAAGGAAGAAAAGATCGATCAGGAGATCGTCGTCGAGCGGCTGATTCACGCTGCCGATGCCGCGATGGAGGCCAAAGCTGCCGATCTGCCGCCCGAAACCTGGGTCCAGATCGAAAAGAACTTCCTGCTCCAGGCACTTGACCATCACTGGAAGGAACATCTGGCGACGCTCGATGCATTGCGGCAGGTCATCCACCTCCGGGCCTACGCCCAAAAGACGCCGCTGAATGAATATAAGTCGGAGGCGTTTGCGTTGTTCGAACGGATGCTGGCGACAGTGCGCGAGGACGTGACGCGGATGTTGTCGAACGCCGCCTTCCAGATGGAGGCGCCGCCCGAACTAACCGCACCCTCGTTCATGACAACGCACATCGACCCGTTCACCGGCGAGAACGACGCGTTTGGGCCGGTATCACGCCTGCCCGCCGGTGCGTTGACCGGGGCGATGGCGGCAACGGCGGAATTGACCGAGGTCGATCCCGACGATCTGGCCGAATGGCACCGGGCTGTTTCTCGAAACGCCATGTGCCCCTGCGGCAGCGGCAAGAAGTTCAAGCACTGCCACGGCCGGGCCTGACCCGCGCCGACAGCCGCCCGCCGCCCGACCCCGCGGCGCTGCTGCTGCACCGGGACGAGGTGGTGCTGCTGCACCGGGACGAGGCGGTGCTCATCCTCGACAAGCCGGCCGGCATCCCGGTGCATGCCGGCCCGCGCGGTGGCCCCTCCCTCGAGGACTGGCTGCCCGACCTCGCCTTTGGCAAGAAGCGCCCGCCGCAACCGGCGCACCGGCTGGACATGGACACCGCCGGCTGCCTCGTACTGGGCCGGACCAAGCCGGCGCTGGCCGCGCTCGGCGCGCTGTTCGCGGCCGGGCGGGTGGCCAAGACCTATTGGGCGGTGGTCCGCGGCGGCCCAGCGGCCGAGGCCGGGCAGGTATCGGCACCGCTGCTGAAGCGCAGCACCGCCCGGGATGGCTGGTGGATGGCGGTGGACCCGGCCGGCCAGCCCGCCACCACCGCCTGGCGGGTGCTCGGCCGCGCCCCCGGCCTCGCCTGGCTGGAGCTGCGCCCGCGCACCGGCCGCACTCACCAGATCCGGGTGCATTGCGCGCATCTCGGCTGCCCGATCCTGGGCGATGGCCGCTATGGCGGCGGCGAGGGGCGCCTGCATCTGCGGGCCCGCGCCATCGCCCTGCCGCTCGACCCGCCCATCGCCGCCACCGCCCCGCCGCCGCCGCACATGCGGGATGCATTGGCGGCCTGCGGCTGGCAGGCGTGATCCGCCTGCTGCTCGCACTGCTGCTGGCCGCGACGCCGGCGGCAGCGCAGCGCGGCGGCTGCGGCTTCGGCCTGGGCCTCGATGCATTGCGCGCCGGCGGATCGGTGCTGCGGGCCGGCACGGCGGCCGGCTCGCTGGCGGCAGGGCGAGCCGCGGCGGAGGCGGCGGCGGGCCAATTGGCGGATGCCGCCATGCGCCTCGGCGGCTGCGGCTGCGGGCAGGCGGCGGGGCATGCGCGGGATGCCGCCCGCCTCGCCGAGGAAGCCGGCGCCGCCGCCAGCCTGGACCACATCCGCCGCACCCTGGACCGCGCCGGCTTCTCGGCCGGCCTCGCGCGGGAAAGGCTGGAGCGCCAGGGCTGTTCCTGAACTGCCCGCCAGACCTACTCGAAAGACACCCATTTCCG
>JBBQVA010000013.1:0-72898 GCA_038211945.1 Sphingomonadales bacterium
GTTGATGAGAATGCCGGCGACGCCGACATTGCCGCCCATCTTGCGGAAATATTCGACCGCCTTGCAGACGTTGTTGGCGACATAGAGCGACTGCAGGTCGTTCGACGCGACGACGATGACCTTCTGGCACATGTCGCGGGCAATCGGCAGGCCGAAGCCGCCGCAGACCACGTCACCCAGGAAATCGAGCAGGACGTAATCGAAGCCCCATTCGTGGAAACCCAGTTTCTCGAGGGTTTCGAAGCCGTGGATGATGCCACGCCCGCCGCAGCCGCGGCCGACTTCAGGACCGCCGAGTTCCATCGCAAACACGCCATCGCGCTGGAAGCAGACGTCCTCGACGCTGATTTCCTCGCCCGCCAGTTTCTTGCGGGCGCTGGTTTCAATGATCGTCGGAGTCGCCTTGCCGCCGAACAACAGGCTGGTGGTGTCCGATTTGGGATCACAGCCGATGAGCAGCACGCGCTTGCCCTGCTGCGCCATCATGTAGCTGAGATTGGCCAGCGCGAATGATTTGCCGCTGCCGCCCTTGCCATAGATCGCGATGATCTGGGTTTCCTTGGTCACCGGCCCGGTGTGGACGGGATCGGGCTCGTGCGAGGCTTCCTCGCGCAGGGCTTCGACCTCGGTCATGAAGGCGTCGAGACTCATGCGACGTCGCTCCAATCGAGAACCATTTTGAGGCAGGCGGGGTTGCTGAACGCCGCCGGATAGGCGGCGCGCGCTTCGGACGCCGGGGCGCGATCGGTGATCAGGCCGTCGAGCGACAGCCGCCCGCTGGCGACCATGGCGACGACCGCCGCGACGTCTTCGGGCAGGAATTCTGCAGCGATCCTGATGCGCGCTTCACGACGGAAGGCGGGTGGGAAGGCGAAGCTCAGCGGCTCGGCGTAGAAGCCCGCCAGCACGACCTCGCCGCCATGGCCGAGCCGGGCGATGGCCTTGTCGAGGATCTGCTGGTCGCCGCTGGCATCGAGGATGCAGCGGTAATCGCGGCGCTCGTCGGCGTCGGGGTGGGCGACCGTGTAGCCATCGGCACCCGCCATGCGCGCTTCGCCGATCTCCCAGACCTGGGGCGCACCGCCTGCGGCCACCGTCAGCCGCGCCAATAACCGCCCGAGCACACCATGGCCGACGATCAGATCGGGCAGTGCGTGGCCAGCAAGCGCATGTTGTGCGGTCGCCGCCAGCGCGATCAGCACACCCGAGTCGCCAATAGTTTCGGGCAGCGTCACCGCCCGCGCCGCACCCGTGACAAGCCGCCGCGCCGAACCGCCGAACAGCCCGCGCGCGTCGATGAAACCAGAGGAACCGGGAACGAACACCCGCTCGCCAATACGCGACCGAACATCGGCTCCGGCGTCGATCACCCGGCCAACGGCCTCGTAACCGGGGACCAGCGGATAGCCCATGCCCGGAAAGGCCGGCATCCGCCCGTCGAACATCAGTTTTTCGGTGCCGGTCGAGATACCCGACCATTCGACCTGAACGATGAGGTCGGTCGCGGCGGCGGGGACGGTGGCGAGGCGGCGCAATGCCACCTTACCCGGTTCCTCGACGACGACCGCCATCGTATCCATTCACGCTCCCCACCCGGACGATCGACCTTGGGGCCGTCGTCGCTTGCAACCATCCTAGATCGGCGATTGCAGATGTAAAGCTAGCTTGACGGTGGCGGGTGTCAACAATCTTTTACACTCAGTGCGCAACCAGCACCCGCGCGATCATCGGAAGCGGTGTTTTGTGCTCGGCGACATGCGTAAAACCAGCGCGTTCGAGCATCCGGCGATATTCGGCGGCTGTGCGCGGACGACCCTGCCCCATCGCCCACAGATAGAGGCCGAAATAGCCGTCGCCCATCGCACGGGCACCGGGGGTTTCGGCCATCGGCTCGATGATGACCAGTCGGCCGCCAGGCGCCAGCGCGCCCCGCACCTTGGCGAGAAGCGTAGCGACTGTTGCGTCGCCATGGTCGTGGAGGATGCGGACCAGCGTGATCGCGTCATGGCCGATGGGAAGCGGATCGTCGATGAAGCTGCCGGGGACGACGTGGACGCGCGACAGGCGCTGCTGCTCCAGCACCTGGCGCGCCCCGGAAGCGACTGCGGGCAAATCGAACAGCGTTAGCGCCAGCCCCGGATAACGCGCCGCGACTGCTGCCAGGAACGCGCCATGACCGCCGCCGATATCGAGCAACCGGCTGTGACGACCGAAATCATAGGCCGCCAGCGCCTGTTCGGCGACCATCGGCTGCGACGCCGCCATGAGATCCGAATAGGCGGCGGCACTGGCTGGATCACTGCGGTCATAGGGCCAGAATTCCGCGAGGCGTCCGCCATCCTCGCGCTTCAGCAGCGCCACCGGGTCGGCGAGATCGGCATAGAGCAGCCGGTGGTGGCGGACCATCGCGGCTATACCGGGGTTGGCGATGACGGCGCACCCCTGCGCCCCGAGCGCCACCCGCCCGTCAGCCAGCCGTTCCACAAGATCAAGCGACGCCGCCGCACGCAGCAGCCTGTCGAGTGCGGCTGGCGGCAGCCCGGTGTCCAGCGCATCAGGGGTCAGGGGTTCGGCGCGCAGCCGCTCGAACAGGTCAAGCTCGACACAGGCGGCCAATGTCTGGGCATAAACGAATCCGGCGACGACATCGAACAACCCCGCGGCCCGGCGGCGGGCGATGCTGCGGATGCCGGGTATTGCCGTCGCAAAGCGGATGAAGCGCGGATCGGTCAGCAAGCGGTTGCGCAGCGTGATCCAGCGGGTGCGAAGGGAGACAGGTTGGGCCACGCTTCTGCTTCCCACATGGGTGCGGCTTCGACAATCGGCGGCAGGGGTTGCCCGGTCGCATCCTCGGTGGGAAGTGACTCCTGCCTATCTGCTCCCTCCCCCCCGGATCGCCCTTGCGATCAGAGAGTGGGGAGGGTCGGGGTGGGGGACCACAGAACGAATTGGCATCGCCTGTCGAACAAAGAACCCCCACCCCGACCCTCCCCACTCTACGCCGCCAAGGGGCGGCGTGGGGGGAGGGAGAAGCAGGGCCTACGCTAGGCAGAACCGCCGCAACTGTCCAACAGACTGGACACCGCCCGCGCCCCGGTCAATCATCCCGGTGGGGAGACTTGGTGAACGACCATATCGTCATCATCGGCGCGGGGATCGGCGGGCTCGTTGCGGCGGCACGGCTTGCTCACCACGGCGCACGCGTAACGGTCGTCGAACGCGCCGCAATGCCTGGCGGCAAGCTACGCACGGTCGATTGCGGCGGGGTCGCGGTCGATGCCGGGCCGACAGTATTCACCGCGCGTTGGGTCTTCGACGCGCTGTTCGACGAATTGGGCGAGCGGCTGGACGACCATGTCACCGTCACCCGCGCCGACCGGTTGGCGCGTCACAGCTGGGCCGAAAACGGACGCCTCGACCTGTGGAGCGACCCGGCGCGCAGCCGCGACGCAATTGGCGACTTCGCCGGGGCTGCGGAAGCGCGCGGCTTCGACAGCTTCCGCCGCGAAGCCAAGGCCGCATGGGACGCGCTGGAGGGCCGCTTCATCGAGAGGCCGCAAACCAGCGCCGTCGGGCTGGCGGCGCGTTTCGGGCTGGGCGGGCTGACGCAGATGCTGGCGATCAACCCCTATGCGACACTGTGGAGCGCGCTGTCGAAGCACTTCGCCGATCCGCGCCTGCGCCAGCTTTACGGACGTTACGCGACCTATTGCGGGTCGTCGCCGTTCGAGGCTCCGGCGACGCTGATGCTGATCGCCCACCTCGAATCGCTGGGAGTGTGGCTCGTCGAAGGCGGGATGAGCGCGCTGGCCCGCGCCGTGGCGGCGATGGCGGAGGCGCGGGGCGCGATGTTGCGTTACGGCTGCGATGTCACGGCAATCCTGTCGACGAACGGGCGGGTATCGGGTGTGCGGCTGGCGTCGGGCGAGGTCATGGATGCGGATGCGGTGATCTTCAATGGCGACGCTTCGGCGCTGGCCGGGCTGATGCCGGGGGCCGCGCCGTCGGTCGCGCCACGGGATCGGTCGTTTTCCGCGCTGACATGGATGATGACGGCCACCACCCGTCATTCCCGCTTTGGCGGGAACCCAGTGGTTGCGCCGGACACCGGCGGTGACGCGCCAACACTGGGTTCCCGCGAAAGCGGGAATGACGACGCCAAACGCTTCGAACCCTCCCTCGACCACCACAACGTCTTTTTCTCCGGCGATTACGCCGCAGAGTTCGCCGACCTCAAGGGCGGCCGCCTGCCCGCCGCCCCGACCGTCTACCTCTGCGCCCAGGATCGCGGCAATGGCGCACGCGATGGCCCCGAGCGCCTGCAGTTCATCGTCAACGCCCCCGCCACCGGCGACACCAACCCCCCAACCGCCAAGGACATCGAGCAATGCGAGACGGCGACCTTCACGCTGCTGCAATCATGCGGCCTGACGCTGACCCCGCATTCGACCGTCAGGGCGGGCCCGGCGGAGTTCGCAGCGCTGTTTCCGGCGACGGGTGGAGCCCTTTATGGACGGGCCTCGCACGGGTGGCGGGCCGCCTTCCAGCGGCCGGGGAGCCGCACTGGGCTGGCCGGCCTCTATCTCGCGGGTGGATCGTGCCACCCGGGGGCGGGCGTGCCGATGGCGGCGCTGTCCGGCCGCTTGGCGAGCGACGCGCTGCTGCAGGACCGCGCTTCGACGCGCCCGTCCCGGCGGGCGGCTACCGCTGGTGGTACATCGACGCGATCAGCGACGACGGCCAATACGGGCTGACCGTCATCGCCTTCATCGGCTCGGTATTCTCGCCATATTACAAGGCCAGCGGGCGCGGGCAGCCCGAGGATCATGTCGCGCTCAATGTCGCGCTGTACGGCCCGCGCGGGCGGCGCTGGACGATGACCGAACGCGGCGAAGGGGCGCTGAATCGCGACGCCGCGACGCTGCAGATCGGCCCGAGTGCGCTGCACTGGGACGGCAACACGCTGGTCATCGCGGTGGAGGAGCGCGACGCGATGACGCGCAGGCGGGTCACCGGCACCATCCGCCTGACTCCCGAAGTGCTCGGCCAACGCCGCTTCCGCCTCGATCCGTCGGGCCGCCACATCTGGTCGCCGATTGCGCCGCGCGCCCACATCGAAGTGGCGTTCGACCGGCCCGGCGTGGCGTGGCGCGGCACCGCCTATCTCGACGGCAATCACGGCACCGAATCGCTGGAGGAGGGCTTTCGCGACTGGCAATGGTCGCGGGCGCATCTGGGCGGCGGGGATACGGCGGTGATCTATGAAGGCGTCCGGCGCGACGGCGGCAGCTTCGGCATGGCGCTGCGCATCCGCCCCGACGGCGAGGCCGAAGTTGAGGACATGCCCGCCGCCAGCCCCCTGCCCCGCACCCGCTGGCGGATGGCCCGCACCGCACGCGGCGAGGCGGCGCGGCTGACGGCGACCTGGGAGGACACACCCTTCTACGCCCGCTCGGCGCTGCGCACCCGCCTGTTCGGCGAAGAGGTCACGGCGGTCCACGAATCGCTGTCGCTCGACCGCTTCGCCAGCGGCGCGGTGCAGTGGATGCTGCCGTGGCGGATGGCGCGGCGCGGGTAGCCGGGCAGAAGGCCTGTCTTGCCGCTCAGGCTGAGCCTGTCGAAGCCGGATTGCGAGCGCGTGACCCGGCTTCGACAGGCTCAGCCTGAGCGGTTCGATATGACTGCAACCGGTCCTGCGCGGAAGGTTAGGCCCCAGGGCGGTTTTTCTAACCTTCCGACGGGTTGGAGGGCGGCGGAAGGTTACTCAAAAGGGGTGTTTTTCTAATCTTCCGGGCGTAGGAAATGCGCCGCCCCCGCCGAATCGCCCGGTTCATAAAACTATCCCCCATTCTCCGTCGCTTACAGCCGCTAAAGCGAATCTGACGCTAGCTCCATTCAACCTGACCGACCCGGCACTATCGCCGAAAATAATCGCATCGTTGGCGTCATCGGTGAAGTCGTAAAAGCGCCCACATCATCGATCATAAGCGCCGTGATCGAGGTTGGTTGTTGGGGCTGGCTCATACCGACGATGTAACCTATACGGCACATTATGTCAACAATGCTAGCCAATCAAACGCCCCTAGGTCTCCCCTTCTTCAGGGGAGGAGGACCGCGCCGCCCCTTCAGCGGCGTGGGGAGGGGCGCGCCCTCGCGCGCGCTTTCCGGCGGAACAAGAAACAGAGGGCGGAACCCCGCCGCCTCTCCACCGCCCAAGCAGGCGGTCCCCCTCCCCTAAAGAAGGACCAAGATCGTTGCGTATACGCCGACACTGCGCGCTGCCGCAGTAGGAATTCATACGATCTTATGCTACCAACTGGCTGGAAAGGCTCGCCCATGCAAACCGCCGAAAAGCTATCCATTAGCCTTCCCGCCGAAATGGTCCGCGTCATCCGCGCCAAGGTCGATGGCGGCACCTATGGCTCGAACAGCGAAGTGATCCGCGAAGCCTTGCGCGGCTGGATGGAACGCGAAAGCGCGTTGACAGCGCTCGATGCCGCCATTGCGCGCGGGATCGACGATGCCGATGCCGGGTGGATCGAGGATGTTGATGAGGTGCGGGCCGCGATGCGCCGCCGCTTTGGTGTTGGATTTGCCGGGACTAATACGTGAAAACCGTCTCGGCGTGCGTCAGTGCGACGCGCAATCAAGTTTACGCCTATTTAGACTGAATACAGTCATCAGTGACCGTTGCCGTGCAAGGCTCATAGGTTTTTCGGTCTTTTAGCAAATCGCGAGGTGCACTGTTTGTGTCAATTCCAGACTGTCGTAGCGTTTGATCGGCTTGTAGTGGCTGCGACTGATCGCCTGCCGAAATTTGCGCTTTTGAAACTGCCAACGTGGCGCTGGCTGGTCCAGAGGAAATAACACGGCTCGCACAGTCAAAGAGCCAGATGCATAAACCTATAACAACGAGCCAGCCAATCAATCCTGAAGCTGCTCGCTGCTTTCGTCCCCGATCAGAGTCGGTTTCTGTTCTGCCAAGGTATTTCCCGGTCTTGTTGTATCGGTAGGTGCCCATTTTTCACTCCCCCCACGCTAATGTCGAAGCTGACTCCTCACTCCTCCGGCGGCTTCTTCTTCCGCAGCGTCCACAGCTGATAAAACCCGAACACGAACACCAGCCCAAAGCTGAAGCTCATCTCGATCAGGCCGTAGTGCATGGCGCGCCCTCCGCATGGTCCAGAATGCCAATATCGGCAGCAAAATCGAGAATCAGCTGCAGCGTCGCCGCCGGGTCTTCTTCATGGACCAGATGGCCAAGGCCCGGCAGCATTGCGACGCGCCCGTTCGGCAGCCGCCCGGCAACCGTCCGCGATGTTGCCGGCGGGATCGTCGCATCGCGGTCGCCGTGGATCAGCAGCACCGGCACGTCGATGCGGGGCAGCGCGGCCTCGACCGGATCGAGGTCCCAATGCGCCATCAAGGCCATCGCGCCGCCGACATGACCGCTGGTGTGGAGCAGCCGTTTGTACAGCGCCACGCCGCGCGCATCGATCGGCGACGCGGTGGCACGGTGGAGGAACGCCGTTACCCCGCCCGGCGCATTGGCGAGCGCAAACGATGCCAGTTCTGCGGCGAACGGATTGTCGAACAACCCCTTGGCCATTGCCGGGAACAGCCGCCCCGCCATGCCTGGAAACGGCAGCAGCGCGCCGCCGATGCCAATGATCGCCCGGGGATGGACGAGGCCCATGTCGGCCATGGTGACGGCAATGGCGGCGCCGACGCTGTGGCCGATGAGGAGGGCGGGCGCCATATCGAGTTCGGCCAGCAGCGCCGCCAGCGCCCGCGCCACCGCCGGCGGCGACGGTGCCCGCAGTGCCGAGGTAAAGCCATGGCCCGGCAGATCGGGCACCACCACGGTGAAATGTTCGGCCAGCGGTGCAATCAGATCGCGCCAGCTGTGCGTCGCCGCCCCAGTGCCGTGGATGAGCAGCACCACGGGTCCGCTGCCCGTCACCTGGACGTGCCAGCGCAGCCCCGCCGCCTCGACGAAACGGCTGCTCTCGCGGTGTGGCCAGTCGCGACCCTCGACGTCCCAGCGCGGCGCAGTCATCGTTCCATCTCCACTGCTGCCACCACAGCACGCGCGTCGAGGCGCGGCAAGGCGACATAGCGCGCGCCCATGGCGGCGGCGATCGCGGCGGCCTCAGCGCGCGGGCGTTTGCCGGTGTCGATGAACACCGATTTGAGCGCGCCGAATGCCTTGCCAGCGGCGAGCGCTTCGGCGTGCGGATCGCCCTGCCCGACGTTGGCGCGGCCGTCGGTCAGCACGACGACCAGCGGCGTTCGACCCTTGGCGCGCTCGGCCTCCGCCACCCGGCGCGCCATGTCCAGCCCCGCCGCAAGCGGCGTGCCGCCACCGCCCGCCAGTTCGGCAAGGCTGCGCTTGGCGCGCGCCAGCGACCGCGTCGGTGGCAGCAACAGCTCGGCGGCTTCCCCCCGGAACGACACCAGCGCGACCTCGGCGCGCTTCACATAGGCCTGAGCGAGCAGCAGTTCGATCGCCCCCTTGGCCTCCGCCAGCCGCGCGATGGCGGCGCTGCCCGAGGCATCGACGGCGAAGACGGTGGTGGTCTGAGTGCGCGCGACGAAGCGCCGGACGCGCAGATCGTCGCGACGGATGGCGAGTCGCGTCTCGCCGGGCTGGCGGCGCAGGCGCTGCCACGGCGCGGCGGCGGCGATGGTTTCGATCAGCGCCAGCCTTGCCCCGCGCGACGGCACGCCGGGCCGCACCCCGGCCGGGCGACCGCTGGTAACGGAGCGCAGCTTCGCCCCCTGCCCGCTCCCGCGCGGCGCGATTCGGCGGACCTGCCCTGTGGCCAGCGCTTCGAGCAGCCCCGGCGGCAGCGCTGTTCTGGCCGCTTCGAGCAGGATGTCTGTCTGGTCGGTCAGCTGGTCGGTGTCGTCGTCGGACTGACTGTCCGGATTTTCGGGCGGCGGCGGCGGTTCATCGGCGGGCGGCGCAGCATCCTCGTCCGGCGGCAGCTGCGTCGCGCGCGGACCGAGGACGAGGGCGGCTGCAAGTTCGAGATCATCATGTTCGAGTTCAACCCGACCGTCGACCCAGGCGCTGGCCCGCGCGACCCGCAACGCCTGGATCGGCGCGCGGATGGACGCGATGCCAAGCACGGCGGCGGTGTGGGTAAGGGCAGGCGCTTCGTCGTCATTCCCGCGACAGCGGGAACCCAGCGTATCCGCAACGCTGCCCGTCGTCGCTGCAACCGCTGGGTTCCCGCTTTCGCGGGAATGACGAATTGGTGCGGGCACGTCGGCAGCCAACAGCCCCCGCACATCCAACCTCACCCCACCCAAATCCAGCCACATAGCCATGCGTTCGGCCAACGCCGCCACCACCCCCTCGTCGCCCGCGCCCTCATCGAACAGCACCAGCGCCGCCTCCCCGGCATCGACCGCCGCCGCCAGCCGCGCGGCTATACCAGGGGCAAGCCGCTCGGCCATCGGCACCACGATGACGCCGCCCGCCGCGTCGGCGATCAGCCCGTCGCGCATGACCGGCCGCCCGGCGGCCAGTGTCGCGGCCAGATCGACGCCCCCATCCAACGCCGCCGCATCGGCACTAGCCGGCAGGCGGTGCAGCGTGACGCGGCGGCCGAGCTCGGCAAGCCACAGCTCGCGCACCGGCCCGGCATCGGCGCGGATCAGCATGCCGCCAAGGACGAGCGGCGCGGCGACGAACACATCGATCGCCGCCAGCGCCAGCGCCCAGCGCGGATCGTGGCCGTCGCTCACTCGATCAGTTCGGCGACGGCCCGCTCGATCCGCACTGTCGATCCGGTATCGTCCAACACGTTCTTGCGGAGCCGATGGCGCAGTGCCAGCGGCGCAACCTCGGCGATGTGCGCTGCCGCGACGGCCTTCTTGCCCGCCAGAGCCGCGACCGCCCGCGCCGCGCGCAGCAGCGTCAGTTCGCCGCGCAACCCATCCGCCCCGACCGCCTGGCACAGGCGCGAGCCGAGTTCGAGCATCGCATCGGGCACGGCGACCTTGGGTAGTTTCGCCCGTGCCGCCGCCAGCCGCGCGACGGTCGCAGTTTCCTCATCGGCGAAGCGCGCGGCGAAGGCGGCGGGTTCGCGGTCGAAGGCATCGCAGCGCCGGACGATCTCGACGCGCTGCGCCAGATCGGTCGGCGTCCGCACGTCGCATGACAGCCCGAAGCGGTCGAGCAGTTGCGGCCGCAACTCGCCCTCCTCCGGGTTGCCGCTGCCGACCAGGATGAACCGCGCCGGATGCCGCACCGAAAGCCCCTCGCGCTCGACCAGATTCTCCCCCGACGCCGCTACATCGAGCAACAGGTCGACGAGGTGATCCTCGAGCAGGTTGACCTCGTCGATGTAAAGGAAACCACGATTGGCCTTGGCCAGCAGGCCCGGCTCGAAGCGCTTCTCGCCCGTTGCCAGCGCGCGTTCGAGATCGAGCGTGCCGACGACCCGGTCCTCGGTCGCCCCCAGCGGCAGGTCGACCATCGGCACCGGCGCGGCCACCGCCCTGGCCTTGGCCAGTTCGGCGGCGTCGGGATAGGCGGCGCGGTCCTTCGGATCGGCGTTATACCGGCTGCCCGCCACCACCATCATCGGCGGCAGCAGCGCCGCCAGCGCCCGCACCGCGGTCGATTTGCCGGTGCCGCGATCGCCAAACACCATGACCCCGCCGATGCGCGGCTCCACCGCCGCGATCAGCAGCGCCCGCTTCATCTCCTCCTGGCCGACGATTGCTGAAAACGGGAAGGGTGTGCGCATCGGCGGGGTGTAGCACGACGCGCGCCCGCGCCAAGGGTCAGGCGCGCGTTACAGCCGCGACGAAACAGCCGTGCATGGCATTGTGAAGATGGACGAAGGCGGTGTCTGGCCGCGCGAACAGCGCGTCGATGGCGGCGGGCAGCGCGTCACCGCGCGCCAGGTTGGTGTCGATGAGCATCGACGCCGCGTCATAGGCCCGCAGCGAGATCGGGCGGCCCTGCAGCGCGGGGGGGATTTCGCCCGGCGCTGGTTCGGCTTTGGCGGCGGCGTCACGCACATAGATGGCATGGCGTTGGGCATAAGGCGTGTCGCCGCCAAGATGTTCGTGGTTGACGAGGATCAGCGTCTCGCCGGGTGCGGCGTCGACAAGGCTGACTCGGCAGGGGAAGCCGGGGGATTTGTCGGCGACAACGCGACGGGCGTTGTGGGCAGCGAGTTCGGCATCGGTCAGCGCAAACAGCGGCGCGAACGGGGCGGGGTCGAGGGCGGCAATCTGGAAGGTCATGCGGTGGCTCCTTGGTGGAGCCGATTGGTTATGGCAGCGTTAGTGTTGCGTCTGGCGGGTTTCGGACGTTGTTAACGTTAGTCCATAAAACGAATTTCGATTGACAATTTTCTAAATAGTTTGGCTGTCACTGCATTATCGTTAGTTCTGTAACTTTGTTAGAATATGTATTGTATCCGCAATACCAAGTTCCTGACATGCGGCCGCCATATGAATTAGTGGCCTCAAACTTTCTAGATATGAGAAGATTGCCGTTTCCCATTCGACGTATCCCCCACTCTATGGTAGGATCGTATGATCTTGGAGACTTCATTCGAGCTTGGGCTGCGAGATCACAAGTACTCACTGCTTGAACGTCGCCGGACTCTGCAGCGGCAGTGGCTGGCAAAAACGTGCCAGCCGTTACCAATAGTATTAAGCTGTATGTGATCCTCATTTAGCCCCCCGCGTTTTGCCTAAGCCGCTGCCTCCACCCGGTGCAGCGCGCACTGGCCCCAGATGTCGCTCAACGCCTTGACCAGCCGGTCGATGTCGTCGTCCGAATGCACCGGGGACGGGGTGATGCGCAGGCGTTCGGTGCCGACGGGGACGGTCGGGTAGTTGATCGGCTGGACGTAGATACCGTGATTTTCCAACAACCAATCGGAGATCATCTTGGCCTTTTTGGCGTCGCCGACCATGACCGGGATGATGTGGCTGGGGTTGTCGATCATCGGGATGCCCATGCCGCGCAGGGCCTTGCGGACCTTGGCAACGCGCTCCTGATGGCGCTTGCGTTCGAACGGCGACGCCTTGAGGTGGCGGACGCTCGCCAGCGCACCGGCGGCGACCGATGGCGGCAAAGCAGTTGTAAAGATGAAGCCCGAGGCAAAGCTGCGGACGAAATCGCACAGCGCTGCGCTGGCGGCGATGTAACCGCCGACGACGCCGAACGCCTTGCCGAGCGTGCCTTCGATGACCGTCAGCCGGTCCATCAGCCCCTCGCGTTCGGCAACGCCGCCGCCGCGCGGGCCATAGAGGCCAACGCCATGGACTTCGTCGAGATAGGTCATCGCGCCGTGCTTTTCGGCGACCTCGATGATCTCCTTGATGGGAGCGATGTCGCCGTCCATAGAATAGACGCTTTCGAACGCCACGAGCTTGGGCAGTGCCGGATCGAGCGCCGCCAGCTTCATGTCGAGATCGCGCCAGTCATTGTGCTTCCAGACGATGCACTGCGCCCGGCTGTGGCGGATGCCCTCGATCATCGAGGCATGGTTGAGTTCGTCCGACAGCACGACACAGCCCGGCAGCTTGGACGCCAGCGTGCCCAGCGCCGCCCAGTTTGAGACATAGCCCGAGGTGAACAGCAGCGCGTCCTCCTTGCCGTGGAGGTCGGCGAGTTCGGCTTCGAGCTCGCAATGCGCGTGGGTGGTGCCGCTGATGTTGCGCGTGCCGCCGGCCCCGGCGCCGGAGCGATCGAGCTCCTCATGCATCGCGTCGATGACGTCGGGATGCTGGCCCATGCCGAGATAATCGTTCGAGCACCACACCGTCACCGGCGCGGTTTCGCCGTCGATATAGCGGGTCGCGTGCGGGAAGTTGCCCTTGTGCCGCTGCAGTTCGGCGAAGACGCGGTAATTCCCGCGTTCTTTCAGGCCGTCCAGTGCGGCTTGGAAATGGGCTTCGTAATCCATTCGTCTCTCCCCCACGCTCATTGCCCTGCCGCCTCCCAGGCGGCAAGGGTGTTTTGTTGACGCAGTGTTGCTGGAACAAACCAGCTGAACAGCCGCGAATCCTGCCACGGCACGACCAGAAAGCCGTGTTCGATCAATGCCAGCAGCACCAGCGCAAAGGCCAGCGCATAGCCGGTGGCGATACCCCCAGTGCTCGCCAGCGCCGCGCGTGCCAGCACCCCCGCCAGCAGGGTGACGCCGATGACGCTGACGCCGAAGAAGGCGGTCGGGCGGCGGATTCGGAAATAGCTGGCGAGATAGCGCATGTGATCGGGCATCATCTCGATCGACAGATGGGGCACGCCCGCGAAGATGTTGAGCTTGGCCGACAGCCGCATGACGAACAGCAGCATGAAGGTCAGCGTCGCGGTCTGGTTCGGTGCGCCCCAGGTCGCGGCGGCGATGACCAGCACGGTCAAGAACATGGCGACCTCATGGTGGATCAGCGTCGCCGCGGCGAGCCGGAAACGCCGCCAGCCGGTGGCATCGGCGGGGCAGGCTTCGCGGTTCGGCCCGGTGACGAAGCCCATCAGGAAGCTCAGTTCGTGCCAGCCCCACAGCACCAGCGCGCAGGCAAAGGCGGCATAGGCGGCGGCGGGGCCGGTCTCCCATGCGGTTGCGATAACCCCGCCCATGGCGAAGCCGCTGGCGACGGTGGCGGCGACAAGGCTGGCGGGCCAGGTGTGCTTGGGCAGCCGGTCAAGCCACAGCACCACGCCGGTCGCGACGAACCATAGCGTCGTCGCGAACAGCAGCGGCAAGGCAAGCGCGGTCATCGGCGCGCTACCAGACGGGAACCAGACGGACGCTGGCGGGCAGCGCGTTGCGTTCGGCGCGGGCGAAATAGAGGCGGGCAAAGCTGACGGCAGCGGACGCCTTCAGCGCGACACCCTTGAGCGCGCCGCCGATCCCGCCCTGCGCCTTGGCCGTGGCCATCGCCTCGTTGATCAGGCGCAGGCGCTCCAGCCCGGCCCGGAACGCCGGGGCGTCGATGTCGACGACGACCGGGAAGACCTGGCGGGTGATCTGGTTGGTGACGCGGAAAACTTCGTAGTCATATTGGGTGGGGTCGACGCCGAGCGCCTTGTGGAACGCTGGGCGGTTGTGATCGCGGACGTACATCGTCGCATAGACCGCGACGAGGAAGAAGCGGATCCACAGCTTGTTGACGCCGCTGGTCAGCTTGGGGTCGGAACGCATGATCAGCGCGAACGCCTCGCCGTGGCGGAACTCGTCGTTGCACCATTCCTCGAACCATTTGAAGATCGGGTGGAAGCGCTTTTCGGGGTGTGCCGCGAGGTGGCGGAAGATCGTGATATAGCGCGCGTAACCGATCTTTTCGCTCAGATACGTCGCGTAATAGATGAATTTGGGCCGGAAAAACGTGTATTTCTTGGTCTTGGTCAGGAAACCCAGGTCGATGCCGATGCCGGCGTCCTTGAGGCTGTCGTTGATGAACCCGGCGTGGCGACTTTCGTCGCGAGCCATCAGCCGGAACAGCGCCTTGGCGTCGGGATTGGTCACCCGCTTGGCGATTTCGGCGTAAAGAATGCAGCCCGAAAATTCCGACGTCATCGATGAGACGAGGAAATCGGTGAACTCGCGGCGCAGTTCGGGCTCGAGATTTTCGATGACCCCGTCGAATTCGTGCGTCCGCTTGAAGTGGCGCTTGTTGGGATCGGCGGTCATTTCGGCGATCAGCGCATCCCATTCGGTGCGCACCGCCGACACGTCGATACGGTCCATCGCAGCGAAATCGGTGGTGTAGAAACGGGGGCTGAGGACAGTGTCCTCCTGCGCCATCGCGGCGGTGTCGTCGCGGGTGATCGGCGCGTAAGCGTTCATGCGACATGTCCCGGAGAGAAGGTGACTTCGTAGAGTTCGGTCAGATCGAACCAGGCGCGCAGCTTGGTGAGTTCCCGCTGAACAACCCCGGCGCGGCTTACGGTCGCTCGCCGCCGCAACGTGATCGCCTCGCCGAACGGCAGCCGCACTGCATCGCCGTGGACCTTCACCCGGTCGCCCGGTCCGATGGCGACGCCGCCATCGAGTTCGACATGGGCATGCAATGCCTCGGCGGTATGTTCCACCGAGATGGTGCAGCCGGTCTCCAGCGTTTCCCGGGCGAAAAAATGCGTCATGCCGCAGCCTTCGTCGTCAGCAGCGCGGCAAAGGCCTTGCGATTGTCGGGGCCGAAGCTGCCCAGTTCGATGACCCGTCCCGTCGACGGATCGGTCAGCGTCAGCGCGCCGTCACGCCACTGGGTGATGGTGAACGGCGGCGCTTCGCCAATGCCGTTCATGCGGCGCTCGCGTGCCATGCCGCGCAGCACGCCGCGGATGAAGCCGGATTTGGTGCCCGGTGCGACGGCGGTGACGAAGGCGTGGCTGGCGGTATCGGTCGCCACCAGCGCTCCATCGGCACGGTCGGCAAAGCTCAGGCTGCGTGCGGCGACGATACCGACATGGGCGGCAACGCGTTCCTGCTGCGGGGTTTCCATCGGCGGCAGGATACCGAGCCGCATGGCAAGCACCAGCGCGATGGTGATGGCGATGATGCCCCCCGCCCCGATCAGGACGCCGGGCGGAAAGGTTTGCTGCTCGGCATGGTGGCTCATGCGGCGACCATCAGTTCGGCCGGCTGGGCCGGTGCGGCAGCCACGTCGACCGGGCGGCGCTGCGACGGGTCGGCCGCCGCCAGCGTCTGCGCCAGCAACGGTGCCAGATCGGCGGGCACCGCGCGCAGCATCGGCTCCGGATTGCGCGCCCGCCACGGTTTCACATGCGGCCACATCTGCAGCCAGGCCAGCGGGAAGCGTTCGGTCGGCGTCAGCGCGATATCGATACGCTCGGCCCCCGCAGCTTTGACCCCGGCGCTGCCGATCAGCGTTAGCGGAATGTTGACCGCCTTGGGCAGGGCGAGACCAAAGCGCATGACGACGCGCTTGTCGGTCAGCGTGTAAATCGTCGTCCGCGCCTGGGCGATGGCGAGCAGCGCCAGCACGCCAAGCCCAAGCGCCGCGACGCCCAGCGTGATCGCTGCCCCGGTCAGGCCGGTGCCGCCGCCGACAAACGCCAGGCTGGCGGCAAAGATGAACCAGCCCGCCACCAGCCGAGCGTGGAAGACACTGAGTGCCAGCGAACGCCAGTCGGGCGAACCCTGCCAGACAATCGCTTCACCGGGCGGCAAATGCCCAGGCAGACCGCGGATCGGCTCGTCGTCGTACTCAGCACTCACAGAAGCGGCTCCGACCGGGCGGGGGTGGCGTAAAGGTAACCGGCACCGAAATAGGCCTGAATCTTCTCTTCCTCAAGGAAGGTGATCTGGCCCATGCTGGCGGTGCGCGGTGCCCCGGCGAACTGCGCGGCGGTGACGGCATCGGTGGTGACGCGCGACGGGCGGCCATGCACTCGGGTCATCACGAACGGCAGCAATACCGTGCCCATGCCGCCATCAAGTTCGACCTGGTGATAGCGGATCAGATGATCGGCGCGGTCGACCCAAAGGTCGGTGACCGTTCCGGCGACGTTGCCGTCGATTCCAACCACGGGAAGCCCGCGCGGATCGACGTCACGCTTTGATACGACGATCGTGTCGATCATGCTGATCGGAACGATGCGTGGCTGCCCCTCCCAGTCCAGATCGGGCAGATCGGCGCGCTGGGCGTAAGCGCCCGGGCCAACACCGGCGGTCAGCGGGTTGCCGATCGGCTCGTATGGCGCACCGGGGAAGCGATCGAAGCGCCGGGCGTTGGGCAGATCGACCGGCTCGCGACCCTTGGTCGGGGCGGTGACGGTGCCGCGACCGAACGGCAGCAGAAAACTTTTGGTCGGCGCGAACATCAACATGCCCCCGCCAGATTCGAGACGGCCGCTGACGGTGTCTTCCAGCGGATAGCCTTCGCGGCGGTCCTCGCGGCGCAAATAGAATACCAGCCCTAGGAAAAACCCGGCGAACAGGATCAGCGCAAGCAGCGCCACATCGATATTTCCAACGATCACGGGACTTGTCATGACGTCCTCCCCTTAATTCAGTGCAGGTTCGTAGGCGCGGGTCACAGTGTCCGGGGCTCGCCGCGCCAGCGGGCCAAGGGCAATAAGAGTTGCGAACAACAGTGCGATTTCGATGTGCCAGACGGTCGAATAGCCGGTGGCGTGGTCGATCATGCCAGCGCCGAGCCGCCCACTCATGGCGAGCGCACCGACACCATCGCGGATCGCGCCGGACAACAGGATGGCGACCCCGGCGGCCGAGGCCTGCACCGCGCCCCAGGCGCCGAGCGCCAGGCCGGACTTGCCGCCGCCGGAAAGGTTCATCGCGGCGATCAGCGTGCCGACCGAAAACAGCCCGCAGCCTAGCCCGATGCCGAACGCACCGATGCACAACAGCGGGACCGAGGCGAGCGGGGCAGACATGACGATGGTGGCGAAGGCAACAATGCCCAACAGCCCACCCACTCCCGCCAGCCGGTGCGGATCGGTATCTCGGTCGAGTGCGCGCGCCGCAAAGGCGAAGCCGGCGATCATCCCAGCCGACCACAGCGCCGACAACATCGTCGTCTGCCCGACGCTGAGGCCCAGAACCTGCCCGGCATAGGGTTCGAGCAGGATGTCCTGCATGCCAAAGCCCGCCGCGCCGAGTCCGAGCGCCACCAGCAACCGGCGGGTGCGGCGGTCGGCAACGAAATCCTGCCAGGTCGCGCTGAAATCGGGCACGACGCGTTCGCGGGTGCGCGACGGGTCACGCGCCTCCTGCGTCCACAGCGCGACGATGTTGATCAACATGGTGACGACGGCGGTGCCCTGGATGACGCCAACCAGCCGCGTCGGATCGAAATTGGCGAGCAGCCGCCCGAGCACCAGCGACGAGGCGAACATGCCGACCAGCAGCATGACGTACATCAGCGCGACGACGCGCGGACGCTTGGCTTCGGGCGCAAGGTCGGTCGCCAGTGCAAGGCCCGCCGTCTGCGCCGTCGCCATGCCTGCTCCGACGAGCAGGAACGCCAGACACGCACCGGTGACACCGACCCACGCCCCGCCGACGCGGCCCTGGCCCGTCATCAGCAGCAGCGCGAACGGCATGATCGCAAGCCCGCCGAACTGGATCAGCGTGCCGAACCAGATGTAGGGCACCCGCTTCCAGCCGAGCACCGATTTGTGGTGGTCCGATTTATGGCCGATCAGCGCGCGCGCCGGGGCGAACAGCAGCGGCAGCGCGACCATCGCGGCGACCAGGCTCGCCGGCACGTGCAGCTCGACGATCATCACGCGGTTCAGCGTGAAGTTGAGCAGCACGAACGCCATGCCGACCGACACCTGAAACAGCGACAGGCGCAGCAGGCGCGGCAGCGGCAGGTCGGCCGACGCCGCATCGGCGAACGGCAGGAATCGCGTCCCCATCCCCGACCAGAAGCGCACCGCGCGGCTCATGCGGTCAGCACCTCCTGCGCGTGGGAGATGTAGAAACTCGCCGACACCCGTTCGTCGCGGCCCAGTGTCGCGCCGGAGGTGGTCGACAGGCGGCGCTGCAGATCGGCCGTGCCCACCGGGATGATCGTCGGCGAGCGGTCGCTCTTGGGAAACAACCGACCGACGGCGCGCATCGTGCGCAGCAACGGCGTCCCCGGAGCATAGGTGAAAGCGACGCTGCGATCAGCGCGCTCCGCCAGCCGCGCCACAGCATCGGCGATGGCGTCGGCGGGATAATGGATCAGCACGTCCATCGAGACGATATGGTCGAAGCGGCCCAGCGATTTTGCGAGCATGTCGCCCGACATGAACTTGACCCGGCCGTGCACGTCCTTCGGCGCACGTTCGCAGGCGATGGAAATCAGCTGCGGCGAAACGTCGACCCCGACAACGTCGGCCCCGCGCCGCGCCGCTTCGACCGCCAGCGCGCCCGTCCCGCAACCGGCATCGAGAATCCGGCAGCCGGTCAGGTCCTGCGGCAACCATGCCAGCAGCGTGTCGCGCATCCGCTCGCGTCCGGCACGAACCTTTGCCCGGATCTTGCTGACCGGCGCATCGGAAGTCAGCGCAGCCCAGGCATCGAACGCCGTGCGGTCGAAATAGTCTTCCAACCGGGTACGCGTGGCGTCCCAATGCGGCGAGGCGGCGTGTGCCGTCATTCGAAACCCAGAAACTCGAAGATGTCGCGGTCCTTCATCGGATTGGCCTCGAGCGGCTTGGTCCCGGCCCAGAGCGTCGCCGCGAGACGTTTGTATTCGTTGCAGACAGCCTCGATCTCGGGCGTCGAATCCATCTCGTAGATCGTGCATTTCTTGAGGCGCGAACGGCGGATGGCGTCGAGATCGGGGAAATGCGCCAGCGTCTCAAGCCCGGTCGCCGCACAGAAACGGTCGATCTCGTCGGTCTGCGCCGACCGGTTGGCGATGACCCCGGCCATGCGGACGTCGTAATTCTTCGACTTGGCCTTGATGGCGGCAACGATGCGGTTCATCGCAAAGATGCTGTCGAAGTCGTTGGCGGCAACGACCAACGCCCGGTCGGCATGCTGGAGCGGAGCCGCGAACCCGCCACACACCACATCGCCCAAGACGTCAAAGATCACCACATCGGTCTCTTCGAGCAGATGATGCTGTTTCAACAGCTTGACCGTCTGGCCGACGACATAGCCGCCGCAGCCCGTGCCCGCCGGTGGCCCGCCCGCTTCGACGCACATGACGCCGTTGAAACCTTCGAACATATAGTCCTCGGGGCGCAGCTCCTCGTGATGGAAGTCCACGGTTTCAAGGATGTCGATGACCGTCGGCATCAGCTTCTTGGTGAGCGTGAAGGTGCTGTCGTGCTTGGGGTCGCAGCCGATCTGCAGCACCCGCTTGCCGAGCAGCGAGAACGCCGCGCTGAGGTTCGACGAGGTCGTCGATTTGCCGATGCCGCCCTTGCCATAGACCGCAAACACCTTGGCGTTGCCGATCTTCATGTTCGGGTCGAGCTTGACTTGCAGGCTGCCGTCGCCGTCTTCGCGGGAGGTCGGCCGTTCGAGTTCGAGAAGCGCCATATTCGTTGTTCCCTATGCCGCTTTTGCCATCACGCCTTCGAGACGATCCTCGATGGCGTCGGTCGCGGCGTGAAGTGCCGCCAGTGTCGCAGCGTCCGGCGACCAGAAATTACGCTCGCTGGCCTCGATCAGCCGGTTGGCCATCTTCATCGACGCCTTGGGGTTCAGTTCGGCAATCCGCTCACGCATCGCATCGTCGAGCACATAGGTTTCGGTGATGCGCTGATAGACCCAGGGATCGACCTGCCCGGTCGTTGCCGACCAGCCCATCGTCGTCGTGACATGGCCCTCGATCTGGCGGACGCCTTCGAAGCCGTGCTTGAGCAAGCCCTCGGTCCACGCCGGGTTGAGCAGGCGCGTGCGAGTTTCGAGCGCGACCTGTTCCTCGAGCGAGCGGATCTTGCCCGCGCCCTGTGTCTGGTCGCCGATATAGACCGGGGCCATTTCGCCGCCGCGCGCCCGGGCGACGGCGCGGCTGATGCCGCCGAGCGTGTCGACATATTGATCGAGGCTGGTGATCCCGAGTTCGACGCTTTCAAGGTTCTGGTAAGCCAGTTCGACCCCTGCGAGCGCCGATTTCAGCAGCGCCGCCTGCCGGACCGGGCCGCCCTTGACGCCGTAGGCATAGCCCTTCTGGCTTTCGAACGCGTCGGCCAAGTCGCTCGGATCGGTCCAGGCGTTGTTGTCGATCATCAGATTGACGTTGGCGCCATATGCGCCCTCGGCGTTCGAGAAGACGCGCAACGCCGCAGTTTCCATGTCGCAGCCATGTTCGATCTGGTGCGCCAGGCTGTGCTTGCGAACGAAATTCTGTTCGGGGGCTTCATCGGCGTTCGAGGCCAGCAACGACGCCTCGGCGAGCATCCGCGTCTGCAGTGGCAGCAGATCGCGGAACACCCCAGACAGGGTACAGATGACATCGATGCGCGGACGCCCGAGTTCGCTGAGCGGCACCAGTTCCGCCCCGGCCAGCCGGTTATAGCTATCAAACCGCGGCCGCGCACCGATCAGCGCCAGTGCCTGCGCCAATTGCGCGCCTTCGGATTTGAGATTGTCGGTGCCCCACAACACCATCGCCACCGTCTCCGGCAGATGGCCGGTATCGGCGACCGAACGATCGAGCAGCCGCTGCGCCTGTTCCGCACCGTCACGCACCGCAAACGCCGACGGCAGCTTAAACGGATCGAAGCCATGGATGTTGCGGCCGGTCGGCAGCATTTCCGGATTGCGCAGCACGTCGCCGCCAGCAACCGGGCGGATATAGCCGCCGTCGAGGGCGTGGAGGATCGCGTCGATTTCGGTGCTGGTCGCCAGCCCGGCGTCGATGACGGCGAGTTCCTTGAGCAGCGGTGTTGCGGGCACGGCGCCAGCGACCAGTCCGGCGATGGTATCGCGATCCACCGTCTCGCCGCGCGACGTGGCGATGGCGAGCAGCAGATCGGTACGTTCGGCAGCACTTGGTGCGATCCCGGCAACATGCAGGCCGTGCGGGATCAGTGACTGTTCGATCTCGTACAGTTTGGCGGCGAGCACGGCGACGTCGCTGCCGTCGAGGTCGAGCGCCTCAGCCTGTTCGGCGATGACCGGGGCCAGTATCGCCTGTTCATCGGCATCGGCGGTCGAGCGCCAGCGGTCGACGCTCGCCTTCAGATCGGCGAGGCCCTTGTAAAGCCCCGAATTCGCCAGCGCCGGGGTCAGATGACTGATCAGCGTCGCCGCCGAACGCCGCTTGGCGATGATCGCCTCCGACGGGTTGTTGGCGGCGTAGAGATAGATGTTGGGCATATCGCCGAGCAGCCGTTCGGGCCAGCAATCGCCCGACAGACCGGCCTGTTTGCCCGGCATGAATTCGAGTGCGCCATGGGTGCCAAAATGCAGCAGCGCGTGCGCCCGGAAATCCTCGCGCAGCCAGCGGTAGAAGGCGGCAAAGGCGTGGGTGGGTGCGAACCGGCCTTCGAACAGCAGCCGCATCGGATCGCCTTCATAGCCGAACGACGGCTGCAACCCGACGAAGACATTGCCGAACCTCTCACCCAGCACATGCACCGACGACCCGTCCGCCTGATGCTTTCCGGGAGCCGGGCCCCATTCGGCCTCGATCAGCTTCAGATGGGTTTCGCGGGCGACTATGGTGTCGGCGAGGACGCGGGCGTGGACGTTGGCGTCGCTGCCATAACGCTCGGAATTGCCGCCGAGGATGCGGTTGCGCAGCGCATCGACTGTCGCCGGAACTTCGACGGTATAGCCCGCCGCCGCCATCCCTTTGAGCGTTTCGTGCAGCGATTCGAACACCGCAAGGAACGCCGCCGACCCGGCCGCGCCGCTGTTCGGCGGGAAGTTGAACAGGATGACACCGACGCGGCGCTCGGCCCGCTCGGCGCGGCGCAGTTCGATCAGCTTGAGCGCCCGCGCCGCCAGCGCTTCGGCGCGTTCCGGGCAGGACTGCATGGCGCGGATGGTGCCGCCGACCGGGAAGGTGCAGCCGCGCCCGCAGCCGGTGCAGGCGTCGCCCGAACCGTCGCTGCGCCCGCCAAAGGTCATCGGCGTCGTCGCGCCATCGAGTTCGGGGATCGCGACCATCATCGTCGCTTCGAGCGGCAGCAGCCCCTGCGTGCCGCGACCCCACGCCTGCAACGACTGGAATTCCAGCGGATGCGCGGCGAGATAGGGCAGATCGAGCGCCGCCAGCGTCGCTTCGGCAGCGGCAGAGTCGTTGTACGCCGGGCCACCGACCAGGCTGAACCCGGTCAGGTTGATGACCGCATCGACGGTGGGTTTGCCGCCGCGCATGAAGAAGGTGTCGACCGCCGGGCGGGCATCGAGTCCCGAGGCGAAGGCGGGAACGACGTTGAGCCCGCGCGCTTCGAGCGCCGCGATGACGCCGTCATAATGCGCGCTGTCACGGCCGAGCACATACGAGCGCAGCAACAGCAGGCCGACGGTTCCGGTGGCGTCGCGCCTGGCGGGAAGGTCGCCCGCCAGCGCGCTCATCCGGTCCTTCAATGCCGGGTGATAGACGCCGACCTCGGGATATTCGCGGGGAAGTTCAACCTTGTAAGCCCCGCGCAACGCCCGGCGCGGGCCATCGGCGTAGCGGTCGACCAGCGCGCGGACCATGGCAAAGGCGTTGTCGTCGGAACCGGCCAGCCAATATTGCAGTGTCAGGAAATAGGCGCGGACGTCCTGCGCGGTGCCGGGAACGAACTTCAACAGTTTGGGCAGGCGGCGGAGGACGGCCATCTGCGCCGCACCCGAATTGGCAGCGCCGGGCTTCGACGAGCCGCGCAGCTTTTTCAGCCAGCCGAGCGGACCGCGCGGCGGCTTGTCCATCCGGTAATCGCCCATCCGCGTCATCTTGACGATCTCGCCGGCCGACATCAGCCCGATCATCGCATCGCACTCCTCGCGCCGCGCTTCGAGCGCGGGCTGGACGGCGCGGATGTGATCTTCAAGGAACAGCATCGTCGAAATGATGATGTCGCCGCGCGCAATGTCGGCGCGGCAGACCTCGAGCTTCTCGGGCGAGGCATCCCAGTCGGAAGCAGCGTGGAAGCCGATGGTGACGCCCGGCTGTTCGGTTTCGAAGCGCACGCGGGCGCGTTCGATGGCGCCCGACAGATGATTGTCGAGAGTGATGATGACGACCCGCACCGCGTCGGGCCGCGCTTCGCCTGAACTGAACGGATCAGCGCGCATAATGCGCCTTTGCTTCATATAGGGTGTCGACGGTGATCGCCGCGATGCCCTTTTCGGCGGCATAACGTTCGGTGTTCTTCCTCGCCTTGCCGCGGACGAAGAAGGGAATTTTCATCAATTCGCGCTCGGCAAGCGGGTGCCAGCCTTCGGGCTCGGCGAGCAAGCTCCCCTCCCTTCCTTCAAGGGAGGGGCTGGGGGAGGGCGCGAGCGCTAGCGAGCCCTCGGATTGCGGGCTCTCGATCGAGGCACCCTCCCCCAGCCCCTCCCTTGCAGAAGGGAGGGGAGCAGAAGCGCCGTGCCCAAGATGGCTTGCCCCTGCCGCATCCGAAAATTCGAAATCGTCGCGGAACATGGTCAGCAGATGCTCCTCCAGCCCCATCACCAGCGGGTGGACCCAGGTGTCGAAAATGACGTTCGCGCCTTCGAAGCCCATCTGCGGCGAGTGGCGCGCGGGGAAATCCTGGACGTGGACGGGGGCGGAGATGACGGCGCAGGGGATGCGCAGCCGCTTGGCGATGTGGCGCTCCATCTGGGTGCCGAGGACGAGTTCACACGCCGAGGCGGCAATGGCCTCTTCAACCGCGAGGTAGTCATCGCTGATCAGTGGCGCGACGCCATAGAGCTTTGCGGCCTCGCGGATGTCACGGGCGAATTCGCGGTTGTAGCAGCCCAGGCCAACGACTTCGAAGCCCAGTTCGTCGCGGGCGACGCGGGCGGCGGCGATGGCGTGGGTGGCGTCGCCGAAGATGAAGACGCGCTTACCGGTGAGATAGGTCGAATCGACCGAATGCGACCACCACGGCATCCGGCCTTCATTGATATCGACGGGCACCGCGTCGCCGGTGATCGCGCAGACTTCGGCGATAAAATCGCGCGTCGCACCGACGCCGATCGGCACCGAGCGCACGGTCTTTTGCGCGAACGTCTTTTCCAGCCAGCGCGCCGCCTGATCGCCTGTCTCGGGGTACATCAGCACATTGAAATCGGCCTCGCCGAGCCCGGCGATGGCGGCTGGCGTTGCCCCCAGTGGCGCGACGACATGCACGTCGACACCCAGCGTCGCCAGCAAATGCGTGACTTCGATGACGTCATCGCGGTGGCGGAAACCCAGCGCCGTCGGACCGAGGAGATTGGCGCGCATCCGGCGGCCTTCACGCGGCGCTGCAACCCGCGACTTGTCAGCCAGCTGCCGGACGATCTGGTAAAACGTCTCCGCCGCGCCCCAGTTTTCCTTGTGGCTGTAGCTCGGCAGGTCGAGCGCGATCACCGGACACGGCAGGCCCATCGTCTGCGCAAGCCCGGCGGGATCATCCTGGATCAGCTCGGCCGTACATGACGCGCCGACAATCATCGCCTGCGGCTGGAACCGCTCATAGGCATCGCGCGCGGCGGTCTGGAAAAGTTCGGCGGTGTCCTTGCCGAGGTCGCGCGCCTGAAAGGTCGTGTAGGTCACCGGCGGACGTTCCCCGCGCCGCTCGATCATCGTGAACAGCAAATCGGCATAGGTATCGCCCTGCGGCGCATGGAGGACGTAGTGCAGCCCCTTCATCGCGGTGGCGACGCGCATCGCCCCGACGTGGGGCGGGCCTTCGTATGTCCAGACGGTCAGCTGCACCCTAGGCCGCCAATCGCTCGCGGCGCAGAATGTCGGCGCGATTCAGGGGCCGCGCAAACAGTTCGGCGAGGTCGCCCGCTTGCTCGAAGCCATGGACCGGCGAGAATACCAGTTCGATCGACCATTTCGTCGACAGGCCTTCGCGCTCCAGCGGGTTGGCGAGACCGAGGCCGCAGACGGTCAGGTCAGGACGGGCGGCGCGGACCCGGTCGAGTTGCTTGTCGACGTCCTGGCCTTCGCTAATCTGCACGTCGGCGGGAAGCGCGGCGAGGTCGTCGGCGAGATGGCTGCGGTGCAGATACGGCGTGCCGACCTCGATCAACTCCATGCCGAGTTCGCCGTGGAGGAAGCGGGCCAGCGGGATTTCGAGTTGACTGTCGGGCATGAAGAAGATCGACTTGCCCGCCAGCCGCTCGGCGTAGCGGGCGAGCGCCCGCTTGGCGCGTTCACGACCCGGCGCGATGACCGAGCGGAAGTGCATTTCGTCGATGCCGAACGCCTTGGCCGCGGCGTGCAGCCAGGCGGTCGTGCCTTCGGCGCCGAACGGGAACATGGCGGGGAGGTGGATCGCGCCGCGCTCTTCAAGTGCTCGGGCGGTGTCGCCGAGAAAGGGCTGGGCGAGCAGGAATTTGGTGTTGGGGCCGATGGCAGGCAGGTCCTTGGCGCGGCGCGGTGGTAGGCTGTCGACGCGCACGATGCCCATATCGGCAAACAGACGGCGGAATTGATCCTCGACGATGTCGGGGAGGGCACCGACGATGACCAGCTGCGACGCATCGGTGACGGCGCATTCGGGCACCAGCGCAGCAAGGCAGGCGTCTTCGCCCTGGGTGAAGGTGGTTTCGATGCCCGACCCCGAATAGTTGAGCACTTTGACGCCGTGCTGCGAGGCGTTGAGCCGGGCGGCGGCGCGGCTGAGGTCGAGCTTGATGACTTCGCTCGGGCACGAGCCGACGAGGAACAGCAGCTTGATCTCAGGGCGGCGGGCCAGCAGGCGGGTGACGACGCGGTCGAGTTCTTCATTGGCGTCGGCCAGCCCGGCGAGGTCACGCTCCTCGATGATCGCCGTCGCAAAGCGCGGTTCGGCGAAAACCATCACCCCTGCGGCAGATTGCAGCAGGTGGGCGCAGGTCCGGCTGCCAACCACCAGGAAGAAGGCATCCTGCACCTTGCGGTGCAGCCAGATGATGCCGGTCAGGCCGCAGAAAACCTCGCGCTGGCCGCGTTCGCGGATGATCGGACGGGGAACGACTGCCGATTCGCGGGCGGCGAGTGCGACGCTCATGCGGCAAGCGCTCCGGCAGGAGCCGCGTCGCCTGCGGCCTGCAGCCGCGCCGTGCGCAGTTTCAGAATGAACTGCCCCGCGTTGATGACATAAGTCGCATAGGCAGCGAGAGCCAGAACCATCAGGCCCGTCGGCGTCAGCGTGCCCGTAGCCAAGCACCACAAATACGCCGTGTGCAGCGCGATGACGAGCATCGAGAACACGTCCTCCCAATAGAAGGCGGGGGCGAACAGGTAGCGGCCGAAGACGACCTTTTCCCAGATCGCGCCCGTCACCATGATCGTATAAAGCGCGAAGGTCTTGACGACGACCGACCACAGCGCGGCGGTCTCCCCCTCGCCGGTCAGCAGGAAGCGGACGACCAGCCCGAGGCTGATGGCGAAGATCAGGAACTGCACCGGCGCAAGCACCCCCTGCACCAGCGTCCATGGAGACGCATCGCGGCGAGCGCGCTCTTCCGGCGTGTAGAGAGGTCGCCCGGCCAAAGCCGTTCCCCGCTGCTGTTGCGCTCCGTCGAAGGGCACCCGATCACTCTCCCCAAGTCCGACGAAGCCTAACATCCGGCGAAAGAGTGTCAACCGCGCTTTACGTCAAAGATTATTGACACGAACGGCATTTTGCAGTGCACTCTAACCCTGTTGCCGGGAGGTGCGGGTGCAGCTAGCTTTCGTTTCGACTCGAGGGGAAGAACCGGCATTGGCTGGCGCTCTCGGGATGAACGCGACCGTTACGGGGCACGGGATGGCGACACTTTTCGAGACGGCAGCCAATGCGGTGCGGGTAGCGACGGCGCGACGACGCGCGCGCTCCGAAATCCTGCACGGAGAATTGGGCACCGACGGGCCCGATGCATTGGCGCGGGTCATCGAGGGGGAGATTATTCCTCGCCTGTTGCTCGCGCACCGCGAGGGCGAATCGGCACATAATTCCGTTCCGGCGCTGGTCAGCGGCACAATTCCGGAAGGCTATGCCGAGCGTTTCGCTGCCGAGACCCTGCGCGAAGAGGCGATGGCGCTGCTCGTGCGCGTCGATGCACTGCTGACACGCGGCGTTAGTATCGAAACTTTGTATCTGAATCTGCTTGCTCCCGCCGCGCGCCAGCTCGGTATTTGGTGGGAAAGCGACGCGTGCGATTTCGTCGATGTGACGATGGGACTGTGGCGGCTGCAGGAAATCGTCCATGAACTGGCGGCGCGGCGACCGGGCCGCGGGCCGCTGCCCGGCGTCGACCGCCGCGCCCTGTTTGCGCCGGTTCCGGGCGATCAGCATGGATTTGGCACGCTGCTGGTCGAAGAGTTTTTCAGGCGCGCCGGCTGGACGACCTGGAATGCCTCGCCAACGGCCAATTCCAAACTGATCGCGTTGACGGCGGGGCGGAGCTTCGAACTGATCGGATTGACCGCGACTTGCGAGCGCCATATCGAGGAACTGTCCGGTATCATACGCGCTATACGGGCGACGTCGCGCAATCCCGGCATCGCGGTAATGGTCGGCGGTCGATTGTTCTCCGAATGCCCCGAGCTCGCTGTTGAGGTCGGGGCAGATGGCACAGCTGCCGATGGCCTGAACGCCGTTGCAGTTGCAGAAAAACTGGTTGCGGCTCGAGAGTGCCGGGCTGCGACCGATCTTCCCCGGTAGTCCGGGTTAATACTGAGGAAGGACCGGTCGGCAAATTCATGGGTTCGAGCGTGCCCTTTGCGACCGTAGCATCTGTGCCACCGCCGTCACTCCGTCGCATCGACACCGGCGCTGCTGCCAAGGCGCTCGCTGCTGCCAGTGATCTTGTGCTGGTCATCGATGCCGACGGTGTGGTCAGCGACGTTGCGGCGGCCATCGACGATCTTGCCGCCGCGACAGATTGGCGCGGACAACTTTGGGCCGATACGGTCGAGTCCGACAGCCGTGGCAAGATCGAGGAGCTGATCGCTGCGGCGAGTGTGGATGCGGCTCCGCGCTGGCGACAGGTCAACCAGACCATGCCCGGCGGCAGCGTCCCCATCCGCTATGTCGCCACGCCGACGCCGGAGGGCGGGGTTATCGCCATCGGTCGCGACATGCGCGCGGCGGCGGCGATGCAACAACGGCTGCTTGGCGCGCAGCAGGCGATGGAGCGTGATTCGATTCGCCTGCGACAGGTCGAGGCGCGCTACCGGCTGCTGTTCGATATCAGCGGCGACGCCATTGTCATTGTCGATACGACAACCCGGCGGATCGTCGCGGCCAATCCGTCGGCGCGGCGGCTGGCCGGGCTGAACGGCGGCGGTCTTGACGGCCAGCCGCTGACCATCATCGTTCATGACGACGACCGTGAGGCGGCGCTGGGCCTGATCGGCGCGGTGGCTGCGGCGGAACAACGCCATCCGACGCGCATCCGGCTGGCCAATGACGTGACGGTGCTAATGGCGGCGACGCTGTTCCGCCAGGACCGCTCGACCTACCTGCTGCTTCGCCTGACACCCCTGGAAGGGCCCGTCCCGGCACCAGGCGGTGCATTGGGTGATGTGCTCGAGCGCATTCCTGATCCCTTCGTTTTGACCGATGTCAGACTGGAAATCCTGACCAAGAACAACGCTTTCCTCGACCTGATCCACGAGCCCCGGCGCGATGCGGCGCGCGGCGAACCGCTGGGCAAATACCTCGGGCGACCGGGGATCGATCTCGGGCTGCTGGCGGCGCAGCTTGCCGAACACGGCTCGGTCCGCAACTTCGCGACAATCATCCGCGACATTCGCGGCGGCGAGGAGGAGGTCGAAGTTTCGGCCGTCGCCGCCCCCGACGGCGGCGAGACGCGCTATGGCTTCAGCATCCGCCCGGTGGTTCGTCGCCGACTCGATCCGGGCGGCGAGGCGACTTTGCCGCGTTCGGTCGAACAGCTCACCGAATTGGTCGGGCGGGTGGCGCTGAAGGAAATCGTCCGCGAATCGACCGACCTGATCGAAAGGCTCTGCATCGAGGCGGCGCTGGCCTATACCTCCGACAATCGCGCCTCGGCGGCCGAGATATTGGGGCTGTCGCGGCAGAGCCTGTATTCGAAATTGCACCGCCACGGGCTGGGCAATTTGATGGGCGACGCGGAATAGGCGCAAAAGCGTCGAAGGAGAGGAAAGAGAGGCTCACGTGTGCCAGGATCATACCCCGTGCGAAGCCTCTCCTTCGCCTTATCGTTGCCAATCGTGCCGGTCCTAGCCCCATCGCATGTTAGTAACCGTATAGGCACTATTTGTCAACTATGTCGCAGTGACCGAGTGCGCCGCAAACCACGTTGACGCCCAAAACTGTCCAGCCTAGCTTACACTTCGATGGCGACTGCGTCCCTCCCCGCGACCCAAAAAGCCGTGCCCCGTGCGCGCGATGTCCTTGAGCTGTTGAAGCCCGTCACCTGGTTTCCGCCGATGTGGGCATTCATGTGCGGGACCGTGTCGGCGGGGACGCCATTTGCGGGGCGCTGGGGGCTGCTGGCGGCGGGGATCATCCTGTGCGGGCCGCTGGTTTGTGGCAGCGGGCAGGCGATCAATGACTGGTTCGACCGCCACGTCGATGCGATCAACGAGCCGGGGCGCCCGGTGCCGTCAGGGCGGGTCGGCGGGACATGGGCACCGCGCATTGCGGCAACGGGTGCGGTGCTGGCCTTGGGGCTGGCGGCGTGGCTCGGCGTCTGGGTGCTGGCGGCAACGGCGCTGGCTCTGCTCTTTTGCTGGACCTACAGCGCGCCGCCGCTGCGCTTCAAGGCCAATGGCTGGACGGGCCCCGGTGTCTGCGCGATCGCCTATGAGGGGCTGACCTGGTTCACTGGTGCCGCCGTGATGGCGGGCGGGCTGCCCAAGACCCCGGTGCTGATCGTCCTCGCGCTTTACGCAACAGGGGCGCACGGCATCATGGTCCTCAACGATTTCAAGGCGGTGACCGGCGACCGGGAAACCGGCGTGACCTCCCTGCCCGTCCGCCTTGGCGTGCAACCGGCGGCGTTGGTCGCGTGCTGGACGATGGCGGTACCGCAACTGGCAGTCGTCGGGCTGCTGGCGTTCTGGGGGGTTCTTTGGGCTGCGGCCGCGGTCGCGGTGTCGGTGGTCGCCCAGATCGTGCTGATGCGCCGCCTGCTGTCTGACCCCGCCAAATTCGCCCCCTGGTACAACGCCACCGGCACGACGCTCTATGTGCTGGGGATGCTCGTCGCCGCCTTCGGTTTGAGGACCATCGCATGACCGAAACGTTTGACGCCGTCGTCATTGGCGGCGGGCCATCGGGGGCAACGGCTGCCGACGATCTCGCCAAGGCAGGGCACAAGGTGTTGCTGCTCGACCGCGCCGGGCGGATCAAGCCGTGCGGCGGCGCGGTGCCGCCGCGGCTGCTCAAAGATTTCGACGTGCCGCTGTCGCTGCTGGTGGCCAAGGCGACGTCGGCGCGGATGATCGCGCCATCGGACAAATCGGTCGACATGCCGGTCGGCGAAACCGGCTTTGTCGGCATGGTCGACCGCGACGTCTTCGACGAATGGCTGCGCGAACGCGCCGCCGCATCGGGCGCAACGCGCCGCGCCGGCACCTTCGAGGAACTGGAGCGCGACGCCGACGGCACCGCCGTCATCGCCTATCGCGTCAAGGGTGCAGCGCGGGGCGCAGCGCTCGACCGGGTTCGCGCCAAGGTCGTCATCGGCTGCGACGGCGGGCGGTCCGGGGTCGCCCGCGCCGCATTGCCGGGCGCCGAGCGCGTGCCGTTTGTTGCCGCCTATCACGAGGTCATCGATTCCCCGCCAGAGGGCGTCAACGGCTTCGACGGTGGACGCTGCGACGTATTTTATCAGGGCAATCTGTCGCCCGATTTCTACGCCTGGATCTTCCCGCACGGCGACAAGACCAGCGTCGGCGTCGGCAGCGCCGTTAAGGGCTTTGCATTGCGCGATGCGGTAACGCGACTCCGGGCGCAAACCGGGCTGACCGACTGCGCCACTGTCCGCTGCGAGGGCGCGCCGATTCCGCTGAAGCCGCTCAAACGCTGGGACAATGGCCGCGATGTCGTCGTCGCGGGCGATGCGGCAGGGGTCGTCGCCCCGGCGTCGGGCGAGGGCATTTACTACGCGATGACCGCCGGGCGGCTGGCGGCGGAGGCGGCGGGGGCATTCCTCGCCACCGGCGACGCCCGCGCGCTGAGGACCGCCCGCAAGCGCTTCATGAAGGCGCATGGCCGGGTGTTCTGGATTCTCGGCATGATGCAGTGGTTCTGGTACCGGTCCGACAATATGCGCGAACGCTTCGTCAAGCTGTGCCGCGACCCCGACATCCAGACGCTGACCTGGGAGGCGTATATGCACAAGGAAATGGTGCAGAGCCGCCCGATGGCGCATGTCCGGGTGTTCCTGCGTGACTGCCGCGAACTGGCGGCGGCGGCGAGAGGCGTGCTGACCGGGCGTCGTCCTGTTCCGCCCGCTCAGGCTGAGCCTGTCGAAGCCGCGTTGCGGGGCGCTGCGTGAACCGGCTTCGACAGGCTCAGCCTGAGCGGAGTCTTTCGAACGGAGTCGCAGTATGACCGCTTCGCGCTGGATGATGCCCTCGCTCGTCGCGGCAGCGGCGGCGCTGCTGGTGGCGGGGCTGGGGGCGACGATTACCCAACTCGGGCCGTGGTATCATGGCCTGCACCAGCCAGGTTGGGCACCGCCCGATATCGCCTTTGGTCCGGCATGGACGATCATCTTCGCACTGACCGCGATCGCGGGTGTGACGGCGTGGCAGGCGGCGCCCAACCGCACCATCCGCGACACGCTAGTCGGCCTGTTCGCGCTGAACGGTTTCCTCAACCTGCTGTGGAGCTTCCTGTTTTTCCGCATGCACCGGCCCGATTGGGCGGGGATCGAGGTGCTGCTGCTCTGGGCCTCGATCGCCGCGTTGATCGTCGCCTGCCGCCGGGTGTCGATGCGGGCGGCGTGGCTGCTGGTGCCCTATCTGATCTGGGTAACGTTCGCCGGGATCCTCAACGCCACCGTCGTTCAGTTGAACGCGCCGTTTTGAGCGACTGGCTGGCGGCGTTGTTCGCGTCGGGCCATGCCGTTGATTTGGTACTGGTATTTATGGCGACGGAGGGTGTTTTCCTCGTCGCCGTGCGCCGCCGCCGGGCGGCCGATGTGCTGTTCATGCTGCTGCCCGGCGCGCTGATGCTGCTCGCCGTCCGCGCGGCATTGACTGGCGCGGTGTGGTGGTGGCCGGCGTTGTGGCTCGCCCTGTCCCTGCCCGCGCACCTGATCGACGTGCGGCGGCGCGGTCGGTAGAGCCTCTACGAACCCCGACAGTCTGCCGCCCGCTGTGCTGACTGGTCAGGCAGCGACGCGTCGCGGCAACCGCCGCCGCGCCATCGCGCCGGTCAGTCCGAACCCGGCGATCAACATCGCCCAGCTCGCAGGTTCTGGAACGCCAGGAGGCGGCGCGCTGGCGTTGGCGACACCGGGGCTGAGTTCGATCGACGTATCCGTGGCACCAACATCGGCGGCAAAGGCGCTATCGATCTGGATCAGCGGATCGACATAGGCGCGGCCCGAACTGATCAGCCCGGCGTTACCAAACGCCGTCACATGCGCAGAAAGCTGCAGCGTTCCGCTGACCGTATAGCGGCTCAGACCGCCGCCGAGATTGGTCGCCGAAACGCTGTCGCCGCTCAGATTGAACAGGAACTGGTGCGCGCCGCAATTATCGGTGAAGGGGTCCTGGTTGCAGGAAATATAGAGATCTCCAATCGTCGTATAAACCTGCGCAAACCCGGAGGCGAGCACCTGGGTAAAGCCGGAGACCATGATCGGCTGCAAATTGCTTGAGGCATAGCGCGACGACGATGCCGTGAAGCTGGCATTGTAGTCATATTGCAGCTGCGCGTCGGCGAACACCGTCTGGAACATGCCCTCGCTATGGCCATGGAGGCCCAGCGCGGCGACAGGCGCGATGCTGATCGTCGAATCGCCATAGGACCGGCCCAGTAGCTGCTGGTTGAAGCCAGTGCCGCTGCCGGTGATATTGGAACCGCCGACGTAGATCGAATAGGTGGCAGTATAGGCCCCAACCGGCAGCACGACGGCGGCAGCCGGAAGTGCCGTCAGGATGCCGGTAATGGCGGCGATGCTGGCCGTGATCCGCATGAACGATCTCCCTGTTACAGGAGACGGATAGTGACTTCGGCTGCTCAGCAATTGGATAAAAACGACATAAGCGCCGCGTCCATCGTCACATATTCGGATAATTCGGCCCGCCGCCGCCTTCGGGCACCACCCAGTTGATGTTCTGCGTCGGGTCCTTGATGTCGCACGTCTTGCAGTGGACGCAGTTCTGCGCGTTGATCTGGAACTTCGGCGCGCCCTCGACCTCGACGATTTCATAGACGCCCGCCGGGCAATAACGCTGCGCCGGTTCGTCGTAATTGGGCAGGTTATAATTGATCGGAATATCCGGGTCGCGCAGCGTCAGATGGACCGGCTGGTCCTCCTCGTGGTTGGTGTTCGACAGGAACACGCTCGTCAGCCGGTCGAAACTGATGACGCCATCGGGCTTGGGATAGGCGATGGGCTTGACCTCGCCCTTCTTCTTCAAGCTCTCGTTGTCCTTGTGATGGCCGAGCGTGAACGGCACGGGCAAGCCGATGTGTTCGGCCCACATGGTGACGCCCGCGACGACGGTGCCGACCGTGTTGCCGAACTTTTCGATGGCTGGGAGCGCATTGCGGACGCCCTTCAATTCCTTCTCGACCCAGCTCGATCTATAGGCGTCGCCGTACGCCGTCAGTTCGTCGCTGGCCCGTTGCGAGACGATGGCGTCGACGGCGGCATCGGCGGCCATCATCCCGGTCTTCATCGCGGTATGGCTGCCCTTGATGCGCGGTACGTTGACGAACCCGGCGCTGCACCCGATCAGCGCGCCGCCGGGGAAGGTCAGCTTGGGGACCGATTGCCAGCCGCCATCATTGATCGCCCGCGCGCCATAGCTGACCCGGCGTCCGCCCTCGAGGATCGCCTTGATCGCCGGATGCGTCTTCCAGCGCTGCATCTCCTCGAATGGCGAGAGATAGGGGTTGGCGTAATTGAGCCAGGTGACGAACCCGAGCGCGACCTGATTATTGGCCTGATGATAGAGAAACCCGCCACCATTAGCGTCGCTCAGCGGCCAGCCCTGCGAATGGATGACGCGGCCCTCGACGTGCTTGTCGGCGGGAATGTCCCACAATTCCTTGATGCCTAGCCCGTAAACCTGCGGCTGGCTGTCCTTGGCCAAGTCGAAATGCCGGATCAGCTGCTTCGACAGATGGCCGCGCACGCCTTCGGCAAAGAACGTATATTTGGCGTGGAGCTCCAGCCCCGGCTGCCACGAATCCTTGCGCGTACCGTCGCGGGCGATGCCCATGTCGCCGGTGGCGACACCCTTGACCGACCCATCGTCGTTCCACAGGATTTCGGCGGCGGCGAAACCGGGGAAAATCTCGACCCCCAGCGCCTCGGCCTGCCCGGCCAGCCAGCGGCAGAAATTGCCGAGGCTGACGGTGTAACAGCCCTTGTTGTTCATGAACGGCGGCATCAGGCCGTGCGGGAATTCATACTTCTTCGTTTCGGTCAGGATCCAGTGGTGGTTCTCGGTCACCGGCACCGTCAGCGGGCTGTCGAGGTCCTTCCAGTTCGGCAACAGTTCATCGAGCGCACGCGGATCGACGACCGCCCCGGACAGGATATGCGCGCCGATCTCCGAGCCCTTTTCGAGCACGCAGACTGACAGCTCGATGCCCTTTTCGGTAGCTGCCTGCTTGGCGCGAATGGCGGCCGACAGTCCGGCGGGGCCGCCACCGACGATGACGACGTCATAGGGCATGGACTCGCGATCGGTCATCTTCTCTCCCCGGACGCGCGCGTTTTCTGCAGCCCGTCGCACGAATGCAATCACTCGTCAGATACGGGAGGCCCGGCAGCTTGACCAGATGCTGCCGCGCCGCATGATTGGGGCGTGAGCGGGGTCGCACAACAATTGGCGGTTGGACAGGCCCAGGCTGCGCTATCTTGGCTTGTCCTCGCGGGTTGCGATGAACTCGTTGAGGAGGCTCCGCGCAACTGGCTGGAGGAACCCGAAGCCGCGCCGGTGCGCATCGCGCCAGTACGCGCATTGGCGGCCAAGCCCGCCGCACCGAACGCCGCCGACGGCATCGCGCAAGCGGCTGACAGCCTCGAAGCGCTGACCGCCGCCGTCGCCGCATTCGCCCACCCGCTCCGCCGCCCCGGCGTCACCCCGCGCCTGATCGAAGGCAGCGCCGCATCCGGCGCGCTGTTCGTCACCGATATGCCCGAGGCGGAAGGCAGCTCCACCGGCGAGCGGCTGATGAAGATGATGGCATCGGTCGGCTACACGCCCGACAACGCCCACCTGCTCCACCTCGTGCCCTGGCCGACGACCGGCAACCGCCCCGTCACGCCTGCCGAAGTCGCCGCCTTCGCACCCTTCGTCGCCCGCGCCATCGCACTCGCCGCCCCGCGCGCCGTTTTCGCCATGGGCGCAGCGGCGGCGACCTTGTCGGGCTCAACCGCCGGGATCGCGTCAGCACGCGGCAAATGGGGCAACGTAGCGGGGACAAAGATCCCGCTGCTCGCGACCTTCCACCCCCGTGCGCTCGGCGATCAGGCCGAGTGGCGCAAGCTGGCCTTTGCCGATCTGAAGGCGTTCAAGGCGAGGTTGGAAGCATGACCATGCGACTTCTCACATCCACCACTGCCGTCGTGCTGGCGATCTGCGCTTCCGGCAGCAGCGCCGCCATTGCCGATGCCGAAAAGCTTCGCGCCACGCTGACCGGCGACGCCAAAGGCGCGGCGGCGAGCAACCCGCAGTGTAAGCTGTTCACCCAAGCCGAGGCTGGCAAATACCTTGGCCGCACGGTCAAGCCCGGCCGAAATGCGGCGATGGGTACTGGCTGTCAATGGGTCGCAGCGGTCGGCAATGGCAGCGTTATGGTGCAGGTCGTCCGGGCCAGCGATCACTCACCGGCATCCGGTGCCCCGGGCTTCCGCAAGCTCCGCGATGTTGGCAAGGACGGTTTCGTGGTGCCGCAAATGGGCGGATTCCAGGCCGGGGCGATCGTCGGCGATAAAGCGGTTGAGGTGATGACCGACGCCAAGGACGAAAGCTTGGCAGTGGCGCTGCTTAAAGACGCCATGACGCGAGTCAAACACTGATGCGCGGCGCGCTACCCTTGCTGATTCTGGCTGCACTCGCCGCCGCCAGTGTGGCAAACGCCGAAGCCGCCGACCCAGGCACGATCACCGTCACCGGGTCGATCGGGATCACTGCCCGCCAGCGCGCCGTGCCGCCGCAGCTTTCCGCATCAGACCGCGCCGCCTACCGCCAGATATTCCTCGACATCGATGCCGCGCGCTACGCCCGCGCCGAATCCGCGCTGGCCGATCTGCCCGATGGCCTGCTGACCGGTGCGGCCAAGGCGCAACTGATGCTTGCCAAGGGCACCGGGCGGTTGAGCCGCGCCGATCTGTCGGGCTGGCTGACCGCCAACGCCGATCTGCCACAAGCCCCCAGGCTGGTCGCACTGGCTTCGCGGCTGCCGATGGCCGACGCCGCGCCGCTGCCGCTGATGCCGCAACAGAAATTGCTGCGCTCGGTCAGCTACAAGCCTGCGCTCAACGTCCAGTCGGTCGGCGACCCGCTGACCTCGACCGATCAATCGACCGCCGCCACGATCAAGGCGCTGCTAGCCACCGACCGCAATGCCGAGGCCGAAAGCCGCTGGGCTGGGGCTGCCACATCGCTCTCCCCAAGTGTCCGCGCCGAATGGGCCGAGCGCATCGCCTGGAGCTATTACGGCCAGAACGACAATATCTCCGCCATCCGCCTCGCCGCCGAAGCCGCAAAGGGCAGCGGCCAATGGGCGGCGTTGGGCTATTGGGTCAGCGGCCTCGCCAACTACCGGATGAACAATTGCGACGGTGCAAGCGCTGCGTTCGACGCCGTCCAGAGCCGTTACCCGACCGAGGACCTGTCCGCTGCCGCCGCCTATTGGGCGAGCCGCGCGCATTTGGCCTGCGGACGCCCCGACCTCGTCGCCGACCGGCTGGAGAAGGCAGCGCGTCAGCCCAACAGCTTTTACGGCCTGCTTGCCCGCCGCGCCCTCGGCCTCGCCCCGGTGCAGGACTGGGCCGAACCCGATTTCATCACCGCCGACTGGAACCATCTTAAGACGCTGCCCGGTGCCAAGCGCGCCGCCGCGCTGATCGAAATCGGCCAGATCGGCTTGGCGGATCGTGAACTCCGCTACCTCGCCGTCACCGCCCCCGACGACAGTTTCGCGCCGCTGCTGCGGCTGGCGGCGCGGCTCAACCTGCCGGCCACCCAATATGCGCTGGCGCTGCGCCCACCGGTCGGCGTCGACGCCCCGCTGTCGGCGCGTTTCCCGGCCCCGGAATGGCTGCCGGCGCGTGGCTGGCGCGTCGATCGCGGGCTGGTCTTTGCCCATGCGTTGCAGGAATCGAACTTCGTCACCACCGCCCGCTCACGCACCGGCGCCAAGGGACTGATGCAGTTGATGCCCGCCGCCGCCAAAAGCGTGACGGCGACGATGGCCGACGGCACCACCGCCACGGTCATCGTCCGCGACCTCGCCGACCCGAGCTTCAACATCGAATGCGGCCAGACCTATCTCGAGGAGCTGCGCGACATGAGCTATACTGGCGGCCTGCTGCCCAAGGTCGTCGCCGCGTACAATGCCGGGCCGGGATCGGTGCAGCGCTGGAACGCCAGCCTCGACGACCGCGGCGACCCGCTGCTATTCATCGAATCGATCCCGTTCAAGGAAACCCGGCATTACGTCCAGGTCGTGCTGCGCAATTACTGGATGTACCAGCTGCGCGACGGCGTTTCGCCACCGTCGGTCGACGCACTGGTTGCGGGGCTGTGGCCGAAATTCCCGGGGATGGCCGGGGCGAGCGCCGTCAAGCTGGCCCCGCATGCAGTCGTCGCCGCCCCGGTCGGACCGCCGCCGCTGCAGCTCAATTTGGGGGACGATGCGACGGTGACGGCGGGGCTTTGATACCGCGCTGAACCGCCCTATGGCGCGGTAATGGACCGGCTCTCAGGCAAGATCGCATTGGTAACCGGAGCAGCGCGCGGTATCGGCGCGGCCATCGCCCGGGCGTTCGTCGACGAGGGCGCAACGGTCTGGCTGACTGACCTTGATATCGACGCTGCCGAGGTCGAGGCGCGCACCCTGGGATCTGCAGCCCATGCGCTCACACTCGACGTCCGCAGCGAGGATGATTGGCGCGCTGCCATTGCGGCGGTTCTGGAGCGCCACGCTCGGCTCGACATTCTCGTCAACAACGCCGGCATAACCGGGTTTGAGCACGGCGCCGCTCGCCATGATCCCGAACATGCCTCGCTGGCCGATTGGCATGCCGTCCACGCCGTCAATCTCGACGGCACTTTCCTCGGCTGTAAATACGCGATTGCCGCTATGCGCCCCGCCGGGACCGGATCGATCATCAATATGTCGTCGCGCTCTGGCCTGGTCGGTATTCCGGCGGCGGCAGCCTATGCGTCGTCAAAAGCCGCTGTCCGCAACCATAGCAAATCGGTCGCGCTGTGGTGCGCCCAGCAGGGCCTGCGCATCCGCTGCAATTCGATCCACCCTGCCGCGATCCTGACGCCGATGTGGGAAACGATGATCGGCGACGGCCCGGGCAGGGATGAACGCATGGCAAAGTTCGTCGCCGACACGCCATTGCGCCGCTTCGGCACGCCCGAGGAGGTGGCCGCCATCGCGGTCATGCTGGCGTCCGACGAAGCGACTTATGTTACCGGCAGCGAGTTCAACATCGACGGCGGCCTGCTGGCAGGATCGGCGGCCAGTCCGGGCGGATGACAGGATAGTGGCCGTGTCGTAGCGTGCCGCCATGCCGATCGACACCACCCGCACCTTCCTCCCCGTCCGCATCGCTGTGCTGACGGTGTCCGACACCCGCACCGCGGCCGATGACCGGTCGGGCGACACGCTGGTCGAACGGTTGACCGGGGCGGGACACATTCTCGCCGCGCGCGCCATCGTTACCGACGACGTGCCCAAACTGACCGCCCAACTCACCGCCTGGATCGATGACCCGCAAATCGACTGCATCGTCACTACTGGCGGCACCGGCGTTACCGGGCGCGACGTCACCCCCGAGGCATTTGCCGCCGTCTGCGAAAAGGACATCCCCGGCTTTGGCGAACTGTTCCGCTGGCTGAGCTTTCAGACCATCGGCACATCCACAGTCCAGTCGCGTGCCTGCGCCGGGGTGGCGCGCGGCACCTATCTGTTCGCGCTGCCGGGTTCGACGGGCGCGGTCAGGGACGGCTGGGACGGCATCCTGCGTGACCAACTCGACAGCCGCCACCGGCCCTGCAACTTCGTCGAACTGATGCCCCGATTGCGCGAGCGCTGAGGCTGGTTGCGCCCCTGTAACGGGCGTCCTAGACTTTTCCGGTCTTCCGAGGGGAACGTCCGATGATCCGCAAAATCACTTTGCTGGCCGCCGCCGCGCTGTTGGTGCTGCCTGCCGCCGCCAGCGCGCAGATGCAGGACAAGATGGCGCGGCCGGGTCATGGTGGCGGCCATCGGCCCAATCCGGGCGGCGGCCACCGTCCGACACCGCTGCCCGGCCCCGGCGGCCACCACGGCGGCAACCGACCCAACCCCGGACATGGCGGTGGCCATCACCGCCCGCCGATCATCGTTAGGCCCCCGATTGTCATCCGCCCGCCGCACCACGGCGGCGGCTGGAACGGCCATCGCCCCAATCATCACTGGGGCCAATATCATTACCCTCGCGGCCATTCGAACTACCGCCGCTGGCACACTGGATTGATCCTGCCGTCGATATTCTTCGGGTCCAACTATTGGTTTAACGATTGGCATCGTTACGGAGTCTACGCACCGCATTCGGGCTATCGCTGGGTGCGCTATGGCCCTGACCTGCTGCTGGTCAACACCCGCAACGGCCATATCCGCGACGTTCGTTACGGCTTCTTCGCCTGAGGCAACCGCCATGACAATCACCCATGTCACCATGCTGTCGGTGCCCGTCAGCGACCCGCACCGGGCACGCGACTTTTATGTCGATGTGCTCGGCTGCGAGGTGCTGCAGGACGAACCGATGGGGCCGACGATGCGCTGGGTTCAGGTGCGGCCGCCCGGGGCCGACACCGGCATCACGCTGGTGACCTGGTTCGATTCCATGCCGCCGGGGTCGCTGCAGGGGCTGATGGTCGACACCCCCGATCTCGACGCCGCGATGGCTGAAATGGCCGCCAAAGGTGTGGTGTTTTCGCCCGTCGGCGAACAGCCCTGGGGCCGTCACGCAATGTTCAAGGACCCGGACGGTAACGGCCTGGTCCTGCGTGAGCCGCCGCGCGTTTAGGGCATCCGCTCAAGCCGCTCCATGCGCGGCGGCTCGGATGACCAATTGCCGCTTTTGCCGATGCTGAACCCGGCGTCGAACAGCTTGCCCATGTCGATGGGATCGAACTTCAGCGGGTCGGTCTCCTGCACAGTTTCGGGGACATAGGCGAGGCGGAACTGCGCGCTGGCATTGCGGGTCATTGTGTACACCCGCTGCACCGAACGCAGCGTAATCATCCGCAACATCTCCGAGATCGTGCGACCGACCACCGACGGCGCGTTTGCCCCAACCTTCTCGCGGTCGCCGCGATAGTTGATGTGGCCGTTCACCACCGTCCAGACATGCTGGTTGGTGCCCTTTGGGTCGACCATATAGCTGCGGAACAGCACCGCGACCTTGACGCCGCCATCGACATGCAGCGTCGGCGTCGGTTCACCCTGCGCAATATAGACCGGCGGGAACGCGCCGGGGATCGACGCCGATGCTGCCAGGATCTTGCGATACAGCTCCATCCGGCCCGGAGATTTCGAACTGGCGATCTTGCCCATATCCCAAACCGTCGTCAGGCCCGCGTCGAGATCGGTCGAGGCGACATAGAGCCGCCGCCCCTTGCGATATTCGACGGCGACCTGGTCGAGCAGGGTCTCGTCGACGATGCTGGCGATGGTGTTCTCCAGCGGCTTGCGGTCGAACAACGCGCCCGCCGAGACGAAGCCAAAGACTCCGCGTTTCTTGTAGATGTCGGTTGTCTTGACCGACGTATAGGCGCGCTTCAGGTCTTCGTCGCGGCTCGGCCCAAGGAACGCCAGCGTCGCCATCAGCGCGCCGGTCGAAACACCGGTGACGACATCGAAGTCCGGGCGCTTGCCCGATGCCGTCCAGCCGGCGAGCAGCCCCGCCCCGAACGCCCCGTCCGACCCGCCGCCCGACAGCACCAGCACATCGTTGCGGTTGCCAAGCATGCGGACATTGGGCTGCGCCTCGATCGGTCGCCCGTCTTCGTCGAGGCTCCGCACGATTGCCGACTTGGCCAGCGCGGGATCAATGGCGGAGCGCAGATCGCCGGGGCGCGTCGCACAGCCAGCGAGGAGGGCGGCGACTAAGAGTGCGGCAAGGACGTGATGGCGCATGGATCCCCCGAAACTGCTTGGCTCCTTATGGCGACGCGGGGCGGCGCTGTCATGCCCCGATCCATTGTCACCGCGCCGCGTATATATTCTTGCTTTGTTCCGTTTTCCTGGCCATTCTCTGGCCATGCTTCCGCCCCTGCCCGGCCGCGGTGCCACCGCCAATCGCGTGTCCGCCCGCTTCGACGACCGCGCGCGCGAAAGCGATGGCGACTGGCTGGACGATCAGGAAGCCATCGATGGCGCGCCGCCGCGCCTGCGCACCACCGTCACCGTCGAGCGCCCGAAGACGATCATCACGCGCAACCAGTCGCCCGACATCCCGTTCGACCGGTCGATCAACGCCTATCGGGGCTGCGAACACGGCTGCATCTATTGCTTCGCCCGGCCGACCCACGCCTATCACAACCTTTCGCCGGGGTTGGATTTCGAAAGCAAACTATTCGCCAAGCCCGATGCCCCCGCCCTGCTCCGCACCGAATTGTCGAAGCGCAGTTACGCCTGCAAACCCATCGCGCTGGGCACCAATACCGACCCCTATCAGCCGATCGAGGCGGAGTGGCGGATTACACGCGGCATATTGGAGGTGCTGGCAGAATTCCGGCACCCGGTGACGATCACCACCAAATCTAACCGGGTGACGCGCGACATCGACATTCTGGGCGCGATGGCCGCCGACGGCCTTGCCGCCGTCATGGTTTCGGTAACCAGTCTCGATCCGGCGACGGCGCGCAGCCTCGAACCCCGCGCCCCGGCTCCGCACCGGCGGCTCGAGGCGATCCGGCAATTGGCGGCGGCGGGCATCCCGACGTTCATTTCGGTCTCCCCGATCATCCCGGCGATTACCGACCACGAGGTCGAAGCGATTGTCGCCGCCGGCGCCGAGGCGGGCGCGCGGGGAGCCTTTTCCATCCCCGTCCGCCTGCCGCACGAGGTCGCACCGCTGTTCCGCGACTGGCTGACCGCCCACCACCCCGACCGCGCCGACCGCGTCATGTCGCACATCACGACGATGCGCGGCGGGCGGGATAACGACCCGGATTTCCACACACGCTTCCGGGGCCAGGGGCCGTACGCCCAACTGATGCGGACGCGGTTCGCCAAAGCGTGTGCCAAGTTCGGGTTGGATAAGGGGAGGTTTGAATTGCGGACGGATTTGTTTCGGGTGCCCAGCGCGCAGGGGAGCTTATTTTAGTCACCGGCCTAAATGGACGTATTGTTCGATCAGTCACGTTTTGCTATGGCGCGGACAAGGTCGGCAAGGGCGGCGCCACCCGCAAACGGGGCGCTGCGAACAGGGGCATCTTGTATGCACGCTAGCCGCCGCCACGTCGTTTCCATTGCCGCTTTAGCCATCGCGACCGCCGCCGGGCCCGCGTTGGCCACCGGTATCGATTTCAGCCCTGTGTTCAGCGAAACCGGGCACAGCATGTGGACCACCGGACAGGCCTTTGCCTTCGATACCGGCACAAAACGCATCGGCCCCGATCCGTGGAATATCGGCAAGGTCGTTGGCGGCTTTATCAACCCGTGCAACCCGTTCGGCACCTGTAATACTGGCGCGCAGGTCGGTGCCGAAACTACAGGCAATTTCGCCTTGGAATATGGCGTCAAGTTCAACAGCGGCTCGGTCGATGTGACCTACCCGATCAACGTCCATCTGAACGCACCCAGCGCCGGTTCGACCAACGCCAACCACCCCTTCAACATCACGTCGAGTTACAACGTCGCGGGCTTTGGCTCTGGCCCCGGCAACACGCACGTCCTCCAGGCCATCGGCCAGCCCGCCCTCATCGCCCAGCTGCAGGCACATTCGCCGGATATTCAGGCCTTTGTCGATCTGAAGGCGCAGTTTCATGCCTTTATCGGGGCGCAGGCGTGCGTTGTCGGCGTCTGTCAGGGGCCGTTCCTCGGGCCAATCGACGTCGACAAGTCGCAGACACTGGCGGCAATCAACCGCAACGACGATCACAAGGTGCGCGTCGGCGATACCGTTATCAACCTTGATCAGAATTTCAGCGCGCTCGATGGCGATGTGACGGCGCGGCTCAACCTGCCCAGCCTCAATGCCATTTCGACCATCGGGGCGGGCAGCACGGCGACCAAACTGGTCAGCATATCGCGCTCCAACATCGCTGCGCTCGACGCCAATGTCGGCAATCTCATCTCAAAGGCCATCGGCCTGCCGCTGGTCGGCAATATCGGCGGCATTGGTTATAATCTGCTGTCGGTGAATGCCGGTCTGGCGCTCGATGTCCAGCAGACGCTGACGCTGAACCTGACGCCAATGATGACCCTGAACTTTCTGTCGCCGGTCCAGCGGGAGCTGGCGCCCGGCGTCTGGAGCCCGTTTACCCAGTCGATCACCTATGCGCTTGGGACGGACATCACGCTGCGCTCGCCGTACAGGAGCATCGGCGTCATCCCGATCTCGTCGCTGGCGGCGACGCTGACCAATCGCACCGATCTGCTGTTGACCGGCGATCTCAGCGTTCAGGCGCTGGGTGTGAACGCCTTTGGCCTGTCGCTCGGGCCACTCCTTGACACCGGCAATCTCCACGCCGGGCTGTTCGACATTCCGATCTACACCAACAGCTTCAGCCTGGGCTTCGATTCGGTGACGAGCCAGCCGTTCAATCTCACCCAATTGGCACCCGGTGCCAGCGCCAGCTTTAACGGCACGTCGATCAGCTATGTTAACGGCGGGAACGGTCAGGGCTCATCGATCACCTCGCTCAATCTCCATTGCCCGGCGTTCCTGATCGCGCAGGGCCTTTGCAACGACAGCGCCGGACAGACCAGCTTGAGCTACTTCGGGGCATCGGGCCATCCCGTTTTCGCCGCCAACCCGGGTGTCTTCACCATCCCGCACGTCAACACCACGCCAAACAGCGACGACCCGACCGAAACCGCCTATCTCAACGGCACCGGCTATGACCCGACGATCCAGCCCTTCGTCGTCCCCGACGGCGCACCGCCAATTCAGGGCACCCCCGGCGTTCCCGAACCGGCCAGCTGGGCACTGCTGATCGCGGGGTTCGGCCTTGCGGGGGCGGCGATGCGAATCAGGCGAAGCGGTAATCGCGGTACCGCGCTCTAAGCTCGGTCTTCAACAGCTTGCCCGTCGCCGTATGCGGCAGGTCGTCGACGACCTCGATCGCCTCGGGTAGCCAGAATTTTGCGACCCGTGTCGCCAGATGGGCGCGGACCGCCGCCGGGTCGATGGTCTCGCCGGGCTTGGCGCGGACGAGCAGCAGCGGGCGCTCGTCCCATTTGGGGTGATAGACACCGATCACCGCTGCCTCTGCGACACCCGGGGCACCGACCGCCTCGTTCTCGAGTTCGATCGACGAAATCCATTCGCCGCCGGATTTGATGACGTCCTTCGACCGGTCGACGATCTGCATGTACCCCAGCGGATCGATGGTCGCGACATCACCGGTATCGAACCAGCCATCGGCGTCGAGCACATCGCCGCCGTCGCCCTTGAAATATTCGGCGACGATCCACGGCCCGCGCACCAGCAACGCGCCGAACGCCTTGCCGTCGCGCGGCAGTTCAGTGCCGCCCTCGCCGACGATCTTCATTTCGACGCCGAACATCCCGCGCCCCTGTTTGAGCTGGGCATCGACGCGGCCTTCCGGATCGCGCTCGAGCACGTCCGGACACAGCAGCCCGGCGGTGCCGAGCGGCGACATCTCCGTCATCCCCCACAAATGCCCAACAGTGACGCCGTGGCGGTCGCGGAACGCCTCGATCATCGCGCGCGGCACCGCCGACCCGCCGATGGCAACGCGTTCCAGCTGGCCCAGGCTGCCTCCGGTCGCTTCGAGATGCTGAAGGATCGACAGCCACACCGTCGGCACCGCCAGCGAGAAATTGACCCCCTCCTCGACGATTACCCTGGTCAGTGTCGGCCCGTCGAAATTCGGGCCGTTGAGCACCAGCTTGGCCCCGGCCATCGCCGCCGCATACGGAATGCCCCAGCTGTTGGCGTGAAACATCGGCGCGATCGGCAAGACGCAGGTCCGCGCACCGATGGCAAACGTGTCTGTCATGCACGCGGCAAAGGCGTGGAGGACATTCGACCGGTGGCTGTAGAGCACGCCCTTGGGATTGCCCGTCGTGCCGCTGGTATAACACAGCCCGGCCGGCGCATGTTCGTCGAGCCTGGCCCAAGGGTATTCCGGGTCGGCGTCGGCAAGCAGGTCTTCGTAGCAGAGCAGGTTGAGCGGCGATGACGCGGGCATGTGCGCGCGATCGGTAAGCAGGATGAAATGCTCGATTGTCTTGAGTTCCGGCACAAGCCTCTCGACGAAATCGAGGAAGCTCAGGTCGAATGCCAGCACCCGGTCTTCGGCATGGTTGGCGATATAGGCGATCTGTTCGCGGAACAGCCGGGGATTGATGGTGTGAGCGACGGCGCCGATGCCCGAAATCCCGTACCAGGCCTCGACATGCCGGTGGGTGTTCCAGGCCAGCGTCGCCACCCGGTCGCCGGGCACGATGCCAAGCTTGGTCAGGGCATGGCCAAAGCAGTGAGCACGGGCCGAAACCTCGCCCCAATTGGTGCGCAACACCGGGCCTTCGACGGTCAGCGCAACGATTTCGCGGTGGCCATGAAAGCTCGCGGCATGGTCGATCAGCCGCGATACCAGCAGCGGCCAATCCTGCATCTTGCCCAGCATTGGCGTCCTTCCCCATGTGGCTATTGGGATTATTGTAGTGCCGAGCGCGCGGAAGGTGAAGCGGCAGAACAAAAAGGGGTTGACATGTAGAACACAAACGGAACATATGCTCGTCCGGACAGAGTCCGGCATATCAGGGGACTCGGGCGATGTTTGGAATATTTGAAGTCGGCAGTCTGGCGGCGCTCGCGGCAGTGTCCGCGTTGATCCTCTCGATGCTCGGCAGCCATGGCGGGCGCATCTTTGCCGCACTCGGCTGGCGGATTCAGCCGATCCGCGTCGCCGCGTCGCGCCGCTTGACCCGCGCATAGCTGCGGATGGCAAACGGGATCGTCGCCGCATAGGCGACGCACAACAGCGACAGTGTCATCCACGGTGCGGAGAACAGCGCCCCGGCAAACAGCCCGGCCCCGGCCAGCGCGGGCAGCCGCCACGCCGGACGCAGACGAACCGAAGACCAGCTATAAGTCGGCAGGCTCGACGCCATCATGAAGGCGACGCTCAGCACCACCGCCGCCACCAGCGCGGCGCTCAGCCGGGGATCACGCGACAAGGCCGGGTCGAGCCACTCCGCCGGTTGCAGCCAGAACGTCAGGTAAAGCGGCGACAGCGTCAGCCCCGCCGCCACCGGGGCCGGAATACCGGTCAGAAACCCGGCGCGCTTGTGCGGCTGATCATCGGTATCGATGCGCGCATTGAACCGCGCCAGCCGCAGCGCACAGGTCACGGCATGCGCCAGTGCCACGATCCAGCCGATTCCGGGTAAATACTGCAATGACCACAGATAGATGATCAGCGCCGGGGCTACCCCGAACGCCGTCAGGTCGGACAGCGAATCGAGCTCCGCCCCGAACCGGCTGGCACCCTTCAACAGCCGCGCGATGCGCCCGTCGATGCCGTCGAGCACCCCGGCCACGATGATCGCGCCGACCGCCTTTTCCCATTCCCCGGCGATCGCAAAACGCACGCCCGTCAGGCCGAAGCATAGCGCCGCTACGGTAACGGCGTTGGGGATCAGCGCGCGTAGTGGAATGGCGGGGCGCGGAATGGCGCGGCGGCGGGGAGGGGCTGGATTACCGCTCATATGAAACCCGCTAGCCCTGAGCGACATGGAAGCGCAGCCGAAGCGCAGTCAAACGGCGGCCCCGCGCGAACCGTGCTTCGACGAAGGCTCAGCACTAGCGGGGGCTTCTGAGCTGAAATGAGTTCACGCTCACTGGGCACTACCTGCCAGCGCAGCGACCGCATCCCGGCGCGCCAGCACCGTTTCCCCGGCTACCGACCGCTGCCCGACAACAACCTGCGGTGCATAGCCGGCGGGCAGATACGTATCGACGCGGCTGCCGAAGCGGATCAGGCCGATGCGTTCGCCCGCTCCGACGCGGTTGCCCTCTTCGACAAAGCGCATGATCCGCCGCGCCACCAGCCCGGCGATCTGCGTAAAGGCGACTCGCGTGCCCGCGCCGTCCTCGACGATGAAATACTGCCGCTCGTTGTCGTCGCTGGCCTTGTCGAGGTCAGCGTTCAAAAACTTGCCAGGGACATAGACGATCCGACGGATCAGTCCGGCAATCGGAGCGCGGTTGATGTGGACGTCGAATACCGACATGAACACCGATATCCGCAGGCAAGGCCCTGGCGGCAACCCGCCATCGCCGATCAACTGGCGCGGCGGATCAACCAGCGTGATCAGGCTGACCAGGCCGTCTGCAGGGGCGACGATCAACCCACCGCCCGCCGGGGTCACTCGCACCGGATCGCGGAAAAATGCCGCCACCCACGCCGTCACTCCTAGCATCAGCCAGGCGAGGATATGGAAGAAGTGCACATCGGTCGCAAAGCCGAGCAAGAGCGTAACAAAGCCCGCGATCCCGACAAATTTCCGTCCCTCCGGATGCAGCGCGGGGATTTTATAATGCGCGGTCTCCCCCGGAACGACGGCAAGTGGCCGATCGGGCGGGGTCTGGAACTCGGTGGGGACTTCGGACATCGGAGTGCTCTAGCCGGGTAGGACGGCGGGGGCAAACCTGGGCACATAGCGCATGGCGACGTCGCAGCGTTCGTAACGCGCGCCGTAAACCCGCATGATCTCGTCATCGTGAACGAAGCCAAGTTTTTCATACAGATGCACCGCCGCCGCCGACTTCCTGTTGCTGAGCAGGTAGAGCATCTCCGCCCCCATAGCCTGCGCCCGCGCAATGACAGCGCCAAGCAGATACTCGCCCGCCTTCAGTCCCCGTGCTGCCGCCAGTACGCCCATCTTGGTCAGCTCGAAACAGCCCGCACTGGTCCTTTGCAGCGCGCAGGCGCCGATCACTCCCAAACCGTCGGCTTCGACGAACAGGATCGCGCCGCCGGGGTCGATGATACGGGCCCGCGGATTGTCGAGCACCTCGCGGTCGGTGTCCTCCAACCGGTACATGTCGGCGATCCACTCGGCGTTGATATCACGAAATGCCATGGCGAGGCTGTCATCAAACTCCACAATGCTAAGTGCCGCCTGCCCGCCCATGATCTGCCCCCTGCCAACTATCCGCCGCCCGGTATCGCCCTGCTGCGGGCTGGTCTAGAGCGGCGCGCTATGATCGCCTCTCTCCTGCTCTTCTGTGGCTCGCGCACCGGTCATGACCCGGCCCATGCGGTGACGGCAGCAGCACTCGGCACACTGCTGGCCGCGCAAGGGGTCGAGCTGGTCTATGGCGGCGGCGGTATTGGATTGATGGGGATCGCGGCGCGCGCGTGTCTTGCTGGCGGCGGTCGCGTCACCGGCGTTATTCCGCGCGCGCTGATGACCGCCGAGATCGCCCAGGCTGGCGTCACCGAGATGATCGTCGTCGACACACTGCACGCGCGAAAGGCGATCATGCACGACCGCGCCGATGCCATCGTCGCGCTGCCCGGCAGCATCGGCACGCTCGACGAACTGTTCGAGGCGATGACCTGGCGCGAGCTCGGCATCCACGCCAAGCCGATCTTCCTGCTTGGGGCGAACGGCTATTGGCGGCCATTTACGGCGTTGCTGCAGCACCTCGATGCGCAGGGCTTTGCGCCGCCGAACCTGCTGTCGCTGGCGGTGGAGGTCGACGGGGTCCAACAACTGGCGGCACATTTCTAACGCCGTCCCTGCCTTGACCCCTCCCCGCGCCGCCCCCTAGAGACACGGCCACCGGACGCGAGGACACACATGCCAAAGATCAAGGTCAAGAACCCCGTCGTCGAACTCGATGGCGACGAGATGACACGGATCATCTGGCAGTGGATCCGTGAACAGCTGATCCTGCCGTATCTCGATATCGACCTGATCTATTTCGACCTTGGCATCGAACACCGCGACGATACCGACGACAAGGTGACGGTCCAGGCTGCCAATGCCATCAAGGAATATGGCGTCGGCGTTAAATGCGCGACGATCACCCCCGACGAGGAGCGGGTGAAGGAGTTCGGCCTCAAGCGGATGTGGAAATCGCCGAACGGCACCATCCGCAACATTCTGGGCGGCGTCGTCTTCCGCGAGCCGATCGTCATCAAATCGGTACCGCGCCTGGTCCCCGGCTGGACAGACCCGATCGTCATCGGCCGCCATGCCTTTGGCGACCAGTACCGCGCCACCGATTTCCTCGTCCCCGGCCCCGGCAAGCTGATGATGACCTTCACCCCGCAGGACGGCGGCCCGGTCATTGAGCATGAAGTTTTCGAATACCCGTCTGCCGGCGTCGCGATGGGCATGTACAATCTGGACGACAGCATCCGCGATTTTGCCCGCGCCTGCCTGAATTACGGCGTGCAGCGTAAGTGGCCGGTCTATCTGTCAACCAAGAACACCATCCTTAAGGCCTATGATGGCCGCTTCAAAGACCTGTTCCAGCAGATCTACGAGGATGAATTCAAGGCGCAGTACCGCAAACTCGGCATCGTTTACGAACACCGCCTGATCGACGATCTCGTCGCCAGCGCGCTGAAATGGTCGGGCAAGTTCATCTGGGCGTGCAAGAATTACGATGGCGACGTCCAGTCCGACATGGTCGCGCAGGGCTATGGCTCACTCGGCCTGATGACCTCGATCCTGCTGACGCCCGACGGCCAGACCGTCGAGGCCGAAGCCGCGCACGGCACCGTCACCCGCCATTACCGCATGCATCAGGAAGGCAAGCCGACCAGCACCAACCCGATCGCATCGATCTTCGCCTGGACCGGCGGGTTGAAGCACCGCGGCAAGCTCGATGGCACCCCCGAAGTGACCAAATTCGCCGAAACGCTGGAGCGGGTGTGCATCGAGGCCGTCGAAGCCGGTCACATGACAAAGGATCTCGCTATCCTGATCGGCCCCGATCAGCCGTGGATGACGACCGAGCAATTCTTCGAGGCGGTGCGGGGACGGCTGGACAGCGCAATCACGGGCTGAGGCTGGAGCGAATGACGTCTGCACCCGACTGGCCCGAACTCGATTACGCCGGCTGGCGCGACACGCTGCAGACGGTGCAGCTATGGACGCAGATCGTCGGCAAGGTGCGGTTGTCGCTGACGCCGTGGCTCAACCATAGCTGGCATGTGCCGCTGTATGTCACGGCGCGCGGGCTGGGCACGTCGGCGATGCCGTTCGGCGGCGAGCTGGTCGAAGTCGACTTCGACTTTATCGACCATCGTCTGAGCGTCCGCACCAGCACCGGTCCCGAGCGGGGCTTTGCACTGGCACCGATGACCGTCGCCGATTTCTACGCCCGGCTGATGACCGAACTGGCAGGGGCGGGCGTCACCGTCACCATCGACGACCGCCCCAACGAAGTCGCCGACCCGGTCGCCTTCCCGCTCGATACCGCCCACCACAGCTATGACGCCGCCGCCATCCACCGCTTCTGGCGCGCGCTGATCCAGGCCGACCGGCTGATGAAGGAGTTTCGCACCGGCTTCCTCGGCAAGGCCAGCCCGGTGCATTTCTTCTGGGGCAGCTTCGACCTGGCGGCGACGCGCTTTTCAGGTGCGGGCGCACCGCGGCACCCCGGCGGCGTGCCCAACCTGCCCGACGACGTCACCCGCGAAGCCTATTCCAATCAGGAATCGAGCGCGGGGTTCTGGCCGGGCAATGACATGTACCCGCACGCGGCCTTCTACAGCTACGCCTATCCGGCGCCAGATGGTTTTGCTGCAGTGAAGGTACCGGGCGGCGAATATTCCACGGAACTCGGCGAATGGCTGCTGCCGTATGAAAAGGTCCGCGCTGCTGCCGAACCCGGTGCGATGGTCATGGCGTTTCTGCAGGCGACCTATGCTGCCGCCGCCGACCTGGGCGGCTGGGACCGGACCGGAATCGAATGCGGGTTCGGGCAGCCGGGGGTGGTGCGGGTGGTTTAGCCCGACGAGAGCGCGTAGAGCGGCCGCAGCCAAACCAGCCGTCGTTCCCGCGGAAGCGGGAACCCATCTCCCCCGGCCCGACCAACAGGAGATGGGTTCCCGCTTCCGCGGGAATGACGCGAGGAGACATCAGATGACCACCCCTCCCACCGAAGCCGACCTGACCAGCGTTCCCGCCCATCGCCGCATGGCGCATCAGGCGCGCTCCATCGGCAACCGCAAGCTCAAACCGTCCACCATGATGATGGGCTTCGGCTTCGATCCCAAGCTTTCGGAAGGCGCGCTGAAGCCGCCGATCTTCCTGACCTCGACCTTTGTTTTCGAAAGCGCCGCCCACGGCAAACGCTTCTTCGAGGGCATCACCGGGGTCCGCCCCGGCGGGTCGGAGGGGCTGGTCTATGGCCGTTTCAACGGTCCCGATCAGGAAATCCTCGAAGACCGGCTGGCGCTGTGGGAGGATGCCGAGGAGGCGCTGACCTTTTCCAGCGGCATGTCGGCTATCGCCACGACCTTCCTCGCGCTGGTCAAGCCGGGCGAGGTCATTGTCCACTCCGCACCGCTGTATGCCGCGACCGAAACGCTGATCGGGCGCATCCTTGGCAAGCTCGGGGTGACTTGGCTGGACTTTCCCGCAGGCGCGACCCAGGCCGAGATCGAGGCAGTGCTGACCACCGCCAAAGCCCGGGGCCGCATCGCCTGCATCTATCTCGAATCGCCGGCCAACCCGACCAATGCGCTCGTCGATGTCGAGGCCGTCCACGCCGCCCGCGCCGCGATGCTCGATGCCGCCGATCTGCCGCCCATCGTCATCGACAACACCTTCCTCGGGCCGCTGTGGGCGCAACCGCTCAAACAGGGTGCCGACATCACCATCTATTCGCTGACCAAATATGTCGGCGGTCATAGCGATCTGGTCGCGGGCGGCTGTGTCGGTGGCCATGCCGCGCTGCTGCCGATCCGCATGATGCGCAACACCATCGGCACGATCACCGATCCGCATACGGCGTGGATGTTGCTGCGTTCACTCGAGACGCTCGAACTGCGGATGAGCCGCGCCGGGGAGAATGCCGCCAAGGTCTGCGCCTATCTGCGCGATCACCCCAAGGTCGAGCGCGTCGGCTATCTCGGCTTTCTCGAGCCCGGCAGCCGCCAAGCCGACATCTATGCCCGCCACTGCGTCGGCGCGGGCTCGACCTTCTCGCTGCTCGTCAAGGGCGGCGAGGCCGAGGCGTTCCGCTTCCTCGACGCGATGAAGCTGGTCAAGCTGGCGGTGTCGCTCGGCGGCACCGAATCGCTGGCGTCGCATCCGGCAGCGATGACACATCTGTCGGTCCCGCCCGCGCGCAAGGCCGAACTGGGCATCACCAACAATCTGGTCCGTGTATCGATCGGGGTCGAGGACGCCGACGACCTGATCGCCGATTTCGAACAGGCCCTCGAAGCGGTTTAGGCGAAACGCGTTCGCCTCCGCGTTGCCGCACCCGCCAAGCCAAACCCGGCAATCATCGAAGCCCAGCTGGCCGGTTCGGGGATGCCGGGGGGCACGTCGACCAACCCCAAGGTGAAATCGTCGATGACGAAGGGCTGGTCCGAACTGAAGACTGCACGGGTGTATTGGCCGGGGGCGTCGTTGCGACCGTAACCGATCCGCAGCAGTCCGGGCACCGTCGGCGAGTCGGTCACGGCTGCCTCGTGGTAACTTTCTACCATGGTGTTCGGATCATAGGTGTAAACCGACAGGAAGATGCGCGCCGGGCCAACGACCCAAGCGGCGAACGCCGGCCACGTATAATCAACCTTGTCCGAAACATCGAAGGTGATCGTGGTGCCGCCATAAACCTGGCTGCCCGAATGGGCCGGCAGGGCCAGCGTCCCGGCTGTGACCGTGCCGCCGGACAGGATGCCGTCGTCCGGCGTGGCATTGCCGAAATCGAGGCTGGCCGCACCGGATGCCAATCCCTCGAAATCCTCGGTTTCGGAAAAGCCCTCGTAGGTCCGCGTTGCAGCGGCGGGTGTGGCGGCTGCGAGCACCGCGGCTGCGACAAGAAAGCGGCGCATAGGATTTCCCCCCGAGCAGCAAGGCCCAAGTAAGTCGGTAGCCTAATTTCGCCTAATCTTCCAGCGCAGCATACACCATCGTCCGCATCTCGCGCCGCACCGGATAGGTCGAGCTGGGGATCAGCTGGGTCATGAATATGGCGGTCAGGTCCTCGGCTGGATCGATCCAGAAAAAGGTGCTCGCCGCCCCGCCCCAGAAATAATCGCCGGTGCTGCCGGGCATCAGCGCCTTGGCCGCGTTGGTCGTCGTAGCGAACCCAAGGCCGAAGCCGACGCCGTCATACGCCGCTTCGCTGAACATCGAACGCGACACGGCGGGCAGGTCGACGCCGCCGGGCAGATGATTGGCGGTCATCAGATCGAGCGTCTTGCGACTGATATAACGCCGCCCGTCCGCCGTGCCGCCGTTGAGCAGCATCTGCGCGAATTTCAGATAGTCGCCCGCCGTGCTGACCATCCCGCCGCCGCCCGAGATGAAATCCGGCTGCGTCAGGAAGCTGCTTTTGGCCGGATCGTCGATCAGTTCGATGCCACCCGCCTTGGTCGGCTGGTAACAGGCGGCAAAGCGGTGCCCCTGCCCTTCGCGCACCGCGAACCCGGTATCGACCATGCCGAGCGGGGTCAGCAGGCGGTCCTGCAGGAAATCATCGAATTTCTGGCCGCTAACGACCTGCACCAGCCAGCCGACGACGTCGGTCGACACCGAATAATTCCACGCTTCGCCGGGTGAAAACTCCAGTGGCAGCTTGGCGAGCGTCGCGATCATGTCGGCGAGCGTCCCGGCCTTTTCGATCTCGCCGACTTTCGCAGCGCGGTATCCCGCATCGACATTGGTCCGCAGCTGGAAGCCATAGGTCAGGCCCGACGTGTGGCGCATCAGGTCGACGACGCGCATCAGCTTGGCAGGCGGCTTGGTCAGAAAACCGGTCTTGTGCGTACCCGCGACGAAGACGCCCAGGTCGCGCCATTCGGGGATATAGCGGCTGACCGGATCGTCGAGCGCGATCTTGCCTTCCTCGACCAGCATCATCAGCGCCACCGACGTCACCGGCTTGGTCATCGAATAGATGCGGAAGATCGTGTCCTCGGCGATTGCCGTCCCGCGCTCCACATCGGCCATGCCGGTCAGGCCAAGGTGCGCAACTTTTCCGCGCCGGGCGACCATCGTCAGCGTTCCAGCCAACCGACCGCGCTTCACATATTTGTCATCCAAAAACGCGTCCAGGCGCGCCAGCCGAGCGGGATCAAAATCGGCCATCGTCAAAAGGTCGGCTGGTCGAACCGGCGCGGCGAAATCTCGCGGTGGAGCTTCAGGATGGCGTCGCTCCCCGCCGTTTTGCACAGCCCAGGGACGACAGCATGGACGACGCATTTGGACGATGCTGCAGCCAAGCGGACCGCCACCGCCAGCGACGCGGCCATATGTTCAAAATAGCTTTCACCGACGGTCTTTGGGTGATCGACGAACAGACGAGCGAACATCGTCATGCCTCCCTTTCTTCGCAGCGCCGCTACGGCTAAGGGGAAGCGTCGCCGGATGCAACGGTGTCGAGATCAGGGCGGTTAGCTCAGCTGGTAGAGCGGCTCGTTTACACCGAGTAGGTCGGCGGTTCGAACCCGTCACCGCCCACCAAACCCTCGTGGTTAATAACGTGTTGCAGCGCGGCAACAGCCCACCTTTACCGCTTTCCCCCGGTTGCCCCTTTCCCCGAACTGTCACAATTCTCCGCGACAAGCGGCTCATCGAATCGGGGCGATGCCACTGCGGCTGCGCTTTTGCGTTTAATTCCAATATCAGGGGCAATTTCCATGCGTCATCTTCGTCTCGGTTGCGCCGTCGCCGCGCTAATCGCTCCGATGGCTGTCCAAGCCCAGGAAACGACTTCAATCATTCGCGGTTCGGTGACAGCCGACGGCGTTGCCGTATCGAACGCCGACATTGTCGTAACGAACGTCCCATCGGGCACAGTCTCGCGGGCCCGCACCGATTCATCGGGCAATTACAGCGTTTCCGGCCTCCGCTCGGGCGGGCCCTATACCGTCAACGTCACGGCGCCGAATGGCAGTGCAAAGGTTGACGGCGTGTTCACCGTCGTCGGCCAGCCCTATGACCTGCCGCTCGAGATCGGCGAGCAGGCCATCGTTGTGACCGCATCGAGCATCAAACGCGCCGGCGTCACCTCGGACGGTCCGCAGACTGTTCTCGACGCGACGGACATCGCCAAGGTCGCTTCGGTAAACCGCGACATCCGCGACATCGAGCGCCGCAGCCCGTTCGCCACCATCGATCTGACCAACAGCCGCGCGGTGTCGTTTGCCGGTGTGAACCCGCGCTTCAACCGCTTCACCATCAACGGTGCGCAGGTCGGCGACACGTTTGGCCTAAATCCCGATGCGAGCCCGACGCGGCGCGGCCCGGTGCCGTTCGACGCCATCGCGCAGGTTTCGGTATCGATCGCGCCATTCGACATCCGTCAGAGCAACTTCCAGGGCGGTGTCATCGATTCGACGCTGTTGTCAGGAACAAACGATTTCCATGTAAACGCCTTTTACTCGCAGAGCACGAGCGGCCTGCAGGGCAAGACGATCAAGGACGTCACCATCACGGTGCCGAAATACAAAAGCGAAACCTATGGCGCGACAGTCTCGGGCCCGATCATCCGCGACAAACTGTTTTTCATGGGCGCCTATGAGCGCAATACCGACCCTCGCCCGCTGTCGCCCGGCCAGGCGAGCGGCGTTCCCGGCCTCACCGATGCGCTGGTCACTCAGGTTCAGACGATCGCCAAGAACGTCTATAACTACGACACTGGCGGTATCCTGCCGATTACCAACAACCTCGACGAAAAGTTCGTCGTCAAGCTTGATGCCAACCTGACCGACCGGCAGAAGCTGTCGTTCTCTTACATCAACTCTTACGATGCGACCGACAGCCTCGTGAACAGCGGCATCACCGTTGGCGGCGTCAACACCAGCGCACCCACCAGCACGGCGCTCGGTGTCAGTCTTGCGTCCAATGACTATAAACTGACCGAGCTGCTGCGCACCGGCATCGTGCAGTTAAACTCCGACTGGACCGACCGCCTGTCGACCGAAGCACGCTTCGTCTACAAATTTTACACGCGCGGCCAGGACCCCGAGCAGGGCCGTGGCTTTGCGCAGTTCAAGGTCTGCACCGCGCCGACGCTGGGCGGTACGGGCGTAAATGCTGTCACGGCGACCTCGTGCGGCGCAGGTAATCCGGTACTGTACTTCGGTCCAGACATCAGTCGCCAGACCAATTCGTTGTCGACCGAGACCTATGACGGCTCGTTCCTTGTGCGTTTCAGCGCGGGTGACCATGCCTTCAAGGGCTTCGTTCAATACGTCGAGAACAGCACCACCAACGCCTTCCTTCAGTACAGTGCTGGTGCCTATTACTTCCCCTCGCTGGCCGATTTTCAAGCCAGAAACGCGTCGCAGTTCGATTATCAGAATGCGTTGACGCTTAACCCCAACGATACTCAGGCGAATTTCAAATACGGCGTTTACACAGCGGCCCTTCAGGATGATTGGACGATCAACGACTCTCTCAAGGTAACACTGGGTGCGCGCTACGATTTGTATCAGTCGAATAGCGCTGTCCTGCTCAACCAGAACTTCGTCAACCGCTACGGTTTCCGCAACTCTCAGAACTTCAACGGTCTCGATGCCTTTCAGCCGCGCTTCAGCTTTGATTACAAGCCGACATCGCGCCTCAACGTGCGCGGTGGCATTGGCGTTTTCAGCGGCGGCACCCCGGACATCTACTTTTCCAACTCCTATTCGAACACCGGCGTCGTCCAGAACCGTATTCAGGCGGTCATCCGCGCCACCGCCAACCCGGACGGCTCGACGGCGACCTGCACCGCGACCTCGCCCTATGTCGGCGCCAACGCCGGCGTCTGCACCGCCGCGCTGAACGGCGTAACCGGCACCAGCATTCCGGGCGCGGTCAACACCTTCCTATCGACCAATACGGCATCGCTGGCGACGGCCGGTACCGCGTCGGTCGATCCGCGTTTCCAGATCCCGTCGCAAACCCGCTTCACCATATCGGCGGATTACAAGCTGTGGGGCATCAATTTCGGTGCCGACTATGTCTATTCGAAAACCAACAAGGCCGTGATCTTTACCGACCTGCGCTCGGCACGGATCGGCACACTGCCCGATGGCCGTCCGCGCTATAACTTCGTCGCAACGCCGGGCGTGACCACGGCGACCGACACAAACTCGGACATTCAGATCAGCAACACCAGCCTTGGCCGCAGCCATGTCGGCGTCGTCCGCTTCGACAAGGAATGGAAGAACGGCGTGTCGGTCAGCGGCAGCTACACCTACCAGGACGTCAAGGACGTTTCGAACGCCACCTCGTCGGTCGCCACATCGCTCTACAACGCCCAGGCATCGGCCGATCCGAACGTCGCCGCCTATGGCACCAGCAGCGACCAGACCAAGTGGCAGTTCAAATATGCCGTTGGTTATGACCACGCCTTCTTCGGCGATTATCGCACGATCATCCAGCTGTTCGGCGAAACCCGCGCCGGGCGTCCGTTCAGCTATACGGCGCAGGACCTGCAGTCGGGGCGTTCGGCGGTGTTCGGGACGCTGGGCAACAATAACAAATATCTGCTGTATGTGCCGACCGGCCCCGCCGATCCGCTCGTCAGCTACGATACAACGACGTCGCAGACTGCTCTGGATACGTTGATCAACGGCTCGATCCTGAGCAAATACCGGGGAACGATCGCGCCGAAAAACATCGCCCGGTCGCGCGCCAACACCCGCATCGATCTTCATCTGGAACAGGAAATCCCGACCGGGCTTGGCCATTCGCGGCTCAGCGTGTTCGGCGATATCGAGAATTTGCCGAACCTGATCAACAAGGATTGGGGTGGCCTGTATCAGTTCGCCGGCTTCCCCTACACCGCGACTGCGGTCCAGGTGCAGTGCCTCGCAGCGGTGACTCCAACCGGTACCGCCGGCGTGGTGGCGACCAACCCGACCCAGGCTTGCGCTCAGTACCGCTACTCGAACGTCCGCTCGCCGACCGAGAGCGTGACTTCAGCGCAGTCGCTATACCTTGTCCGCGTCGGCGTCCGCTTCAAATTCTGATCTAGCCAGCGCTCAATCGACCGGCACCCCCGGCCGGTTGAGCGCGGTGCGGATTACGAAGCTTGTCTTGACGCTTTCGACATTGGGTGCAGGCGTCAATTCGGTCGTCAGGAAGCGCTGAAATTCCTGCAGGTCGTGCGCGACCACCTTCAGAATGAAATCAATTTCGCCGTTGAGCATGTGGCATTCGCGAACCTGCAACAGCGCAGCGCAATGCTCCTCGAATGCTCGTAAGTCCTTTTCCGCCTGGCTACGCAGTTTGACGGTGGCAAAGGCAGTGATCGCATAGCCCATCGCGCCGGGATCGATGTCGGCGTGATAGCCGCGGATGGTGCCGTTTTCCTCCAGCGCCCGCACCCGACGTAGGCACGGCGGCGCGGTCAGCCCAGCCTTTTCAGCCAGATCGACATTGGTCATTCGCCCATCGTCCTGAAGGTGGCGAAGAATGACCCGGTCGGTGGCGTCGACCGGCAGGCGGGAACGGTGCAAGGGCAATGTCCTGTGCAAGTGTGGCACGCCAGCATAACAATGTTGCCGCCACGCACAAGTTTCACGCACCGAAACGACACGCGGACAAGCGCCCCGCAGCCCGCGGCAACTCTCACAGGAACTACTCACGATGGCGGGAGTTTGCGGGGCGATAGCGGGGTTGTGCCTTAACGGGCCACCGCATCACAAATTGCGGTGAATGGGCCAATGATTACAATCCACCTCGAGCAATCCAACCAGCATGTCTTCCGCTTTTCGCGGCGCAGCGTTCTTGTCGGTGGAGCCGTCACGATGAGCTGTGTCGCGGTGCCTGCCGTTGGGGCGAACCGCGCAGCGCCGCTGCCGCCGGTCACCATGAAAACCTCCCTGACGGTCAACGGCAAGCGCCATACCGTCGATGTCGATACACGCATGACGCTTCTGGATCTGCTGCGCGAGAAGCTGCAACTGACCGGCACCAAGAAAGGGTGTGACCATGGCCATTGCGGTGCCTGCACGGTGATCGTCAACGGCCGCCGGATCAATTCATGCCTCAGCCTGACGCTGCAGCACGAAGGTGACCGGGTGACGACAATCGAGGGGCTCGGCACACCGAATAAGCTGCATCCGATGCAGGCGGCGTTCGTCAAGCACGACGGTTTCCAGTGCGGCTATTGCACGCCAGGTCAGATCTGCTCGGCTGTCGCCGTACTGGACGAGATCAAGGCGGGCATCCCGAGCCATGTCAGCGTCAGCCTCGATGCGCCAATGCGTCTGACCAACAGCGAATTACGAGAGCGGATGAGCGGCAACATCTGCCGCTGCGGCGCCTATTCAAACATCGCCGAGGCCATCGCTGAAGTCGCAGGGCAAACGGCATGAAGTCCTTCAGCTATGAACGCGCGACTTCGCCCGCCGCCGCTGCCGCATCGGTGGCAACGCGGCCCGGCGCCAAATTTCTTGCCGGGGGGACCAATCTGCTCGACCTGATGAAGCTGGAGATCGAAACGCCGACGCATCTGGTCGATGTTCAGGACCTCAAGCTCGACCGAATCGACGCGACCGGCGATGGCGGCCTGCGCATCGGTGCGTTTGTCAGCAACACCGCCTTGTCTGCCAATATGCATGTTCGCCGTGATTATGCCGTTCTGTCGCGCGCCATCCAGGCAGGAGCGAGTGGCCAGCTTCGCAACAAGGCGACGACGGCGGGCAACCTGCTCCAGCGCACCCGCTGCCCGTATTTCTATGACACCAATCAGGCCTGCAACAAGCGTCAGCCAGGCTCAGGCTGCGCTGCGATCGGCGGGTATAGCCGCCAACTTGCCGTGATCGGCACCAGCGATGCCTGTATCGCCACCTATCCCGGCGACATGGCGGTTGCGCTGCGCGTTCTGGATGCGACCATCGAAACGATCGATGCCAAGGGGCAGACCCGCGCCATTCCAATCGCCAATTTCCATCGCCTTCCCGGCAACACCCCGCACGTGGAAACCGCGCTGACGCCAGGGGAGCTGATCACAGCCGTGACCCTGCCAAAGCCACTTGGTGGCACGCACATCTACCGCAAGGTTCGTGACCGCGCCTCCTACGCATTCGCGCTCGTCTCTGTAGCGGCAGTTTTGCAGCCTGACGGCAGTGGCCGCGTCGCGTTCGGCGGCGTCGCCCCCAAACCATGGCGCAGCGACGCAGCAGATGCGGCTCTGTCACAAGGAGCGCCGGCGGTAACCGCACGCGCGTTCGATGGTGCGCAGCCGACCACGGGCAATCATTTCAAGCTGCAACTGGCGACGCGGACCCTCGCCGCGACAATCGCGCAGGCAACAACTTCGGCGAAAATATCATGAAATTCGATGCTCCCGCCGGGATCAACCCAATTGACCGCATGGCCGTCGTCGGCCGTGCCCATAGCCGCATCGACGGACCGCTGAAAACCACCGGCACCGCACCCTATGCCTATGAACGCCACGATGTCGCGCCGGGCGCGCTTTATGGCTTTATTCTTGGCGCTGCGATCGCCAAGGGGCGGATAGCCGCCATCGACACAATGACCGCGCTGGCCGCGCCGGGCGTCAAGGCCGTGGTTACCTATAAGAACGCCGGTCCACTCGGCAAAGGCAGCAAGAATACTGCCAAGCTGCTCGCCGGGCCGGAGGTCGAGCATTACCATCAGGCAGTGGCAATGGTCATCGCTGACAGCTTCGAGCAAGCCCGCGCCGCCGCTGCGCTGATCGACGTCGATTATGTCCGCGCCAAGGGCCGTTTCGACCTTTCCGCTGAGGTTGGCCATGCGCCGCTGCAGAACGACTCCAGAGACAAATCGAAGCCACCATCACTCGACCGCGTCGGCAATTTCGAAGCGGCGTTTGCCGCCGCGCCGGTGACGCTCGATGCCACCTACACCACGCCCGACGAAGCGCATGCGATGATGGAGCCGTTTGCGACCATTGCCGCCTGGCAGGGTGACAAGCTGACGGTGTGGACGTCAAACCAGATGATCCATTGGACCCATCAGGACTTGGCAAAGACTTTGGGCATCCCAGAAGCCAATCTTCGCGTCGATTCACCGTTTATCGGCGGTGGCTTCGGCGGGAAGCTGTTTTTGCGCGCTGATGCGGTGCTTGCCGCTCTGGGTGCCAAGGCGACGGGTCGACCCGTCAAGGTGGCGATGGCGCGGCCGCTGATGTTCAACAACTCGACCCACCGACCCGCAACTGTCCAGCGTATCCGCCTCGGGGCCGAGCGTTCGGGCAAGCTGACGGCGATCGCGCATGAATCGACGTCAGGCAATTTACCGGGCGGCACGCCGGAGACGGCAACGGCGCAGACCAAGTTGCTGTACGCCGGGGCCAACCGCCTGATCGGTACTTATCTCGCTGCCCTCGACCTGCCCGAGGGGAATTCGATGCGTGCTCCCGGCGAGGCGTCCGGGCTGATGGCGCTCGAAATTGCGATGGACGAAATGGCGGAAAAGCTCGGCATGGACCCCGTCGAGTTCCGCATCATTAACGACACCCAGGTCGACCCTGAAAAGCCCGAGCGCAAATTCTCGCAACGTCAGCTGATCCGCTGCCTGCGCGACGGTGCTCAACGTTTTGGCTGGAGCGCGCGCAACCCCCGCCCGGCGCAGCAGCGCAATGGCCACCAGCTGATCGGGATGGGGGTGGCCGCCGCCTTTCGCAACAGCCTCAACATCACATCCGGCGCGCGTGTCCGACTGGGCCGAGACGGTGTCGTTACCGTCGAAACCGACATGACCGACATCGGCACCGGCAGCTACACGATCATCGCCCAAACCGCCGCTGAGATGATGGGCTTGCCGCTCAACAGAGTGGTGGTACGGCTCGGCGATTCAGCGTTTCCGGTGTCGTCGGGTTCGGGTGGGCAGTTTGGCGCGAGCAGTTCGACTGCCGGAGTCTACGCCGCGTGCGTCAAGCTCCGCGAGCAGGTCGCCCAGCAGCTTGGAGTCAATTCCGCCGACGCCGACTTTGTCGATGGCCATGTCCGCAGCGGAAACCGCAGCGTTCCCCTTGCCGAAGCCGCCCGCGTTGGCGAACTTGTGGCTGAGGACACGATGCACTGGGGTGACCTCGACAAACAGTATCAGCTGTCGACCTTTGGTGCGCATTTCGTCGAAGTCGCGGTCGATGGCTTCACCGGTGAAATCCGGGTCCAACGGATGCTGGCGGTATGCGCTGCCGGACGCATCCTCAACCCGACGACGGCACGCAGCCAGGTTATCGGTGCCATGACCATGGGGGTCGGCGGCGCGTTGATGGAAGAACTGGCGGTTGACACGCGCTTCGGCTTTTTCGTCAACCATGATCTTGCCGGGTATGAAGTCCCCGTTCACGCTGACATCCCGCACCAGGAGGTCATCTTCCTTGGTGAGGCCGACGACAAGGTCTCGCCGATGAAAGCCAAAGGCGTCGGCGAACTCGGCATCTGCGGTGTGGGGGCGGCAGTCGCGAACGCGGTTTACAATGCCACCGGCGTCCGCATCCGTAATTACCCGATTACTCTCGACAAACATCTTGACCGCTTGCCCGCTCTGACTTGAGTGACCGTTGTCTTCAGGCCGGTCGATGGTCAGCATCCGCTTCATGGCGGCTAAGCTGTTCGGCGCTGGTGTGGTGATGACCAGCCGCCTGTGGCGGAAGCGCTTGGGGCGGATGCGCAGACCGCCAATACCAAGACTCTCTGATCGGTTCTGATCGGAGAGTCTTGGTTTGACGTGTTATGGTGTCGGGCAAGGACCGCTTCGGCGCAGCGCTTGCCTCTGCCGTTAGGCGAGCATCACAGCACCTACGCGCCGCCGTCGCGCCATTGCACCGACGATGCCGAAGCCACCGAGCAGCATCGCCCAGCTTGCCGGTTCAGGGACGCCGCCGACGCTGTCGCTAAAGCGGGCTTCGATCCCGGTGCTATCGTAGAAATTATCACCGCGATTGTTGAGAGCAAACTCGATCGCGTCGCCTGCATAGGAATAAAGGTTGAAGGTGAACGGCGTGAAACTCATCGTCTGGCCATAGCTGGTCGGCGCAAGATAGGTGGTGCTCAGCAACGCTCCCACGCCGCCGCCACTGACATTGGCGAAGATCGAGACCTGCGTACCATTGCCGTACCGCGTCGTATCATTGCGCCAAAAACTGCCGCTGATGTGCCATGTCGCCGAGGTTGGCGCGATGAAACGGATGATGGTGTCTGGGTCGCTGACCGTGCCGAAGGGGTGGAAGTCGACCGTACCGGCGGCGATGTGGACCGTTCCGCTATTATAGTCGGTGGCGCTGACGTTTTTGTTGATCGCGCCGCCCGCCGGAGCAGGATAGCAATCGAGTTGCGACGCGCAGGCCGAATGCCCCGTGAATGGCGTGAAGCTGGAGCCGCCGGTGCCCCTACCATAGGCGAACACCGAATTATTGAAATTGCCGCTGACTGTATAGATTGCCGCAGTTGCGGCGTGAGCCATTCCCAGCGCCATCAGAGCTGCGCAAACCATCGCCGCGCCTGTCCTGTATTTGATTGTCATAATGCCCTCCTGAATTGAACCGATATCTGCTGCACCGTGCGCAGATATGGCCAGTCGGCGCGGGGTCGGCGTTGGTTCAATCGGCGATGAAATTTTTCTGAATGGCTAGTCGGGACCGCACTGCTAGCGGCGAGCATCATCGCCAAGCAACTCTTGGCCCACAGCAACGAGCATTAAACACTGTTGAACCGAAAGTGCGGTCAATCCGACCTGTCTTTGTCCGTCGCTAAAGACGGATTTTCGAGATGGAAGGAAATTTTATGACGATCAGTCCAATGCCCCGTCGCGGACTCGCCTATCTGCTTGTTGCAGCTAGCATCTTTTCGACTGCGGTTTCAGCGCAGGATATGGAGCGCGCCGCCCCGCAGAAGCGGATGACTGTCTTGCCATGCTGCAAGTGTCTGGGGGAATCGACAACGGCCAATCTCAGCACCGGCGCTGTGGCTTGGACCGCGTCGCTGCCGGGCGGTTCCGTGCAGACTCCGACTGCGACGGCGTCCAATCCGGCCTGGACGACGATGCTCGCGCCGATGGCTCAATGGATCAGCCCTGCCGGCAATCCGACGACTATCGGCGTTTACAATTATCAAACTCAGTTCGACGCGCGTAATTGCACAATTCCGTCGGATATCACGATTACCGGCAAATTCCTGGCCGATAACAGCGGCGTTCTGCTGGTTGATGGCCATACGGTTGCGTCATCGGTGGGGACGCCGAATTACGGCTTTCTGCCCGGCAGTCTGACGTCATTCAGCTATACAATTCCGGCCGGCTCGGCGGCGGGCGTGCACACCGTCACCCTTCAGGCGCATAACTCCGGGTCCTTCACTGGAATCGTGGTCCAGCTGACGGCAACGCGCAAATGCTCGAGCAAGGTTGAAAAGGATGCCGGCGAGCGCTGAGGCTTCCTTGCCCGCCGCCAGTCGACCCCGGCGGCGGGCGCTTCAACGGAGAGATCATTTTTTCTTGCCCGGCCCCGCAAGCCGAAACAGTCCCGCCCCGAACACTGCGTCGCGGCCGGGCGCGCCAAGGTCCTTGGCCGATGCGGCAACCTGCGCCTTCATGGCATCGGGATCGCGACCGCCATTGCACGCGGGCATACGCAGCAGCGCGCCGGAGATGACCGCAGTGGCGAAGCTGGTGCCCGACACAGCGCGCCGTCCGCCGGGGACGGCGGCGTTGAGGCCGACGCCGACGCCTGCAATGTCGACACGGTCGCCTTGCGAGGCAAAGGCATAGCCGCGCAGGCTTTCATCGACAGCGGTGACAGCAAGGCTGGCCGGATGGGTCGCAGGGAACAGCACATGGCCCATCGGCCCGCCGTTGCCCGCCGCCGCCGCCACACAGACGCCGTTCTTGTGGATCGCGTCGAGCATGACGCCCAGCAACCGGTCGTCAGGGCCGCCGAACGACAGGTTGAGCACATCGGGGCGCAGACGGGACGCTTCGTTCATCGCCTTGGCCAAATAGGATGTGCGCGACAGCGATGCGCCCTGCGCCGCCGGGCCGAATGCCGACAGGCTGGTCAGCGACGCGCCCTGAGCGGTGCCGGGGTAGTTGCCGGTGCCGACGAGCAGCGCGGCGACGACCGTGCCGTGGACGGCGGGCGACGGATCGACGCCAAAGCTGCTTTGGGTGATCGATGCGCCCGCCAGGTTGGCATGGGTCAGATCGACCGGCGCGTCGATCATAACAATCCGCCCCGATACCCTTGGCTGCTTTTCGGGAATGGCGTGCAGCGCAAAGCGTTTGGGAAAGCTTTGCCCGAGCAACTGAAATTGGTGATCGGGCTACGCCCATTCGACGCCCTTCAGCTTTTCCAGCCGGGCCTGCGCGGCGGGCACGCTGTCGGACGGCCCCAGCTTGGCGACGACCATCACCAGTCCGGCCTCGGCGAGGGGGGCCGTTTCGATCACTACGACCTTGGCAGCGCGAGCGATTCGATCGGCACCTGTCGCCCCCGCCGCTATCACGAAAATTATCTCGTCGGGCAAAGCGTCGGCAATTGCAGCGTCGCGCATTTCCAGCGGCGGTTCCATCAGCGGCGGCTCGTTGGCGACTTTGCTGCCGCCGCCCAACGAGAGCGAAAAGCCGATACCACCGATGCTGACGCCGCTGCGCGGCTGGCGCGGTGCCTGCGGACCCTGCGGACCGGCTTGCGCCAATGCCGTCGTCGCGGACAGCGCTAGCATGATCCCTGCGATCGCTTTCACGCGCCATTGTCCGCCGAGGCGATCAGTGGCGAGGCGCGCAACCGCGTGATCAACGCATCGAGTGCCCGACCCTTGGCGTCCGACGACAACGTCAGCGCTCCGTCGCTGGGGCCGCCGGTGACCGTCAATCCTTCCTTGTCAAATAGCGCTTCGACACCCGCCCAAGCGGCGTCGGGCCGAAGCTGAATAACGATGTTGCCGCGATGTGCAGCCTCGGGACCCGACGCCAGCGCGAACTGGAGATCGCCGACCTGTTTGCTGAGCGCAGCGATCTGGTTTGCACTCTCGTGCCCGGCACCCAACAGTTTGCCAATCCCCAGCGACTGGGCACCGACCGCGAACACCAGCGAAAGCGCGACAGCGGGGTGCCAGCGGGCGGGGTTCAGGAACGTCAACAGCCCGGCAAGTCCAGCTAGGGGCGGCGCGGTTGCCGAAGGTGCCGGGGGCACCTTGTCGTCCAGCCTGCCCAGTACGGCCTGCAGCCGTGCATCGCTCGTCCCGTCGTGATCGGTCATGGCCCTGCCCTCAGTCTTCACCCGTTGCGCCAAATCACAGGCCACCGCCAGTTCCGCACGGAGGTCTGCGGACCGAGGCAACGCTGCATCGATCCGCGCGCAATCCTCGGCTTCCAGTGTGCCGTTGACGTAAAATGGCAGCAGCAGCGTCAGAGCGTCTTCGTCCGGGTCAACCGTCATGCTTAACGCCCATCTGCAGCGCGACATCGGTCAGCCAGGTGAGCGCCGAGCGGCTGGGCAGGAAGAAATAGCCGCCCGCCTTGACCGTCACAAAGCTCTGCATGCCGGACAGCTTGATAGGTCCGGCCGGCGTTGGAATGGTGAAACCGCGCGGGGAGATGTCTCCCGACACCGGATCGGGGAAGTCACTTCCGAAAATCGGGTCCGGCTCCTGCGACAGCCCGTGAAAGCTCGAAGTGTTGGCCCAAGCCTGCTGGACGAATTCGAACTGACGCTCAAGATCGGCGCAAACGCCGGCGAAGACCATCCCCTTTTCCGTCGTGCCATCGGCATTGCGGCGGGTATAGGTCCGTCCACGCCGCAAAAGGCGGTGGCGGTTGGTGATGACCTGTTCGCGCGCATCGCCTGGCTGCCTGCTGTCGCGGGGGTTGGTCCGGCGAATATGCGCGCCAAACGGGCAGGCCAGCCCCTGCGGATCGTCGCTGCCATAGGTGAAATCATTTTCGGTTTCGGCGGCAAGGCACGCAGCAGCGTCCGGATCGCCGAACGTGGGTGACGATGTGTTGACCGGGTTACCGACGAGCGGTCGGCCATTGGGCCAGCGCCCCATCAGCTTGGCCTTGATCCAGTCTTTGTCGGGAAACTGGCCGATCAGCTTGTAGAGATCACGATAGGCCGTCTGGGTTTCGCTCGCCGCGTTGCCAAGCAACTCGGCCGCCTTGCGCTCGGCAAACGCCTCGAACCCGTCAACATCCTGGGCCAGTTCGCGAATGGCGAGGAACGAGCCGTTGCGCCCGAAATCACGCGGTGCCACGCCAAAACTCTGATCGCCGAAATCCGGGAAGCGACCGAGATCGCCCTCCGACAGGATCGGCAGTTCAAGCGCCATATCGGCTTCGCCTGGCAGCAACGGACTGGGCGGAAAGAACCCCTCGCCATTTTTGTAGCCCAGAATAAACTCGCCGGGCTCAAGCACGTCGCGGGGCGGCGCACCGCGCGTCGCCCGCTGGGTCCCACGGATCACCGGCTGGGCAATGCCATCGCGATAGCCGAAATGTTCGCATTCCGGCCGGTCCGGATCGGCGGGCGCGCAATCGGTTTGTGCGATGACCTTGCCATCGTGGTTTTCGAGCAATGTGCGATGCACCTGTGTCGCAAAGGCGAGGTCATCGGGCGTCTCGGCATAGACCAGCAGGATGGCTTCTGCCGTGCCATCGTGCCAACGCCACTGCCCGGCGTCATGCGGACCGAGATCGCCGAGGATACGTCCGCGTTGCGCCATCCCCATGCAAAACGCTGGCGGAAAGCCATCGAGCAGCGTCCCGGCCCGGGCATTCGGCACGGCGAAATGCTCCAGTCCGGATGCCGAGCAGCCAAGGAACACGGCGCGCCGTGCCGCCTTGCCGGCATCCGCTCTGGCGAGCCTTTCGGGGTGAGTGGCGGCGTCGGCGTCGACCGATGAGGGGGCGGTGTCGTAAATTGAGGCGTCGCCAACCAGTGGGCGGTCGCCGAACGTCAAAGTCAGCGAATGCGCGAGGCTGTAGCCGTCGATCGTGCCGCTACGCCCGTAAACTGGAACGATCACACCCTGCGCCATGAGGCCGCTGACCATCGCGCCGGTGCCGCCTTCCTGGCCGGGATCGAAGGCCAGCGTCGCGCCCCGTATCCAGCTAAGCCAATCGCCAAGCTGCGCGCCTTTGGGTAGTTCCAGCACCAGACAGGTCGAAAAGAGCAGCCGTTTCAAGCCGGTGAATACCAGCGCCTGGACTTCATCCGTTTCAATCAGGTTTTCGACGCGCGGCATCGATCCGAAGCAACGCAGCCACTCCTCGGCTTCGGTGTTGGAATGCGCGCGGGCGACGCCGCTGTGAATCAGCGCATTATTGCGGATTTGATCGGAGGTGAGCGCCGGGAAACGGCTATACCAGAACGGCACGATCTGCTGATGGGCGCGCACCCAGCGCTTGAAATGATCGCCCTGTTCGGCACCGGCAAAGGCCAAATAGCGTGTCTCTGGAAAGCCCTGCCAGTTGCTCCAAACGGCGGTTTGGCCCCAGTGGGTGCGGGTGATAAAATCTTCCAGATAGTTTTCCCAACTGCCATCGAAGTTTGAATAAAATGCCGCCCGGTTCGATCCCGGCAGCCGCCACCAGCGCGCGTAATGGATCGTCCCCATGTTGGTGACGAAGCCCGGCCGGTAGAAGTATTTGATGAGGATCCGGTTGGCCCACAAGGCAAAGGCATGGGCAAAGGCCCGCAGCGGCCCCGGTTTCATCACGCCGATCGCAAGAATATGGTTTTGGGCATAGCCGGGGGCGTCTTCGATCCTCGCGATGGCGGCGATATGATCTAGCGGTGCGGGGGCGGTGTCGACACGGTCGGCCGTTTCGGCGCGGCGGATCAGCAGGAAGAATGTTGCAACCGCAACAGCCGAAGTGATGACCGTGGCAAGTAGGGCGCGCAGCCCCGTGCCAACATAGCGCCAGACCAGACCGGCGCTCGGATCGCTTGTCGCGAACAGCCAGGCGAACCAGGTAAACAGGGCCAGCGCAGGCAGCGTTATGACCAGACCATCGCGCGAGGTGAGAAACGCCGTCGCCGCTTCAGTATTAGTTTTATCCCGGTATTCCGCGAGCTTCAGTCCGACATCTGCAGGCTCCATGCGATAGGCGTCGAACCCTTCCTCGGCGGCTTCCTGCATAAGCGCCCGCTGCGACGGCGTCGCGGTCAGCGCGAAGATGCGGTCCTGATTGAGCATGCGCCGAACATAGGTGAGCGCCAGCATGGCATGGCTGCCGCGCGACGCATCGCTGGCGAGAAAATCGGCCAGCACGCGCTCGACAAAGCGGGCGAACCGAGCCTGTTTAGCGACCGCCGCGACAGGAAACTCGCCGAGGCCATTATAATTGAGTCCATTCGCACCCCACGGCATGCCGTGCAGATTGACGATATGACCTTTCAGAAAGATGGCGAAGTCATTGCCCGGTGCCAGTCCGGACTGCGCAAAAACCGGTATCAACAGCGCCGATGTCGCATTCGCCAAGGCAACGACGGCAGCATCCTGTGTGCCATCGACGCTAAGTTCCCAGACAAGGTCGATTCCGGCTTCATGCGCGATCGTAGCGAGCGACGAGAAATGCACAATTCCGGTGGCATCCAGCGCCTTGCGCATCGCTTCCCCCGCGGGGTTGCCGAGCGTCGCAAGCTGGGCATCGATCTGCTCCTTGGCGACACCCGCCGCGACCCGCGAGATAATCAGAAACATCGACTGCTGGGATGCGGGCGTGTCGAAGGTCATTTCCAGATGACGCGGAAACGGGCCAGTCCATTTCATCCGTCCTGCCGCGCCCTGGGCAGGCATCAGGCCCGACTGTTTGAGCAGCACCGTGAGCAGCGCCGAAATCTGCTCGATGGCGAGGTGTTTGCCCATGCAACTGTGCGAGCCAATGCCGAACACCAGATCGGGCTCGTGCCATAGACCATCGGCCCCGGTACGATTCGGCCAGAAGCGGTTCGGCTCGTCGATGGCGCGGCGGTCGCGCATTGCCGACATTGTCGACACGAGCAGCACAGTCCCCGCTTTAATCGTCCGCTTCCGTCCATCAACCGATATGCTGGTATCTTGCGGGCAGTAGCGCCACTGCCCCGGCAACAGCGCCGGATTGAGCCGCCCGCATTCAAACACGATCCGCCGCATCGCCGGAAGATCGTCCGCCAAGGCCGCAGCTCTCGCCGCCGCCATCGCGTCGGGTCGGTCGATCAGCACCTGCAACATCCGGGTCGCTGCCAGCGTGTTGGTCGGGATGAAGCCGGTCGCCAGTCCGATCAGCACAGCGCGGATTTCGGCGTCGGTTACCCCCTGGTCCCGCTGCAACAACACGAGCCGTTCGATCAGCGTACCGCCGATGTCTGGCAACTTGCCCTGGCGGTGCAGCATCTGCGTCCGGCTCAACGCATCATCGATGACGAACCGCAGCCGCCGCGTGCCGTTCAGCGCCAGAGCCCGTGTCAGCGGATCTCCGAACGGATCGCCGAACAGCAGCGCCGAAACCGCCATGGTCCAATCGCCAAGCGCATCCACGTCGTCATATTTCAGGCCGAAATAACGCAGGCAGATTTCGGCGGGCACACGTTTTAGCAGATCAGCGACAACATCGATCCGCCCGGCGCTGTTCTCCAGCAGCGCCGCCCCAAATCGCGTCGCCAATGCCGCGATCATTGCGCCATCCTCACGGCGGATGACTTGGCTCAAGATGGCGTGCAGGCGGTCGTGCTCGGGGCCGTCGAGGCCCAGCAGAAATGTCGCGCCGTCGCCGAGTTCGGCCATTTCGGGGCCAAAAGGCGTGCGGAAATCGGCGGGCCGCAGCAGGATTTCGCGAACCTGCGCATCGCGAGTAACGTGCAAGAAGCCAGCCAGCGGCATTATCGGCACGAACGCCCGCGAAAATGCATAGAGCGGACCCAGCAGCGCCCCGGTGATCGCCGATTTCAGCCTTGCCCAGAGCGAGGTTTCGGCCAGCACGTTGAAATCGAACGGGTCGAGCTGGGTAGGGCCGACAGCCACCGTCGCCCGTTGCGCTGCTTCTATGCCAGCGAAATATTTGACCACCGACATCGGCAATTCTGTCCCATTGAAAGCTGTGATCGCTGGTCGTTTCAGCCGGCGGCGCGGTTCAATCCATCCTCGAGAAAGCGGATGTTTTTCGGATCGACGAATGGCGACCAGCGGATGAAATCGGGCCGGAAATCGGCCTTGATGGCATGCAGTTCGGTAAGCGCCTGCTTGGCTTCTGCAAGCCTGTCCAGCCGCGCCAGCGCGTTGACCTTAATCACATAAGGGAACCAATAGCCCCGCCGCCGTGCTATGGCGTGATCCGCCTCGACGAGCGCCCCATCAAAGTCGCCAAGCATCAGAAGCGAGGCGGCCAGCTCGCCCGCAATAAAGAACATGTCATGATCGTTCGGGCTGAGCCGCATCGCCGTCCGGAATGACGACACTGCGGCCTCATGTTCATCGCGCACCCGAAACGCCGCGCCGAGCTGGGCATGAGCCATCGCCAGGCTGGGATTGAGTTCTATTGCCCGCCGCAGCAGCGCTTCGGCACGGAGCGGCTGATGCAGCCAGATTTCGGCAATCCCCGCCAGCA
>JBBQVA010000014.1:0-64298 GCA_038211945.1 Sphingomonadales bacterium
CACCCGGGGCCAGCGGTCGATATGGCGATCCTGTCGCTGCATCTGGCGGGTGCCTCGTCGATCCTGGGCGCGATCAACTTCATCACGACGATCTTCAACATGCGCGCGCCGGGGATGACCCTGCACAAGATGCCGCTGTTCGTGTGGTCGGTGCTGGTCACCGCCTTCCTGCTGCTGCTGTCGCTGCCGGTGCTGGCGGGGGCGATCACCATGCTGCTGACCGATCGCAATTTCGGCACGCATTTCTTCTCGGGCGACGGCGGCGGCGATCCGGTGCTGTACCAGCATCTGTTCTGGTTCTTCGGCCATCCCGAAGTCTACATCCTCATCCTGCCGGGTTTCGGCATGATTTCGCAGGTCATCTCCACCTTCTCCAAAAAGCCGGTCTTCGGCTATCTCGGCATGGCCTATGCGATGGTCGCCATCGGCTTCATCGGCTTCCTCGTGTGGGCGCATCACATGTTCACTGCCGGGCTGGATGTGAACACAAAGATGTATTTCACTGCCGCCACGATGATCATCGCGGTGCCGACCGGCATCAAGATCTTCAGCTGGATCGCGACGATGTGGGGAGGGTCGATCAGCTTCAAGACGCCGATGCTGTGGGCGATCGGCTTCATCTTCATGTTCACCGTCGGCGGCGTCACCGGCGTCATGCTGGCGAACGCCGGGATCGATACCTATTATCAGGACACCTATTACGTCGTCGCGCACTTCCATTATGTGCTGTCGCTGGGCGCAATCTTCGCAATCTTCGCGGGCTTCTATTACTGGTTCGGCAAGATGACGGGCAAGCCGTACAACGAGGTGCTGGGCCAGCTGCACTTCTGGATTTTCCTGGTTGGCGTCAACGTGCTGTTCTTCCCGATGCACTTCCTCGGCCAGGACGGCATGCCGCGCCGCATTCCCGATTACACGCCGATGTACGCGCACTATAACAAGGTCGCGTCCTATGGTTACGCGATCATGGCGGTGGGGATGCTGTTTTTCTTCATCAATCTGATCGTCAGCCTGATGTCAAAAAAGCGCGTCGGCGACAATTACTGGGGCGAAGGTGCGACGACGCTGGAATGGACGCTCAGTTCGCCGCCGCCGTTTCACCAGTTCGAAACGCTGCCGGTGATCAAGTAACGAGATTTCGTCATTTCCGCGAAAGCGGGAACCCATCTCCCAATGCCCGTCCAGCAGGAGACGGGTTCCCGCTTTCGCGGGAATGACGCGGGAATAATATGACACCAACCGCCGTCCTTCCGTCCGCCGACTATGCCCGCTGGCAGGACTATCTCGCGCTGCTGAAGCCGCGGGTGATGACGCTTGTCGTCTTCACGGCCGCCTGCGCGATGCTGGTGGCGCCGGGTCATATCAACCCGTTCCTCGGCTTCGTCGCCATCCTGTGCATCGCCGTCGGGGCGGGAGCGGCAGGCGCGCTTAATCAATGGTATGAGGCCGATATCGACGCGCTGATGAAGCGCACAGCCAAGCGTCCGATCCCGATGGGCGTTATCGCGCCCGACGAAGCGCTGGCGTTCGCCGTGGCACTGGCAGTCGGATCGGTGGCGCTGATGGGGCTGGCAACAAACTGGGTCGCGGCATTCTGGCTGACTGTGTCGATCCTGTTCTATGTCGTCGTCTACACCGCCTGGCTCAAGCGCCGCACGCCGCAGAACATCGTCATCGGCGGTGCGGCGGGGGCGTTCCCTGTAATCGTCGGCTGGGCGGCGGTGACGGGCGACACGTCGTTGCTGCCGTGGTTGTTGTTCGCCATTATCTTCCTGTGGACGCCGCCGCACTTCTGGAGCCTCGCGCTGTTCATGGAGGCCGATTACGCCAAGGCCGGGGTGCCGATGCTGCCCGTAACGCACGGCATGGCGGCGACGCGGCGGCAGGTGCTGTTGTATTCGCTGCTGCTGGTGCCGGTGACGGTTGCACCCGCGCTGTTCGGCTTGACTGGCTGGATTTATGGCGGCGCTGCGGCGGCGCTCGGGGTGGTGTTCATAGCCATGGCGGCGCGGGTTTATCGCTCGACCGCCGAGACCGCCGCGCAGATGATTCCTGAGAAAAAGCTGTTTCGTTTCAGCCTCTACTATCTCGCGGCGATTTTTACGGCACTCGTTGCCGATCGGTTGATCCTGTCATGACCCCCGCAGAACAAGCCAGCTTCGAGGCGCGCCGCCGCCAGCGCAACCTCGCGCTGGGGCTCATGTTGGTCGTGCTTGTCGCGATCATCTTCGGCGTCACCGTCAGCCGGATGGCCGGGTGACGGTGCTGACCCAGCACCGCGCCAAGCGCCGCACCGCTCTCATCGCCGCGAGCGTCGCTGCCCTGATGATCGGCGCGGCCTATGCCAGCGTGCCGCTGTACCGCATCTTCTGCGCGGCCACCGGTTATGACGGCACGCCGGTGCGCGACACGGTGCTGCCGGACGCGGCGGCGGTGCGCGCGGTGGCGGGCCGGACCATCAAGGTGCGCTTCGACGGCAATGTCGCGCCCGGCATGGCATGGCGCTTCGGTCCCAAGGATCCGGCGATCACCGTCAAGATCGGCCAGAAGAACATGGCGATGTTCACCGCGACCAACCTCAGCGACAAGCCGGTCACCGGGCGCGCCGCGTATAATGTCTCGCCGGACATCGCCGGGCTGTATTTTCACAAGATCGCCTGTTTCTGCTTCGACAATCAGACGCTGCAGCCGGGCCAGACCGTCGACATGCCGGTGACGTTTTTCGTCGATCCGTCGATCGTCAGGGACAAGCAGGCGGTGCGCATCGACGAGATCACGCTGAGCTATACCTTCTTCCCGGTGGACAATGCGCCGGTGGAAACGGTAAGCCGCACCGCAACAATCACGAAGGGCTGACGATGGCCGCCGGCAAGACCCACGATTTCCACATCCTCAACCCGTCGTGGAAGCCGATCTATGGCGCGTTCAGCGCGCTCGCCATGGCGGCGGGGGCGATCGGCTGGATGCACCATTTCGCCTGGGGCCCTTGGGTGTTCTTTCTGGGCTTCGCGTTCATCTGCTCGACGTTCGTATTCTGGTGGACCGATGTCGTGCACGAGGCCAACACCGGCGATCATACGCCGGTCGTCCAGCTGCATCACCGCTATGGCATGATCCTGTTCATCGCCTCTGAAGTCATGTTCTTCGTCGCCTGGTTCTGGGCCTATTTCAACGCGTCGCTCTATCCCAAGCTGCAGGTCGGGACGAGCGGCACCTGGCCGCCCAAGGGCGTCGAGGTTCTCGATCCCTTCGTCTTCCCGCTGCTCAACACGCTGATCCTGCTGTTGTCGGGGACCACCGTCACCTGGGCGCATCATGCACTGATCCACGGCGACCGCGAGGGGCTGAAGCGCGGCCTGTGGCTGACGATCATCCTCGGACTGATCTTCACCAGCGTTCAGGCGTTCGAATATCACCACGCCGAATTCGGCATCGCCGGCAACATCTATGGCGCGACCTTCTTCATGGCGACCGGCTTCCACGGCTTCCACGTGGTGATCGGCACGATCTTCCTGATCGTCTGTCTGGCGCGCGCCTATCGCGGCGATTTCACGCCCCAGCAGCATTTCGGCTTCGAAGCCGCCGCCTGGTATTGGCACTTCGTCGATGTCGTCTGGCTGTTCCTGTTCATCTCCATCTATGTCTGGGGATCGCATTTCGGCTCGGCGGTGGCACATTCGCTGTTCGGCTGAGTCCCGGTGACGGCGGAGGCTCCCGCCGTCGATCCGGTTCGCGCTGGCCTGACGGGCCGCTGCCCACGTTGCGGCAAGGGCAGGCTGTTTTCCGGGCTGATCGCGTTTGCCTCGAAATGTTCGAACTGCGGGCTGGATTTCACCGCCTTCAACGTCGGCGACGGCGCGGCGTCCTTTCTTATCCTGATCGTGGGCGCAATCGTCACGGGACTGGCTTTGTGGCTTGAGCTTAGCCGCGAACCGCCGTGGTGGGTGCATGTGATCCTGTGGCTGCCGCTGACGTTGGTGCTGTCACTGGGCTTGATGCGGGTGGCAAAGGGCCTGCTGCTGGCGCTGGAGTATCGCGGGGGGAAGCGGTGAAGCGTCGTCCCATCCTTATCACCTCGATCCTCGCGCTGGCGGTGTTCGCCGCGCTGATCTGGCTCGGCCTGTGGCAGGGCATCACCCGTCGCAACTGGAAACACGCGCTGATCGCCGAGGCTGTCGCCGCGCCCAACCTGCCGCCGCTCGAACCGCGCGACTATTACGAAGCGATGATCGGCAAACGCAGCGTCCAGTACCGCCGCGCCGTGCTGCCCTGCTCGCCGGGAAGTGTCTTGCCCTATGACCTGCGGCCCGGCGCTTCGGTGGGTGGCGAGGGCGGTTTCTTCGTCCTCGTTTCGTGCCGCCCGAATCGGAAGCCGCCTGATATCGTCGCCGTCGCCGGTTGGACTCGCCGCCCCGATACGGCGACGCGACTGGTCACCGTTGACGCGACGTTTGATGGCATCATCATAGAACACCCTTATGGCGACGTCCCCGACCGGCCGCAGTTCATGCTAATACCGCGCACCGCCGTGCCCGGCCTCGAGCGCCCGCGCCTTCCCGATCCGGGAGACCTGTCCGACAATCATTTGTCCTATGCGTTCCAATGGTTCGGCATGGCGGCGGCGCTGGCAGGGGTGTACGGCGTGTGGCTACGGCGGCGATTGATACGGGTTGGGGGTTGAAGATGAACTGGCAACGCGGGTTTGGGCTATCGCTCCTGCTTTTGTTGGCGGCCTGCGGTACTGGGAAACTGGCCGAAACTATTGCACCGAAAGCCGATCAGCAGATTGCTGTGACGCTAATTACTGCGCTCCAGAAAGGTGATCAGCCTGCAGTAGCTGCCGCGCTCGACCCAAGCCTGCGCCCCAAATTGGCAACGATGTTCGATCAGCTTCACCGTGAAACGCCGCCCGGAACGCCGCGACTCGTCGATGCTCGCATGTTGGCGGTCCGATCGGTCAATGCGGCACCGCAAAACATGTCGCAGATGCTGTACGAACTTGATCGCGGGAACGATCATAGCCTGATCAGCCTTACCGTCGTCAGAACGGCGGAATTGCCGGCCGTCACCGATCTTCATGTTCAGCGGTTGGGGACAACAATTGAACAGGCCAAGGCATTTTCGTTCGCAGACAAGTCATTTTTGCACTATCTGGTGCTGGCACTCGCAGTATTATCTGTTTGTACAATCCTGTTTGCACTTGTTCAGGCATTCAGGAGTAACGGCATTCGACGCCGCTGGTTGTGGATCATCGGCATCCTTTTTGGTATCGGCAAGATCGGCATCGACTGGACGACCGGCGCGATGTTTGCCGCACCACTCTACATCTCCTTGTTCGGCGCGGGTGTCTTGAAGCAGAGCATTGTTGATGATTGGCGGGTCAGCTTCGGCATCCCGATTGTCGCGATTGTATTCCTGATTCGTCGACGCAGACTGATAGCGGATCAACGCGACTAAGCCGCTCACGGCGGCGATTGGTTGCACCGCAGCGCGCCGCCGACTAACCACCCATTGATGCGCTACATCAGCACACGCGGGGCCGCGCCCGCGCTCGATTTCCAGTCGGTCACCCTTGCCGGACTTGCCTCCGACGGGGGGCTTTATGTGCCTGAAAGCTGGCCGACGCTGACCCGCGATCAGATCGCCGCACTGGCCGGTCTGTCCTACGTCGAAACCGCCGTGCGCGTCTGCCTGCCATTCATCGGCGACGCGTTCACGGAAAACCAGCTGCGCGCTCTGCTGACCGCCGCCTATGCCAGTTTCGACCATGCCGCCGTGGCCCCGCTGGTTCAGCTTGACGAGCGGCATTGGCTGCTCGAACTGTTCCATGGCCCGACGCTCGCCTTCAAGGATGTGGCGATGCAGGCGCTCGGGCTGATGTTCGAGGCGTTCCTGGCGCGGTCGGGTCGCAAGCTGACGGTCATTGGCGCGACATCGGGGGATACCGGGTCCGCCGCCATCCATGCGCTGGCGGGCCGCGAAGGCGTCGAGCTGTTCATGCTCCACCCGCGCGGGCGGGTCAGCGATGTGCAGCGGCGGCAGATGACGACGGTGCTCGCGCCCAACGTCCATAACATCGCCATCGAGGGGACGTTCGACGATTGTCAGGCGCTGGTGAAAGCAATGTTCAACGATCCGGTGTTCGCCGCGCGTTTCGACCTGAGCGCGGTCAATTCGATCAACTGGGCGCGGCTGATGCTGCAGGTGCCCTATTATTTCTACGCCGCCGTGCGGTTGGGGGCACCCGAGCGCTGCGTCAGCTTTGCCGTGCCGACGGGCAATTTCGGCGATGTGTTTGCGGGTTATGTGGCGGGGCAGATGGGGCTGCCGATCGACCGGCTGATCGTCGCGACCAACGAGAATGACATTCTCCACCGCGCGCTGACCGTGGGTGATTACAGCGCCGGAACCGTTACGCCGACAGCGTCGCCATCGATGGACATTCAGGTGTCGTCGAACTTCGAACGGCTGTTGTTCGACCTCGGCGGACGCAACGGTGTGGCGACGGCGGCAGCGATGGCCGGGTTCGAGACGAGCCGCGCCATGACCATTCCGGCAGGCCAACTGGCCGCTGCCCATGCGACATTCGACAGCGCGCGTATCGATGCCGACGGCATGAGCGTCGCCATGCGCTGGGCGCGCGAGCGTTGCGGCCAGACGCTCGATCCGCATACCGCAATCGGGCTGGCGGCGGCGCGGGCGAGTAGTGCCGACGGCCCGGTGGTGACGCTCGCCACCGCCCATCCCGCCAAGTTCCGCGAGGCGGTCGAACGCGCCACCGGCGTGCGCCCCGCGATGCCCGCCAAGGCTGCGGGCCTGTTCGACCGCGAGGAGCGCTTCGACGTGCTGGCCAACGATCTCGGCGCGGTCGAGGCCTATGTGGCGGAGCGGGCGGCGTGACCCCGCTGATTTCGCACACCACCAAGGGTCTGCGCGTCGCAACATCGCTGACCCCGGGCGTCGAGACGGTGACGCTGGCCATCCACGCCGAAACCGGGTCACGCTTTGAAACCGAGGCGACCAACGGCGTCGCGCATCTGTTCGAGCATATGGTGTTCAAGGGCACCGCGACACGGTCGGCGCGCGACATTGCCGAGCAGATCGAGGATGTCGGCGGGCAATTGAATGCCTGGACGTCGCGCGATGTCACCGTCTTCCATGCCCGGCTGCTGGCGCGCGACCTGCCACTGGGGCTGGCGGTGCTCGCCGACCTGATCACCGCGCCGGTGTTCGACGAGGACGATTTGGCGCGCGAAAAGGACGTCGTACTGTCCGAGCTCGGGGAGGCGCGCGATACGCCCGACGACATCGTCTTCGATCATCTTCAGGAAGCGGCGTTTCCGGGGCAGGCGCTAGGGCGCTCGATCCTGGGGTCGGAGGCGTCGATCGCGGCGCTGACCAGCGGTGACCTGCGCGACTGGCTGCGCGCGCACTATGTTAATTCGCGGCTGACGCTGGTGGCGGCGGGCAAGGTCGATCACGAAGCGCTGCTGCGGCTGGCGGAGGCCGCGCTGCCGAACGGCGACGGTCCGGCGGCTCCAACGGTTCAGGCGATCAGCTTTGCCGCCGGGCGCTTTGCCGATCCGCGCCGGTTTGAACAGTCGCAGCTGACGGCGGGCTGGCTGGCGCCAGGGCATCACGATCCGGCGCACGATGCCGCCGTGCTGTTCGTCGCGGCGGCGGGCGGTGGCATGTCTTCGCGGCTGTTTCAGGAGGTGCGCGAGGAGCGTGGACTTGCCTATTCGATCAGCGCCTCGACCGTGCCCTATGCCGACGGCGGGTTGATGAGCGTCCATGCCGCGACGGCGCGCAAGGACGCGGGGCGAGCACGGGATTTGATCGATCATGTCCTGGCGGCGACCGCGACGGGGCTGGACAGCGCCGAACTGGCGCGCGCCAAGGCGCAGGCGGTGGCCGGGCTGCTGATGGCGGTCGAAAGCCCCGGCGGACAAGCCGATTATCTGGCGCGGTCGCTGCTGATCCATGGCCGCTTCGTCACCCCAGCCGAGGTGGTGGCGCGGATCGAGGCGGTGACGCTGGATGCAGCGCGTGCGGCAGGGGCGGCGATGCTGGCGGCGGCTCCGGCACGCGCGGAAATCGGCGTTGGGGCGGCGCAGCGGCGGGCGGCGTGACCGCACTCCCGGTCCTGATCGCTGAACCCTGGGGCGGCTATGCCCTGCTCGATTCGGGCGGCGGTCGGAAGCTCGAACGCTATGGGCCCTATCGCTTCATCCGCCCCGAACCCCAGGCGCTGTGGCAGCCCGCGTCGCCCGACTGGCAGGCCGATGGCGAATTCACCGGGGGCAGCGACGAAGACGGCGGCGGGCGCTGGACGCTCGACCTCAAGGTTCCGCCGAGTTGGCCGCTGACCCGTGGTCCGGTGCGCTTTGCCGCCACCAACACGCCGTTCCGGCATCTGGGGTTTTTCCCCGACATGGCGCCGCACTGGGATTTCATGGCGGAACGCTGCGCCATCGGCACGCGGGTGCTCAATCTGTTCGGCTATACCGGTGTCGGCTCGCTGGTCTGCGCGGCGGCGGGGGCGCAGGTGACGCACGTCGATGCGTCGAAAAAAGCTGTCGCCGCCGCGCGCGCCAATGCCGATTTGTCGGGGCTGGGCAGCGCACCTATCCGTTGGCTGGTCGACGATGCGCTGAAGTTCATGCGGCGCGAGGTCCGGCGCGGCAGCAAATATGACGGCATCGTCATGGACCCGCCCAAATACGGCCGTGGACCTGAGGGCGAGATCTGGTCGCTGGAACGCGATCTGCCCGAACTCGCGACGCTGACGGCGGCGCTGCTGTCCGACACCCCGGTCTTCGTCGTGCTGACTGTTTACGCCATCCGCATGTCGGCGCTGGCGATCGGCAATCTGCTGGGCGAGGCGCTTGGCAAGCCCGTCGAGGCGGGCGAGATGGCGATCCGCGAACAGGCGCGGGGGCTCCTGTTGCCGACCGCCATCTACGCCCGCCTGCCCAGCTAATCCGCGAGGAACGCCAGCATGTCGCGGATGATATCGTCCTTGTGCGTCGCCAGCGTGCCGTGTGGTGCGCCGTCATATTCGATCAGCTTGGCCCCCGGGATCGCCTTGGCGGCTGCACGGGCGGTGATGGCGATGGGCACGGTATGATCGGCGGTGCCGTGGATAATCAGCGTCGGCACAGTAAAGCTGGCCAGATCGGGACGAAAATCTGTACGGCCAAAGCTGTCGACGCAATCAAGCGTGCCCTTCAGCCCGGCCTGTAGCGCCACCATCAGAGACCAGTCGAGCTGTTCATCGCTGACCGGATGCGACACCAGCCCGACGCCGTAAAAGTCCTTGAGGAAGTCCGCCAGAAACTTGGCGCGGTCGGCCTTCAGCCCGGCCTTGATACCGTCGAGCGCCTCCGCCGGCACGCCATCGGAGTTGTCGTCGGTCTTCAGCATATAGGGCACCACCGACGAGATCAGCACCGCCTTTGACGCGCCGCCGTGGCGCGACATGAACCGGGCAACTTCGCCGCCGCCCATCGAAAAGCCGACCAGCACAGGATTTTCGGCCTCGGTTGCCTCGATCACCGCCAGCAGATCGTCGGCGAGCGTGTCGTAGTCATAGCCATCCCAAGGCTGGTCCGACCGGCCAAAGCCGCGCCGGTCATAGGCGATGACGCGGTGCCCGGCATCGGCCAGCGCCAGCGCCTGATCGTCCCAGCTGTCGGCGCTCAGCGGCCAGCCGTGGATGAGGATGACGGTCGAGCCAGTGGCACCATCGCCCCATTCCTTGAAATACAGCGCGGTTCCGTCGTCGGTTTCGAGCATGGGCATGGCCGGGGTCCTTTTTGGGGTTCGGGGGGTGAACGTCGGGTTTGTCGCATGGGTCCGTGACAAGATGGCGGTGCTCTTGATCCTCCCCGTGAAGGCGGGGAGGATCAGAAAGTGCACCGCTTCCCTCGCCTCGCCAACCCGGCTATCCTCGTGTCCTGCGTACCCCGAGTCCGAAAAAGGCCCCGCCCATGTCGCCGCGCTGGAAGATCGCCCTGCCGCTTGTCGCGCTGATGCTCATCCCGGCGTCGGCCGCGGTAAAGGCCGCCGCCAACAGCGACACCTATAAGGAGCTCGACGCGCTGATGGACGTGTTCGAACGCGTCCGTAGCAATTACGTCGACAAGGTCGATGACAAGAAGCTGATCGACGGCGCGATCAACGGCATGCTCGCCAGCCTCGATCCGCACAGCAATTACATGGACGCGACCGAAACCAAGACTTTCCGCGACCAGATGGCGGGCGAATATGGCGGGCTCGGCCTGTCGGTCAGCATCGAGGACGGCGCGGTCAAAGTCATCGCGCCGATCGACGATACCCCCGCCGCGCGCGCCGGGATCAAGTCGGGCGATTACATCACGCACCTCGACGGCGAACTCATCCTGGGGTCGTCGTTGCAGGACGCGGTCGACAAGATGCGCGGCGACGCGGGGACCAAGATCAAGCTCACCGTCGCGCGTGACGACCAGACCAAGCCGCTGGAATTCACGCTGACCCGCGAGATCGTCCGCATCAAATCGGTCAAGTACGAAACCCGCGGCACCGTCGGCGTCATCCGGCTGTCGACCTTCGATAACAAGGCCGGGGACGGGGTCAATGATGCCATTGCGGCGATCCAGAAAAAGCTGGGCGCGGGCATCACCGGCTACATTCTCGATCTGCGGTCCGATCCCGGTGGCTCGCTCGATCAGGCAATCAACGTGTCCGACACGTTCCTCGACGGCGGCGAGGTCGTCTCGCAGCGCGGTCGCACCAAGGCCGATACCCAGCATTACTACGCCAAGGCCGGCGACCGGATCGACGGCAAGCCGCTGATCGTCCTCGTCGACCAGGGCTCGGCATCGGCGTCGGAGATCGTCGCCGGGGCGCTGCAGGATCACCGCCGCGCCCTCATTCTGGGTGAGCGGACCTTTGGCAAGGGATCGGTGCAGACCTGGCTGCCGCTCGCCGACGGCAATTCGATGCGGCTGACGACGGCGCGTTACTACACACCGTCAGGCCGCTCGGTGCAGGAGAACGGGATCGACCCCGATATCCAGGTGCCGCAGCTCAGCGACGCCAGCTACAAGGACAAGCTGCGCATCCGCGAGGCCGATTTGCGGCGGCATTTCATCAACCAGATGAAGGACGGCGGCAGTGACAAGATCGTCGAAGACGACGCCAAGCCCGATCCGCGTTTTTCCGCGACCGCCGAGGATCTGAAGAAGAAGGGCGTCATCGATTTCCAGCTCGATTATGCGCTGAAGCTGATCGAGCGGACGGGCGCGGCTCCGGCGGTGCAGACTGCGTCGGCGAAATAAGCCTCGCCTCCCGCCGAAGCACCTCAAACATTCCGGAGAACGTCTTTGCTGCGCCGCCTGTACGACTGGATCCTGGCGCGCGCGGCGGACAAGCAGGCCGAGGTCTGGCTCGGTCTGTTGAGCTTTTGCGACGGTGCGTTCCTGCCGATCCCACCCGATCTGCTGCAAATTCCGATGACCATCGCGCGCCCCGCCCGCTGGCTGCGCATCGCCATCATTGGCACGATCACATCGGCGGCGGGGGCATTGGCGGGTTATGCCATCGGCGCGCTGCTGTACCGCTCGGCGGCGGTGCCGCTGCTGACCTTCTTTGGGCGACTGAACGAGTTTGAATCGTTCAAGACCGAGGTTGCGCACAATCCCTTTCTCTGGCTGCTCGGTTTTGCCTTCTACCCGTCGGTGACGGCGATGGCGGCGGGCAGCATACCGCTCGGCATCGCCGGTTGCCTCGCCGGGTCGGTCGCGGGGCGCGGCGGGCGCTTCCTGATCGTCGGGCTGCTGCTGAAACGCTTCGGCCCGGCGGCGCAGCGTGTTCTCGACCGGCATTTCCACAGCATCGTGCTGGGGGCGGGGGCGCTCATCGTTGTGTTGATCGGGGTTCGTTATGTCACGCGCTGACCGTGTTGCCGCCGTCCTGCTGATCGCCCCAGCCGCGCTGCTCGGCGGAGCGTTGGCGTTTCAGTATGTCGGCGGGCTTCACCCGTGCGAGATGTGCATGTGGCAGCGTTACGCCTTGGTCGCGGCGCTCGGGCTTGGCCTTGCGGCGCTGGCGGCCGGGCGCAATCGGCTGTTGCTGGCCCTCACTGCTCTCGCTGTTCTCGCCGATGCCGCCATCGCCGTCTTCCACGCCGGGGTCGAGCAGCATTGGTGGGAGGAAAGCTTCACCGCCTGCACCGCCAACAAGATCAGTGGATCGACTGCCGACATCGTCGCCTCCATGCTCGCGGCACCCGTCGTGCGCTGCGACGCCATCGCCTGGAGCCTGTTCGGCGTTTCCATGGCAGGGTGGAACGCGATCATTGCGGGAGTGACGGGACTATGGGCGCTATGGATGCTGCGACGGCCATGAGGCACCTGCCGGGCGATAGACTTGCAGGAGGCCGCGCGCCGGACACCGCGCCGATGGTCCGCGTCGATCAGGCCGGCGAATATGGCGCAGCGCGCATTTACGCCGGTCAGCTAGCGGTGATGGGCGGTCGCGCCAGGGTTGCCGGTGAAATCCGGCGTATGGCGGCACAGGAGCAGCGCCATCTGGCCGGGTTCGATGCGCTGATGACCCGGCGCGGCGTGCGGCCGACGCTGCTGGGGCCGATCTGGCATGTCGCCGGCTATGCACTGGGTGCGGCGACGGCGCTGGTCGGCCCGCGCGCCGCGATGGCGACGACGGCGGCGGTGGAGACCGAGATCGACCGGCACTATGGCGCGCAGGAGGTTGAATTGGCGGCGGGGGCGGACCCCGAACTGGCGGCGATGGTTACCGACTACCGCGCCGACGAACTCGAACACAAAGCGGCGGGCGAAGCCTTCGCTGGACCAGGGGCCTTCCCGCTGATGTCCGCCGTCATCCGCGCCGGATGCCGCGTGGCGATCAAGGCGGCAACGCGGCTCTAGTTGCGGATTTCGGGCCGCATCACGTACCGCCCGTCCTCGAATCCATTGAACATCTGCTGGACGGCAGGATGCTGGACCGGCTCGCCATCGGCGTCGTGGATCAGATTCTGCTGGCTGACATAGGCGACATACGCCGCCTCGTCATTCTCGGCGAGCAGGTGGTAAAACGGCTGGTCCTTGCGCGGCCGCACTTCCTCCGGGATCGCCTCCCACCACTCATCGGTATTGGCGAATTCGGGATCGACATCGAAGATGACGCCGCGAAACGGGAAGATCTTGTGGCGTACGACCTCACCGATGGTGAAGCGCGCCTCGGCCATCGGCGCAGGCAGCCCGGCAGCCACCACCGCCGGTTCAACCTGCACCGTGCGTCCCGTCAGCCTGTCGATCATACGCCGCAACCTTTGCATGTCAGGATATCTACGCTTCCTGCCGACAATCATATAGGGGCGATTTACCGCCCGTGAAGATGTCCGCTCTTCACAACGCGCGACAAGCTGTTATAGCCCCCGGCCTTCGACCGGAAGCCCGCCTTGCGGTTTCGCCCTCGCGGAGAGGTGCCAGAGTGGTCGATCGGGACGGTCTCGAAAACCGTTGTGGGTGCAAGCTCACCGTGGGTTCGAATCCCACCCTCTCCGCCAGTTTCTTCTAAGTGATTGAAATGTTGTCGTGGCATTGCGCCATGGAGCGGTCAGCTATGTCACATGCCTCTATCTTGACTCTATGCAAATAGGAGGTGCTATAGGAGAACGTATCAGGAACGCTGCCGTGCTTGCATTTCTACCTTCACAATCACCTCCAAGGACTGATGTCGAAATCGGTCCTGGCGCAAAAGCGTTGGTAAGGCTGGGAGTGCCAAGCCTCGACACACGGCTGGGCGGTGGCTTGCATCGTGCAGCTTTGCATGAGTTTTTTGCTCATTCGGAAGACGGAGCCACCGCGACGTGTTTTGCCCTGTTGCTCGGGCTGCGACGAAAGACTGCTGCGCCTTTGATCTGGGTCCGGCAGGAACGTGCTGAGCACTATTCAGGGCGGCTTTATCCGCCCGGCCTGATCGAAATGGGGGCCGATCCTGAAGCCGTGCTGGTTGTAACGGCACCCGATACGCTGTCGCTGCTTCGTGCGGGTTTTGACATTGTTAACTGCGGGGCCGTTGGCGCGGTGATCCTTGAGCCGTGGGGCAAGGCACCAATGGTCGATCTCACCGCGTCCCGGCGGCTGGCAATGGCGGCGGCACGGTCGGAGGTGATGACCCTCATGGTGCGCTCAGGTGTCGATCCTGCGCCCAGCGCCGCTCAAACACGCTGGCGGGTCAGCGCCGCACCGTCGCGGACGCTGGCAGGCAATGCACCGGGGCCGCCAGCGTTCGACATCAGCCTGTTGCGCCATCGTGGGGGAATTGCCGGGTTCGATGCCCGGGTGGAGTGGGATCGTGACCAAAGAGCCTTCAGGGACGCGCCTTTATCTGGCGGTGTTCCTGCCCTTGCTGCCAGCCGAACGGGTATCGCGGGCGCGCGGCGCGCCGCCTGAAATCCCCTTTGCGCTGACTGAAAAACTGCGCGGGGCGATGCGTCTCGTGGCCGTGAATGCGCGCGCGCTGGCGCTGGGCATTACGCCTGGACTGACGCTGGCCGATGCGCGGGCGCGGCTGCCGGAACTGTCGGTGTTCGACCATGATGCGAAAGCCGATGCGGCCCTGCTCGACTGGCTGGCCGATGCTTGCGACCGTTATTCACCGATGGTGGCGACCGATCCGCCACAGGCAATCGTCCTCGATATCAGTGGCTGTGCGCATGCGTTTGGTGGAGAGGCTGGGCTTGCTGCCGATCTGAAACGCCGGTTTTTTCGTCGCGGCATCAGTGTGATGACGGCGCTGGCAGATACGCCCGATGCGGCGCTGGCGCTGGCCGCATTCGCAGAAGACGAAGTCCACGCCCTGCCGGTGACGGCGCTCAGGGTGGACGCCGACACTCATCTGGCGCTGCGCCGTGCGGGGCTGAAGACCATTGGGCATTTGGCCGAATGTGCGCGCGGGCCATTGGCAGCGCGGTTCGGCGCGGCAATGCCGGTGCTGCTGGCGCGGCTGCTTGGCGAAGAGGATGTCCGCATCACGCCGCGACGCCACCCGCCGGATGTGCAGGTCGAACACCGTTTTGCCGAACCGGTGGCGCATAGCGACGCAGCACTCGGAACACTCGACCGATTGATGGGCGAGGTGGCGGTCATCCTGTCCGAACGCGGCCGCGGCGGGCGGCAGTTCGAGGCGGCGCTGTTTCGCAGTGACGGCCATATCGCGCGCCTCGTCATCGAAACCGGCCAGCCGACGCGTGATCCAAAGATTATCGCGCGGCTGTTTCGTGAACGGATCGACACGCTGGCCGACCCGCTCGATCCGGGCTTCGGCTATGATCTGATCCGATTGGCCGTGCCAATGACCGAACCGCTGGCACCGCAGCAGTTGCAATTGGAGGGCGGCGCAGTCGCAGAAGCCGAATTGGCGGCACTCATTGACCGGCTCAGCACGCGGCTGGGGCGCAGCCGGGTACGGCGGTTTGCAGCCGGTGACAGCCATATTCCCGAACAGGCGGCATTTGAACTACCGGTGGCGGCACATTCGCCGCCGATAAACTGGCCGGTGCCAGAAGCTGGCGAACCGCCGCTGCGCCCGCTGCATCTGTTCGATCCACCGCACCGCATCGATGTCATGGCAGCCGTCCCCGACGGGCCGCCCTTATGGTTCAAATGGCGGCAATTACGCCATGATGTAACACGCGCCGAAGGCCCGGAACGCGTCGCTGCCGAATGGTGGAAACGCCGCAGCGGAAAGGGACTGACTCGCGACTATTACCGTGTCGAAGATGTGCGCGGACGGCGTTTCTGGCTGTTCCGGCATGGGTTGTATGGCGTCGAAAAGCCGCTGCCTGACTGGTATCTGCACGGCCTGTTCGCATGAGCTTCGCCGAACTCAGCGCAGCGACCAACTATTCATTTCTGCACGGCGCCTCGCACCCTTCTGATATGGTCGGCGAGGCATTGTCACTCGGTCATACCGGCATCGGCATTGCCGACCGCAACACAGTGGCAGGGGTGGTGCGCGCATGGTCTGCACTCAAGGAAGCGCGGGAAAGCGCCGCTGAAGCCGGGCTGGGTGATATCGACTTCAAGCTCGTCACAGGCGCGCGGTTGGTCTTTGCCGATGGTACACCGGATATCATCGCTTATCCGGCAACGCGTCGCGGCTGGGGGCGGCTGACGCGGCTGTTGACCGTCGGCAATATGCGCGCCGAAAAGGGCAGTTGCACCCTCCGCCTCGACGATCTTCTCGGTCATATCGACGACCTGCTGATGATCGTCATGCCGGGCGCGGGCGACGCTGCCACGTTGCTCGATACGCTTCGAGGGGCGGCGCTCGGCAGGGTGTGGGTTGGGGCCGCAATGAACCACGGTGGGCGTGACCGGCGGCGTTTACAGCAGCGCATGGAGCAGGCGCGCACCGCATGGCTGCCGCTGATCGCCGTCAACGATGCGCTTTACGCGACGCCTGACCAGCGTCGTCTGCATGACATCCTGACCTGTATCCGCGAGAAGCGCACCATTCAGAGCGCCGGACGCCTGCTCGCCGCCAATGCCGAACGTCATCTAAAATCCGGCGTTGAAATGGCGCGGCTGTTCGCGGATGCCCCACAGGCCATTGCTGAAACGCAAAAGCTGCTGCGGTGTATCGACTTCGATCTTGGCCAATTGCGGTATGAATACCCTCACGAACCGGTGCCCGTCGGCTACACTCCGCAAGGCTGGCTTGAAACACTGACGTTGAGCAAGGCGCGCGAGCGCTGGCCCGACGGCATTCCGGATAGGCTGCAAAAACTGCTCGCCGACGAGTTCGCCATTATCGAGCGGCAGCAATATGCTGCCTATTTTCTCACCGTTCATGACATCGTCGCCTTTGCGCGCGGCGAGAACATCCTCTGCCAAGGACGCGGCTCGGCTGCCAATTCGGCGATCTGCTTTGTCCTTGGCATCACCGCCGTCGATCCTCTCAAAAACAACCTGTTGTTCTCCCGGTTCATTTCGGAGGAGCGCCGGGAGCCGCCCGACATCGATGTCGATTTCGAACACGAACGACGCGAGGAGGTCATGCAATATGTTTACCGCCGCTATGGCCGTGAACGTGCCGGGATCGCGGCCACCGTCATCCATTACCGACCGCGCAGCGCAGTCCGTGAAGCCGGCAAGGCGCTCGGCTTGACCGAAGATGTGACGACACAGCTGAGCAGCACGGTGTGGGGCAGTTTTTCAGACAAGATAGAGCGAGCGCGTTTTACCGAAACAGGCTTTGATCCTGACTCGCCTGAAATTGCGCGGCTTGGCGACTTCGTTGGCCAAATCCTAAAATTCCCGCGTCACCTTTCGCAGCATGTCGGAGGTTTCGTGCTGACCGAAGACCGGCTCGACGAGACCGTTCCTATCCACAATGCCGCGATGGTCGACCGCACATTTATCGAATGGGACAAGGACGACATCGACGCGCTGGGGCTGATGAAGGTCGATGTGCTCGCGCTTGGGATGCTGTCGTGTATTCGCAAGGCGTTCGCGCTGATCGAAACGCATTTGGGCAAGCAATATACGCTCGATAGCGTCACCGATGATGCTCCGGATGTTTATGACATGCTTTGCAGGGGCGACAGCGTCGGCGTCTTTCAAGTCGAAAGCCGGGCGCAGATGAACATGCTGCCGCGCCTCCGCCCGCGCGAGTTCTACGATCTTGTCATTCAGGTGGCCATCGTCCGCCCCGGCCCGATCCAGGGCGATATGGTCCATCCCTATCTACGGCGGCGGCAGGGTATCGAGCCTCACGATTTTCCGTCGCCCGCGCCGCCGCACGACCCGAACGAATTGCGCGAGGTGCTGGGCAAAACGCTCGGCATTCCGCTGTTTCAGGAACAGGCGATGAAACTCGCCATCGTCGCCGCAGACTTCACGCCGAGCGAAGCCAATCAGTTGCGCCGTGCCATGGCGACGTTCCGCAATCTGGGAACCATGGACCAGTTCGAAACGAAGCTGGTCGGTGGCATGGTCGCGCGTGGCTATGAAGAAGGTTTTGCGCGGCGCTGCTACAAACAGATCGAGGGCTTTGGCAGCTACGGCTTTCCCGAAAGCCATGCGCTGGCCTTTGCCCGGCTGGTCTGGGTGTCGTCCTATATCAAGTGCCGCTACCCTGCGGTGTTTGCTGCCGCCCTGTTGAATGCGCAGCCGATGGGGTTCTATGCGCCCGCACAAATTGTCCGCGATGCCCGCGAACACGGCGTCGAGGTGCGGCCAATCGATGTGAACGCCAGCGATTGGGACAATAGCCTTGAACCTGTCGGCGATGGCAGTTTTGCGCTCCGCCTTGGCCTGCGCCAGATCGACAGTTTCCGCGAAGCATGGGCTAAGGACTTGGTAGCCAACCGGCCCTTTGCCAGTATCGAGCAGCTCGCCCGTCAAGGAATGCTGCCGCAACGTGCTTTGCGGTTGCTCGCTGATGCCGACGCCTGCCGTTCCATCGGTTTGGACCGCCGCGAGGCGTTATGGGAGGCCCGCCGCACTCCGTCGGATGTCCTGCCGTTGTTTGCCGCCGCCCATGCAGGCGAACTTGGCCCCGAACCCGCTGTCAATCTGCCGTTGATGTCGTCGGGCGAGCAGGTCGCAGCGGATTACCAGACCATTCGCTTGTCTCTCAAGGCGCATCCAATGCATTTCCTGCGTCCTGTATTCGAGCGCGAAGGGGTGCTGTCGTGTGCTGGGGCATCATCGGCGAGGGACGGGCAAAAGGTCAAAACCGCAGGTATTGTCCTCGTCCGTCAACGGCCCGGCAAAGGCAACGCCATCTTCGTCACGCTAGAGGACGAAAGCGGCGTTACCAACGTTGTCATCTGGGCGCGGCTGTTCGAGCGCTACCGCCGCAACATCATGGCGTCGCGGCTGATGCTGGTCGAAGGCGAATTGCAACGCAGCCCGGAAGGCGTCGTCCATCTGATGGCAACCCGCATCCACGACCGCACGACGGAACTCGACCGGCTGTCAGAAACGCATGACGCCACACCTCAGACAACGCGGGCGGATGAAGACCTCCACCCCGGCTATCCCCGCAACTATGGACATCCGCGCAGCGTCCGCATCTTACCGAAATCACGAGATTTTCACTGACCTTGAGCCATCGCTAAAAAGATTCTGTGCAACGGCTTGCAACACGCCAAGATTTTGCGGGCTGTATTCGATGCAGAAATTGTCCACGGGTCACGGATATTTCGTCTGGCCCACCAGATAGCGGCCTGGTCTGAGCCCTTCCTGATTTTGTAGCGCCGATGACCTCAACCCGGTCTATATTGCCCTGCAACATGGAGCGGCACGCTGCGAATCGCTATTATCGATGAGAGCCCCGCGCGCGCCGCGGTGATCGAGGAAGGGCTGCACGATGTGGGGCTTCGTGATGTCACGATCTTTTGCGACCGCCATGGCGTTGCGGCGCGGCTGGAGGCGCTATCGCCTGATGTTGTGCTGATCAACCTTGCGAACCCGCATCGCGATGAACTGGAGGAGCTGTTTACCTTGTCGCGGGCGATGGCGCGTCCGGTGGCAATGTTTGTCGATCAAAGTGACACCGCCGGGATCGAGGCGGCGATCGATGCCGGGGTTTCGGCCTATGTCGTCGACGGGCTGAAGAAAGAGCGTATCCGCCCAGTCCTCGAACTGGCGATCCGGCGATTCCGCGCCTATTCGCGCCTGCGCGCCGAGCTCGCCGAGGCACAGGGGGCACTTGCCGACCGGAAGTCCATCGATCAGGCCAAAGCGATCCTTATGAAGAAGCGCGGGCTGGATGAGCCTTCGGCTTATTCGGCGCTGCGCAAGGCGGCAATGGATGGCGGGCGGCGCATCGCCGATGTCGCCGACGCCCTTGTCACGGCCGACCGACTGATGGGGGATTTGTGAGCATGGTACCCCTGACGGTCGGCTTCCTGCCGCTGGTCGATGCCGCGCTGCCGATCCTGGCGCGCGAAATGGGTTTCGCTGAGGACGAGGGCATCGACCTGAGCCTTGTCCGCGACATGAGCTGGGCGACGGTGTGCGACCGGCTGCTTTATGGGCATAGCGACGCGGCACACCTTCTGGCCCCGCTGGCCATTGCCACGACTCTTGGCTTGGGCCGACCGGCGACTCCGTTGTCAGTGCCCTTCGTGCTTGGGTTGAATGGCAATGCAGTGACGCTTCGGCCGGAACTGGCAGTGCAAGTTACAACCGTTGGGGGCCCCGGCGATGTTGGCGCCATCGGGGCGCGGCTGGCGGCGGTCATCCGCGCCAGCGCACGGCGGCCGCGCTTTGGCGTTGTCCACCGATATTCCAGTCATGATTACATGCTGCGCTACTGGCTGATCGGCTGCGGCATCGACCCAGACCGCGATATCGAGATCGTCACGGTCGCACCGCCGTTTGCTGCCGACGCACTTGCGGTGGGCGAAGTCGACGGCATCTGCGTCGGGGAGCCATGGAACAGCGTCGCAGTCGATCGCGGAGCCGGAGTCATCGTCGCGGTCACCTCGCAAATCTGGCGTCGCGGTGTTGAAAAGGTGCTGGCGATGCGCAGCGCGCGGATGGCGCAAGATTCGGACCTGACCGGCCGCTTGCTCCGTGCTTTGTATCGTGCCGGGGTCGCCTTCATCGATCCGGCGCGGCTTGACGTGATAGCCCGCATCCTTGCGCGTCCGGACTATCTCGACGGGTCCGCGGACCTGATCCGCCGGGCGATTTCAGACCGCATCCTGTTCGCGCGCGGGCATGAAGCGGTCCACGTCCCCGATTTCATGTTTCAACACCGTGAGGCAGCGAATTTCCCATGGGTCAGCCAGGCGGCATGGCTGTACGCACAGATGGCGATCGCCGGGCATGTTACGCCCAATCCCCGCGATTATGCGACCGCGCAGCGCGTCTTTCGGCCCGATATCTATCGCGCCGCGCTGCGTTCGATCGGTGCACCACTGCCGGGGGCGAGTTCAAAGCTTGAAGGTGGTATCGTCGGGCCGTTGCCGGTGGGGACGACCCAGGGGCGACTTATCCTTGGTGCGGATCGCTTTTTCGACGCGCGCAGTTTCGATCCCGAGGCACTCGACACTTATCTCGCAGGGTTTCCAGCACGCTGATCCTGCTGCACTGCAAAATAATTGTTGCACTGCGAGCGAATCGCTGTCAGCTTCATGTCACCGCTGGGCCGCTGCAATGAAGTAGCCGTCCAGCATTAACAGAAATTGGCAAAGTCGCCGTCCGGCCCCGCACACGCGGGCGTCGCGGCGGCTTTTTTGCGTTCACGCGAGGGGCTGAACGATGACGACGATGCAGGCGACACTCGATGATTTGGGGATGACCCCCGTCAAGACTGGCGGCTTCTGGCAGGCTGGGCACCGCGCGACGCTGATATCTGCTTTCCTATACTTCGATCTGGCCTTCATGGTCTGGGTGCTGCTTGGGCCATTGGCGCCGATCATCGCCAAAGATATCGGTCTCAACCCGGCGCAAAAGGGCTTGATGGTCGCGGTGCCGACGCTGGCCGGGGCCTTCCTACGGCTGGTTTACGGCGTCGCTGTCGATCGCATCGGGCCAAAGCGAACGGGGGCCATTGCGCAGCTGATCGTCATCGGCGGGCTGGTGACGTCGTGGTTCCTGGGTGTCGACAGCTTTGGCGGTACGCTGGCCGTGGGACTGGTTCTGGGGTTCGCCGGTGCAAGCTTTGCCGTTGCCCTGCCACTCGCCTCGCGATGGTATCCGCCGGAACATCAGGGCAAGGCGATGGGCATCGCTGGCATGGGTAATTCGGGCACCGTGCTTGCCGCTCTGTTCGCGCCGATGCTTGCCAAAGCGTTCGGCTGGAACGCTGTACTCGGCCTCGCCGCGCTGCCGCTCGCCATTGTCTTCGCGATTTACATGGTGTTCGCCAGGGACGCACCGGGTCGGCCTGCGGCCAAGTCCCTCGCTGCTTACCTCGCCGTGCTTCGGCAGCGTGATGCTTGGTGGTTCATGCTGTTCTACGGCGTCACCTTCGGTGGTTTCGTCGGACTGTCATCGAGCCTGTCGATCTACTTCACCGATCGCTTCGGCCTCACGCCGATCAACGCCGGTTATGCGACCGCCGCGTGCGTCTTCGCCGGATCGTTGCTGCGGCCGTTCGGCGGTGCGCTCGCCGACCGCATCGGCGGCATTCGCACGCTGACGATTGTCTATGCGCTGGCAGCTGTAACGTTAGCGGTGATCAGCACGGCACCCGCCTCGCTGGCGCTGACGCTTGCGCTGTTCCTGCTGGTGATGGGGACGCTGGGTTTCGGCAATGGCGCGGTGTTCCAGCTGGTACCGCAGCGCTTCGGCAAGGAGATCGGCGTGATGACCGGCCTTGTCGGCTGCGGCGGCGGTATCGGCGGCTTTTACCTCGCCTCATCGCTGGGTTTCGCCAAACAGCTGACCGGCAGTTCGCAGCTCGGCTTCCTGATTTTCGCCGGGTTGGCACTGATTGCGCTTGGGGGCCTGACCTTCGTCAAGGGCCGTTGGCGCGGTACCTGGGGCGCGGCGCTGGCCGGGGCGCGCGTCTGATGCGCGGCTGGGCAGCCCTTGCAGCGATTGCAATGGCGGGGGCCGTAGCGGTCCCCGCCACGGCGCAGGCGGTCAGCTTCAAGCCACTGATCGACATGCGCCTGCGCTACGAACACGTTGAACAGGCACCGTTTGTCAACGACGCCAACGCCGTCACGGCGCGCATCCGCGCCGGTTTCGAACTCAAAACCGGCAACTTCGCGCTGCTCGCCGAAAGCGAAGGCGTGCTGGCGATCGATCCCGACTATAACAGCGGCCTGAACGGCAAAACCGGCTATCCGATTGTCGCCGATCCGCAGAATATAGAGCTGAACCGCCTGCAGCTGCAGTATCGCGGGCTGCCCAAAACGCTGGCGACCATCGGACGCCAGCGGATCAACCTTGATGACCAGCGTTTCGTCGGCGCGTCGGGCTGGCGCGACAGCGAACAGACCTTCGATGCGGCGCGGATCGAATGGTCGGGCGTAAAAGACCTCAAGGCCGATGTGAGCTATGCCTGGAGCGACCGCACGATCTGGGGGGTCGACGGCGGCAACCGCTATGGACCGGCGCGCTACCAGGCGATCGACGGCACCAACATCTTCGGCAATCTGGCGTGGAAGACATCGCTCGGCACGCTGACCGGCTTCGCCTATTTGATCGATCAGGACGAACCGCTGGTGCTCGGCAACAGCAGTCAGTCCTATGGCGCGCGCTTCGCCGGTGCCCGCAAATTGGCGCCGAAATTGCTGCTGACCTATGCCGCCAGCTATGCGCGGCAGAGCGCCTATCGCCGCAACCCCAACCACTATGCCGCCAGCTATGTCGCTGGCGAAATCGGGATCGAGGCGGCGGCATTGAAACTCAGCCTAGGCGGTGAGCTGCTTGGTGCGGACTCGGGACTGCCGCTGACCAGCTTCCAGACCCCGCTCGCGACGCTGCACAAGTTCAACGGCTGGGCCGACAAATTCCTCGTCACTCCGCCCGACGGCCTGCGCGATCTCTATGGCTCGGCGGGTTATGGCTGGAAAAAAGCCGGGCCGTTCGATGCCGTTGCCGTGACGGCTGTCTATCGCCGTTTCGACAGCGACCGCGCCAGCCGCCGCTATGGCGACGAGATCGACGGCCAGCTGACGCTCAAGCGCGGGCGCTACACGGGGCTGGTCAAATATGCCGATTACCGTGCTGACCACTTCGCCACCGACACACGCAAAGTCTGGGTTTCGCTGGAATATTCGCTATGAACAAACCGGGCCTCGTCGTGATCGGCAACGGCATGGCGGGCTGTCGTGCCGTCGAGGAAATCCTGGCGCGCGACGGCGACCGCTTTGCCATCACGATCTTCGGGGCAGAGCCGCGCGTCAACTACAACCGGATCATGCTGTCACCGCTGCTGGCGGGTGAGAAGTCGTTCGACGACATCGTCATCAACGACCACGCCTGGTACACCGATAATGGCATCGAATTGGTGGCGGGCGACGCGGTGGTGGCGATCGACCGCGCCGCCCGGACTGTTACAGCACGCTCGGGCCGCGTCGCGCTCTACGACAAACTGTTGCTCGCCACCGGTTCCGATCCGTTCATCATCCCGGTGCCGGGGCACGATCTGTCGGGCGTCGTCACCTTCCGCGACATGGACGATGTCGGGGCGATGCTACGGGCTGCGTCGGCGGGAACCGAGGCGGTGGTCATCGGCGGCGGCTTGCTCGGGCTGGAGGCGGCGCACGGCCTCAGCCTGCGCGGCATGAAGGTTACCGTCCTCCATCTGATGCCAACGCTGATGGAGCGCCAGCTCGACGAGGCGGCGGGCTGGTTGCTGAAAGCCGAGCTGGAATCGCGCGGCCAAACGATCATCACGGGTGCCGATACGGCCGAAATCCATGGTCAGGGCAAGGTCGAGGGGGTGCGGCTGAAGGATGGCCGTGACATCCCGGCGTCGCTCGTCGTCATGGCGGTCGGCATCCGCCCCAACGTCAAGCTGGCGCGCGAGGCCGGGCTGGCCATCGGGCGCGGCATTCATGTCGACGATCACCTCGTCACGTCGGACGCCGATGTCCTCGCGGTGGGTGAGTGCGTCGAACATATGGGCCAGATTTACGGACTGGTCGCGCCGCTGTGGGAGATGTGCCGGGCGCTCGCCGATGGGCTGGTCGCGACACCCAGCGGCTATGGCGGATCGGTGACGTCGACCAAACTCAAGGTTTCGGGGATCGACGTGTTTTCGGCGGGCGATTTCGGCGGCGGCGACGGCTGCGAGGACATTGTCCTGCGCGACGCGGCGCGCGGCGTTTACAAGCGCGTCGTCGTTAAGGGCGACCGGCTGATTGGTGCCGTGCTGTACGGCGACACTCAGGATGGCAATTGGTATTTCGACCTGCTGAAGAAGGGCGAGGACGTTGCCGATATCCGCGACGCGCTGATCTTCGGACAGGCTTTCGCGTTGGGAGGAGGGGCATCGGCAAACCCTAATGCCGCCGTCGCCGCGATGCCCGGCGACGGCGAAATCTGTGGCTGTAACGGTGTCAGCAAGGCGCGGATCGTCGGTGCCATCGAAGGCGGTTCCGTCACGCTCGACGCCGTCCGCGCTTGCACCAAGGCGTCGGCGTCGTGCGGATCGTGCACCGGCCTTGTCGAGGGGTTGCTGGCAATTACGCTCGGCGATGACTACGGCGGCGAACGCGCCGCGCCGACGATCTGCAAATGCTCGAGCTTCACCCATGAAGACGTCCGCCGTCTGATCGTTGAAAAGGCGCTGAAGGCGATCCCCGAGGTCATGCAAGCGTTGCACTGGACAACCCCCGACGGCTGTTCGTCATGCCGTCCGGCGCTCAACTATTACCTGCTCTGTGCCTGGCCCGGCGAGTTCGTCGACGATAACCAGTCGCGTTTCGTCAACGAACGCATGCACGCCAATATTCAAAAGGATGGCACCTATTCGGTGGTGCCGCGGATGTGGGGCGGCGTCACTAACCCGCGCGAGTTGCGTGCCATCGCCGATGTCGCCGAGAAATACCAAGCGCGCATGGTCAAGGTCACCGGCGGCCAACGGCTCGATATCTTCGGTATCAAGAAGGAGGATCTGCCCGCCGTTTGGGCCGATCTGAACGCTGCGGGCATGGTCAGCGGCCATGCCTATGCCAAGGCGCTGCGCACGGTGAAGACCTGCGTCGGTTCGGAATGGTGTCGGTTCGGCACGCAGGATTCGACCGGGCTCGGCATCCAGACCGAAAAGATGACGTGGGGCAGTTTCATGCCGCACAAGTTCAAGATCGCCGTCAGCGGCTGCCCGCGCAACTGTGCCGAGGCGACGATCAAGGACTTCGGCGTCATCTGCGTCGATAGCGGTTACGAACTGTCGATCGGCGGCAATGGCGGCATCAAACTGCGCGGCACCGATTTCCTGGTGAAGGTCGCGACCGAGCAGGAGGCGCTCGATTATTGCGCCGCTTTCATCCAGCTTTACCGCGAGGAAGCGCGCTACCTCGATCGCACCGCGCCCTGGGTCGAGCGGGTCGGACTCGACTATATCAAGGGCCGGATTGTCGAGGACGCGGCCGGGCGTGAGGCGCTGACCGCGCGCTTCCACTATTCGCAGCAGTTCATGCAGGACGATCCCTGGGCGAAGCGGGCTGCCGGGGAGGACGCCAAACTGCACCAGCATATCGCCGAAATCCGACCGACACGCCGCGTGTTGGAGCCCGCGTGATGGATCCCCAATGGCTCGACATCGGCCCCGTCGATCAGCTGCCGACGATGGGTGCGCGGACACTGCCGGTGCGTGGCGGGCGCGAAATTGCCATCTTCCGCACGGCCAACGGCGGCGTTCATGCGCTCGCCAACCAATGCCCGCATAAGGCCGGACCGCTGAGCCAGGGGATCGTCCATGACACGACCGTCACCTGCCCGCTTCACAATTGGCGCATCTCGCTGATCACCGGCGAAGCGCTCGGCGAAGACAAGGGTTGCGTCCCGGTAATCCCGGTCAAGATCGACGGCGGGCGGATACTGATTGGTCGCGCGGCGGCACTGGCCGGTGTAATGTGACAGGCATCCGCACCACCTGCCCCTATTGCGGGGTGGGTTGCGGAGTTATCGCGACGCCTGGCGACAGTCGTTCAGCGCTGATTGCCGGTGACGCCGCCCACCCCGCCAATCGCGGCAAACTCTGCTCCAAGGGCACCCATCTCGGCGAAACTATCAGCCTCGAAGGCCGGCTGCTGCACCCCGAAATCGGCGGCAAGCGCGTCAGCTGGGACCGCGCCACCACCCACGTCGCCCGGCGTTTTGCTGCCACCATCGCCGAGCACGGCTCAAACAGCGTCGCCTTCTACGTCTCTGGCCAGCTGCTGACCGAGGATTATTACGTCGCCAACAAATTGATGAAGGGCTTCATCGGCTCGGCCAATATCGATACCAATTCGCGGCTGTGCATGGCGAGTGCTGTTGCCGGGCAAGTGCGAGCGTTCGGCGAGGATATTGTTCCTGTCAGCTATGATGACATCGACGCGGCCGACCTCATCGTCCTGATCGGCTCGAACACCGCCTGGTGCCACCCGATCGTCTATCAGCGCATTGTCGCGGCGCGCGCCAACCGGGGGACGAAACTCGTCGTCATTGATCCACGCCGGACCGAAACCTGCGAGGACGCTGATCTTTATCTGGCGCTGCGCCCCGGCAGCGATGTCGCGCTGATGAACGGCCTGCTCGCCCATTGTCGCCGCGAAGGGCTGATCGACGCTGCGTACTTGGCGGCAAGCGTGGCGACGCCGGATGGCTTCTGGGAGGCGCTGGCGGAGAGCAATGACCTGTGTTCCGTCGCCAATGCCTGCGATCTCGCCCCCGCCGATGTTCAGCGCTTCTTCGATCTGTTCGCGGCCAACCCCCGCACCGTCACGCTGTTCAGCCAGGGCATCAACCAGTCGCTACGCGGCACGGATCAGGTCAACGCGATCATCAACGTCCATCTTGCCACCGGCCGCATCGCCAAACCGGGAGCCGCGCCGTTCTCGATCACCGGCCAGCCCAATGCGATGGGCGGGCGTGAGGTCGGCGGCCTCGCATCGACACTGGCGGCACACCGCGACTTTGCACCCGAAAACATCGCCGACGTCCAGCGCTTCTGGGCCGCACCCAACATGGCGATGAAGCCGGGCCTTAAGGCCGTCGACCTGTTCCGCGCCATGGGCGAGGGGCGGATCAAGGCAGTGTGGATCATCGCGACCAACCCCGCCGTATCGATGCCCGATGCGGGCCGGGTCCGCGAGGCACTCGCGGCATGCCCCTTCGTCGTCGTTTCCGATTGTATCGTCGATACCGACACCAGCGCCTTCGCCCATGTCAAACTTCCCGCAGCTGCCTGGGGCGAGAAAGACGGCACCGTCACCAATTCCGACCGGACGATCAGCCGCCAGCGGGCTTTCCTGCCCATGCCCGGCGAGGCACGGGCGGACTGGCGGATTGTCGCCGATGTCGCCACGGCGATGGGCTGGGGCGACGCCTTCAACTATGCCCGCCCCGCCGATGTCTACCGCGAACACGCCCGGCTTTCGACGTATCGTAACGAGGGCGCGCGGCTGTTCGACCTGCGCCGCGACGCCGGGATTAGCTGGGACGCCTATGACGCGATGGAGCCTTGGCGCTGGGGCGGCGCACCCTTTGCCGATGGCCGTTTTCCAACGCCTGACGGCAAGGCGCGGCTGGTCGCCGTCGTTCAGGCCAAAACCCCGCCCGTGCTCAAAGACTGGCCGCTGACGCTCAACACCGGGCGCTACCGCGACCAATGGCATACGATGACCCGCACCGGCCTGTCGCCTCGCCTCGCCCGCCACCGCGCCGAGCCGTTTGTGGAACTCCATCCCGATGACGCCGCCGCGCTCGGCATAAGCGACGGCGATCTGGCGCGCGTGGCGACGCCGCAGGGCAACAGCGTCTTCCGCGCCCAGCTGAGTAGCGGCCAACGCCCCGGCGAGGCGTTCGCGCCGATCCACTGGACGGATCGTCAATCGACGGGCGGTCGCGCCGGGCTGTTGCCTCGCCCGCTTACCGACGCCCATTCCGGTCAGCCGGGGTTCAAATCGACCCCAGCGCAGATTGAGCGGCTGACGACGAAATGGCGCGGCTTTCTGGTGACGCGCCATAACGCCGATATCACCGGCCTCGGCTATGCTACCAAGGTCCGCGTCGCGCGGGGGTGGTTGATCGAGTTGGCAGGCGATGGCGACGCAGCGCGCGCACTGACCCCGTTGCTGCCGCGCGGCGATCGGGTCGAAACCAGCGATACTGCGCGCGGCACCTGGCGGGTCGGCGTCGTCGCCGACGACAGTCTTCTGGCGGCGCTCTACGTCACGGAAAAGGGCATACTGCCGCCGCGCGACTGGCTGATTGCTCAGCTCGACGCCGCCGCCCCGCCGTCATCGATGGAGCTTCTGTCCGGCCGTCCCGCCGTGCCCCAGCTCGACCGTGGGACCATCGTTTGTGTCTGTTTCGATGTTGGCATGACGGCAATTTGCTCAGCCATTCGCGATCAGAGTCTGGCCACCGTCGAGACCGTCGGTGCCGCCCTGTCGGCAGGCACGAACTGCGGATCGTGCCGCCCCACTATCCAGCGCCTGATCGGCGCCGCTGCCAAGGAGCTCGCCAATGGCTGATCCACTTATCGGGGCCGGCGAAGTCTGGCTGGTCGGTGCTGGCCCTGGCGACCCCGATCTTCTTACGCGCAAGGCCGAGCGCCTGTTGGGCGCGGCGAGCATCGTCTTCCACGATGCGCTGGTTGGGCGTGGCGTCCTCGAGCTCATCCCGCCGCATGTCCGCTGCGTTGCCGTCGGCAAGCGCTCGGGCCGCCATTCGTGTAGCCAGGGCGAAATCGACGCCCGACTCGTCGCTGCCGCTCTCGATGGCGAACGCGTCGTCCGGCTGAAGGGTGGCGATCCTGCTCTGTTCGGCCGTGCCGGCGAGGAAATCGCCGCGCTCGGCCGCCACGGCATCAAGGTGAGCATTTGCCCCGGCGTTACTGCGGCCAGTGCTGCCGTTGCGAGCGCGTGCGTGTCGCTTTCCCTGCGCGGCGTCGCGCGCGAGGTGCGTTTCGTTACCGCTCACAGTCGGGCTGGCGATGCGCTCGACCTCGATTGGGTAGCACTGGCCGATCCAGCAGTGACAACCGCCTTCTATATGGGTCGCGGTGCAGCCGGGGAGATCAGCGCCCGATTGATCGAGCATGGTCTCGCTGCCGCTACACCTGTTTTGATAGCTTGCGATGTCAGTCTGCCGAGCGAGCAACTGGTCCGCACCCGGCTCGGAACACTGTCAATCGCTGCTCGCCTTATTACCGAAAAGCGGCCAACCCTGATTGTCATCGGGGAAGCGATCGCGCGTGGAGCGCATTTCGAAAGCGGAAGCACGACGGACAGACTGCCATCGCCTAACGGGGGTGCCTCCGTGCCACAACGGACATCCAAGACTTCATAGTCGGGCGCATTCTGACGCCGTCGGGGGCCCCTCGATATTGGCGACTGGAGCTGCCTTATATCCCCCAGCAAATGGCAGCTTTTGGGCGTTCTGGACGTGCTGCCAATGACCGAGATGGGGCGCAAAGTTTCCAGCGATCACTTTTTTGCTCGGGCGCCGGCGGGATAGCGGGCATCGCCAGTGTCGGCGACCACACCTTTGATATGTCTGTTGATGCTGGCGCTCGTCGGCTGGGCATATAGCGGGATCAATTTCCGAACCTCTACGTTTGGGGAAATACAGGGCATTCAGAGTGGCGGCAGGCAACATGGCGAAATTGCTAACCAGCTGCTTCGAAAGCTGAACATGCTGAACTTTATCAGACAGCGAGATTTGCCCTCACGCACCTCACTTGACGGAGTTTGCCAGTGTGGAAATAGCTGCGTGATGACGAATGGCTTACGTTTCAAGCTGGGGTTCGGCCTGTCAGGGCTGGACGACATCACCCATGGTGGCAGGCGCGGAGTCGCGTCTTCATGCTGGAGCCCGAGCCTGGGTCGGACAGCTGATCAAAGTTGATCCATAAGCCAGCATCTGAAACGGCGGCGGTGCTGGCACCGATTGGCCGTGACGCCGCAATCGCGACGGCGATGCTGGCCGATGCCGGCATCTCGGCGGCGGCAGTGCACAGTATCGATGAGCTCGTCGCGCGGCTTGATGGCGATGCTGCTTTTGCCGTCGTCAGTGAAGAGGCACTGCGTACCGCCGATACCCGGATGCTGCGAACATGGCTCGACGCCCAACCGGAGTGGTCCGACCTGCCGTTCATCCTGCTGACCTCACACGAGGGCAGTCTCGAGCGAAACCCGGCGGCGGTGCGGCACCTTGACCTGCTTGGCAATGTCACCTTCCTCGAGCGCCCCTTCCACTCGACGGCGTTCATCAGTTTGGCCAGGGCGGCGGTGCGAGCGCGGCGACGGCAATATGAAGCACGTGCCAAGGTCGAAACCATCCGGCTGGGCGAGCAAAAGCTCCGGGTGGCGCTGTCTGCGGGCGATCTTGGAGCGTGGTCGCTCGACATCGCCAGCGACCATCTTGAATCATCGCAGCAATGCAAGGCACATTATGGACGGGGCCCCGACGATGCCTTTTCCTACGAAGACCTCCGCGCCGCAATTCACCCCGGTGACTGGCCGCGCGTCCGCGCCGCGATCGAGCGCGCGCTGCAGGGCGTGGAAGACTATGACGTCGAATATCGCTGCATCTGGCCCAATGGATCGGAGCATTGGGTATTGGTCCGCGGGCGCCTTGATGGAGTCGCGGTCGGCGCGCCGACGAGCATGTCAGGCGTCAGCCTCGATATTACTGGTCCCAAGCGCGCCGAAGCGGCTTTGCAGCATAGCGAGGAGCGTTTTCGCGCTGCCGTCGCCGCAGTCGAAGGCGTGGTGTGGACCAACACCGCCGTCGGCGAAATGCGCGGCGAACAGCCCGGATGGGCCGAGCTGACCGGCCAAAGCTTTGATGAATACCAAGGGTTTGGGTGGGCTGACGCGGTTCATCCCGATGACCGGCAGCCATCCATCGACGCGTGGAACCTGGCGGTTGCCGAGCGCCGACTATTCGCGATCAAACACCGGGTCCGTCTGCGCGACGGCGAATGGGGAATGTTTTCCGTGCGTGCAGTACCCGCGCTGGAACCCGACGGATCGGTTCGCGAATGGGTCGGGGTCCATACCGATGTCACCCGGCAGCGCGCCGCCGAACAGGAGCTGGCCGAACTCGCGCGCAGCCTTGAGGAGCGTGTGACGCTGGCGACGACAGGGCTGGTTGCGAGCCAGGCCCGGTTGCGGTCGATTTTCGAAACGAGCTTCCAGTATTTTTGCGAACTTAGTCCCGACGGGACCCTGCTTGACGCCAACGCGACCTCGCTCGCCGGGATCGACCGCCAACTTGACGATGTGGTGGGCAAATCATTCTGGGAGACGCCATGGTTCATCGGCACTCCCGGCATGGCCCAGCAGATCGAAGATGCCGTTGCGCGTGCCGCCCAGGGGGAGGCGATCCGATACGAGATCGTGTTGACGTTACCCGGAGGCGTCAAGACATTCGATTTTTCGATGCGGCCTGTGAGAGATGCTGACGGACAAGTTGTTGCACTGGTTCAGGAAGCAATCGACCTTACCGACAGGCGTCAGGCGGAGGAAAAACTGCTGCAGTCTCAAAAGCTGGAGACCATCGGCCAGCTGACTGGCGGCGTAGCACATGATTTTAACAATTTGCTGACGCCCATTGTCGGGAGTTTGGAATTGCTGCGGTCGCGGCTTGGCGATGGAGACGAACGCGTCAATCGTTGGATTTCGGCCGGCCTGCAATCTGCTGAACGGGCACGGGTTCTCGTCAATCGACTACTGTCCTTCGCCCGACGACAGGCGCTGGAAGCGCAACCTGTCGATGTGCCCAGCTTGATCGAGGGCATGAGCGATTTGATCACTCGATCGATCGGCCCGACGATTTCCGTCGGCATAGAAGTTGCTGGTGCATCACCTTTGGCACTCGTCGACCCCAACCAACTCGAACTTGCAATACTTAACCTTTGCGTTAATGCCCGCGACGCGATGCCCGATGGCGGGCGCATCCTCATCGCCATTGCCTCAAGCATGCAGGACGCGCCGTTTCCCGGTGCCGGAATTGGCGACTATGTACGCATTACGGTCACCGATACCGGCATCGGCATGAGCCCCGAAACGGCGGCCAGGTCGATTGAACCATTTTACACAACCAAAGGGATTGGCAAGGGCACCGGCCTCGGGCTGTCGATGGTTCATGGCCTTGCCGGGCAGCTGGGTGGCGGCATGACCATCGACACGACGCTCGGACGCGGGACGTCGGTCAACATCTGGCTGCCGGTCGCTACTGGCGCAATGGCAGCGGCGGAACCCGCTAAAACCGGCAGCTTCGAGCGCCCTTCGCGCGTCGCAACGGTATTACTGGTCGACGATGAAGAGCTGGTGCGCTTCGCAGCAGCCGACATCTTGCGCGATGCCGGATATGAGGTGGTCGAAGCGTCATCGGGTGTCGAGGCGCGGCAGCTTATCGAAGCAGGCCTGACGCCCGATGTTCTGGTCACCGATCAACTGATGCCGGGAATGAAGGGTACCGAACTGGCAAAACACCTGACTGCGCTCAAACCCGATCTACCGATCCTGATTGCCACCGGCTATTCCGATCTGCCCGACGTTGAATTCCCCCGCATCAGCAAACCTTTCTCATCGGCAAATTTTGTCGAGCGGGTGCGGATGCTGGTCGAGGTAGCCGCGGATACTACCGCGCCGTAACCTTCAGGTCAGTTCGGCTAATCGGTCCGCATCAAGCCCGCCGGGAACGATCATCACCAGGCAGGGCAGCCCGCCAGCGCGTTCCCCTGCAAAAAAATCGATCAGCGGGCCCGGCGCCCCTTTGGCCGCAGCCGCCAGCACAAGTGCGCGGATCGAAGGATCGGCGGCGACATGGGCGAGGATGGCAGGCGCCGCCTCGCCGCGTGCAACGCTAACAGCGGGCCGTGCACCGCCCAGATCGCACGCCCTCTCTGCGACGCTGGCTAGCAACGCCTCCGCTTCGGCCAGCGCCTCGGCGTCCATCGCTTCCTGCACGGCACCCCATTGGCTGAATTCGGCGCGTGGGACGACAGCGAGCAGCGCCACCTTTCCGCCGATATGCGCGGCGCGCAGAACGGCAAAGCGCAGTGCCACCTGGCTTTCTGCGGTCTTGTCGATGACGACCAGATAGGTGGGGGCGGAGTCCATGTGGACGATGTTACGCCAGTTTGGCCGCGCGTAAAGCGCCTTGACGAGAGGTCAATTTGTCCGGACAACCCGCGCCGCAACGACGGGGAGCATGATATGCGGACTGCAATTCTGACGGGTTTGGCACTGGCATTGGCGACCGGGGCGAATGCTGGCCCCAAGCGCCTCGACCTGTCCAACCCCGCCGACGCCGTCACCGCGTCGCGCAAGGTCCAGTGTTCGACCAAGGACGGCGAGGCGGTCGTCTATCACTGGTCGGGCGAGGTCTACAGCCGCGTGGAGGGTGAACCCGACAAGCATCTGTTCAACCTGGAAGGGATGAACGTCCGCCAGTGCACGACGGTCACCGATCCGGTGCGCGGCAAGGGCTTTCGTCAGGTCAGCCGCGAGCTGATGTTCTATCTCGATCCCAAGTCCGGCGAAGTGCTGAAGACCTGGACCAACCCGTGGACCGGCAAGACCGTCGACGTCATCCATGTCGCCAACGACCCGGTCAATATGCGCGCGCCGCAATTCCCGATCGGCAAGGACGGCAAGCCATTCACCATGGAAGGTCGCACCGAGAATGGCCGCATCTTCATGCCGTCGGTGGTGCCGCTGTGGTATCTCAACCCGATGGGCGGCGACTATCAATCCTATGTCGGCAACCAGTATCATTCGATGGAGATCTTCGATTTCGTGGCGGACGAGGCCGATCTGCTCGATCCGGTGAAGCCGCGCGCCAATGCCTCGATCGCCTGGGTGCGGATGTCGCCGTGGCTGCCGTGGATGGAAATGACCGGGCGGCAGGGGATTTTAATCTTCAACGCCACCGGCCAGACACTCCCGGGCGGGATCGCAGCGCTACCCAAGCTGATCCGCGACCAGATTACCGCCAATTATCCGATCTACGCCGGGCCGCCGCCGGCCGATGATGCCCGGCCCAACGAAACCAGCTGGACCTATTTCAGGAAGCGCTTCGATGCGGTGCGGGCGGCGGCAGCACCGAAGTGACCCTGCTCGCGCTTGCCGCCGCGCTGGCGCTGGTGCCGGGAGTCTATACCAACGAGGAACAGGCCTATTTCTCCACCGACAGCGGCAAGCCGGTGCCGTGGGTAGGCATCGCGGTCGATACCGGCGGCGCGGTGCGGCGTGTCGATGCCTTTGGCGCGTCGACGGCAGGAGCGCCGCCGAGCGGGTTTGCGGCGACGGCGGATGGCTATGACGCCAGTTTGGGCGGCATGGCGGTGCAGCTGCAGCGTGGGCGGGTGTTCACCTGCTGGGCATCGGTTCCCCTTCGTGCGCTGAAGGATGGCAAACAGGACTGGTGGTTCAAATCAGGTCTGGTGCTTCATGATCGCGGCGGGCGCGTCGAAGCGATGACCGACGAATACCCGCCCCAACACTACACGCTAAGAATGCGCAACGTCGTCTGGCCATCGGGGCCGAATCAGCCGAGCCTGGTTCTGTACGTTCATGGCGACGACCCGGACCACGCCATTTCTTATAGTTGGGCAGACCCGGCGGCGAAGCGGGTGGGTATCAACCTCAGGACGATGCAGGCGAGTTGCGCGCTGGCGCAGTAAGCCGATCAAGATACGGATGTGGCGTGCTTTTGCGCGACAGTGGGGGCCGTATTCGCTAAGCGCACGCCGTGACCACCGCGCGCCTCGCCTTTCCAGCCATGTTGGCGGGTAGTGTCGCGCTGGCGTTCGGTCCGTGGATGGTGCGGCTCGCCGATACCGGGCCGGTGCAGTCGGCATTCTGGCGGATGGCGTTGGCGGCGCTACCGATCGCGCTACTCGGGAGGTTGGCCAGAGGTCGCGCGGGTTGGCGCAGCTTCACGGCGCCGGGCGGGCATGTGTGGCCGCTGGCGGCGCTGGCCGGGGTGTTCTTTGCTGCCGATCTGGCGCTGTGGCATCTCGGCATTGTTCGTACGACGCTGGCCAATGCCGCGCTCCTGTCGAACGCCGCGAGCTTCCTATTGCCGGTGTGGAGCATAATCGTACTGCGCCACCGACCAGGGCCTAAGGCGCTGGCGGCGATCGGCTGCGCGCTGGTCGGTACGCTGTTGCTCGTCGGGCGCAGCGCTGATGTGTCGGTGGTGCATCTGGCGGGGGATCTGGCGTGCCTGGGGGCGGCGGTGCTGTACACCGGCTATCTGATCGTCATCGATAGCTTGCGCGGGCGCGTGGCGGCGTTGCCGCTGCTGGCATTGGCAACCGGGTTCGGTGCGTTGGCGCTGCTGCCGGCGGCATTGTTGGCACCGGGGAGCTTCTGGCCGAGGGACTGGACGTGGGTCGCGCTGCTCGCACTGGGCAGTCAAGTCGTCGGGCAGGGGTTGGTGGTGTTCGCCGTTGGGCATCTGCGGCCGATCGTCGTCGGGCTGACGCTGCTGGTGCAACCCGCCATCGCCGCGACAATCGGTGCGCTGAGGTTTGGCGAGATGCCAGGATTGGCGGAGGCAGGCGGCGCGGCGCTGGTCGTGGCGGCATTGGTGCTGGTGCGGCTGCCGGAACGGCGCGGGGCGGGCGGCAGCTTGGCGGACCCGGCGATCGGTTGATCGAATGGAAGTTGAAGGAGACCGTTACGTGGCTCTAACGATTGACGATTATATCGCAGCGGCCCCGCTGGTCCGTGCCGAACGCCTGCGGGTACTGCGCGCCGCTGTCCACCGAGTAGCCCCGCAAGCTGTTGAGAGCATCGAATGGAAGATGCCGGTCTATCGCGTCGGCGAACGGTATGTGGCGATGGCGGCGCAGGCGCGTTATTTGTCGGTCTATCTCGGCTGCGCGACGGTCGATGCGATCAAGGCGGCGACGGGTTTGAAAGGCGGCAAGGGTTGCCTCAACATCACCGACGCCCAACCGCTGCCGTTGGCCGCGCTGGAGGCGGCGTTCAAGGAGCGACTTGCAGTCGCCTAAAACCGCTTCGGCGCGCTGAAGACCTTCGTCACTTCGGGTTCGAAACTCGCCAGGCTGTCGCTGTCATACGCCGGATCGAAGGCCGGGGCATCCCAGCGGTCGACGAGCTTTTCGGCGGTCGCATACCAGGCCTCGTCCTTGAACCGGTCGCGCATCGCGGGCGATTTGCCCATGAATTCGTAATAGTATTTGCCCTGAAAATCCTGATGCCAATAGACGGCGTGATACAGCTCGTCGGACACATAGGGCTTGAGCATTTCGGCGGCGATCGGCCCGTGATTGGGGATCGAAAACAGCTTGCCGAGGTCGTGGCACAGCGCCGTCACCACCTCCTCGTCGGTCGCCCCGTCGCGCCGCGCCAGCGTGGCCGTCATCAGGCTGTGCTGGAGCTGGTTGGCGCCGAAGCCGACCTCGATGCTCTCCAGCCGGGCGAGCGAATCCATGATCTGCTTCGCCGCCGCCGACTGCTGATGCTTCATATGTTCGACCGCGATATGGCCCCAGTCTTCGCGCGAACCTTCGAGCATGGTGGTGAACATGGGCTATGCCTTGCCTAAGTGGACGGCGCGATAATGCGCCCGAAGCGTCACCTTGTCGATCTTTGCCGATCCCAACTTGGGCAGCACTTCGCCTGAAATCCAGATCACCGCCGGGACCTTGAACGCCGCCAGGTCGCGTTTGACGAATTCGCAGAGCGCCTCGGCCTCCAGCGCCGCGCCGGGCTTGGGATAGACGACCGCGCCGACGATTTCGCCGAGCCGTTCGTCGGGCAGGCCGAAGACGCTGGCCTCGGCGACCGCCGGGTGGGCGTAAAGCGCGTTCTCGACCTCCTGGCAGCTGATATTTTCGCCGCCGCGGATGATGATGTCCTTCTTGCGGTCGACGATGAACAGATAGCCGTCCGCGTCGAGCAACCCGAGGTCGCCGGTGCGGAACCAGCCGTCGCCGGGGAAGGCCGTCAGCGTCGCATCGGGCCGGTTCCAGTAGCCCCGGCAGTTGGCGACGGTGCGGATGCAGATTTCGCCGATCTCCCCGCTCGCCAGCGCCGGGCCGACCGGGCCGTCACCGGCAGCGATGCGGATATCGACCAGCGGCCGCGACGGGCGGCCGGTCGAGGCGGGCTTGGCGACATAGTTGGTGCGGAAATTGCCCGCGCCGACGGCGTTGGTTTCAGTGAGGCCATAGCCCTGTGCGGCGTTGACGCCGGGAAAGGTGCGGGCGATGCGTTCGACATGTTCGGGCGGGCGCGGTGCACCGCCGCTGGCCATGTCGACCAGCGTCGACAGGTCGTATTTGTCGCGGTCGGGATGCTGCATGAGCTCCAGGCCCATCGTCGGTACCCCGACGAAATAGGTGGCGCGCTCGGCCTCGATCAGCCGCAGCGCCTCGCCGGCATCCCATTTGTGCATGATGACCATCTTGCGGCCGATGGCGACCGACACCAGCATGACCGCGACCGATCCGGTGATGTGGAACAGCGGCACGTTGAGCAGCATGACCTGCTGTTCGGGCAGCTTGGTGCCGGCCTTTTCGGCGAGTGCGAGCAGCGCCAAACCGGCGACCAGATAGTTCATCGCGCCGCTGACGATGCCGCGGTGCGTGCTGACCGCGCCCTTGGGGGACCCGGTCGAACCGCTCGTGTACATGATCGTCGCATCGTCCTCGGTGGCGATTTCGGGCAGGTACCACAGCGATTTAGGCGCGACGGCGAGTTCGTCCTCGACGCGGGCGAAGCCGAGCTCCCCCGCCACCTGCGCCGAGGTGCGGACGGTAAGCACGACCGGTGTGCGCGGTAGCGTCGCCAACCGCCGGGCGCGTTCCTCATCGGCGATGACCAGTCGGGTGCCGCTGTCCTTGAGGCCGTAATCCATCTCGTCGGCGGTCCACCAGGCGTTCATCGGCACCGCGACCGCGCCCAGATGCAGCACCGCGACAAAGGCGATGATCCATTCGGGATAATTGCGCATGGCGATGGCGATGCGGTCGCCTTTCGTGATGCCCTGCCGGTGCTGGAGCATCGCCGCCAGTTCGATGCCGCGCATGTAAACGTCGGCAAAGGTCAGCCGTTCGTCGCGGTAGACGAGGAATTCGCGGGCCGCGTTGGTCATGAAGAAATGCGCGAAATATTCGCGCATCGATGGCGGCGCGCCGGTGAAGACGGGCAAAGTGACGCCGCGCACATTGGCCTCGCCGACCGCAAGCTGCCCGTCGGGAGCGGTAATGGCGTCGATGACGGCGTCGATCTGCGCGTCGAGTTCGGTTTTCATGTGCGGCGTTCCCCAGGGATCATGCGGGGTTGGCCCGTCTGTTGTCCGCCCTTGTGCCACGCTGGGCGGGGTTTTCAATGCTTCTTGATCCTCCCCGTCTTTCGGGGAGGGGGACCGCCACTTCTGGCGGTGGAGGGGCGAGCGTTCTTCACGCTCGATCCTTCATTCCGCGCAAGGGCGCGCCCCTCCACCGCCCAAGCGGGCGGTCCCCCTCCCCTGAAGAGGGGAGGATTAAGAGATCACCGTGGCTTGACGAACTTCAGCGCATATTGGTCGGTGTGGCCCAGCACCGTCTTGTCGAAGATCGGCAGGCTTTGATCGTCGTCGGTGCGGTGCAGGAAACTGCCCTTGGCGGCGAGCCGGAAGCCCGCCGCCGTCACTTCGCGGATGACCTGCGCTTGCTCGATGCGGTGGAGCTTGGTGATCGCGGCGACGTCGCTGCCCGCCGGCGCCTCGTGATCGAGGATGAAATAGGTGCCGCCGGGTTTGAGCGCGGCAAAGACGCTGCGGTTGAACGCCGCGGTATCGACATTGCCATATTCGGCGATCTTGAGGTCGTGGTAATTCTGGGTGATCCAGACCAGATCGAGTGGCCGGGCGAATTCCACCGTGCCCATCGGCAGCGGCGCGATGCTGACATTGGCCAGCTTGCCGTCGGCCAGCAGCGCCTGATCGGCCTTGACCGCGCCCTTCCAGCCAACGTTTTCGATCGCGTAGACATGGCCCTGCGGCCCGACGACGGCGCTGAGCATGCGGGTAAAATAGCCGCCGGCGGGGAAGAATTCGCCGACCGCCATGCCGGGTTTGACGCCCGCAAAGGCCAGGGTTTCGCCGGGCTTGCGGTTGGCGTCTGTGGCGGTCTCGGCGGCGGGGCGCGACGGGTCGGCGACGGCAGCCGCGATGGCCGGCGGCAGCGTCGCGGCGGCGGCTCCCGGCGCCAGCGCCGCCAGCAGAAGTGCAAAACCGAGTGCGCGCATCCTATCCTCCCAGGGCCAGTTGATCTGGCTGATTGCGACATAATAACCCGCGCGGGCTGATCTTGTCGAAGCCGGATTCTGAGGGCGCAGCAATGCGGCTTCGACAAACTCAGCCCGCAAATGGGTGATGGCCGCCCTGACTAGGCCGTGATCTCAAATGAGGGAGCGGCCGAGATTGGTGGACTTGAGACAGTCCGCTTTTGCGATAGGGAATGTGGGTTGCGGACGCTCGCCGGCAGCGTAGGTTGCCTGAATGAGCGACCAAGTGATGCTGACCTCAATCGACGGGCCAATGCTGGCCGAGGCATTTTCCTCTGAATTTCAGTTTGCGGCAATGTCGGCTGGGGATGCTGCAGCTCGCCTCCTTACACGACGGCAGTGGACCGAGCGGTTTCCTGTCCAAGTTGGGGCTCAACGTGTTCTCATCCCGGCGCGGTTACATTTCACATCCGACCGACTTTCTCTGACGGAGGGCGATGAGGCGTGGCCGTTCGCTCGCGCTTTGCAGACCCGCAGCAATGATGGATTTGAGCGCCAGCGCGCCGCCCGTGATTTGCTCGTGGATTTGTGGCCTTGGGGTGCTCCCTTCATCGTGGCGCTCATCGGAGAGTATGTCGTTGAGATTTTGGACGACATAGCAGCGGCGCTGACGCCCGAACTTGCGCGCACCCTCGGCGCTTTCGTCGTCGGCAACGGAGCCTATTGGAATACGACCAAGCGACGGGTCACAAGCTACTGGAACGTCTACTATCGGGCGAGATGGCTCAACGAACACGGGCGCGCGGAGCGACGCGATGAGTTCGTCGGGTTCAGATTGATACAGCAGCTGGAAACGGCCGCTTTCCGAGCCGCGCCAACAGCCAACGAATGACCATAGCTGGGGCGAAAGCCGACATGCGGCTTAGGAACCTACAGCCTAATACCCCATCAGCCCCGCCAGCCGGTCGCCATGGAACGCCATGTCGCCGAAGGTTTCCTGCGCGGCCCGGGCGCGTTTCATGTAGAAGCCGATGTCGAAATCGTCGGTCATGCCGATGCCGCCGTGCATCTGGACGGCTTCGTTGGCCGCCAGTTTCGCCACTTCGCCGACCTTGGCCTTGGCCAGCGACGCGAACACCGCCGCCCGCTCGTCGCCGTCATCGAGCGCGGTCAGCGCGCGCAGCGTCACCGACCGCGCCAATTCGACCTCGCAGAACAGGTGCGCGGCGCGGTGTTGAAGCGACTGGAAGCTGCCGATTTTCTGGCCGAACTGTTCGCGCTGCTTGAGGTAATCCAGCGTCCGCGTGAAGCTTTCTGACGCCACGCCGAGCAATTCCGCCGCCAGCGCGACGCGACCGGCATCGAGGACTTTCTCCAGCACCTTCCAGCCGCCGCCGACCTCGCCGAGCACATCCGCCCCATCGACCTGCACATCGGCCAGCGTCACCCGCGCAGTGCCGCGGCTGTCGACCATGCTGCGGCGTTCGGCGGTGACGCCAGGCGTATCGCGGTCGACGAGGAACAGCGTGATGCCGTCCTTGTCGTTATCCTCACCCGAGGTGCGCGCGGCGACGATCAGCGTATCGGCCGCCGCGCCGTCGAGGACGAACGACTTGACGCCGTTCAGTTTGAAGCCATTGCCCGACGCCTCCGCCCGCGTCGCGACATGCGACGGTGCATGACGCGCAGCCTCGTCGGCGGCCAGCGCGAACAGGCGTTTGCCCTCGGCGATCAGTGGCAGGTAATGCGCCTGCTGCTCCGCCGATCCGCCATGGACCAGCGCCGTCGCGCCAAGGATCGCGGTCGACAGCATCGGCGATGCCGACAGGTTGCGACCCACGGCCTCCATGATCAGCCCCATCGCGACATGGCCGAAGCCCGCGCCGCCATGCGCTTCGGGCACCAAAACCCCGGCAAAGCCCATTTCCGCTGTTTTCGCCCAGACCGCGCGGTCGAAGCCGGTTTTGTCATGGGCGTCGCGCAGGCGGCGGTGTTCGGCGACGGGCGCGGCGTCGGCGAAAAAGCCGTCGGCGCTGTCACGGATCATCTTCTGGTCGTCGGTGAGGGTTAGGGGCATGGTGTTTCCAGCTTTCCCCTCCCGCTTGCGGGAGGGGCGAGAGACGCGCCTGCAGGCGCGGCCCGGGGGAGGGTGTCAGGTTCCGAGCGAGGGGATCGTTCGACCGGAACACCCTCCCCCGCCGCTCGGCTGCAGCCGAGCGAGTCGCCCCTCCCGCAAGCGGGAGGGGAGCCGCGTCACCCCGGCAATTCCAGCACGCGCTTGGCGATGATGTTGAGGTTAATCTCGCTGGTCCCGCCCTCGATGCTGTTCGCCCGCGAGCGCAGCCACGACCGCGCCAGATCGCCCTCGCCGTCCCTGGGGCCTTCCCACGCCAGCCCGTCCGATCCGGCGACCGACATCAGCAGCTCCTGGCGGTGCTTGTTGAGCTCGGTGCCATAGTATTTGAGCATCGACGACAGCGCGCCGACGCCCTGCCCGGCCTTGGCCTCGTCCTTGACCCGCTCCATCGTCAGCGCGAACGCCCAGGCGTTGATTTCATGGCGGACGATGTCGGTGCGCAGGCCGGTATCGCTGAGCACGCCGTCCTTCAGGCCGATGGCGCGCATGGCAGTCTGCGCCACCGAATCGCGGTCGCCGGAAGCGAAGTCCATGCCGCCGATCATTTCGCGTTCGTGGGTGAGCAGATATTTGGCGATGTCCCAGCCCTTGCCGGCCGTGCCCATCAGGTTTTCGGCGGGCACGCGGACGTTGTCGAAGAAGGTCTGGCAGAACGGCGACGCCCCCGAAATCAGACGGATGGGGGAGGTGCTGACGCCTTCGCTTGCCATGTCGAACAGCAGGAAGCTGATGCCGAGGTGCTTGGGTGCCGCCGGATCGGTGCGGACGAGGCAGAAGATCCAGTCGGCCTTGTCGGCATAGCTGGTCCAGACCTTCTGGCCGTTGACGATGTAGTGATCGCCCTCAAGGATCGCCGAGGTGCGCAAGGATGCGAGGTCGGACCCCGCGCCGGGTTCGCTATAGCCCTGGCACCAGCGGATTTCGCCGCGCGCGATCCTGGGCAGATGTTCGAGCTTCTGCGCCTCGTTGCCGTATTTGAGCAACGCCGGGCCGAGCATCCAGATGCCGAACGACGCCAGCGGCGAGCGCGCATGGATCCGCCGCATTTCGGACGCCAGCACGCGCGCCTCGTCCTTGCTGAGCCCGCCGCCGCCATAGGCCGACGGCCATTCGGGGACGGTCCAGCCCTTGGCACCCATGCGGTCGAGCCATAGCCGCTGCGCCTCGCTCAGCTGCGCCTGCCGCCCGCCCCAGCAGATGTCCGCATCGCGGGTGATCGGGGTGCGCATTTCGGCGGGGCAGTTCGCCTCCAGCCAGGCGCGCGTGTCAGCGCGGAAGCTATCTAGATCGGGCATCGGTCGTCCCCAAGCGTGTCGTGTTGTTCGGGCCGTTATGCGGCGGGTTGACGGGCGCGGCAAGCGGAGGATTAGGGAGCGGAGGAGCCAGAATCCCATGCCGCTCATCCCGAACGAAGTCGAGGGACTGTCCCAAGCCTGAGCCAGTCCCTCGACTTCGCTCGGGATGAGCGGCATGGGGCGGTTTGAGATAGGGCGAGGGACCAAGCGTGCTGCACATCATCCAGGCCGCCGTGCATTTCGACAGCCTCGGCCTCCACCCGGAAATCTTCACCATTGCGCCGTTCCACATCGGCGGCACCGAACTCGGGCCGTTTTCGCTGCGCTGGTATTCGCTGAGCTATATCGGCGGCATCCTGATTGCCTGGTGGCTGATGACGCGGATGATCCGGCGGTCGCTGTCGCCGATCAACGCCGAACAGATCGACAGCTTCATCACCTGGGCGACGCTGGGGATCATCCTCGGCGGGCGGCTGGGCTATGTGCTGTTCTATAACCGCGAGCAGTATCTGGCGCATCCGCTCGACGTGTTCCGGCTGTGGGATGGCGGGATGGCGTCGCACGGCGGCATGGCGGGGGTGATCCTCGCGGTGTTCCTGTTCTGCCGCAGCCAGCGCATCAACTGGGTGCGCTTCCTCGATTATGTCGCTTGTGCGACGCCGCCGGGGCTGGGGCTGGGGCGGCTGGCGAACTTCGTCAACGGTGAGCTGTGGGGGCGGACGACGGGGAGTGATTTCGGCGTGATCTTCCCCGGTGCGGGCGACGCGCCGCGCTATCCGTCGCAGCTGTTCGAGGCGGGGTTGGAGGGGCTGCTGCTGTTCTGCGTCCTGCAATGGCTGTTCTGGCGCACCAACGTGCGGCTGCGGCCCGGCATATTGAGCGGCGTTTTCGGCCTCGGCTATGCGCTGTGCCGGATCATCGTCGAGAACTTCCGCGAGCCGGACGCGCAGCTGGGCTATCTGTTCGCCCATGTGACGATGGGGCAGTTGCTGAGCGTCCCCGTCGCCGTGGCGGGGGCCGGGTTCCTGGCCTACGGGCTGGCGCGGCGGCCGATTGCTGCTGCGGTATAGGCCTGCCGGGTGGGTCTGGCGGACGCGCTGCGGGCGCGGATCGAGCGGGACGGGCCGCTGCGGCTCGATGACTGGATGGCGGCCTGCAACGCGCATTATTACGCAACGCGCGATCCGCTGGGGGCCGATTTCACCACCGCGCCTGAGATCAGCCAGATGTTCGGCGAGCTGGTCGGCGCATGGGTGGCCGACCTGTGGGACCGCGCCGGGCGGGTGCCGTTCCGGCTGATCGAGCTGGGGCCGGGGCGGGGGACGCTGATGGCCGATGCGCTGCGGGTGCTGGGCCGGGCAGGGGTGAAGCCGGAGGTCGCGCTGGTCGAAACGTCGCCCGTGTTGCGTGCCGCACAGGCTGAGCGGGTGCAGGGGGCGGCGTGGTTCGATACGCTGGACGCGGTGCCCGACGACTTGCCGATGATGCTGATCGCCAACGAGTTTTTCGATGCGTTGCCGGTAAGGCAGGTGGCTGAGCGCGAGGTCGCCGTCGCGGTCGAGGGGCAGGGCTTTGCCGCCGCCACAATCGCCGCCGACATAGTGCGCTCCGGCGAGTTTTCGCTCGCCTCCGAAGTCATCGTCGCCCGGATCGCCGCCCGCCTCCACATCACCGGCGGCGCAGCGCTGATCATCGATTACGGCCATGACGGCGGCGCCACCGACACGCTGCAGGCGGTCCGCGACGGCCAGCGCGTCTCCCCATTCACCGACCCCGGCGAGGCCGATCTGACCGCCCATGTCGACTTTGCCGCGCTGGCCAATGCAGCGGGCAGTGTCCGCGTCTCCGGCCCGGTCCCGCAGGGCGTCTGGCTGACCCGACTGGGTATCGAGGCGCGCGCCGCCGCGCTCAAGGCCAGGGCCTCCACCCCGCAGGCCGCCGCCATCGAGGCCGCACTCGTCCGCCTGACCGCCCCGCAGCAGATGGGGGCCTTGTTCAGGGTCATGGCGCTGACTTCACACGGCTGGCCGGAACCGGCAGGGTTCGCCGCATGATCGAATACCGCCACGCCCGCGCCGATGACGCCGCCGCGCTCGCCGCGCTCTATCGCGACAGCTTCGCCGATACCTTCGGGCATCTCTACAGCGTCGCCAACCTCGCCATCTTCATGGCTGACAAGGACATCGATTACTGGGACGCGGCGCTCGCCAACACGTCGACGGCGATCCGCGTCGCGATGGACGGCGACCGCATGGCGGGCTTCGCCAAGCTCGGCCAGCCGTCTTTGCCCTTCGATGCGGGTGGCCGCCGGGCGCTCGAACTCCACAATCTTTACGTGCTGCCCGACTGGAAGGGGCAAGGCATCGCGCAGGTGCTGATGGATTGGACGGTGCAGGCGGCGCGCGGGGAGGGCGCGCAGGATCTGTGGCTCAGCGTGTTCACCGATAATCACCGCGCGCGGGCGTTCTACCGGCGCTACGGCTTTGTCGATGTGAAGCCCTATCACTTCATGGTCGGCGACCATGCCGATGAGGATATCATCTGCCGGATGGCGTTGGATGAATAGGCTTGGCTCCCCGCCTTTCGTCACCACCCCGCTCCTCGCCAGCACGCGCCACGGCTTCCTCGGCCGGCAAGGCGGCGTGTCGGAGGGCATCTATGCCAGCCTCAACGTCGGGCTGGGATCGGCGGATGTGGCTGAAGCGGTTGCCGAAAATCGCGCGCGTGCGGTGGCGGCGGTGGCTCCCGGCGCGGCACTGGTGACGCTGCATCAGGTTCACAGCACCACCGTCGTCCCTGTCACCACAGCCTTCGCCGATGCCGCCCGCCCCCACGCCGACGCGCTGGTCACCGCCACCCCCGGCCTGGCGCTCGGCATCCTCACCGCCGATTGCGCGCCGATCCTGCTCGCCGACGCGGAGGCCGGGGTGATCGGCGCGGCGCATTCGGGGTGGAAGGGGGCGCTGGGCGACATCGCGGGCGAAACCGTTACAGCCATGGAACGATTGGGAGCCCGGCGCGAGCATATCTTCGCCGCCATCGGCCCCTGCATCGCCCGCGCCAGCTATGAGGTTGACGCCGGTTTCCGCGACCGCTTCCTGGCGGATGATGTTGAACACGAAGGCTTTTTTTCGCGGGGGAAGGGCGACAGATACCAGTTCGACCTGGAAGGCTTTGTCGCCATGCGGCTCGCGGCGGCGGGGGTGCGGCGGGTTGCAGCGTTGGGGCTGGACACATATTCCGACCCGATGCGTTGGTTCAGCTACCGCCGGACCACCCACGCCGGGGAGGCCGATTATGGGCGGCAGTTGTCCCTGATATCATTATGATAATCCCCGAAAACGAACTGATCGAAAGCTTCATCCGCGCCTCCGGGCCGGGCGGGCAGAACGTCAACAAGGTGTCGTCGGCGGTGCAATTGCGCTTCGATGTCCGCGCCTCGCCGTCGCTGCCCGACGATGTCGCCGTCCGGCTGATGCGGCTGGCGGGATCGAAGATGACCCGCGACGGGGTGCTGGTGCTTACCGCTGACCGTTTCCGCACCCAGGAGCGCAACCGCGCCGACGCCCGCGAACGCCTGCAGGGGCTGGTCGACAAGGCGCTGGTGGCACCGGTGCGGCGGCGGGCGACCAAGGTGCCCAAGGCGGCGAAGGAAAAGCGGCTGGCGGGGAAAGCGGTGCGGAGCGGGGTTAAGGCTGGGCGGGGGCGAGTCCGGGACGATTAACCGATCTGGTTGTGAGAGTCAAGCTGTTCCGTCCCTCCCCCTTGAGGGGAGGGCGAGAGACACGCCTTCTTCAGGCGTGGCCCGGGGTGGGGGTCTTTCTTCTCGGCAGAGATCGCGAACCCCCACCCCGCCGCGCAAGAAGCGCGAGTCGCCCTCCCCTCAAGGGGGAGGGACAGAGTCCTCCTCCCCGAAGCCGGGACAGCATTAAAGCCCCTCCACCTCGTGGAACCGCCCATAATCCAGCACCCGCCGCCCATTCTCCATCTTGGCCAATATGTCGGCAAACCGCGCGTTCCAGCGCAAATCATGGCCGGTATAGACGTTGCGGCCATGGATGGTCTGCGCCATCGATTGGTCGATGCCCGAAATGATGACGATGATTTCGTCGCCGGCCTCGATGATCTGCTCGCGGGTCATGCCATAAAACGGGCTGCCTTCTTCGATCTTGTGCATCAGCGTCCAGCTCAGCGCGAATACCGGGTTGGAATTGCGAACCAATTTGAGATCGAGGAAGCGCCGCATCGGATGGCCCTGATCGTCGTTGCCCATGCGCAGCAGGCTGGCGCGGGCATTAGCCTCGAGGATCAGATTGTGGCGCTGGTTGATCGCCCGGAGCTGGATCGTCGGCACCCCTTCGAACGACGTCACCACCGCCACATCGCTGAACAGGAAGCGCGCCGTCGGCCGGGCAAAACGCGCGAACACCAGCCCCGTTACCAGCGCCTGCAGCAGCAGCCCGGTGATCGCCTCCATGACAACAATGACGTTGGTATAGAGCGATTGCGGATAGACATTGCCATAGCCGATCGTCGCCAGCGTATGGACCGAAAAGAAGAAATCGCGCCAGAACCGCGGCACATCGCCGTTCAGCCCGGTGTTGATCAGCCCGTGCGGATCGAGCGCATACAGCGCCGCATAGGTCAGGTTGAAGGCGATGAAGACGCCGGTGAAAATCGCCAGCAGCCGCCCCCAGCCGATGTGCAGCAGATTGTAATAGGCGTCGTTGGCGAGCCGTTTGGGGGCATTTTGCACGATGATATCGACGCTGCGGCCTTCGACCATGGCGCGCAGCGCACTGAGCGGCGGGGGCATCTGATCGGCGGAATCGGGCATCGTGACGATAGTTACGCCGGAGATTGAACCAAATCCACTCCGCCTCGTTACGCCACCACCCTTCACAACCGGGGCAGGGTGCCCCATCTGACGTTTTGTTACACCCCCGAAAGGAAATCATCATGGCCACCATCAACGAAGATACCATCAAGGGCACTGCCAAGGAATTTGGCGGCAAAGTGGAATCGTACGCGGGCAGCGCGCTTGGCGACGCCAAGACCGAAGCCCAGGGCAAGATCGACGAGCTGAAGGGCAAGGCGCAGGACGTTTACGGCCAGGCCACCGAAGCGTTTGGCAAGGCCAAGGACACCGTCAAGGATTGGGCCGACAAGGCTCCCGAACAGGTCCGTCAGGCGCGCGAAACCGCGACGCGCTATGCCGGTGAAGCGCAGGAGCGCGTCAAGACGACCGTCCAGGAACAGCCGATTGCTGTCCTCGCTGGTGGCATCGCGCTCGGCTTCGTCTTCGGCTGGCTGTTGAGCGGTCGCCGGGACTAATCGCTTATCCCTCCCAGCGTTTCGGGAGAACAATTGCGCCGCTGGCGCAACCGGGGGTCGCCGTCGCAAGACGGCGGCCCTTTGTTGTTGGTCGGCGCGTGGGAGCTACGCCCCGACCTTCTCCGCCTGCGCCCAGGCGAGGTCGGCCAACATTTCGACCCCTTCCGCCGTCTTCTTGGCATGGGCGCTGGTCGCGGTGCCGCGCACGACGCGCCCGCGGATGCCGTGGATGATGCCGCCGAGCCGGAACAGGTTGTAGGCGACGTAGAAATCGACATCGGGGATACCGCCGGTCCGCCCCGTCCGCGCGCAGTATGCCGCGACATACTCCTCCTCGCTGGGGATATTCAGCGCCTGCAGATCCTGCCCCAGCAGCCCCGCGGTGCCACCCTGCGGCATCCGGTACATCATCAGGTGGTAGCTGAAATCGGCGAGCGGGTGCCCCAGCGTCGACAATTCCCAATCGAGCACCGCCAGTACCTTGGGCTCGGTCGGATGGAAGATCATGTTGTCGCAGCGGTAATCGCCGTGGACGACGCTGACCTCGTCCCCCGGCGGGATGTTGGCGGGGAGCCATTCGACCAGCCGGTCCATGGCGGGGATGCGCCCGGCGTCGGTGTCCTCCAGATACTGCCGCGACCAGCGCGCGATCTGGCGGGCGAAGTAATTGCCGGGCTTGCCGAAATCGCCGAGCCCCGCCTTCTCGACGTCGATCATGTGGAGCTGGGCGATGGTGGCGTTCATCGCGTCGAAGTATTTCGGCCGTTCGTCGCGGCTCACATCGGGGAAGCTGCCGTCCCAGATCACCCGGCCGTCGACGCAGTCCATGACGTAGAACATCGTGCCGATGACATCCGGATCGGTGCACAGGCCAAAGGTGCGCGGCGCTGGAAATCCCTGGCCGTGCAGCGCGGTGATGACCTTGTATTCGCGGTCGACGGCGTGGGCGGAGGGCAGCAGCTGGCCCGGCGGCTTGCGGCGCAGCACATAATTGGCGCGCGGCGTCGTCAGCTTATAGGTCGGGTTCGATTGACCGCCCTTGAACTGCGCGACGGTCAGCGGCCCGGCATAATCCTCGACATTGGCCCGCATCCAGGCATCGAGCCGCGCGAGGTCGATTTCCTGTCCGGCCCGAACCTCGCCGGTGCCGCTGAAGTTTTCCTGGCGTTCGTTCATGCATCCTCCCCGATATCGTGGCGGCAGAAACCGCCCGGCCATTCGACCTGATCGACCCCAGCATAGGCCGCCGCGCGGGCGGCGCCAGCCGTCGGACCGCGCGCCGCGATGCCCAGCACCCGGCCACCGCTGGCGACGATGCGCCCGTCAGCATCGCGCCGGGTCCCGGCGTGGAACACCGTCGCCCCGGTCACCGCGTCGAGCCCGCCGATCACCGTCCCCGTCTCCGGCACCCCCGGATAGCCGTTCGCTGCCATCACCACGACCACCGCAGGCTCCGCCGACCAGCGCGCCGCCACCGCATGCAGCCGTTGCTGCGCACAGGCGAGCAACAGTTCGACCAGGTCGCTGTCGAGCCGCAGCATCAGCGCCTGCGTCTCCGGATCGCCGAAGCGGACGTTATATTCGATCAGCTTCGGCCCCTCCGCCGTCAGCATCAGCCCGGCGTAAAGCACCCCCGAAAACGGCGTCCCCGCCAGCGCCATGGCGCGCACCGTCGGTCCGATGATCTCGCTCAACGCCCGGTCGCGCAAATCGTCGGTCAGCTGCGGCGCAGGCGACACCGCCCCCATGCCCCCGGTGTTCGGCCCGGTATCGCCGTCGCCGACCCGCTTGTAATCCTGCGCCGACGTCAGCGGCAGGATGGTGCGGCCGTCGGTCAGCACGAACAGGCTCGCCTCCGGGCCGACCAGACACTCCTCGATGACCACCGGCCCCGGCATCGTATCCAGCGCGGCCAGCGCCTCGGCATGGGTCGCCGCCACGACGACGCCCTTGCCCGCCGCCAGCCCGTCGGCCTTGACGACGACCGGCAGCGTATGGGCGGCGACGTAAGCGCGCGCCGCGCCACCGCTGGCGAAGCGCGCAAATGCCGCCGTCGGAATCCCCTCCGCCGCGCACAAATCCTTGGTGAAACCCTTGGAACCCTCCAGCGCCGCCGCTGCCTGATCCGGCCCGAATACCGCGACCCCCATCGCCCGCAGCGCATCGGCGACGCCCGCCACCAACGGCCCCTCCGGCCCGATCACCACCAGCCCGATATGATCGGCCAGCGCGAATGCCGTGACGGCTTCCGGGTTTTCGATCTCCAGCGCGACGCATTCGGCGACTGCTGCGATCCCGGCATTGCCCGGCGCGCAGACCAGCCGCCCGCACAACGGCGACTGGCGCAGTTTCCAGCACAGCGCATGTTCGCGGCCGCCGCCGCCCAGCACGAGAATATCGATTGTCATTGGACCCGCTTGTAACAGCGGGGCGTCATGCTTCAATGGTGGCCGTCACCATCAGGAGAATCACATGTCGAGCGATCAGCTGCACGCCCCCCGCGAACGCCTGTCGAAGGAAACACTGGCCACCCATCAGGCGATCGTTTCGCTGATGGAGGAACTGGAGGCTGCCGACTGGTACCGCCAGCGCGCCGATGATTGCGACGAGCCGACGCTCAAAGAGGTCCTGCTTCACAACATGCGCGAAGAAATCGAGCATGCGTCGATGCTGATCGAATGGCTGCGCCGGAACAACCCGCACTTCGCCAAGGAACTGAAGGAATATCTGTTCACCGAGGCCAATATTGTCGAGGTCGAGAAGGAAGCCGAGAAGGGCTGACATGTCCCTCCCCCTTGAGGGGAGGGCGAGAGACGCTGCGCTTGCAGCGGCCCGGGGTGGGGGTGCTCTTTTTTCTGACAGCGTGAACCCCCACCCCGCCGCGCCAAGGGACGCGAGTCGCCCTCCCCTCAAGGGGGAGGGATAGTTAGGAACCGGTTCCCTCCCCACCGGTTTCTCCGCGCACCCCCCGCCGGAGACTGCCATGCACGCCCGCCTCACCTTGACGCCCCACGCCCGTCGCCGCGCCGACCCGCTGCGTGGTCTCGTCGCGGGGACCTTCGCCGGGCTGATGGCAGCGGGCTTTATGAACGGCTTTCAGGCGCTGGCGAGCAGCCTGCAGCCCAAATCCGACGCGCCGCCGGCGACGGAAAAGGCCGCCGATGCCGTTTCGCGGGCGCTGACGGGCCATGACATCACGCCACCCGAGAAACATCTGGCGGGCGAGCTGGTCCACTATGCCTATGGCGCGGCTCTCGGCGCGATCTATGGTCTGGCGGCGGAAAGCGCGCGCGGGGTGACGGCGGGCGCGGGCAGTGTTTTCGGCGTCGTGTCGCTCGCCGCCGACGAGTTCGGTGTCCCCGCCGTCGGTCTTGGCCCCCGACCTGAGGACACGCCACCCGCAACGCATGCGTATGCCGCCGCGTCGCATCTGGTGTTCGGCATGTCGGCCGAGGCGGTGCGGCGGCTGTTGAGAGGCTGAGACTTCGGCCCTATGACAGCGCCGTGACCGATACCCCAGCCACCAACACGCCCGAATACAGCGTCAGCGAGATCGCCGGTGCCCTGAAACGCACGGTCGAGGATCGCTTTGGCCAGGTCCGGGTGCGCGGCGAACTGTCGGGGTTCAAGCGTCACGCGTCGGGCCATTGGTACGGCTGCATGAAGGACGAACGCGCGGTCATCGACCTCGTCATGTTCAAGGTCAGCGCGGCATCGCTGGGATTTCGGCCCGAGGATGGCTTCGAGGTCGTCGCCACCGGCAAGCTGACGACCTATCCGGGGCGGTCGAAATACCAGATTGTTGTCGAGCGCATGGAACCCGCTGGAGCGGGCGCGCTGCTCGCGCAGATCGAGGCGCGGCGGCTGAAACTGGCGGCGGAGGGGCTGTTCGATGCGGCGCGCAAACGGGCGCTGCCTTATATACCAGCGGTCATCGGCGTGGTGACGTCGCCGACAGGGGCAGTGATCCGCGACATCCTGCACCGGCTCGCCGACCGCTTCCCGCGTCACGTGCTGGTCTGGCCCGTCGCCGTGCAGGGCGAGGCTTCGGCGGCGCAGGTCAGCGCGGCAATCCGGGGTTTCAATGCGATTGCGGCGGGAGGCAAAGTCCCACGTCCCGATCTGCTGATCGTCGCGCGCGGCGGCGGCTCGATCGAGGATTTGGCGGCATTCAACGAGGAAAGCGTCGTTCGCGCTGTCGCCGAATCCACAATCCCGGTGATCAGCGCCGTCGGGCACGAAACCGACACGACGCTCGTTGATTTCGCAGCCGACTGGCGCGCACCGACACCGACCGCCGCCGCCGAACGCGCGGTTCCAGTGCTAGCCGACCTGCGGCTGGTGTTGGGATCTCAGGCGCTGCGGCTCGAACGCGCAGCGGCGCGCGGTGTAGCGCAACGGCGGGAACGCGCGGATGCGCTCTGCCGCCGCCTGCCGCAGCCGGTGCGGCTGATCGAGGGGCCGTCGCAGCGCTTGGACGATTTCAGCGGACGACTACCGCGCGCGCTGACCGCCGCCGCCAACCGCTGGCAGGGACGACTGGCGCAGGCCGGGGCGGCTCTGCGTCCGGCGCTGGTGCGCGGGCGGCGTGACCTTTCGGCGCGGGCACTGGCGACGGTGGGCACCAACCTCGACCGCGCCGGGCGCACGATCACCGCCGGCCATGCGCAGCGCCTCGATGCGGCATCGCGGCTGTTGGGTTCGCTGGGGCCGCAACAAGTGCTAAAACGCGGTTATGCCATCATATTGGCCCCGGGTGAGACACTGGTGGCGCGCGCGGAAGCCGCTCGGCAGGAACCACGCCTGACCATCCGCCTTTTCGACGGCGATGTCGCTGTCACAACCGGGGTCAAGGCCCAGGGGAGTTTATTCTGATGCTCGATCAACTCGGCCGCCCGGCCCGCCTGCGCTATCTGTCCGGATCATTCCACGTGCTGACGCCGGGTGAATTCGTCAATTGCGCGGTGACCGGCAAGCGCATTCCGCTTCCGAACCTGCGCTATTGGAGTTCAGAAGTGCAAGAGGCGTACCTCAACGCCGAAGTTGCGACGGCGCGCTACCATGACATGAAAGCGGCTGGACAGATTTGATCCGCGTCCACGCTCTTGCCGCGTTGCTGCTGGCAGCGGCCTGCCACGCCGCACCGCCGCCGCCGCCGGACATCCATCAACTGCGTACCGAGGGGCATAATGTTCAGGGCGGACTGGTGTTCGGTGTCGCGCCGCCCGGGACGCGGCTGCTGCGGCTCGATGGTAAACCGGTCAGCCTTAACGGCGACGGGCGGTTCGTCATCGGCTTTGCCCGCGATGCGCCGCCGCGCGGGGTGATGACGTTTATCGGCGATGGGGGCGCGACCTCGACCGAACCGCTCGAAGTCAAGGCACGCGAATGGCAGGTCGAATCGATCCCGTCGCTCAGTGTCGGCAGCGGCAAGGCCGAGCCCGCTGCCGAAGCCCGCCGGGCGGCCGAAACCGCCAGGATCACCGCCGCGCGGCATGGCGAACTCCCCGGTCTCGGCTGGACGCAGGCGTTCGCATGGCCCGCGACCGGGCGGATCAGCGGTGTCTATGGCTCGCAGCGCATATTGGGCGGCGTTCCCGCCAGCCCGCACTATGGCGTCGACATTGCAGTACCGGCTGGAACCCCGGTGCTCGCCCCGGCGGGCGGCGTCGTCCGCATGGCCGAAGGACCGTTCAGCCTGGAGGGCAACCTCATCATGCTCGACCACGGTCATGGGCTGGTGTCGGCGTTCCTGCATCTATCGCGGATCGACGTGACGGTAGGGCAGGTGGTCAAACGCGGCGACGCGCTGGGCGCGGTCGGCACGACGGGCCGTTCGACCGCACCGCACCTCCACTGGGCGATGACCTGGACCGACGTCCGCGTCGATCCGCAGCTGTTGGTGCCGCCGATGCCCGAGCGGGACGCGACCGTGCCCGACGGCAAGCGCTGATCGTCCAATCCCCACTTTCGCTATGACCGAAAAGCCAGTCTGGGCTTGGGCGCTGCCCTGATACGAGTTTTTTGGGGTGGCCCGCCACTCGGCACGATCCTAGAACGAGAGCGCGAAGCCGCCAATGCAGGGACGAATGTCGCAACTGATCGACGCGCTGACCGAAAGGGAAAAGCAGACGCTGCGGCTGCTGCTCACTGGCCACGACGCCAAGTCGATGGCGCGCCAGCTTGGTCTTTCAGTGCACACCATCAACGAAAGACTGCGCGAGGCGCGGCGCAAACTGTCGGTATCGAGCAGCCGTGCGGCCGCGCGTGTCCTCCACGATGCGGAAGCTACACCCCCCTATTTCTTCCGGGACGAGCAATTGGGGGAGGCGTCCGCGGCGCCTGTCGGGCAGTCATCAGCGCCTTCGATCAGCGGATTTCTGCCATTGGGGCGGACCAGCTGGATCGCGGGAGGACTGACCATGTTGATCATCGCCGCTGCTCTTCTGGCCTGGACGGCCGCATCCGACACGACGCCAACCGCAGCCGTGCCGCAGGCAGCCGTTGCCCGAAGTGCCGTAGCAGTCGAATCGGACGCTGCCCGCGCAGCGCGGCAATGGCTTTTGCTGGTCGACGCGCAGAAGTGGAGCGAAAGCTGGGCAGCGACCGGCGACTCGTTTCGCTCGCTGAACACCGTCGCACTCTGGCAATCGGCGTCAGCAACCGCCCGCGTGCCGCTCGGGGCCACCCAGCAACGCGACCTGCTCGACGAGCGGGCGGTTCCGACACCGCCGAGCGGCAATCTGGTCGTCCGCTTCCAGACCCGTTTCGCCAACGCGCCCAGATCGATCGAAACGCTTGCCCTGTCGCGGGAAGGGGGCGTCTGGAAGGTCGTCGGCTATTATATCGACTGATCGGACGCCTGGCCTCACCCCACCCGTCGTCCCCTGACCGCGCGGCCGCCCTCGGGCTTCAGGAAATAGTTGCCCAGCGCGCCGCGTTCGATGTGGATTTTCTGGCCGGGCTTGGGATCCTTGAAGGGCATCGGCTCCACGGTTTCCCATGTCGAATCATCGTCCATGACGATTCGGAATTTGTCGCCGATCGCGTGGACGGTTTTGATCACCAGGTCGACCTCGTTAACCTGCTCCTTGTCGTTGCCGTGCTTGTCGGTGCCGCCGCCGAAAAACGGCAGGTGCGGCAGCGAAAAGCCGAACAGCCCCTTGCGCGTTTCTTTAACCGCCTCGCGGTCCAGGACGACGATGTCTTTTCTGGCCGTCGCTTCGGCGAGGCCCTTGGCGGCATCGTCATAACAGACCAGCCGTGCCGTATCGGTGGCGATACCCCGGCAATCCTCGATTTTCTGAATGACGGCGGCCGGTTTGTCCGGCCCGGTCCTGGCGGCAAAGGCCGCGGTTCCTAACAGCGTCGCTATGGCAACCGAGCCGACAAATACGCGCATCGCAAAACTCCCCAAAGTCGCAGTGATGCTAGCAGCCCCGATGCGCGGGGCCAACCGCCATGCCGAGCGAAGTGGCTTGCGCCTCATCCAGCATCGGGGCACCACTGGCTTGGGGGAAGACTATGCCAGATCCGGTCGCCGCATCGCATCCGCAAAGCGTCGAAATCGCGCGCGTATTTGCTGCGGTCGACGCCGCCCGTGCGCGCGGTGACATGGCGGCGGCGATTGCTGGCATGGAGCGCGTGCTCGAGCTTGACGCGGCCAATCCGCGAGCCCTGAACGCGCTGGGTCTTGCCGCTCAGGGTCGTGGCGATCTCGATCGCGCCGAAGACCTTATCGCGCGGGCCGCCGCTGCCGACCCCTCCGCTCCCGAACTTTGGCTTAACCTCGCCAATGTTGTGCGGATGCGCGGCGATGATATGGGCGAACGCAAGGCGCTGACCGGCGCGCTTGCCGCCGACCCCGCGTTCATTCCCGCTAGGCTTTTGCGCGGCCACCTGTTGGAACGACTTGGGGAGCGGGCCGAGGCCGTCGGCGATTACAGCCTCGCGCTGGCCCAATTGCCGACCGGGACACAATTGCCGCCTGGCCTGGCCAAACTTGTCGAGCATGCCGGCGCTGCACTTGCCGATCACGGCGCGACGTTTGCTGACACGCTCACGCCGGTGTTCGCCGACGATGGCCTGCTGCCGCGTCGCTTCCAAAGACTCGTCGACACGATGACCGGGCGCAACCGTGTCCACCGCTCGCAGCCTGCCGGGATCGACTATCCCGAACTCCCGGCCATCGAATTCTTCGACCGCGATCCCTTCCCCTGGTTCGCCGAACTGGAAGCCGCGACCGACGTTATCCGCGCCGAATATCTGGCGCTGTTCGCCCAGGCTCCCGAAACGCTTGAGCCGTACGTCGCCTATCAGCCAGGTGAACCGGTCAACCAATGGGCGGCGCTCAACCATTCGACCGACTGGGGCGCGCGCTTTCTGATCCGTGACGGCGTTTCGCGCCCCGAAGTCTGCGACCGCTGCCCGCAAACGACCGCCTTGCTTGGCCGCCTGCCGCTGCTCGATCTGCCCGGCCGAGGCCCGTCGGTGTTCTTCTCGGTCCTCGCTCCGCGCGCTCGCATCCCGGCGCACTGGGGTTCGACCAACTTGCGGACCATCGTCCATTTGGGGTTGATCGTCCCGCCGGGTTGCGGCTTCCGTGTCGGCGGCGCGACGCGCGAGTGGCGCGAGGGCGAGGCCTTTGCCTTTGACGACACGATCGAGCACGAAGCCTGGAACGACAGCGACGCACCCCGCGTCGTGCTCATTCTCGATACCTGGAACCCGGCGCTCAGCGAGCGGGAACGCGACCTCACCCGGCGATTGATCGCGGCTGCCGATAGTGCATCCTTCAACGACGGCTGATCGTTTCGGCCCTGCCGCAAAACTGTTGCCGGATTGACACAGGGCGGTCAAACCCGCGCCGCAACATGGTCATCCCCTTTACACAGGGCCGCCCGAACGGCGATGGTGGCGACAAGTCCGGAGAGGGGTCTTCGACTGCATTGTTCATTGGCCGTAAAGGCAGGGACAATGTGGGTCGACCGGCTTCCCTGGACGGACCGAGCCAATCACGTCCTACAAAGGGGATAGTCACTTGATCAACCACAGCAATTCGCCGTCGCGCGCACGCCTTTTCGGCGGTGCTGCGACCTTCGCCATTGCCGCGACGCTGCTCGCTGCCCCTTCTTTCGCCCAGACGAAAGCAGGGACCAAGACGGCTGCTGCTGCCGCCGCTGACGAAGACACCGGTACGATTGTCGTCACCGGCTCGCTGATTTCCAACCCGAACCTGACGCGCGCTGCGCCGGTCAACGTAACGACGTCGGAGGAAATCAACCTCCGCCAGACCAACGTTGCCGAAGAACTGCTGCGCGACCTGCCGGGCGCGGTTCCGAGCATTGGTTCGGCCGTCAACAACGGCAACGGCGGCGCTTCCTACGTCGATCTTCGTGGCCTGGGCTCGCAGCGCAACATCGTTCTCCTTGATGGCGGGCGCATCGCACCGTCGGGCCTCGTCGGCCGCGTCGACTTGAACAACATCCCGCTGGCACTCATCGACCGCGTCGAAGTGCTGACCGGTGGTGCCTCGACGACTTATGGTGCCGATGCCATCTCGGGTGTCGTCAACTTCGTCACCAAGCAGAATTTCTCGGGCATCGAACTCAACGTCGGCGACCAGCTGACCGAAAAGGGCGACGGCAACTTCCTGCGTACCGACCTCACCATCGGCGGCAACTTTGCCGACGGCAAGGGCAACGCGGTGCTGTCGATCGGCTACCAGAATTCGGACCCGGTCTATCAGGGCGACCGTGATTTCAGCAACAGCCAGTTCAGTTCGTTCACTGGCGGTGCCGGCGGTTCGGGTACTTCGGTGCCGTCGCGCTTCTCTGGCACCCGCCCGCTGACCGCTGGTGTGCCCAACACGATCGCTCCATTCGTTCAGGATCCGATCACCGGCAATTTGACCGCCAATCCGGGCGGCGTGGCAAACGGCGGCGTGCGCCAGGTCAATGCTGCGGGTCAGGGCGTCGGCACCTTCTTCCGTTTCAACTTTGCGCCGTACAACGTCTTCCAGACGCCGTTCACGCGCTACAACATCTATGCCAACGCCAAATATGAGGTGAACGACAACCTCGAATTCTACACGCGCGCTTTGTTTTCGAAGAATACCGTCGAAACGATCATCGCGCCGTCGGGTGACTTCGGTGCAACCGTCGTCATTCCGCTCAGCAACCCGTACCTGCCAGCAGCCCTGCGCAACCAGTTCTGCGCTTTCAACGTCGCTCCGACCGTCGTCGGCGCGAATGGTGTCGCTGGCCAGATCGCCTACACCCCGCGCTTCACGCCTGCTGAATGCGCCGCTGCTGCTGTGGCGACCAACCCGAAGGACCCCAACTTCCGTACGGTTACGCCGACGCTCAACCGTCGTCTTGTCGAAGGCGGGCCGCGTATCAGCGACTTCGTCACGCAGATCTTCGACTATAAGGCAGGCGTACGCGGCCAGATCACCGACACGCTGCGCTACGATTTGTTCGGCGCTTATGGCGAGAGCGAAAATCGCCAGACGCAGAGCAACTATGTTCTGACCTCAAAGCTGCGTCAGGCTGTCTTTGCCACCAACACCGCGACCTGCCTGCCTGACGCCGCAGGTCAGCCGGTTATCGGTTGCGTTCCGGTCAACATCTTCGGCGTAAACGGCTCGATTTTGCCGAACCAGATTGGCTTCATCGTTGCCCCGGCAACGACGATCGTCAAGACGTCGCTGGCGCAATTCCACGGCGCGATCTCGGGTGACTTCGGTACTACGCTGCCGTCGGCCAAGGATCCGATCAGCTTCGCTGTCGGCGGTGAATATCGCCGTTACACTGCGTCGCAGGATGCCGATGTCGCCTCCAACACGCCCGGCGAACTCGGCGGTGCCGGTGGTGCCGTGACACGTTTCAGCGGCGGCTATGACGTCTATGAAGCCTTTGGCGAATTGATCGCGCCGCTGGTCCAGGACAAGCCCTTCTTCGAAACCCTGCAGGTTTCGGGCGGCATCCGTTACTCAAGCTACAAGGTCAACACGCCGACGAGCCCGAAGTACAAGACGACGACGTACAAGGGTGAAGCAATCTGGGAGCCGGTTCATGGCTTCAAGCTGCGCGGCGGCTATTCGCACTCGGTGCGCGCACCGAACATCAGCGAACTGTTCACGCCGGTTTCGGTTGGGCTGACCAGCATCTCGCTTGATCCTTGCGCTGGTGCCGCTCCAAACACCAACGTCAATCTGCGTGCGGTCTGCCTTGCGCAGGGCGCACCGGCGGGGACAATCGGCAGCATCAACAACCCGACGGCGGGCCAGGGCAATATCGCGACCGGCGGTAACATCAATGTCAAACCTGAGAAATCGGACAGCTACACCATCGGTACTGTCATTCAGCCGAGCTTCTTCTCGGGCTTCTCAGCCTCGGTCGATTATTACCACATCAAGGTAAAGGACGCGATCACGGTCCCAACGGTTGGCGATCTCGTCGCCGCGTGCTTCGGTGCTCCGACCGGTGGCGTGTTCACGCCGTCGGCTGCTGCAGCGGCTTCCGTCGCCTGCACGCAGATCCGCCGTAACCCGACCACCGGCGCTCTTGACGGTGATCCGGCCACGACTGCGGGTCTGTTCGGGTCGCTGACCAACCAGGGTCAGCTGCTCACTGACGGTATCGATGTCATCCTGAATTATCGCCGTGACATCGGTTTCGCCAAGCTCGCGCTGAGCTTCAACGGCAACTACACCTTCCGTTCGAAGTTCAAATCGAACCAGTTCGATCCGGCGTCGCTCGATCGTGAGTGCACAAGCTATTACAGCAGCAACTGCGGTATCTCGATCGGTCAGATCCAGCCGAAATACTCGTGGAGCCAGCGCACGACCTTGAGCTTTGCCGATTTCGACCTGTCGGTGCTGTGGCGCCATCTTGCCCCCGCCCAGCAGGAGCCGGATGATCGCATCAACGGCAATGGCCCGGTCTTTTCGGGGCCAGTCGTCGATCCTCTGACCGGTAACAACTTCGGCACGGTCGATTTCGGTAAGATCAAGGCATATGATTATTTCGACTTCACCGGTCGCGTGACGGTGAATACGAACCTTGAATTTACCTTCACGGTCCAGAACCTGTTCAACCGTCAGCCTCCGCTGACCGGCACGGGCGTTGGCCCATCGGCTCCGAACAGCGGCAATACCTATCCGTCGTCCTACGACGCACTGGGTCGCCGTTATGGCATCGGCGCCCGCCTGAAGTTCTGATCCTTCGGGTTCAGCCGCAAACGGAAAGGGCGGGCCTTCGGGTCCGCCCTTTTTCTTGGCGCGCTACCCAGGCACCGCGTCGAACGCCGCTGTCAGCCGCGGCGCAGCACTGTCGAACGGCGCAGTGCCGTGCCAGAAGTACGACGGAAACAGCACCAGCCGCCCCGGCACCGGCGCGACGACCCGGCGCGGCGACAGGTCAAGTCCCAGCGCCGCGTCGGGCACGCCGAACAACAGTTTGCCCGCGAGGCCATCATCTGCCGAAACCTCCGGCGGCACCGCGACATAAAACGCTGAACTCAACCAGCCCGCTGCGTGAATATGGCTGACGTGAAAGCCCTGCGCCCGCAGCCGCACCGACCATGACCCGGCGAAAGCCAAGCGTCCCGTGTTGTACCGCAGGAATGGATGCGACGGGTCATCCGGCAGCGCCGCCAGCAACCGCTCGCCGGTGGCCTGAACCGCCCCGGCAAACGCCCGAATAACCGGATCGCGTCGATCGAACAGATTGCCACGCGTCTGACTGCCGCCGCGCAACGACTGTTCGGCGGGGGCCGCACTGGTCAGATGCAGTTTTGCCAGCGCCGCCGCAAGATCGCCGAGGAACGCTTCCCCATCAGCCCAACCGTCCGGCACCGGGAGTTCCGCCGTCATCACCAGCCGCTCATAATCGGCGAGCCACGCCTCGCGCCGGTCGCCGGTCAACCGCCAAATCAGGGTCAGCAGCGCCCATGCCGATTGATCGAGCGGCGCCGCTCTCGACGCTGCCAACGCATGACCCTCCGCACGGGCCGGATCAACACCGCCGAGAAACAGATGCGCGAGATGAACCTGCAGCCCCGGCAGCCCGGGCGCTTCGGCCTCGAGCGCCAACGCCGCCGCGACCGCTGCCGCCCGGTCCCCTGCAAGCGTCAGCGCACTGACCCGCGCCAGCGCCAATTCGGGGGAGCGGCCCAGCGCTGTCTCCGCAACGCCGATCCAGCCCAGCATGGCCGCGCTGTCGCCAAGATCGCGGGCCGCAGCGATCGCGGACCGCAACAAATCGGGCGACGGAGCCACCGCCAGCGCGCCGCGATAGGCGTCCAGCGCCTCGGCCGGGCGTCCAATCTGCGGCAATAGCCGCGCCAGCGTCTCATGCGCATCGAGATGCCCGGGCGCAACGCGCAAAACGGCGCGATACTGGTCGACGGCCTCGTCGAAGCGCCCCAGCTCGGCGAGCACGTGCGCCCGCATCGTCGCCGTCGCTGGAGCAACTGCGCCGCCCGCCAATGCTCGATCAAGCTGGTCCAGCGCGCCATGTCTCTCGTCGAGCGACCGCAGCGCTGCCGCCAGATTGTGCCGCGCCGCCCGGTTGTCAGGATCGGCGTCGAGCGCCCGGCGTAGCGCCACGACCGCCGCTTCGGGCCGACCCATCGCCTGCTCCAACGCGCCCCTCGCCGCCAGCGCCGCCCCGCCCGCCGGATCGAGCGTCACGGCCCGCCTGACGGCCGCTTCGGCGGTGTCAAACTGTCCGGCTCCCGTCGCCACGATCGCCAGATTGGTCCAGGCCTCGCTGTCGGCCGGATTCACGGCGACAGCCTGCTGCAACGCCGCAATCGCCGCACCGCAATCGCCCATATCGTCGAGCAGGTTGCCAAGGCTGTTCCACAACCGCGCGTTGCGCGGTGCCACCTCAATCGCTCTCTCGAGCGCGGTGCGCGCATCCAGCAGACGACCCTGCGACCGCAACGCCCGCGACAGCACAAACAACGTATCGGGATGGCCACGCGCCGCCCCGGGCAAACCAAGCAGAGTGCGTTCGGCTGCCATTCCATCGGTCACCGCCAGCGCAAGCGCACGTTGCAGCACGGCAATGTCGGCAGACGTCAGAACCGGAGTTACCACCGCCGCCCCGGCGTCAGTAGCGGATCGGGCAGCTCCATCGCCACTCCGGCATTCACCGCGACCGCCGCAGCCCAGACACTCACCTTGTAAATCTCGTCGCCGTATATTGCTGCTGCCGCATCATATTCCGCAGCCCGCGCCGCCGCACCGAACGCCCCACCAGTCTTTGAATGGCTGGTGAAGGCCGGCCCTGCCGCGACGGCAGCGGCGTCGAATTTCAGCCCGAACAGCGCGCCAAGCGCCGCCATCGTCTCCACCGGTCGGGCCAGCAGCGTTTCTGAATCCAGCGTCCGCACCCGCCCCGGGAACCGCGCGGCCAGCGCCGCGAACAGCTTGTGCTGCGCCAGCCACCCCACCGCCGCCGCTTGCAAGTCCGTCAGGCCGACGTAATCCTCGGCCTCGAATCCGAGATCGACCAGCCCGTCGCGGAGCAGCTTTACCAACAAGTCCCGCGCCCATAGCCGCCCGTCCATGCCTTTCTTCGCCACCGACTTCAGATAAGTCTCCAGCGGCGCGTGGAGCAGCAGCGCCTTCGCCTCGGGCCGCATTGCCAGCATTGCCACATAGAAACTGGCGGTGACATTCGATGGCTTGATGACTGTCGCCTCTCCCGGTGCAAACGGCCGTGCCAGGAGCGCCATGCCGTTGTCGAGCACCTCGGCAATGTCGCGACCCTTGCCGCCCCGCTGCCGCCAGCCCGCCAGGTCGTTGAGCAGCACCGGCTCTTTCAGCCCCATCGCTACACCGGGAATATCGAACGCCCGCGCCAGCACAGTCGACAGGCAGAACGCCGAATGGAAGATGAAATGCACCGGGCCGGGCGGGGCAGCGGCGGCCACCGCATCGCGGCGAACGATGATGACCGGTTCGGTGGTAGGCAGATACTCATCGGTCAGAAACGTCGCCGCGCGCTGCATTTCGCGGGGCACGTGGCGGAAGTGAAAGGCATCGTGCTGCGGATCGTAGCGGTGCGGCAGCCATGCGGCGTCGCGGGCTATGGCAGAAGCGGGCACAGTCACTTGAACTATGTGCCCGCGCCGCGAGGCAACGGCAACTCCCTCTCCCTCATGAGGATCGAGGCGTCATACACTCAACGCCAGCTTCCCATCCCCCTCATCGACATGCACCGTCGATCCGTCGGGGACCTCGCCGCGCAGCACCATGTCGGCGAGCGGGTCCTGCAGATGCTTCTGCACCGTACGCTTGAGCGGTCGCGCGCCATAGACCGGATCATAACCGACTCGCGCCAGCCAGCGCCGCGCAGCATCGGTCAGGTCGAGCGTTACCTTGCGATCCTTCAACAGCCCTTGCACCCGCGCCACCTGCAGATCGACAATCGGGGCCATGGCCGCCTCACCGAGCCGCTGGAACAGCACGATCTCGTCAAGCCGGTTGAGGAATTCGGGGCGGAAGTGCCCGCGCACCACCTCCATCACCTGCGCCTCGGCATCGGCGACCGGCTGATCGTCGCGTAGGGCCGCGATGTATTGCGAGCCGAGGTTCGAGGTCAGGATGATCAGCGTGTTG
>JBBQVA010000015.1:0-56648 GCA_038211945.1 Sphingomonadales bacterium
GCTCGGCTACGCCACACCGGCCGCGTACGCGGTCGGACTTCGACTGGCCGCTTCGCGGCCGGTTGCAACCGTCGCCGAGGACGGCGACAACATCGGTCGGTCTCTGGTTGCCGCTGGATGAAAGCCGGGGGTCAGGTCAACTGGCCGATGCACGCAGAGTTCAGGCTAGGGATGTTTCGACCAGAACTGTCTGCCGACGATCCGCAGGCTCACCGGAATTCCGTCATCGCCGTTTAGACGGCGGCCCTGGCACTATTTGGGTGGGGATTTTAGGTGCCGCAAACCGAGGTGGGGGCAGTTTACCGGCCATGATTTCGGCAGACAACTCAATCGACTAAGCTACCAGTTGGCAGGCAGGTCGGACAAGCTTAACCCGGTATCTGGCGGCGGCGATGTGAACCGTTTCGCGGAAGCTATGCCCATGACGCCAGCATTCACCGCACCTATGTCGGTGACGTCGAACGCGGTGCCCGCAACCCAACCATCGCGGTTGTCGAAAAGCTGGCTAAACCGCTTGCGGTAAAGCAGCTGAGCTATTGGCCCAGCCTACGGCCCCGACATGCTGGGCAGTTTGCGGCGGCGCTTGACTATCGACATTAGGCTCAGCTTCACTCGGCTCGAACATGAGCTTATCTGCGGCGTTGGGTGCGCGCATCCTCGGGCGAGCGAATTTGTCCGCTCCTGATTGAGCCGCGTCGACCTTGGCGTTTACAGCCGTCGGAATAGCCTTGGCCAAAATAACGTACGTTTTTTGGGGAGGCTTGAGTATGGCACGAGTCGATAAAGCTGCGCGATCGTGGCTGCTGCGCACGACCATTCTTTCGCTATCAGTGTTGCAGGCCGGGGCCGCCACAGCTCAGGCTGCGCCCGGCGCCGCCGCCGCCGCTGCGAGCGACAATTCGATCGCGGAGATAGTGGTCACCGCTCAAAAACGCGAATCCGTTCTCCAAAAAACGCCTGACACGATCTCGGCGATCACGGGTGCCGCCTTGACGGCGCGCGGACACGATACGCTTACCGAATTGGCCAATCTGGTGCCGAACACCAGTTTTTCCGCCAATTTCGGCATCTCGCAGATTTTTATCCGCGGCATCGGCAACAACTTTTACAGCCCCGGTGGCGACCCCGGCGTCGCTTTCTATCAGGACGGCACATACGTCTCCGATCAGGAAGGCACCAACGTTGCGCTATTCGACCTTGAGCGGATCGAAGTGCTGCGCGGCCCGCAAGGCGCTCTTTATGGCCGGAACGCGACTGGCGGCGCAGTCAACGTCCTGTCGGCGGCACCGACCGAGATATTTAAGGGTCATGTCAGCGCAACATTCGGCGACTTTGGCCGCGCCGAGAGTGAAGGGTACCTTTCGGGCAAGCTGTTCGGCGGCGTGACGGCTCGACTGAGCTATGAGATCAAATCGCTTTCTGGCTTCACCAGGAACGAACTCGCCGGGCAGCCCGGCGCACGCGACAGGTTCGACGATCTGCAGTCGCAGGCTGTCCGGCTGCAGCTCCAGTCGCCGGTATTCGGCGACGATACGCTTCGGCTGATCGGTTCCTATTACCACCAGAAAGACAATGGCCCGGCCGAAAAAGTGCTCGCCGATCCGTTTCCGCAGCCGGCGGAATTGCTTTTTGGGGTTCGGCCCAGCCTTGACCAGCGATCGCTCAAAAGCACGTTCGGCGGCAACAAGCGCGAAGTCTATGGCGTCGTTGCCGATTATCGCCGCAGTTTTGGTGACTATCAGTTCACGCTGCTCGGCAGCTGGCGCCACAGCAAGCACGATATTGGCTTTGACCAGGATGGCACCGAGGCCGTCCAGTCAACCAGCGAACTCGTCACGTCGAGTGATGACTATAGTGCAGAGGCGCGCATCGCCTCGCCGACCGCCGACCGATTTAATTGGCTGGCGGGCGTGACCTATGTCGATTTCACCCAAGATCGCACGACATTCGTCTTCGACGCTATTCCGCTCGGCTTTGTCGTACCCGGTGCGCCGCTGAACATTCCCTTCCCGGTGAACTTCAGCGCTGGCGGCAAAGTCCATACCAAGTCGATCGCCGGCTATCTCGATACGCATTTTGCCATTACCGACAAACTCCGGCTATCAGTTGGCGGTCGCATTACCAGCGACAAAAAGTCGGCAAATGAGTTTGTCATCTTCCTGGCTCCGCAAACCGCGTCGCCGTCGGCGAGCTGGTCCAGGGCAACCGGCAAGGTCGGCCTCGATTATCAGGCCAACAATGATGTGCTTCTGTACGCCAGCGTGGCTACCGGTTTCAAATCGGGCGCCATCAATCTGGGCGCGTTGACCCCGCCGGTCAGGCCCGAATCCGTCACCAATGGCGAGATTGGCGTCAAGACCAATTTCCTCGACCGGCATGCCCAGCTCAATGTCGCAGCGTTCTACAGCGACTATAAGGATCTGCAGGTTCTGCAGATCGGCGCCTTGTCTCAAATCTTGTCCAACGCCGCCAAGGCGAAGATCGGCGGCATCGAGGCGGAGGGCATCTTGAAGCCCGCGCCCGGTTTGACGTTTAACGCCACAGTCAGCTATCTCGATGCTTCATACCGGGCCTTCATCACGCCCGACGCGCGGCGTGGGCTGGCAGCGGTGGATGTCTCGGGGAATCAGCTGGCGCTGACCTCCACGTTTCAGGGTAGCCTCGGCGCTGAGTATGAGTGGCGGATGGCCAGTGACAACCGACTTACCGCGCGCGCCGACTATTCCTGGCGCAGCAAATATTATTTCACCGAGTTCAACACGTCGGACGCCAAGCAGAATGGCTATGGCAAGCTCGATCTTTCGCTGGCCTTCGAACCCGGTCATGGTGGATGGCGTGTCTATGGCTATGTGCACAACCTTACAAAAGAGAACGTCATCGGTAGCATGGCGATCGTTTCGCCGCTGCTCGGCTCGGTGCGCATCATCAACCTGATACCGCCGCGTAATTTCGGCATCGGCGGCAGCGTGAACTTCTAAAAGGACCGTCGATGACCAGTTCGACCGCAGCCAGCCCCGCGTCGCGGCCCGATCTGGCAGCAGCGATAGCCCATCTGGAGAGTGGCGCGCCACGACCGGACGACAGCGATCCGATCGGCACGATGCGAGCATTCGTCCGCCGCTACGGCGAGCTGACGCCGCGCCAGCCGCTGGAAGGTGTCGAGGTCACGCCCGTGGCCGACGCTGGTTTCGAGGGTGAATGGATCGTTGCGGCTGGCTGCGAAACGAGCCGGCGGCTGGTTTACCTGCACGGCGGCGGCTGGGTTGCGGGTGACCTGGAGAGCCACCGGCCGATAGCTGTGGTGTTGGCAAAGTTGACCGGATGGGCGGTGCTGCTCGTGGATTATCGTCTGGCGCCCGAACACCCCTTTCCGGCGGGTCTCGATGACTGTGCCGCCGCATTGCGGTGGGCGCGCGCCAACGGCCCTGGCGGACCCTCCGCTGCCCGGGCCACCGCGCTGGGCGGCGATTCTGCGGGCGGCAATCTCGCCGCCGCCGTCTGTCTCGGTGTATCGCCAGATGACAGACCCGATCGTCTGGTCTTAATCTGCGCGGCGCTCGACGGTACGGTCGTCGCGTCAGAGGCTTCGGGAGGAGTGGTTCCCGACGCTGCAGGTTTGGCAGCGATGATGCAGCTCTACACCCAGAACCACGCGGCGCTCGACAACCCGGCCATATCGCCGCTTCTTGCCAGCGACGCGAGCCTTGCCGCGATGCCGCCGACGCTCCTGCAGGTCAGCAGCAGCGAGTATCTGTTTTCGCATTCGTATCGCATGGCTACCCAGCTCATGGCCGCTAACGTCCGCACGGTCCTGAGCAGCTGGCCCGACATGCCCCACGTCTGGCACGCTTTTCTCGATCTACTGCCCGAAGCGCCGGCCGCCCTAGCCGAAGTTGCCCGCTTTATCCGTGCCGATTAGACAAGGCCGTGCGCGCACATTGCTTATCAGCGCCTGTTGCGTCATTCTCCTTCGGTCCCGGGACGCGCCCAACGAGGCGCCGGGTCGACTTGGGGACGCTGTCAATGGCTTCGGCTTTGCGGTGCATCGATGATCAGGCGAACGCGCGCGGCGTCGGATTTGATTATGTTGCCGCCCTGCTCGGCGACGAAACCACGCACCGCCTCATCGACCGGGTCGGGGTCGCGCCCGACAGCGACGGCTGGATTGATTTCGTCAGTGCCTGGAAGCTGCTGACCGCCAATGTCGCGCTGACTGCCGACGAGGGACATCAACTTGCCGGTGCGCCGGTGCGGCCAGGCAATTTCGAGTTGCTGATGGCGTCGATGGTCCAGGGCGATAGTCTGGCCGACGGGCTGGCGCGGCTGGCCTCGGGTGCGGTGATCATCAGGCCGGATCTGATGATCTCGCTCAGCCACCGGCACGGCGCGCTGCGGCTTTCCCTGGTACTGCGCGAGACCACGCTCGCCGCCGAGATTTATGCCGAGGCGCTCATCGTTGTCATCCACTGTGCGTTGCGTTGGGCACTCGGACGAAAGCTTGTTCCGCTGCAGGTCCGTGGTTGCACGGCAATCGGCCAGATGCGGTCGTCATTGCTCGACGTGTTGAATGTCCCCGTTGTCCGCGGCGGCACGGGCGCGGCGCTGACCTATGCGGCCGACGACGTCGATGCTGGTTTCCGGGTTGCCTGCTTCACGCGCTGGCATGAAGCTTCCTACGCCGAATATGTGCGCATGGTCGACGAACTGACCGAGTCGCCGGTTAAACCGTCAAGCGACGCCCTGTTGCGGAATGTGCGGACGATCGTGCTCGGCAGCCGGGGCGACCAGACGGCCGTGGCCCGTCGGTTGGGGATGAGCGTGCCGACCTTGCGCCGTCGTTTGGCCGACCGGGGGACGTCGTTCCGCCAGCTCTGCGACGAGCTTCGGCGGGACGCGGCAGAGATGCTGCTGCTCGGCGACAAATCGGTGGAGGATATCGCCGAGGAACTCGGCATGTCGGATGCGCGCTGCTTCCGGCGCGCCTGCAACGGCTGGTTCGGCCGCTCGCCGTCGGAACTGCGCCGGACGCTGCGCCAGGATGCGAGCCCCGCCTGAGCGAATAAGTCCGCAGCACTGAGACGGCGCGCGTCCTTCCGCGTCGCTGCCGCCCCGCGTCTAATCGCGCCAAGCCGCGCTGATGGCGCAACGGCATTCGTGGGGACGGACGTGGATCTGAAACTTGCCGGAAAGGTCGCGCTGGTCACCGGCTCCGGCCGCGGCATCGGTGCGGACACCGTGCTGGCGCTTGCCGAAGAGGGCTGCCGGGTCGTCGTGTCCGATCTCGATGCGACGACCGCCGACGCAACCGCCTCGGCGCTAAGGGCAGGCGGACACGATGCCATTGCCGTACCCTGCGACGTCACCGATGAAGCGCAGGTTGCCGACCTCGTCCAGGCTGCCGAAGCCGCGTTCGGGCGGATCGATATCCTCGTCAACAACGCCGGTTACCTGAAGGACGGCTACCTCGCCAAGATGTCGCTGGGGGCTTGGGATTCGGTCGTCGACATCATCCTGAAGGGCAGTTTCCTGTGCTCGCGGGCTGTGCTTCCCGGGATGATGGCGCGACAAGGCGGTCGTATCGTCAACATTTCGTCGCGCTCGATTTTCGGCAATCCCGGCCAGGCGAACTATTCCGCCGCCAAGGCTGGGTTGATCGGCTTCACCCGCGCGCTGTCGCTCGAAGCGGCTAAGTTCGGCATTACCGTCAATGCCGTCGCACCCGGCTTTATCATGACCGAGGGCATCCAGAGACTTCCGCATTTTGAGAAACTTCGTGAGGCAGCCGTTGCCAAGAACCCGGTCGGCTTCCTGGGGACGCCGCGCGACGTGTCGAACACGGTGCTGTTCCTCGCCTCCGATGCCGCCCGCTACATCACCGGCACGACGATTTTCGTCACCGGCGGGCGCTATTCATCATGAACTTCGATTTCACCCCCGACCAGATCCTGCTGCGCGACAATATCCGCCGCTTCATGCGCGAGCGGGTGACGCCGATAGTTGCGGGCCACGACGAGGCCAAAACCTTTCCGTTCGAACTGCTCGGCGAGCTGGCGCAATTTGGTTACCTCGGTGGCTGGCTGAGCGAAGCCCAGGGCGGCTTCGGCATAGATTACCCGACCTGGGCCATGATGATGGAGGAGGCTGGATACCATTGGTCATCGCTGCGCACCCTGCTCAACACCCACAACATGCCGATGTTGCTGCTGGCCAACCACGCCACGCCGGATCAACGCGAGCGGTTCCTGAAGCCCCTGTTCGAGGGCAGCCGGCAGGTCTTTTCGGCGATCACCGAACCCGATGTCGGATCCAACGTCGCAGGCATCCAGACACGCGCCGAGCGCGACGGCGACACCTACGTCATCAATGGCCGCAAGCTGTGGATCACCAATGGTGCCTTTGCCGATTTCGGCATCGTGGTGGCGCGAACCTTCAGCGACGGCTGCAACGGTAAATTGTCGCTGTTCCTCGTCGAGCACGCCGTCACGCCCTATGACCGCCGCCGCATCGATACGCTCGTCCTGCGCTCCACCGGTACCGCCGAGCTGGGCTTCAGCGATCTGCGCATTCCTGCCGAAAACCTGCTTGGCGAGGAAGGTGCGGCACTGCGGCTGGTCATGGCGGGGCTGGATCCGGGGCGGCTGAATGTCGCCATGGGCGCGGTCGGTGCGGCCCAGTCGGCGCTCGATCTCGCCATCGACTATGCCCGAGCGCGGAAACAGTTCGGCAAACCGATCGGCAGCTTTCAGCTGATCCAGAAGCACATCGTCGACATGAAAATCCGCGTCGAGGCAGCGCGCGCGCTTTGCTATCGCGCCGCCTGTGCTCTCCAGGCTGGCGGCGAGGCGCGCATGGCATGCTCGATCGCCAAGCTGTACGCGACAGAAGCCGCGCATGAAGTCGCCAACATGGCGCTGCAGGTACATGGCGGCCAAGGCTATGCCACCGGCTTCCCGATCGAGCGCATTTTCCGCGACACCCGCGGCGGCATGATCCCGGAGGGCACGACCGAAATCCAGACGCTGATCATCGGCCGCGAACTCCTCGGGCTGAGCGCGATCGCATGACCATCGACGAGCTGCTCGCACACCGCCTGTGGTTCGAGGATCTGCCGGTCGGATTTGCCTATAGCACCTCGGCGCGAACGATCACCGAGGCCGATGTCGTCGCCTTTGCGGCGCTGACCGGTGATTTCAACCGCGCCCATGTCGACGCCGAGTTCGCCGCCACAGCGGCCTTCGGCCAGCGCATCGCGCACGGGCTGCTGGTCGTCAGCTTCATGGCGGGCCTCAACACGCGCACCATCGTCAACCAACTGCTCGAGCCGTCGCAACTGGCGCTGCTCGGCATCGATACGCGCTTCGTCAAGCCGACGTTCCTGGGTGACACGATCCATGTCGATATCGCCGTGATCGAGGCACGCCCTACGTCGAAACCGGGACGCGGCATTCTGACCTTTCGTCGCGACGCAGTGAACCAGCGCGGCGACATCGTGGTCGAGTGCCTCGCCCGCATGCTGGTCATGCAGCGTCCGATCACATGACTTACGTGTTTCCCGATCTCGAGCCGCTCGTCCGCCCCGCCTCGGTGGCGCTGGTCGGCGCATCGGATCGGCGCGACAGCATCGGTGGCCGCGCGTTTTACAATCTTGTCGAGGAATCGGATTTTCGCGGACAGCTATGGCCGGTCAATCCGGGCCGTGCCGAAGTCGCCGGGTGTCCGTGCTGGCCATCCGTGCTGGCGCTGCCGGGCGTGCCGGACCTTGCGGTCCTCGCCATTCCAGCGGGGGGCGTCGTTGCAACCTTGAAGGACTGTGCGGCGCGAGGGGTGAAGTTCGCCATCATCCTCAGTTCGGGCTTCGGCGAGACCGGCGACGCCGGCAAGGCCGCCGAAGCGGAAATGCGCGACATCGTTACTGCGTCGGGCCTGCGCATCTACGGCCCCAACTGTCCGGGCCTGTCGAACATCAACGACCGGTTGGGCTTTACCTTCTCACCCGCGTTCAAGCTCGATCTGCGCAGCGGCCCGCTCGGCGTGGCGACCCAGGGCGGCGGTCTGGGCCGCACGGTTATGCAGGCCATGGAGCGCGGCGTCGGTGTCGGCCTGTGGTGCTCGGCGGGTAACGAGGTCGATCTCGAAGTCAGCGACTTCATCCATCACATGGCAGGCGATCCAAACATCAGGGTTATCGCCACACTGATCGAAGGCATCCGCGACGGCGCCAAGTTCGTCGCCGCCGTCCGCCACGCCGCCGCCTGCGGCAAGCCGGTCGTGGCGCTCAAGGTCGGCAAGTCCGATTACGGGGTGAAGGCGACACTGTCCCATACCGCCGCAATCGCCGGGTCGGCCGAGATCAACAGCGCAGCCTTTCGCCAGCTTGGGGTCGTCGAGGTCGACGATATCGACGAGCTGATCGACACCGCCTGGCTGCTGGCACGGCACGTGCCGATGGGAGGAGAGAAGGTCGTAGTCTATTGTTCGTCGGGCGGCACGGCCGCGCTTGCAGCGGACATGATTGGGACGGCAGGACTTACACTCGCCGAGTTCACCCCGGCGACAACGCAGCGGCTCGGCGAATTGCTGCCGACGTTCGCGGCCATTGGCAATCCCGTCGATACTACCGCCGAAGTCCTGGCCGACATGACGATCATCGACCGCAGCCTTGCCGCCGTCTGCGCCGATGCGAACGTCGGCATCGTGCTGCACCCGTTCCCGATGGAATATGGCGCCGCGACCACCCGCGCCGCCGAAAGTGTGATCCGCGCCCAGGCCGCAAGCCCAGTCCCGATCCTGCCGGTATGGATCAGCGACCGTACCGGCGAGGGCTATTCGGCGATGGTCGAGGCAGGAATGGCCCCGGTGCGCAGCCTGGGAAAGGCCGTCAAGACGGTCCGACGCTGGATCGATCATGGCGACTGGCGACGGTCCCACGATCCAGCGTGGCTGCCGTTGCCGATAAGCGCCGGTGACAGCACGCCGCGTGCCTGGACCGAAGCCGCCGCAAAGACCTGGCTGCGCGCGTCCGGAATTGTGATTCCGGAGGCTAAGGTCGCTATCAGCCGCGCCGACGCTGTCCGAATTGCCGACGCTATCGGCTATCCCGTCGTCGCCAAAGTCGCCAGCGTGCAGATCATCCACAAATCTGACATCGGCGGCGTCGTGATTGGGCTGGCGGACGGGGCTGCCGTGGCGCGTGCGTGGGATGCGATCTGTTCCGCCGTCGAAAAGGCGCGTCCCAATGCCATCATCGACGGCATATTGATCGAGAGAATGGCACCGCCGGGCGGCGTCGAAACGCTGATCGGTATCCACCGCGACCCGGTCTTTGGTCTGGTGATGACATTCGGGCTTGGCGGCATCTATGTCGAAATCTTCAAGGACGTGTCGCGCCGCTTGCTGCCGCTGAGGCCATCCGAAGCCTACAAGATGATCCGCGAAGTGCGCTGTTTCGCGTTGCTTGAGGGTGCCCGCGGCCGGCCAAAGGCCGATGTTGCAGCGCTGGAGGCGTTGCTGCTCGCAGTTTCGGATTTTGCCGTCGCCAACGCCAGCCGGCTTGAGGAACTTGATCTCAACCCGGTCTGGGTCGGAGCGGCAGGCCAAGGCGCGTATCCGCTCGATGCCGTCATTGTTGCGCGCGATTGAAGGACCCGCCGATGCCGATCCGTTCAGATATCGGTTTCACGACGCCCGACGCCATTTTCGTGCGCGGCAAGAACCTGTCGACCGAGATCATCGGCACCTTCGATTTCGTCGACATGATCTGGTGGGTGACCTTCGGGGCGATGCCCGAGCCGCGCCAGAAGGCGATGATCAACATGCTTCTGGTTACCGCTGCGGATCACGGCCTGACGCCGAGCGCAATCACCGCGCGGCTGACCTGGCTCGGCGCGCCCGAGGCGCTGCAGGGCGCAGTCGCTGCCGGATTGCTGGGGGCCGGAAACAACTTTCTTGGGACCGTCCAGAATGTCGCCGACATGCTGATCGCTGCAGCGGCCGACCTGCAGGACGACGCCGACGATGCCGCAGTGATGGCGGCGGCCATGACCTTGGTGACCGAACGACGCGCAGCCAGGCGCAGCATCTCGGGAATCGGGCACCCGATCCATACCGACGGCGACCCGCGCGTGCCGACCCTGCAGCGGATTTCGGCGGAAAACGGCTACTTCGGCAAGCACTGGCGATTGGCGCTCGCCATTCCGTCCGCGCTCCAGTCGGTGACCGGACGCCTGCTGCCGTTGAATGCCGCCGGTGCCAATGGCGCGGTCCTTGCCGACATGGGCATGGACCCGCTGATGGGGCGCGGGCTGGCGCTGATCGGCCGCGCCGCCGGGCTTGTCGCACATATCATGGAAGAGCGCGGCAGCCCGACCGGGCAGGCGATCTGGGATCTCGTATTGGCGCAGGACGAGCGCAACGCCGCGCCGGTCAAGCGATGACCGCGCCGCCGCTTGCCGGCATCACCGTGGTCGATTTCAGCGAACTGCTGCCGGGACCCTTTCTCACGCAGAGCCTTGTCGAACTCGGCGCCGAAGTGGTCAAGATCGAGCGGCCGCCATCGGGGGACGGCACGCGCAGACTGGCACCCGCCGTTTTCACCACCGTCAACCGCGGCAAGCGCAGCATTCTGGCCGATTTGAAGCAGCCTGCCGAAGTCGATCGTATCCGGGGCCTGATCGCCCGCGCCGATGTTCTGGTCGAGGCCTACCGGCCCGGTGTCATGGCGCGGCTGGGGCTGGATTACCCGACACTGACACCCATGATGCCCCGGCTGATCTATGCGTCGATTACCGGCTATGGCCAGACCGGACCGATGGCCAACCGGCCCGGCCATGACGTCAATTATCTTGCAACTGCGGGCGCGATCGCCTTGTCGGGCACGGCGGACGGCGACCCAGCCCATGCGTTCGGCCTGCCTGCCGCCGATCTGTGCGCCGCGACCTATGCCCTGTCCGCCATTCTCGCGGCCCTGCTTCAGCGCGCGACGACCGGCCGGGGGCAGTATCTCGATATCGCGATGGCCGATTGCGTCGCCCATTGGATGAACGTCAGGATTGGGCCGTTTGTAGGTGACGGGCTCGATACGCTTGCGGACCAGCGCGCCGACACGCTCTGCAAACCAGCCTATGGGGTTTTTCGGTGTGGCGATGGCGCGACGATCAGCATCGGCGCACTTGAAGATCATTTTTGGGAGCGGCTTTGCGGCGTATTCGACCTCGGTCGCTTTGCCGCCGCAGAATTCAGGCTGTTTGCGGCGCGGGTGGCACAGGCGCGCGCGATCAACGAGCTACTGGCGGTAGAGCTGTCGCGGATCGATGCGACCGAAGCCGAGGCGCGTCTGCGCGCCCGAGACGTGCCGGTGGTACTGGTCGTCGAACCTTCGGGGCTTGCGGCACATCCGCAATTCGCCGCGCGCGGGCTTTATCGCTCTGGCCTCGCCCGGTTTCCGATCACGCTGGAAGGCGTCGCGGCAACGCCCGGCGCGCCGCCCCAACTCGACGCCGACCGATCGCTGGCCGGATGACGGGCGGCCTGCACCGGCGTCTGCCGATCGAGCGCATCATTCATGGCCAGCCGTTCGAAGCTGTGCTGCCGATTGAACTGGAGCGGAGCGGCGCAGCGCGCGTGTTCGTAATCACCACCGCCCGGCAAAGCACGACACCCGAAATGGCAGCCCTCCTTGACTGCCTCGGTCGCCGCCACGCTGGAACTTTCGCAGGCGTCATCAGCCATGTTCCGCGACCGTGTGTTCTGGCCGGTATCGAGGCGGCGCGTAGGGTGAGACCCGACCTGCTGCTGGCCTTTGGCGGCGGGTCGGTCGTCGACGCCGCCAAGGTCATCCTGCTCGGCCTCCGGCAGGGCGTCTCAACCGACGCCGAACTTGTCGCGCTCGCCGGGTTGGCACGGGTTGATGCAGCCGTCTGGGGCGATGTCTCGGGACTGCGGATGATGGCGCTGCCGACGACGTTGTCGGCCGCTGAACTCAGCTGGTTCGGCGGGGTAACCGATCCCGCCCGACGCGTGAAGCAAGGCTTCGGCGCACCGGTGTTGACCCCGCGCACCATCATCTATGACCCAGCATTGACAATCGGCGTGCCGCTCAAGGTTTTTCTCGCCAGCGGCATAAAAGCGATCGACCATGCGGCGGAGCGCCTGGGTGCGTTGGCGGGCCAGCCGTACAGCGATGCGCTCTCGGCTAAAGCGCTGACTTTGCTCTCCGAAGCGTTACCTCGCGTGTTGGCTGACCCGTCTGACCTGGCGGCGCGTGGCGCGTGTCAGCTGGGCGCATGGCTGTCGATGACGGGTGCCGATGACGGCGTCGGTGTCGGCGCCAGCCACGCCATCGGTCATGCGCTCGGCGGACATGCCGGGGTTGGTCATGGCGAAACATCCTGTGTCAGCCTTGCACCCGTCCTGCGCTGGAACTCCGGCGTCGATGCCGGTCGACAACAGGCCATCGCCACGGCGCTAGGACAGCCCGCCCTGACCGCCGGGGACGCTATTGCAGCGCTGGTCGCCGGGCTTGGGCTACCGGCACGTCTCAGGGACATCGGGATCGAACGGGCTGATTTTCCGGTGATCGCGGCCAAGGCCTTCGCCGATCCGCCGATGCGCACCAATCCCCGCAAACCGACCGGCACCGACGAGATCGAGCAGCTGCTGGACGCTATGTGGTGAGCGAACCGGTCCGCTGGCGATTGGCGGTTACCGCCCTCTGCGATCCCGCGATGCGGTCCTAGCATTCCGCGCATGGAGATCGGCACCCTGTTCGACGTCCGCGGCAGGACAGCGTTGGTTACCGGCGGCTCGCGTGGCATCGGCGCGATGATTGCCGAAGGGCTGCTGCGGGCCGGCATGACCGTTCATATCTGTGCTCGCAAGCAACCCGAGATCGATGCAGCCATCGGCCGGTTGTCCGTATTCGGTCCCTGTCACGCGGTCCGCGCCGATCTGTCGACGCCGGAGGGGGTTTCGGCGGTGGTGGCCCATATGACGGCGCGTGCGCCGGTTCTCGACCTGCTGGTCAACAACGCCGGCATCACCCATGCGATGCCATTCGCCGATTTCGACCGGACGGCGTTCGAAAAAGTCTTCAGCCTGAACGTGACCGCCGCATTCGAATTGTCGCGCCAGCTGCTGCCTTTGCTGACGGCAGCATCCACTCCGGACAATCCTGCGCGGATCGTCAATATCGCATCGGTCGAGGGGCTGCGACCGCCAGCGTGGGAGTCCTATCCCTATAGCGCCAGCAAGGCCGCGCTGATCATGTTGACCCGGCATCTCGCCGCTCGCCTGGCGCCGGCGATCACCGTAAACGCCGTCGCCGCCGGGCTGTTCAAGTCGAAGATGACCGAGTTCCTGTTCGCCGGCGACAAAACGCGCGCCGATCTGCCGATCCCGTTGCGGCGTGCCGGACGCGCCGAGGAAATCGCCGGAACGGTCATCTATCTCGCATCGCGCGCCGGCGGCTATTTGACCGGCGCGGTCCTGCCGGTGTCCGGTGGCGTTGCGACTGCGGACACGGACGCGGCGTCGTGAAGTTGTACGGTATTCCCGGGACGGCATCGTTGTCGCCGCACATCGTTCTCCGCGAACTCGACCTGCCGTTCGAAATGGTCCGCGTCGGCGCCAAGACCAAGCGGACTTCAGATCGCACCGACCTTTCAGCGATTTCGCCGCGCGGGCAGGTGCCGCTACTCGAACTCGCCGACGGCACCCGCCTGACCGAAGGTGCGGTCATCGTCCAGTATCTCGCCGACCAGCATCCCGAGGCCGGGCTGGCACCTCTGGCTGGCACACTCCAGCGCTATCGCATGCTGGAATGGCTGAGTTTTACCGGCAGCGAACTCCACAAGCATTTCACGCCGTTATTCATTACCGGCACCTCGGATGATCTGCGCCGCTATTGTCTGGATCGCCTGGAACGGGCGTTCGAGTGGATCGCCGGCGAGCTTGCCGATCGCGACTGGGCTGTCGGCGAGCGCTTCAGTATCGCCGACGCCTATCTCTTCACAGTCCTCAACTGGGCGCAATTCACGGTTCTGCCGCTTGATCGGTGGTCCGCCCTGCTCGCCTATCAGGCGCGGGTTGCAGCGCGGCCAGCGGTCACGGCGGCCCTGCGCGCCGATGGCTTGATCCGGTGAGCACTCCACCGTTGAGGCTCAGCGGAACGCGAGACTTCGATGCCGCTCACGACGCCGTGTTCGAAGCGCTGTTCGATCCCATGGCTCAGCTTGACTGGAACAGCCTCTATCTGATCCTGGTCGTGGAGCCGCCGGGACGACCGCGCAACGGTACGATTGTCCGCGGCACGTTCAGGGGGGCGGGCCGCGCAACGATGACGTTCGCAGAGGTGGTCGAGGGGAAATCATTCGTTCACTGGTCGCGGCTTTTGATGTTCGAGCGCATCGATCTTGGTGATTTCCAACACCGGTTCGATGTTGCGGCTGACGGTGGAGCCACGCGTGTCACCCAGACCGTATCCGTCGAGCTGACGCGTCTCGGCCGGCTGCTGAGCCCGTTATTGCGCAGCAGTTTCACAAAACGGTTGCCCGAAAGCTTCGACGAACTGGGAGCGTATCTCGCCCGAAGCTAACCCGACATCGTTGCATCATAGATATTTATCGCCTCGACAGCCTCGGCAAGGCGGCGAACCGCCGTCACGAACAGCAGAGAGCCGGGCTCGGTCAGATGGCAGTCCAACGCCGCACGATCGCGCCACTGCTCGACGAAAACCAGCCGGCTAGAATTCTCGCAGTCGATGTGAACCGCGTGCGAAACGCACCCATCTTCGGACCGGGAGCGATGAACATGGTCAAGACCCTGCTGGCAGAGTTCTTCAAAGCTGCCGGTGCGCGCCACGACAGCGCCGATGACGAGGATCATTCCGCACTCCAACAGGTCGGCGAGTTAAGTCGGGGAAGTCATCCCACGCTGGCGGCATCCGCTCAAGCCATGCCGTGCGCGGCGCGAGGATCCGAGCCAAGCGGACCGTGTACAAATGAGACTTGGCAGTGCGCAGCTCAAATAGCTTGGACTGCAGACCAGCCGCGTGCTTGATCGCGATGCCAAAGACCAGCGAGCCGCAGTTTTCCGGCAAGGTCCAGAGCATGAAATCGGTCTTCTTACGCGCCGTCCTAAGTCTGGCTCTGCTCGCCGCAGGCTCGGCGACTCCCGGCGCAGCCCGCGATCCCGGGAATGCAGCGATAAATCAGGAGACGGTCTTTATGGCCCCGGATAACTCCGGGACATGAAGACTATGTGGTGCGGCCAAGAAGACTCGAACTTCCACGGCCTTTCGGCCACAACGACCTCAACGTTGCGCGTCTACCAGTTCCGCCATGGCCGCACGCCACATGTCCAAAGGGCCAGCCTTTGTCCGGTAGGAGCGGCGGGTTAGCGGGATCGCTGCGCTGACGCAAGCCGCATCGTACCGGACTCCGGGGGTTCAGGCGTGCTATGGCCGTATCGGGATCATGACTGCACAAACCGACCCGGCTACCGCCATCGCCCTCAACCGCTTCGGTCTGGGTGCGCGACCCGGCGATGCGCCGCCCGCCGATCCGCGGCGCTGGCTGAAGGCGCAGATGACGGGGTTCGAGCCGCGTCCGCCGGTCATCGCCAACACTCCCGCCAGCCCCGAAATGGCCGCCGAATTCCGGCGTTATCTCGTCGAGACAAAACTGCTGAAGCAGAATGGCGCGCCGCTGCCGCCTCCGCCCGTCCGCCCGGCCCCCGCCCCCGGCATGACCGATGCCGCGATGGAGGCGGCCGACAAGGACAACCCCAAGCTTGCCGGGCTGCCCAAGGAATTGCGGCAGGACATTCGCCGCATGTACCGCGACAGCTATGCCGTGCAGGCGACGGCGCGGATCGAGGCTGCGCTGGTCAGCCCGGCGCCGTTCGCGGACCGGCTGGCGCATTTCTGGGCCAATCACTTCGCCATTTCGGCCGACAAGCTGCAGACGCTGGGGCTGGGCGGGACGCTCGAATTCGAAGCCATCCGCCCGCATCTGTTCGGCAAGTTTTCGGATTTGGTGCTGGCGGTGGAAACCCATCCGGCGATGCTGCTGTACCTCGATCAGGCGCAGTCGATCGGCCCTGAAAGCTTTATCGGCCAGCGTGCTGCACTGCGCCGCAACCCGAAAGCCAAGAAGGTCGGGCTCAACGAAAATCTGGCCCGCGAGATCATGGAACTGCACACGCTCGGCGTCGACGGCGGTTACACGCAGGGCGACGTTCAGGAACTGGCGCGGGCGCTGACCGGGTGGAGCGTCGGCGGGTTCGTCCGTGCGCCCATCGGCAAGGAAGCCCCCGACGGCGCTTTCGTGTTTCAGGAGACGTGGCACGAACCGGGGCAGCGGACGCTGCTCGGGCGGAAATACCGTGACGGCGGGTTCGATCAGGGGCGGACGATCCTGGCCGACCTGTCGGTGCATCCGGCGACCGCGCACCATATCGCCACCAAGCTGGCCCGCCACTTCATCGCCGATACGCCGCCGCCCGCCGTGGTGGCGCGGCTGGCGCGGGTCCATGTCGAAAGCGGCGGCGATCTGAAGGCGCTGTACACCGCGATCATCGATTCGCCCGAGGCCTGGGCGACGCCCGAACCCAAGTTCAAGACGCCGTGGGAATGGACCGTGTCGGTAATGCGCGGCATCGGCGCGCGCGACCTGCCCGATCAGAAGCTGGTCGGCGTGTTGTCGGAGCTTGGTCAGCCGGTGTGGCGACCGGGATCGCCGGCGGGCTGGGACGATATTGCCAGCGCCTGGGCGGCCCCCGATGCGTTGCTGCGCCGGGTCGAGGTGGCGCAGCGGATTGCCGCCAAGGTCGGCGACCGGCTCGACGCGCGAACCCTGGCACCGCAGCTGTTGCCCGGCGTGTTGACGCCCGCCACCGCCACCGCAATTTCCCGGGCCGGGTCGCCGCAGGATGCGCTGGCCATGCTTTTTGTCTCACCGGAGTTCCTCCGCCGATGATCAACCGTCGCACCCTTATCACCCGCGCCGCGCTCGCCGGTGCCGCGCTGTCGATGCCGGGGCTGGCCTTTGCCGCTGCGCCCGGTGACCGGCGCTTTGTCTTTGTCATCCTGCGCGGTGCGATGGACGGGTTGTCGACGGTATTGCCGGTCGGCGACGCGTCGTTCCGTGGCCTGCGCGGCGAACTCGCCGATCCGGCGGGTGGGGCGCCGGTCAAGCTCGATGCGATGTTCGCGCTGCATCCGGCGCTGGCGGGTACGGCGGCGATGTACGCCAGTGGCGAGGCGCTGTTCATCCAGGCCGTCGCGTCGCCATACCGCGAGCGGTCGCACTTCGACGGCCAGAACGTCCTCGAAACCGGCGGCACGGCGGCCTATGCGCTGTCCGACGGCTGGCTCAACCGCGCGCTGCCGCTGATTCCCAACAGCCGCGAGGCGGTGGCGATTACCGCGACGGTGCCGATGGCATTGCGCGGCAAGGCTGCGGTCACAAGCTATGCGCCCTCGGCGCTGCCGCCGGCATCCGACGATCTGCTGTCGCGTGTTGCCGGCATGTACGCTGGCGACCCGCAGCTGCACACATTATGGTCGCAGGCGATCGATGCCAAGATGCTGGCCGGGGCCGACGGCGACAAGCGCGCCAACCCTGAATCGCTCGGCAAGCTGGCGGCGACCTTTCTGTCGAAGCCCGATGGCCCGCGCATCGCGGTCATCGAACTTCAGGGCTGGGACACCCATGCCCAGCAGAACGGGCGGCTCAACACCCAGTTGAAGCAGCTCGATACGCTGCTGGTCGCGCTCAAGACCGGTCTTGGCCCGAACTGGTCGAAGACCGCGGTGCTGGCGGCGACGGAGTTCGGGCGGACGGCAGCAATCAACGGCACCGGCGGTACCGATCACGGCACCGGCGGTGCGGCGATCCTCGCGGGCGGGGCGGTCAGGGGCGGGCGTGTGGTGGCCGATTGGCCCGGCCTGCGCGGATCCGACCTGTACGAAAACCGCGACCTCAAGCCGACGACCGATCTGCGCGCGGTGATGGCCGGGGTGCTCGCCGGGCAGTTCGGCATCGATCCGGGCCGGATGGGGGCGGTGTTTCCGAACGCGCCGGGGCTGCGACCGATGGATGGATTGATCCGGGTCTGACCGCACTCGTTTGCCTTATGTGCACATTGTCTTGACATCAACAACCAAAACGGTTACAGCGGCGATTGAGACGGTGAAGGGGTGTGCACGTCCCCAGGCCCGTCAAACCTCTGCCGCCGGTGTTACTGACCGGCGTCGGGGCGACCGCCGTCCGTGGCAGCCCGGCCCAACACACCGGACTGTCCGGGCACCGACGTCATCGGCGTGCCCGCCGACCCTCAGTCGTGAAGCAGCTAGAGGATCGGCCAGCACGCAACCCATTACAAGCACATGCCCTGATCGGGCGGCGGTCGCATCTTCTATCCCCGCAGCGGATTTCCGCGAGCGGCGATTTGGCGTGTCCGCTCTCCGCTGGCATGACCGTATCGAGCGGATCGGTTAGGCGGTCTGACACCCGATTCAGGTGTCAAGATAGAGTCAAGATAAGCCGCATCTTCAAAAAAACATTTGCCAATTCAACAGTATCCAAGACGTCACGCGGCCTTGGGCGCGCTCTCCCGGACGCCCGCGTCGACGTGATCGGCGAACTGTTCGAAGTTGGCGATGAACATCCCGACCAGACCCTTGGCCTTGTCGTCATACGCCGCCTTGTCGGCCCAGGTTTCGCGCGGGTTGAGGATGCGCGGTTCGACGCCCGGAACGCTGACCGGAACCTGAAAGCCGAAATTCGGATCGGTGCGAAACTCCGCCCCCTTCAGGCTGCCGTCGAGTGCTGCGTTGAGCAGCGCGCGTGTCACCCGGATCGGCATCCGCGAGCCGGTGCCATAGATGCCGCCGGTCCAGCCGGTGTTGACCAGCCAGACATCGACGCCGCCCTTGGCGATGCGTTCCTTCAACAGATTGCCATAGACCGACGGATGGCGCGGCATGAACGGCGCGCCGAAACAGGTGCTGAACGTCGCATCGGGTTCGGTGACGCCGATCTCGGTGCCCGCGACGCGCGCGGTATAGCCCGACAGGAAATGATACATCGCCTGTTCGGGGGTCAGCTTGGCGATCGGCGGCAGGATGCCGAACGCGTCGGCGGTCAGCATGATGACATTGTGCGGCACCGGCCCAAGGTTGTCGCTGCTGCAGTTGGGGATGAAATCGATGGGGTAGGACGCCCGGCTGTTTTCGGCGAGCGTTGCGTCGTCAAGGTCGATTTCGCGCGTCACCGGGTCGATGACGACATTTTCCAGCACCGTGCCAAAGCGTTTGGTGGTGGCATAGATTTCCGGTTCAGCCTCGGCCGACAGGCGGATCGCCTTGGCATAGCAACCGCCTTCGAAGTTGAAGACCGCCGTGTCCGACCAGCCATGTTCGTCATCGCCGATCAGCGTGCGCGAGGCGTCGGCGCTGAGCGTCGTCTTGCCGGTGCCGCTGAGGCCGAAGAACACCGCCGTATCGCCCTTGGGCCCAATGTTCGCCGAACAATGCATCGGCATGATGCCCTGCGGCGGCAGCAGGTAATTGAGGATGGAAAACACCGACTTCTTCATCTCGCCAGCGTAACGCGTACCGCCGATCAGGATCAGCTTCTTGGTGAAATCGACGGCAACGATGGTCTCGCTCCGGCAGCCATGACGCGCCGGATCGGCGCGGAAGCTGGGCAGGTCGATGATCGTATATTCGGGCGCAAAATCCGCCAGCGCCGCCGCTTCGGGGCGCACCAGCAGGGTGCGGATGAACAGCGAATGCCAGGCAAATTCGGTGATGACGCGGACGTTGACGCGGTGTTCGGGCTGCGATCCGCCGAACAGGTCCTGGACGAAGATCTCGTCCTTGGCGGCCAATGCGGCCATGAAATCGGCCTTGACCGCTGCGAACTGCTCCGGCGTGATCGACTTGTTGGTCTTGCCCCACCAGATGACGCCATCGGTGACATCGTCGCGGACGATGAACTTGTCTTGCGCACTGCGTCCGGTGTGGGTGCCGGTTTCGACAACAAAGGCGCCATCCTTCGATAACAGCCCTTCGCCGCGCTTCACCGCCATCTCGATAAGCGGTGCCGTTCCCAGGTTCCAATGCTGCTCGCCGCCGGCCGTAAAACCTTGCGTTTCAATCCCCCGGGTCGATTTTACTGACGATGCCACGCGGCCGATCCTTCCAAATAGAAAGGGCCGACGTTGCGGCCCGGCGATCCTCCCGCCCCGTTTCGCGCATAGCGGCTGCATACGTATACGTCAAAACCGGCATCGCCCGTTTACATGCCGACAACGGTTCGATTCCCAACGCTCGACGCGCCCTTGCGGGCGGGGATCAGCCCTTGCGGACCCAGGCAAAAGCCGCCGCGCCCGCCGCCAAAGCGACCCCCGCGCCGATCGCGCACGCCAGCCAGTAATCGGCGATCAGCGCATCGCCCGTCGCCGCCAGCACAGCCGCCAGCAAGGCCGTCGCAATCAAGCCGCCGGTTCGCGCCACGGCGCTGTTGAAGCCCGACGCGATGCCGGTGTGACGCGGTTCGACCGAGGCGAGCACCGCCGTCGTAAGCGGGGCCACCGCGCCCGCCATGCCCGCAGCGATGACAGTGATCGCCGGGAACACCGTCGTCCAGTAACCGCCCTGGCCGATGCGCGCGGCGAGCAGGCAACCGATAGCAACGACCGCCGGACCCACGCTCAGTGGCAGCCGCGAACCAATGCGCCCGGCCAGCCGTCCCATCGACGGCGACGCGATCGACAGGATGATCGGCAACGGCAGCAACGCTGCGCCCGCTGCCGTGGCGGAATAGCCCTGGACGCGAATCAGCACATAGGGGATCAGCACCAGCAAACCGCCGAGCGCGCCGTACAGCAACAGCGTCAGCACCGTCAGCCCGGTAAAACTCGGCGAGGTAAACAGGTCGAGCGGCATCATCGCCTTGGCCCCGCGCGCGCGTTCGACGAGCACAAAGCCGATAGCGCAGGCCACACCAACCGCCAGCATCCCCCATGTCAGTGCGTCGATTCCCGCCGGGCCCGACGCCGTCGTCAGCACCCAGGTCAGCAGGCCGAGTGCTGCGGTGACCAGCGCCGCCCCGACGATATCGAGCGGTGGGCGCTGATCGTCGACCTGGTCGCGGACATAGCGCAGCGCCATCACCAGCGCCGCCGCCGCCACCGGAAGATTGACGAGGAAAATCGCGCGCCAGCCGATCTGGTCGATCAGCCAGCCGCCCGCCAGCGGTCCGATCGCCGCACCCGCCGCACCGGCGGCGGCCCAGGTGCCGATCGCCTTGCCGCGCGCCTCGCCGCTGAAACTCGCGCCCAGGATGGCGAGGCTGTTGGGCATCAGCATCGCTGCACCAACGCCCTGCGCGACGCGCCCCGCGACCAGCAATTCGAGTGTCGGGGCCAGCGCGCACAGCAAAGACGCCAACGCGAACAACGCAATGCCGCCGACCAGCAGCTTGCGCCGCCCATACAGATCGCCCGCCGCGCCGCCGATCAGCAGCAGCGCCGACAGCGGCAGCAGATAGCCGTTGAGCACCCATGACAGCCCGCCGCCGCTCGCACCCAGGCTCTTGCCGATCGCCGGAAGCCCGACGTTGACCACCGAGCCGTCGATGAAGGCGAGGCTGGAGGCGAGGATGGTCGTCGCCAGCACCATATTGGCGTTCGGCGCGCTGCTCCCCTTGCCACTGCTGGCGGCGGTGCGGTCGCAGGCAGGCAGGGCAGCGTTCATGGCGCGACGATAGACAGCGGCGGCGCTGTGACCAGACACAAAAAGAGCGCGGCCCTTGCGGACCGCGCTCCCTTAAGCTGCGCTGCTGTTAGCGGCAGCGGCTGTCACGCTCGATCGCCGTCCCGGCGACTGCACCGAGGCCGGCACCGAGCACAGTGCCAAGGCCGCCGTCGCGCCGACTCGATAGCCCGTTACCGATCAGGCCGCCGGTGATCGCGCCAAGCACGGTTCCCGCGCCGCTCGACCGGCACTGGTCATAACCGCCGCCATAGCCGCCACCGCCATAATAGGCCGTCGGGTAACCGTTGCCGCCGTAATAGTCGGACCCGTAATAGTCCGAACCGTACGAATTGCCGCCGTAATAGCCGGGCGCATAACCATAGCCGCCGCCATAATAGGGCGCGTAACCGCCGCTGATCACGACACTCGGCCCGCCATAGCCATAATAGCCGCCATAATAGGGACGGGCGTAGCCATAGCCGTACCCGCGCCGGTCACGGTCGTACCCGCCGCGATAGCCGCCATAGCCGCCGCGATACCCGTCATGGTCACCGCCGCGATAACCATAGCCGCCGCCGTTGCTGTAACCGCCGCGATTGCCGCCATGATCCCAATGCCCATCGGCAAGCGCCGGTCCGGCCAGGGTTGCCGCCGCAGCGACCGCAAGAATGAGCTTGTTCATCTCGAACCTCCGATTCGCTGGTCCGTTCCAGCTTGCATCCGATTTCGCATCCCGGCGTTGAATGGTCGTTGAACATGACGTTCACGGAACATTTAACCGGGGTGGTCCTTATGTCTGCGAACGAACACAGGAGAGAAAAGATGCGTACGATCCACATTGCTGCCGCTGTTTTGGCACTGGCCGCCGCTGCAACCCCCGCTGCCGCGCGCCATCATTATTATCATCACAACGGCTATAGTGCGCACCAGAACTACGAAGCCTGCCGCGCCGACAAGCGCCGGTCGGGCCATCAGGGCATCGCCATCGGTGCCGCCGCCGGTGGGCTTGGCACTGCCGCGCTCGGCGGCAACCTTGGCGAATCGCTTGCGGGGGCTGCGGTCGGCGGCGTCGCCGGTAACTTCATCGGTCGCGGTAGCCCGCACCGCTGTTCGGAAGAAAGCCGCCGCGGCTGACCCTAACGCCGCCCCCGCTTGACGGCGGGGGCGCCTGCTTCGAATAATCCTGCCAGCTGGTCGATGATCGTCCCGCCCAATTGCTCGGCATCCATGATCGTCACGGCCTTGGCATAATAGCGCGTCACGTCATGGCCGATACCGATGGCGGTCAATTCGACCGGCGAGCGGGTTTCGATATATTTGATGACCTGGCGCAGGTGCCGCTCGAGATAGTTGCCGCTGTTGACCGATAGCGTCGAATCGTCGACCGGCGCGCCGTCCGAAATCACCATCAGGATGCGCCGATCCTCGCTGCGCCCGAGCAGACGGTCATGCGCCCACATCAGCGCCTCGCCGTCGATATTCTCCTTGAGCAGCCCCTCGCGCATCATCAGCCCAAGGTTCTTGCGCGCCCGCCGCCACGGCGCATCGGCCGCCTTATAGACGATGTGGCGCAGGTCATTCAGCCGACCGGGGCGCGCCGGACGCCCCTCCGCCAACCACTTCTCGCGGCTCTGCCCGCCCTTCCACGCCCGCGTGGTGAAGCCCAGAATCTCGGTCTTGACCGCACAGCGTTCGAGCGTGCGCGCCAATATGTCGGCGCAGATCGCCGCAATCGAGATCGGCCGCCCGCGCATCGAACCGCTGTTGTCGATCAGCAGCGTCACCACCGTATCGCGGAATTCGGTATCGCGTTCAACCTTATAGCTCATCGCATAGGACGGATTGGTGACGATCCGGACCAGCCGCGCGGCGTCGAGCAGCCCCTCCTCCTGATCGAAATCCCAGCTGCGGTTCTGCTGCGCCATCAGGCGGCGCTGCAGCCGGTTGGCGAGCTTGGTCACCGCCGACTGCAGCGGCACCAGCTGCTGATCGAGATAGGCGCGCAGCCGCGTCAGCTCCTCCGGATCGCACAGATCGTCGGCGCCGACGGTCTCGTCATGCGCCCGGGTGAACGCCTTGTAGTCGAAGTCCGGCGGCAGGTCGGACAGCGGCATGTTGGGCCGCCACGGCGTCGCGCCCTCGCGAGCGTCGTCGCCCATCTCCGATTCGGACACCATGTCGGTGTCCATCTCGACCTCGCGGCTGTCGCTGGCGTCGCTGTCGTCGGCGGACTGTTCGGCGCGGGTTTCGGTCGATTGCTCGTCGCCGCCCGCATCCTGTTCGGCATCGTCGCCGTCGTCACCGGGTTGGTCCTCGGCGTCATCCTCGCCCTCGTCAGCCGCGTCATCGGGATCGGCATCGGGGTTTTCTCCCAAACCCAGGTCGCTGAGCACGCGCCGCATCACCAGCGCAAACGCCGCCTGGTCACCCTGCGAGGCGGCAAGATCGTCGAGGTGCGAGCCTGCTTTCGCCTCCAGATCGTCGCGGATCAGCGCCATCGCATTATCGGCGATCTTCGGCACAGCCGTTCCGGTCAGCCGCTCGCGCACCATCAGGCCAAGCGCCGTCGCCAGCGGCACTTCCTCCGCCGTTCGCGCCCGCACGATCGGATCGGCACGGACCCGCATCTCGGTCATGCGGTCGAGGTTCTGCGCCACCCCGGCCATATCGGCTGATCCCAGCGCCTCGATCCGCGCCTGTTCGACGGCATTCCAGATGTCGCGCGCCACCCCCGCCTCGGGTTGGCCGGTTCCGTGCAGCTTGGGGTCATGGTGGCGCTTGCGCAGCGCAAAACTATCGGCCCAGCCGCGCACCTCCGCGACCTGATCGGCGGGCAGCGCCCGCGCCGGTTGCGGCACCCGCGCCTGATCGCCGAAGCACGACGGCTTGTCGGCGGTGTATGCCAGCTCGACATCGGGTGCGTGGCCCATGGCGCGCAGCGTCGCCGCCACAGCCTGGCGAAAGTCTTCGAGCGGGTTTTCGGGGGCGGGCATGAACTCGCTATGTCGCCGCAAGTGCTGCGGCGATCAAGGGCGCAAGCGGAAACCTCTTGTCGCGCCCTCCGCGCGGTCGCACAGAAGGCTCCATGTTGCTGCTTGGCCTCGCTGTTGTCGCGCTATCCGCTGCAGCGCCCGCGCCGATCATCCCCCCGGCAACGCTCGACGACAGCCTTGAGGTCACGGGCGAAAGTCTGGCTGCAGAACAGCGCCGCAGCCGGCTTTTTGTTGACGTCCGCGTCAATGGTGCGGGACCGTTCAAGTTCCTCGTCGACAGCGGTGCCGACCGTACGGTTATCGGCAGCGCGCTTGCAGTTCGGCTGACGCTGCCGTCGGAAGGCGTGGCGACGCTGCGCAGCATGGCGGCGAGCAGCCAGGTCTCGCTGGTTCGCGTCGACAAGCTGAGCATCGGCAGCAGCGACATCCCGTTCATCACCGCCCCGGCGCTGCCTGAGCGTTTTATCGGCGCGCAGGGTGTGATCGGCATCGATGCGCTCGCCGAACAGCGCGTCATGTTCGATTTCGACGCCAAGCGCGTGACGATTCAGGATTCGCGCCATCCCGATACCCATTACGATGGGGAGATTGTCGTCACCGCGCGCCGCCGCAAAGGCCAGTTGATCCTGACCCAGGTCAGCGTCGGCGGCGGGCGTGTCTATGCCGTCATCGACACCGGAGCCGAATCGACGCTCGGCAATTCGGCGATGCTGGCGCGGCTGACCGGCAGTCGCCACCCGCCCGAGTTGCAGTCGATCAAGCTGGTCAGCGTCGCGGGCGAGAAGTTTTCCGCCCGTTTAGCGGTGATCCCCGAACTCAAGATCGGCGGCCTGTTATTGCAGAACGTCCAGGTCGCCTTCACCGACGACCCGCCGTTCGGATTGTTCGGGCTGGACAAGGAACCGGCGCTGCTGCTGGGCACCGATTTGCTGAAGTCGTTCCGGCGGCTGTCGCTGGACTTTCACCACCGCAAGGTGCGGTTCGTGATGCGGCGTTAGGACTTCACCACAGGGTCTTGCAGCCAAATGCGGCGAAGGCCGCATCGCAAGTTACTACGGTCATGCCCTCAGTCAGCGCTTGTGCCGCGATCAATCGGTCAAACGGATCGCGGTGATCGCCAGGGAGGAGACCGGCGGTCAGTGAATGGTGCTGAGTAATCGGCATGCTATCAAAGCCATTTGCCGCCATCAGCGACGGAAACCGCGTCATCGGATCGCCGAATTCGGCCAGCTTGCCGATACGGAACTTGATGGCGATCTCGATGGCGCTGACCGCGCTCACTAAAACCGGCAGGTCAGCCTCCGCGATCGCCGACCGCGCCTTGGCGCTCAGCCGTGGTGAGTCCAGCCACCACCAGATGGCAGTGTGCGTGTCGATCAGAAACGCCACCGCTTACCCGCCCAAGACTTTCCGGTCCCAGGCATCGAGATCGGCCTCGGTCATCGCCGACGCCATCGCATCGTCGCAGAGCGGCGCGAGTTCGGGCCATCCGCCCGGCACGCGCTTAACCTTCGGCACATCGTCCAGCTTCACCAGCCGCGCATAGGGCTTGCCCGCCTTGGCGATGGTGATTTCCTCACCGGCATGGGCGCGGTCGAGCAGACGTGACAAGTGCGTCTTGGCTTCGTGGACGTTGACGACGGCGGGCATCGGCGGCTCCAGCAGTAGTTAGTCTAGTTAGTCCACATCTGATCTGGTTGCAAGCAATGCGCTACCGCTTGCCCTTCACCGCCACACTCTCCGGCAGTTCCTCCCCAAACACCCGCTGGTAGTATTCGGCGACAATCCCCCGTTCCGCCTCGTCGCATTTGTTGAGGAACGACAGCCGGAACGCGAAGCCGACATTGCCGAAGATCGTCGCGTTCTGCGCCCAGGTCAGCACGGTGCGCGGGCTCATCACGGTCGAGATGTCGCCACCCATGAACCCGGCGCGGGTCATGTCGGCGACCTTGACCATGTTCGCTACCTGCTTGCGGCCGGTTTCGGTATCGAACCCCGGTGCTTTCGCCACGACGATGGCGGTTTCGGTCGCTGCGGGCAGATAGTTCAGCACGGTTACGACGTTCCAGCGGTCCATCTGGCCCTGATTGATCTGCTGGGTGCCGTGGTACAGCCCGGTCGTATCCCCGAGGCCGACGGTGTTCGCCGTGGCGAACAGTCGGAACCACGGGTTGGGCCGGATGACGCGGTTCTGGTCGAGTAGGGTCAGCTTGCCCTCCACCTCGAGCACGCGCTGAATGACGAACATCACATCGGGCCGCCCGGCGTCATATTCATCGAACACCAGCGCCGTCGGAGTCTGCAGTGCCCAGGGTAACAGCCCCTCGCGGAACTCGGTGACCTGCTGGCCGTCGCGCAGCACGATGGCGTCCTTGCCGATCAGATCGATGCGGCTGATGTGCGAATCGAGGTTGATGCGGACGCATGGCCAGTTCAGCCGCGCTGCGACCTGTTCGATATGGGTCGATTTGCCGGTGCCGTGATAGCCCTGGATCATCACCCGGCGGTTGAAGGTGAAGCCCGCAAGAATCGCCAGCGTCGTATCCGGATCAAAGACATACGACAGATCGAGATCGGGCACGCGCTCATCGGCGAGGCTGAAGGCCGGCACCTTCATGTCGACATCGACGCCGAACACCTCGCGGGCATCGACGGTGATGTCGGGGGCGGACAGAGCGGTGCCGTGCGCGGCGGCGAGTTCGGTGGTCATCGCCCCACCTAGCCGTTGACGTTAAGCTTAGTCGAGCCCCCCAGATTGCCGCGCTTGACTTGCCTGCGCGCGACGCGGTGACACATTTGCGGCGCTATATCGCGCTGCTGTTCGGGAGAACGAAGTAATGGCCGTCAACCCTGACGCCCCGGTGCGGATCAGCGCGCTTAGCTGGGTGCCGGATGGCGCGCGCGGCTATGTCAAGGATCTGCGCGTCCGCTGGGCATTGGAGGAAGCGGGGATCGACTATGCGGTCCGCCTGCTCGATATGCGCACCGCACGGCCCGCCGATTATCTGGAGGAGCAGCCGTTCGGCCAGGTGCCGAGCTATGTCACGCCCGAGGTGACGCTGTTCGAATCCGGCGCGATCGTGCTCTACATCGGCGAGACCTGCCCGGTTCTGCTGCCGCTGGACCCTGCGGCTCGCGCCCGCGCGACCGCCTGGGTATTCGCCGCACTCAGCAGTGTCGAGCCCTGGGCGGCGCAGCTTGGCCACGTCGATTCGTTCCAAAAGGATGAGCCCTGGGCTGCGGCGCGGCGACCTTCATTGGTCGAGATGGCGCGCGCGCGTTTAAAGCCCGTCGCCGACCGGCTGACCGGCCGCGACTGGCTGGAGGCGGAATTCACCGTCGCCGACCTGATCATGTCGACCGTCATCCGCGACAGTGACTTCGCCAACGCCGAATTCCCAGCCCTCGCCGCCCATCGCGCGCGCTGCGAGGCGCGCCCGGCGTTCCAGCGGGCGCTCGCGGCGCAAATGGCAGATTTCACCGACGACTGATTTTGAATGGCCGCGTGGGGCGGCCTGCATGAGGGAGAGCGACAATGGCCACAGAACCCAATCAACCGCCAACCAGCGGATTGATACCGCACATCCAGATCAATGGCAGCCGCGCTGCCGAAGCCATCGTATTCTACACATCAGCATTTGGCGCGACCGAAGTGTCGCGGATGCCTGCCGACGACGGCAAGCGGCTGCTGCATGCGCATATCCATATCAATGGCGCGTCGCTGATGATGCACGACGAATTTCCCGAATACGCTGGCCCCGACGCAGTCGTCGGCGTGCCGCCCGCTGGCACGACGCTCCATCTGCAGGTCGACAACGCCGACACCTGGTTCGACCGCGCTGTCAAAGCCGGGGCGACCGTGAAGATGCCGGTGCAGGACATGTTCTGGGGTGATCGCTACGGCCAGATCGGCGATCCGTTCGGCCATGTCTGGTCGATCGCCCACCCAATCCAACCCTGAGGAGACAACCATGAGCTATATCGAAGGCTTTGTGATCCCGGTCGCCGAGGGCCAGCGCGAGGCGTTCCTCGACCATGCCCGCCGCATCGACGCGATCTTCATCGAACTCGGTGCGACGCGGGTCGTCGAATGCTGGGGCGACGATGTGCCGAGCGGGTCCGTCACCGATTTCCGCCGCGCCGTCGCGGCGGAGGACGACGAGTCGGTCATTTTTTCGTGGATCGAATGGCCCGACAAAGCGACCCGCGACGCCGCCCATCCCAAGATCCCCAGCGATCCGCGCATGGCGGGGCCGATCCCGTTCGACGGCAAACGGATGATCTTTGGCGGCTTCGTGCCGGTGTTCGAGCTGGGGAAATAGCGATGGCGAAGATGACCACCTGCCTTTGGTTCGACGGCAATGCCGAGAAGGCCGCGAATTTCTATGCCGCGACCTTCCCGGATTCGCGCATCACGTCGGTGCAGCGTGCGCCCGGCGACTACCCGGCGGGCAAGGCCGGCGACGTGCTGACGGTTGAATTCACCGTGCTCGGCAACAGCTTTCTTGGCCTCAACGGCGGTGCCGGGCGTCCGTTTACCGAGGCCATCTCGTTTCAGGTGTTCACCGACACCCAGGAGGAAACTGACCGCTACTGGGACGCCATCGTCGGTAATGGCGGCGCCGAGAGCATGTGCAGCTGGTGCCGCGACCGCTTCGGACTGTCATGGCAGATCGTGCCGCGCGCGCTGATGGCGGCCATGGCCGATCCCGACCGCGCCGCCGCCAATCGCGCCATGGCGGCAATGATGACGATGAAGAAAATCGACATCGCGGCCATCGAGGCGGCCCGGCGCGGGGAAACGGCATGACCGATATTCCACCGCTCTATGAACTCAGCGTCGAACGCCACATCGCCGCGCCGCCCGCTGTCGTTTGGCGGGTGATGACCGAACGGCTGGCGGAATGGTGGTGCCCAAAGCCGTGGACGACCGAGGTGGTCGAACAGGATTGGCGACCGGGCGGGCGCAGCGCGATGGTTATGCACGGCCCGAACGGCGAGGCGATGCCGATGGACGGGGTGTTCCTGGATGTTATTCCCGGCCGCAGCTTCGTTTTCACCGACGCCTTCACCAAGGGTTGGCAGCCGCAAAAGGCATTCATGGTCGGCTTTTTCCAGCTGACCGCAACGGACGGCGGCACCCACTACCGTGCCGGAGCGCGGCATTGGGACGAGACGGCCATGGAGCAGCACGAGGCGATGGGCTTTGCCGACGGATGGACAGCGGTTGCGACGCAACTGGCGACGTTGGCAGAAGCGGAAGCAGCGCGCGGCTGATCCAACCACAGGCTTGTCGACACCCGACAAACTTGTATAACCGAACCCACTTGGGAACGGATCGGTGCGATGACCTATATTCTGGGCGGCTGGCAAAGCGACTTCGGTGCGAACTGGGACCGGCGCGGGTTCGAGATCGCTGATGCCTTTGCCGAGGTGGTCAACGAAGGGCTGGCGGCAACGCGGCTCGATGCCAGTGAGATCGATAGTGGCCATGTCGGTAATTTCGCCGGCGATCTGTTCGCCGGGCAGGGGCTGCTCGGCGGGTTTTTCGGCATGGTCGACCCGGCCTTCGACGGCCTGCCGACGGCGCGCCATGAAGCCGCCTGTGCGTCAGGCAGCGTCGCCATCCTCGCCGCCACCGCCGAGATCGAGGCCGGGCGATACGACCTTGCCTGCGTCGTCGGCATCGAACAGATGCGCAATGTGCCGGGCCAAAAGGCTGCCGAAAACCTTGGCGCGGCGGCGTGGAACGGCCATGAATTCGCCGACGCCAAATTCCTGTGGCCGCGTGCCTTTTCCGACCTCGCCGACGAATATGACCGGCGTTACGGACTGAAATACGACCATCTGATGCGCATCGCCGAGGTCAATTTCGGCAACGCGAAACGCAACCCGAATTCGCAGACCCGCAGCTGGAAATTCACCCCCGAGAGCTTCACCGCCAACGACGACGCCAACCCGGTGGTCGAGGGCCGCACCCGCAAGATGGATTGCGGCCAGGTCACCGACGGCACGGCGGTAGTGTTCCTCGCATCGCCCAAGCGCGCCGCCGCATATGCGGCAAAGCGCGGGATCAGCCTCGACAGCCTGCCGCGCATTTCGGGCTGGGGGCATCGGTCGGCACCGATCAGCTACGCCCAGAAAATCCGCAACAGCCGCGACGCGGAGTATGTCTTCCCCCAGGTCCGCCGCGCCATCGTCGACGCCCGCGCCCGCGCCGGAGTCACCGACATCGCCGCCATCGACGCGGTCGAGACCCACGACTGCTTCACCGCCACTGAGTACATGGCGATCGATCACCTCGGCCTGACCGCGCCCGGCGAAAGCTGGAAGGCCATCGAGGCGGGCGATATCGAGATCGGCGGCAAGCTGCCGATCAACCCTTCGGGCGGCCTCATCGGCACCGGGCACCCGGTCGGCGCGACCGGCATCCGCATGGCGCTCGACGCCTATAAGCAGGTGACCGGCACGGCAGGCGATTATCAGGTCGAGGGCGCGCGCCGGGTGCAGACGCTTAACATCGGCGGTTCGACGACGACCACCGTCAGCTTCATCGTCGAAGCGGGCGCGGCGTGATCGACCGGCGGCAAATCATGGCGGCAACGGCGGCAAGCCTGATGTTGGGCACCGGAGCGACCGCAGGGGAGGTTCCAATGGACAAGAGATTTCACCAATTTAGCGCCGTCATCGAAGCGTGGAAGCGCAAGGACACGGCGTTCGTCTTCGATGCGATGACCGACGATATCGTCTGGCATTACGCCGCCGCCGTCGCCCCGCCGGCGCATGGCAAGGCCGAAGCCAAACAGTTTCTGGCGCGCTTCGCCCCCGGTGTCGGCGCGGTCCGCTGGCGCATCTTCACCCATGCCGAAACCGCCGACCGGCTGTTCGTCGAAGGCGTCGACGAATATGACACGCCCGACGGCAAGACCGTCATCGCCCCCTATTGCGGCGTCATCGAGTTTCGCGGTGACAAGATCAGCGGCTGGCGCGACTATGTCGACCGGAGCGTGATCGAGGACCAAAAGGCCGGCAAGCCCGTGACGGCGCAGGTAACCGAACTGATCAGCCGCCCTGTGGCGCAGTAGCGTTTCGGTTCGTGCCGCTACCAGCCCCGCTCATGCTGAGCTTGTCGCAGCACCCTGGACGACCGGTACGTCCAAGGTGCTTCGACAAGCTCAGCATGAGCGGGGTTTAGGGTTGTGCCAATGACCTACCCCCCCTTCCGCGCGGCGGAATTCATGCCCGTCGACCTAAGCGTCGAGCGTCGAGACAACGGCACCGTCATGCTTCGCACCAAGGTGCCGATCGGCGATTACGAACCCAATCTCGCGCGCGCCTTTGCCGCCAGCGCGGCGCGACAGCCTAACAAAAGCGCGCTGGCGTTTCGAGGGCCAGACGGCGAATGGCAGCACCTGAGCTATGCCGCGCTGAAGCAGCAGATCGACGCGGCAACCCAGTGGCTGCTGGATCATGTGCCGCCCGGCCGCGCCGTAATCGTCATGGCAGGCAACACGCTGCCCGCCGCCGTGCTGACCTTTGCCTGCTACGCCGCCGGGGTGATCCACTGCCCGGTCGGGCTGGCGTACGGCATGGCGGGCGGCGGCCGCGCCCGGCTGCGCCACGTCGTCGCCAAGACCGGACCGGCGCTGATCTATACCGACGCGCACCCGGCGCTGGCGGCATCGGTGATCGCGGTGGCGGGAGGCATTCCGGTCGTCGCCCCCGACCCGGCGCTCATCCCCGGCGCGACGCCCTGGGCCGACCTTATCGCCATGGTACCCACTTCGGCCGTCGCCGCGGCCATCGCCGCCGTCGACCCAGATGCCCCCGCGTCATACATGATGACCAGCGGTTCGACCGGCCTGCCCAAGGTCGTGCCGACCAGCCAGCGCAATATCGCCGCCTGTACCAAGCAGGGCCTGATCGCCATCGGCAAGGCGGCGGGCTGGGGCGGCACGATGCTCGACTGGCTGCCGTGGCACCATGCGGCGGGCGCGTCGGTGCTGCGCGCCACGCTGCTGGAGGGCGGCACGCTGCATGTCGACGCGGGGAAACCGGCGCCCGGCCTGTTCGCCGAAACCATCCGCAATCTGCGCGAGATCCCGGTCGCCTATTTCAACAATGTGCCGCTGGGTTACCAGATGCTCGTCGAAGCGATGGAGACCGACGACCTGCTTCGCCAAAAATTCTTCAGTAAACTCAAACTTATGCTCTACGGCGGTGCGGGCCTGCCGCAGCATGTTCACGACCGGCTGCAGGCAATGGCGGTCGCCGAGACCGGGCACCGCATCCATATGACGACGGGTTACGGCATGACCGAAACCGTCACCGGCTGCATGGTCATCCATTGGCCGACGAACAAGGTCGGCATCGGCCTGCCGACAGCGGCGCTCGAGGTCAAGCTGGTGCCCTATGACGCGCGCTACGAGGTCCGGTTGCGCGGGCCCAACGTCATGCGCGGCTATCTCGACGACCCCGAAAAGACCGCGGCGGTGTTCGATGCCGAAGGTTTTTACCGCACCGGCGATCTGGCGGTGTTCCACGACGACGGCGACCCCGGCCAGGGCCTCGCTTTCGCCGGGCGGCTCGCGGAGGAGTTCAAGCTGTCGAACGGCGGCTGGGTTTACGGTGGCCAGCTGCGCGAGGGGCTGTTGAAGGCATTGGCCGGCGTGGCGAGCGAGGTCGTGCTCGCCGACGACGGCCGCGATTATCTGACGCTGCTGGCGTGGCCGGTGGCGGGGGCCACGCTGGCCGACGTAACCGAACGCCTGCGGGCCTTCAACGCCGGGCAACGCGGCGGGTCGGCGACCGTGCGCCGGGTGCGGTTCCTGGCCTCGCCGCCGAGCGTCGATGCCAATGAGATCAGCGACAAGGGCACAATCAACCGCCGCGCCGTGCTCGATACGCGGGTGGCCGATGTGGATGCACTATATGCGGAGCCGCCCGGTGCCGATGTCGGCGTCGTTTGAGGAAACCGCATGACCATCGCCACCCTCCTCCTCACAAACGCCGCGATCCTGATCGCCGGGTTCCTGATCCTCTGGGCGATCTGCCTGAAGACCCGCGACGTGACGCCGGTCGACAGCGTCTGGGCGCTCGGCATGGTGGTGATGGCGGTGACGACTTACGCGCAGACCGGCGGCGATCCGGGGCGCAAGGCGCTGCTGCTCGGCATCTGCGCGCTGTGGGGGCTGCGGCTGGGCGGTTACATGCTGTGGCGCTGGCGCGATCATGGCCCGGACCGGCGCTATCAGGTCATGCTCGGCCGCGCGCAGGAGGGCAAGGGCTGGGGTTTCGCCAAGGCGACGCTGATCCTGGTGTTCGCCACGCAAGCGCCGTTGCTGTTCATCGTCTGCCTGCCGGTTCAGCTCGGGCAGGTCGATGCGGCGCCGCCGGTCGGGATGCTGGGGGTCGTCGGCGCGGCGATGGCGCTGACCGGCATCGCCTTCGAAACCATCGGCGACTGGCAGCTGACGCGCTTTCGCAAGAACCCCGCCAACGCCGGGCAGGTGATGGACAAGGGCCTGTGGCGCTACAGCCGCCACCCCAATTATTTCGGCGACGCACTGACGTGGTGGGGCATTTACTGCGTGGCTGCCGAAACCGGGACTGGCCTGTGGAGCCTGCCCGGCCCGATCCTGCTGACCTGGACGCTGATGAAATGGTCCGGCGCGCCGACCATCGAAGGGCGGATGAAGCGCAAGAAGCCCGGCTATGAGGATTATGTGCGGCGCACGAGTGGGTTTGTGCCGTGGTGGCCGAAAGGAAAATTGTAAAATGATCTAAAACAAATTTACTTTTTATAACTATTTAGTTCTTACGTTTAGCGCTCGCTAACCTTAACTCATTAAATGCGCGCACTGTTGACTGAACATGAATCCGTCCAAATCACTGCGCAATACAGGTAAATAAATGACTACCTTAGAACATTTTCAACATTGCTAGTGTTAAACGGTTTTTCGTCGTTAGTTGCGTCCACTGCCGATATTTCCCAGGCCCGCCTGAAAACATTCCACTTCAGCAATGTTCGGATGTTAAAATCCACGTTGCGTACATCGCCCCTACAGCCAACCGCGATCATTTTTTCGCCGATATCCGTCGGGATTTTTTTGTATCGAAAGGATATAAGTCTGTATTTATCGCCATTTTTCTCGATCTCACGGTTCTCTAATACATCCATAATATTAGACTTGTCTGTTCGGACTCTGAAATAATCATTTTTGTTAGTAGAGCGCTTTAGGGAGTCGGTGTGAGATCCATTTTCATCGAAATTTGCGTCGGCTACCTCTCCCTGCAAGGTCATCTCAGTCTCTATGTTCCTTATGATATGTGACTGGACGGAACTCAAAGAATTGTTGAAGCCATGAAAATTTCCATCTGTTAAGTCTTCGTCTTTTAGAAGCCGAAGGTATCCCGCACTCGCTAAGCATTTCATTACTTTATACTGATACCCTGATACAATGTGAAGGCCACTACTATTATCGCTAACTTGGGCTGGCCCGAGCGGAAGCCATTCTTGGTCCAAGAAAGTAAGGCGTTTTGACCACAGATCGACTCCTTCATGCGATTGACGAGAGCATGAAGCGAGCAGTACATAAAATACGATAAGAGTGAATGTCTTCATTTCATCCCCAACGAACGATTACCCCTGCCGCGCAGATACCGTGCAGCCAAAAAACGTTAGGCTAGCGCAAGTAGCAAACCTTTGCCAAGTTCATCGTTCTCCTAACGCCCGAACGACCGCAGCGCCTTGCCCTGTCCGGAATCCAGATATTCATCGAGCCGGGTGATCAGCCCATCCTCGATCTTGATGACGCAGCAGGCGTCCATCGACCATTTGGTGCCGTCGGGCAGCGTCGCTTCGAGCACATGCTGCTGCAGGAAACCGTCGGCCAGCGCCTCGCGGCGGACGATGCGATAGTTGCGGTCGGGCAGGGTGCGGATGAACCAGTCGAGCACCGCCATGTTCTGATCGACGGTCTGTTCGATGCGGTCGGTGTTGTGCCACAGCTTGGCGTCCGGCGCGTAGCAGGCGCGGACGGTGGCGACGTCGCCGCTCTGGATCGCACCGACGAACTTGTCGGCGAAGGCGAGGATTTCGGTCGGGGTCATGGTTGGTCTCCTTTGGTAACGGACTGAAAACACCGCTCAGGCTGAGCCTGTCGAAGCCGGCTTCGACAGGCTCAGCCTGAGCGGTTGAGCTGGGACGCGGTGTTTCCAAGCGATGCGACCGCCGCCGTAAATTCGTGTTCCAGTTGCGCGACGATCGCTGCCACCGGCTCGACGGCGGTGACCGCGCCAATGCCCTGGCCCGCCGCCCACAGATCGCGCCACTGCTTGGCCGGATCGCCGCCGTAATCGCGCTTGACCGGGCCGCCCATCGAGTCGGGATCATAGCCTGCCGCCGCTAGCGACGCCCGCAGCCACGACGCCGCGGTGCCGGTGATGGCGCTGCTGACGACCAGATCGTCGAGCCCGCTGGCGACGACCATCGCCTTGTAATCGGGGACGGCCATGCTTTCGGTGGCGGCAAGGAAACGCGTGCCCATGTAAACCAGATCGGCCCCGGCGGCGACGGCTCCGGCCACGCCCGCGCCATCGGCGATGCCGCCGCCGATGCACACCGGCCCGTCGAAGAATGCCCGCAACGCCGAGATGAAGGCGAACGGCGACAGCGCGCCGGTGTGCCCGCCCGCCCCTGCCGAGACGCAGACCAGCCCGTCGGCCCCGGCGGCGGCGGCCTTGCGGCCCAGCGCCACGGTGACGACATCGGCGAACACCTGCCCACCATAGCCATGGACGGTGTCGACGGCGGGGGCGGGCGAGCCCAATGCAGTGATGACCAGCGGCGGTTTATACTTGGCGACCAGCGCCAGATCGTCGGCCAGCCGCGCGTTGGTGCGGTGGGTGACGAGGTTGACCGCCCAAGGCGCGTCGCCGGGGCCAAGCTGCGCGGTGATCCGCGTCATCCAGTTGTCGAGTTGTTCGGCCGTCCTGCAGTTCGGGGTGGGAAAGGCGCCGATGACCCCGCTGCGACAGGCGGCGACGACCATCTCCGGGCCGGAGACGAGGAACATCGGCGCGACGACGACGGGCAGGCGCAGGTTGGGGAAGCGGATCACAGTCGCTCCACCACCATCGCCACGCCGACACCCTGCGCGCCGGTCGCCACCACCAGCCCGTACCGCCCGCCGCAGTCGTCAAGTGCGTCAAGCAACGTCGACAGCAGGATCGCCCCCGTCGCGCCCATCGGATGACCTTTGGCGATATGGCCGCCGCCGACATTGACCCGCGCGGGGTCGGGCCGCCGATCGCGCATGAATTTGGCGATGGTGACGGCGAAGGCCTCCATGAACTCGATGCGGTCCATATCGGCAAGGCTCAGCCCGGCGCGAGCCAGCGCCATGTCCATCGCGGTGAAACCGGCGAGCAAAGATGCCCGCGCCTCGCCGCCCGCTTCGGCGAACGCCATGATGCGCGCGCGCGGGCTGCCCGCTTCGCCGCCGAGCAGCGCCAGTCCCGCGCCGTCGGTCATCGGCGGGGCATGGGCGAGGGTGTGGCGATGATCGATAGCGGCGTCGCCGATGACGCTGCGGTATTCGGCGGCGAGCGGGGCGAACGCCGGGGCGAGCGCCGCCAGCTTGGCCGAGGTGGTGGCCCGTGCCGCCTCGTCACGGTCGAGCCCGCCGATAGCGATGCGCGAGGCGAGCAGGCGGGGCCGCGTCTCCGCCTCGGCAGCGCGGGTTTGCGAGGTCAGCGCGGCGGCGTCCATCTCGGCGCGGGTTATCCCTTCCGCCTCGGCGAGCAGGTCGGCGGCCAGCGCCACCGGGATATAACGCAGCGGCGGCGGCATGTCGGTCGCGGTGTAATAATCCGCCGCATCGGCCATGAACGCCACCCGCGACAGCATCTCGACGCCGCCGCCGAGTGCGGTTTCGACCGTCCCCGCCGCCACCGCCGCCGCCGCATGGCCGATTGCCGACAGGCCGGAGGCGCAGAAATTGTTGAGGCTGTGGGCGGCGGCTTCGAGGGGCAGACCGGCCTTCAGCTTGGCGATCATGGCGATATGGCCGCCCTGCGCGCCGACCTGCCCGACGCTGCCAAGAACGAGCAGCCCGGCCGCTCGCGGCGCGCCGCCGCGGCTTTCGAGGGCGTCGACAAGCTGGGCGACCAGCGACTGCGGTGTTTCCGCCGCCAGTCCGCCATCAGGGCGCGCGCGTCCACGCGGGGTACGGACCGCGTCGTGGATGAAGACGTTCATCGCCATCTTGGCGAACGTGGAAGTTGCAAGCCCCAACCCCGATCCGCATGCCCTGAGCCTGTCGAAGGGCCTTGGACGACCCTGCGGCCAGGGTGCTTCGACAGGCTCAGCATGAGCGGGGGTTTGGGTTCCCGGATCGCCGGTTGCGAGGCCCAACCCCGATCCGCATGCCCTGAGCCTGTCGAAGGGCCTTGGACGACCCTGCGGCCAGGGTGCTTCGACAGGCTCAGCATGAGCGGGGGTTTGGTGGGTTCCAAGCTCATGCCAGGCTCGCCCGCCACGCCGCCGGCGGCTGATAGGCGAACAGCCCCGGCGGTGCCGCCAGCACATCGGGAATAGCCCGGATTGCCACCGCCATCGTCGCATCGGTCAGTGCCCGCGATGGTGGCCGCATCGGATCGCCCTCGTGGATGTCGAGCGTCATCGACACGTTGGGCCGCCCTTCGATGTCGATCGTCCAATGGCCGCTGACCAGCCCCGGATGCAGCGCGCGGTCGGCGGTCCACAGGATCGCCAGCAGCAGTTCGACGCCGTTGGCCATCACCGCCGTCCAGCGCCATTCGGTCGCCGCGACGCGTCCCTCGGGGATCACCCCGGCACCGATGGTCATGTCTGCGGGCGCCAGCGTCAGCCGGTGATCGGGGATGACCCGCGCGACGGTCGTGCCCATCGCGGCGGCGCTGAAATGCAGCACTTCGCCGAACAGCGCGGTGTAAAGCTCGGCCAGCGGCCCGTCGCGGATGTCGCCCGCCGCCGGGTCGCTGCCCAGCCCCATCAGGTCGAAAACGAACGCCGGTGACGTCATTGCCGAGGCATCGACGGTCTCGCGCACGGTGATCCGGGTCAGGTCGGCGCACATCGCGGTCGCCGCCAGCGCCAGCCGCTCGACGATCATGCCGGGGTTGACGCCGACCCCGGCCAGCGTTGCGCCGCCCTTCAGCGCAGCGGCGCGCAGGGCATCGGCATAGTCCGCCCCCTGGGCGTCGGGCCAGTGGAAGCCCGCCGTCGAAATGACATTCTTGCCACCCTCCAGCAGCCGGATGACATCGGGGACCAGCGCCGCATAAGGCAGAGTGATGCGCGGCGTGTGGATGACAACCTGCGCGTCGCTGGTCAGGATCGCTTCGATGTCACTGGTCGCTAGCACCCCGGTCGGCGGGCGTTTGGCGATGGTCCCCGCATCGAGTCCGGCCTTGGCAGGATCGTAGACATGGACCCCAGCCAGCCGCAGATCGGGGTGGTCGATGATCCGCCGCAGCGACGTGCGCCCCATCGCGCCCGTCGCCCATTGCGCCACCGCAATCACCTGTGCATCCGCCCCATGCCGCCTTGTTTGGCGGTGTTGGTTGCTTTATGCAAGTGACTTGGGGAGAGCGTTGCAATGTTCCTGACACCGGCCGAAACGGTCGCCGATCATGTCGCGCGCGGCTGGTGGGAGGGATCGAGCGTCGACGCGCTGTTCCAGTCGGCGGCGGCAGCGGGCGGCGATGCGCTGGCGCTGGTCGATCCGCCGAACCGGATGGCACTCGACGGCCAACCGCCCGGACGGCTGACGTGGCAACAGGTCCGCGACCGGGTCGAACGGACGGCGGCGGCGCTGCTCGATCTAGGTCTCGTCAAGGACGACATCGTCGCCGTCCAGCTGCCCAACACCGTCGATGCGGTGATCGTTTTCCTCGCCTGCGCGCGGCTCGGGCTGATCGTCACGCCGGTGGTCATGCAGTACCGCGAGCATGAACTGACCTATATCCTCGACCAGACTAGCCCACGGGCCTTTGTCACCGTCCCGATGTTTGCGGGGCACGATCACGCCGCGATGGCGGCGCGGCTGGCGGCGGGGCGAGACATGGCCGTCGTCACCGACCTCGCCGCCCACACCGCCAATACGGCGACCGTCGCGCCTTATGTGGCCGTGCATCCGACCGAGGGCGGCGAAGTGCTGACGATCTGCTGGACCTCGGGCACCGAAGCTCGGCCCAAGGGTGTGCCGCGCGATCACAACCACTGGCTGCTCAACGCGCGGGTGGTGGCAGAGGCGACCGGGATGGTGCCGGGCGAGGTGCTGCTCAACCCGTTCCCGCTGGTCAATATCGGCTCGATAGGCGGGCTGGTGATGCCGTGGCTGCGGCTCGGCGGGCGACTGGTGCTGCACCATCCCTTCGATTTGCCGATATTTCTCAAACAGATCGCCGAAGAGCGGATCACCTACACCATCGCGCCACCGGCAGTACTGACCGCGCTGCTGATGCAGCCGGGGTTGATCGGCGAGGGCGCGCTCGCGTCGCTGCGCGCCATCGGTTCGGGTTCGGCGCCGCTGTCGCCTTGGCTGATCGATAGCTGGGCGACGCGGCACGCCATCCAGATCTGCAACATCTTCGGCTCGAACGAGGGTGCATCGCTGTTTTCCAGCCATGTCGACGTCCCCGACACCACCGAACGCGCCCGCTATTTCCCGCGCTGGGGAGCTGAGGGGACGAGTTGGCCGGGCTTCACGCCGAGCGTCATGCGGACCCGGCTGGCCGACCTCGATAGCGGCGAGACGATCACCACGCCGGGCCGCGCTGGGGAATTGCGCATCGCCGGGCCCAATGTCTTCGGGGGTTACTGGCGCTCGCCCGAACTGACGGCGGCGGCGTTCGACGAACAAGGCGCATTCCGCACCGGCGACCTGTTCGAAATCGCCGGTGAAGGCGATTTGGCGCGCTTCTACCGCTTCGTCGGGCGATCAAAGGAAATCATCGTGCGCGGCGGCGTTAATATCTCGCCCGCCGAGTTGGACGACCTGATGGTCGGCATGCCCGGCATCGCAGAAGCGGCGACAGTCGGTATCCCCGACGACCGGCTCGGGGAGCGGGTGGCGGTGGCGGTCGTCCAGAAACCGGGGGCTGCGGTGCCGACTTTGGCCGACGTGACGGCGTGGATGGCGGGCAAGGACGTCGCGGTATTCAAACGGCCCGAACGGCTGGTCGTGGTGGAGCGGCTGCCGCGCAACGCCATGAACAAGGTGGTGCGGGGGGAATTGCGGGCGATCGTCCTGGCCGCGTGATAGCCGGGTCAATTGTTATCAGGCGAAGATCTCGGTGAGGCTTTGCGGGTTGGCCCCGTCTTTGATGGTGCGCAACTCCACATAGATGGCGGCGATAATCACCGAAAACACAATGCTGACGCCGATGCCGAGGACCGCGCTGATCATCTGTGGCGTGCTGAACGGCGAGGCGGCATAGGCGGCCGGATTACTGAATGCGCCGCCCAGGATCGGCACGAGCATTGCGGGAGCGACCGTCAGCAATCCGACGATAACCAGCAGCCCTAGGATGGCCCAGCGGTGGCCCTTGGTCAGTGTGCGGCTGCGACCGAGGCTGGCAAACACGCTGAGATTTTCGTTTACCATCGCGGGTGTCGCCACGCACCACATCAGGAACAGGATCACGCCTGGCACGACAATCAGGAAGAGCCCGCCATAGACGCCGATCAGTGTAACAACGGCGAGAAAAAACAATGGCACGGCGAAGCGAAGGCCGGTTCCAAGTGTCCTGCCGAACGCCGGGTGCTGGCCGTCGAGGTCGGCGATCGTTGCGTGACTGACCGACGCCTGCATCAGGTAACTGAGGAAGATCCCTACAATCAACGACCCTATTGAGGTTAAGACACGCGATGGACTCAACGCGTTGGCCGCTGTCGGAATCCCGACCGCCAGCCGAATCAGCAGTGTCGGCAGCAGCGTCAGCAACACCGCCAGCCCGACAAACATCACCCAGTTGCGGCCAATCACCCGGAATGCCCGGTTGACCACCCGACCCATGTCAAAGCGGTCTTCGCCTGCCTGCAATGCCATTTGAAGTCTCCGGCTGAAATCGCAGCACCAACCCTTATCTGCCGCGCGCCGCCTGTCCAGTGGCGCTTGCCGGGAGGCGGTCCGGCCACCTACACAAGGCCTCGGCAGCAGGGGATACAGGTGGCGGCAGGCGGATCGACGGTGACGGATGCGGAAAGGTTCGCCGCCGCGCATCGGCAAGTCGTCGCCGATGGCACCACGCAGTTCGACCTTCCGGCTTTCAAGCCCGAAACGCCGCCGGCGTGGCCGAAATGGTTTGGCGATTGGCTTGTGCATTTCTTTACCTGGCTGGGTCGGCAGGACATGCTGCTGAAAATCGTTTTCTGGGGCGGAGTTGCGGTTATCGTGCTGCTCATCCTGCGTGCGCTGTGTCCCTATGCACGGCGGCTGATCGACCGGTGGCGGGGGCGCGGCGTGGATGAGGGTGAGGAGCTGGGCTGGCGGCCCGACGCGGCTCCGGCGCGCAAACTGCTTGCCGAGGCCGATGCGCTTGCGGCGGAGGGGCATTTTGCCGAGGCGGCGCATTTGCTGCTGCTGCGCAGCGTCGAACAGATTTCGGCGCGGCGTCCGGGGGCGTTGCGGCCGGCCTCGACCAGCCGTGACATCGCCCGCGCTGAAGCGTTGCCGGGCGACGTCCGCACCGCCTTCACGCTGATCGCCGCGGTCGTCGAGGCCGGGCTGTTCGCCGGGCGCGCCGTGGGTGTCGATGCGTGGACGCGCTGCCGTCAGGCGTATGAAGCCGTTGCTTTCCCAAGGGCCTGGGCATGAACGGCGAGACCTTCAGTGTCCGCGTGACCGGCATCCTGATCGCCGTCGGCGTGCTGCTGGCGGGAATTTTCGCCTTGCTCACCGCCTATGGCAGCGAACTCACCGGGGGTAATGATGGCGGCGGCCATGCGCTGTCACGTGGCGCGACGGGGTTCAGTGCGGTGGTGGCGCTGGCCCCGGCGATGGGGACCAAGGTGCGGCTGTCGCGCGACGAGCATCCAGGGGCGGCGGGGCTGCTCGTGCTGACGCCGCCGCTGGGCACTGACCCGGCCAAGCTCGCCGCCTTGCTCAAGGGGCGCGAAGACGCGGTGCTGGTCGTGCTGCCGAAATGGCAGACGATGCCGCTGCCGCTGCACAAGGGCTGGGTGCAGACGACCGGCACGTTGCCGCCGATTGGCGCGGTTATGTCGCTGACGCAGGCAGCGCCCGGTACTGGCGCAGCACTGCTGGTTCAGCCACCGCGTCAGTTGCGCGGCACCGGCGACGTCGAAGGTTTGGCGTTCGACACCCCGGCTGAGCCGCGCGCGGTTTCAGGCAAGGAACTGGTGCCAGAGATCATCGGCAGCGACGGTCAGATCGTGCTGGGCTGGTTGCCCAAGCACAATCTTTACGTCCTCGCCGACCCCGATCTGATTAATAACCACGGCCTCCGCACACCGGAGCAGGCGCGGGCGGCAGAGGCGCTGCTGGCGCGGCTGGGGGGCAGCAATCCCGGTGGACTGGTTTTTGACGTGACGCTCAACGGCTTTGCCCGCGAACAGAATTTGCTGCGCACCGCGCTGGAGCCGCCGTTTCTGGCGATGACGCTGGCGCTGCTGATCGCGGCGGGCCTCACGCTGTGGCAGGGCAGCGTGCGCTTTGGCACCGCCCAGACCGCCCCCCGCGCCATCGCCTTTGGCAAGCGCGCGCTGGTCGATAACGCCGCCGCGCTGATCCGCATGGCGCGCCGCGAACCGGCGTTGGCCGAACGCTATGCGGCGCAGGTTCGCGACGCGGCGGCGCTGACGCTGGGGGCGCCGCCGGGGCTGACGGGGCGTGACCTTGGCGACTGGCTCGACAAGCGCGGCAGCGGGACAAAGCTTGCCGATCTGGCTTATGAGGCGGCGCTGGCAACCGACCGGGCCTCTGCGTTGAAGGCGGCGCGGGCACTTTATCAATGGCAACAGGATGTAACGCATGACACCAGGTGACGTTCAGGCGCTCGGGAGCCGGATCGAGGCGGAGGTCGGCAAGGCCATCGTCGGCCAATCCGACAGCGTGCGCCTGCTGCTGGTGGCGCTGTTCGCTTCGGGCCATGTGCTGCTGGAGGGACCGCCGGGTGTCGCCAAGACGCTGCTGGCGCAGTGTTTCGCGCGCGCTACCGGGCTCGATTACGGCCGCATTCAGTTCACGCCCGATCTGATGCCCGGGGACATCCTGGGCTCCAATTTGTTCAATTTCCAGACCAGCCAGTTCACCCTAACGCAAGGCCCGGTGTTCACCGAACTGCTGCTGGCCGACGAGATCAACCGGACGCCCCCCAAGACGCAGGCCGCGCTGCTCGAAGCGATGCAGGAACGCGCCGTGACCATCGACGGGGTGACGTATAAACTCAGTGACCGCTTCATGGTGGTGGCGACGCAGAACCCGATCGAGAACCAGGGCGTCTATCCGCTGCCCGAGGCGCAGCTCGACCGGTTCCTGTTCAAGCACGTGCTTGGCTACCCGACCGCCGAGGAGGAGCGGCGGATCGTCGCCGCGCACGGCAGCCGCTTTGGTGCGCCAACGCCCAGCGACTGGGGGCTGACGGCACAAACCGATGCGGCGGAGCTGAAGGCCGCGAGTGCCGCCGTCGCTGGTGTGACGTTGGTCGACGAAGTCATCGACTATGTCGTCGCGCTGATCCGCAGCACGCGCACCGCGGCCGACCTGTCGTTCGGCGCGTCCCCCCGCGCTGCCGCGATGCTGGCGAGTGCATCGCGCGCGGCGGCGGCATTGGATGGCCGCGACTATGTCATCCCCGACGACGTCAAGCGCCTTGCCCCTGACGTGCTGCGCCACCGCGTCATCCTGTCTCCCGCCGCCGAGATCGACGGGCGCAGCGCCGACGGGGTCATCGCCGCGCTGATCGACCAGACGGCGGCGCCGCGTTGATCCTGCCGTCGCGCCGACTGATCTTGCTGGCGGCACTCGGTGCGCCGTTGGGGTTGCTGATCGGCGTGATCGCGCCGGGGCTGTGGCTGTTGCCGCTGGGGTGGATCGTGCTGCTGCTGGCGCTCGCCGGTTATGATCTGGCGGTCGCCCCGACGCGGGCGGCGGTCGCTATCGCCGCGCCGCGCTCGGTCAGTGTCGGGGAGGATTTCACGCTGCGGCTGGCGGCAGAGGGCCGCGCCCCGCGCCATCTGCGCGCCGCGCTCGCCGCCGATGCCCGGCTGGCGGCGGCGGATGGCGGGCGAGCAACGTTCGGTAAGGACGGCGCGGCGGCGCTGGTGCTGACCGGCATCCGGCGCGGTGCGGCAAAGCTGGGTCAGCTCGATCTGCGCTGGCGGGGGCCGCTGGGGCTGGCGTGGCGGCAGCGGCGGCAGGTGATTGACTGCGAGCTGTTCGTCACCCCCGACATTCGCCCGGTGCGCGATCAGGGCGTCGCCATCCTGACCCGCGATGCGCGCACCGGCATGATGGCCCAACTGGAAACCGGCCAGGGTGGCGAGTTCGATGCGCTGGCCGAATATCAGCCGGGGATGGACCGCCGCCGCCTCGACTGGAAATCCTCGGCGCGACATTCGAAGCTGCTCGCCAAGGAATATCGCGCCGAACGCGACAATAATATCGTCCTCGCCTTCGATTGCGGGCGGACGATGGTCGAGCCGCTGGCGGGCCTCGCGCGGCTCGACCGGGCGATCTCGGCGGGGCTGCTGACCGCCTATGTCTCGCTGAAGATGGGCGACCGCGTCAGCCTGTTCGGGTTTGACGCCCGCCCGCGCGTTGCCGGGGCGGCGCTGACCGGGGTGGGGGCGTTTGCCGGGCTACAGAAGCTGGCGGCGGGCCTCGATTACTCATCCGAGGAAACCAATTTCACGCTAAGCCTGTCGACGCTGGCGCAGCGGCTCGACCGGCGTTCACTGATCCTGTTGTTCACCGATTTCACCGACACGACTTCGGCCGAACTGATGCTGCGCGCCACCGGGCGGCTGCTGAAGCGTCATGTGCTGATCTGCGTCGTGCTGCGCGATGACGAACTCGAAACGCTCGCCGCCGCCGAGCCGCGCGATGCCGATGATATCTCGCGTGCCGTCATTGCTGCGGGATTGCTGCGCGAACGCCGCATCGTGCTGACCCGGCTGAAGCGCATGGGGGTCGAGGTACTGGAGGCACCCTGGGCCGAACTGGGGCCGCAACTGGCGCGTCGCTATCTCGAAACGAAAAGGCGGCGGCTGTGAACGCTATCGAACTCGCCGGCAGCAGGCGGTTCCGCGCCGAACGTGAGGACGACTGGGCGGCGCTGGAGACCCTGCTGACCACTGCCGAAAAACGCTCGTTCAAGGCGCTATCGGATGATGATCTCGTTGCCTTGCCAACGCTTTACCGCGCAACATTATCGTCACTGTCGGTGGCGCGTGCGACCTCGCTCGACGCCGACCTCATCGCCTATTTGGAGGGGCTTTCGGCGCGCGCCTATTTCTTCGTCTATGGCGTGCGGGAAGGCGGCTGGCACCGGCTCAAACGCTTCTTTGCCCGCGACTGGGCATTGGCAGTGCAGTCGCTGCTCCCCGAAACGCTAGCATCGCTGGCGTTGCTGTTGATCGGCACCGTTGCGGGCGTCGTGCTGGTGACGCGTGACCCCAGCTGGTACGGTGCCTTCGTGCCGCAGGGGCTGGCGTCGGGCCGCAACCCCGACGCGACGGCGGCAAGCCTGCGCGCTACCCTATACGATGGTGGCGCCAAGCAGCCGCTGGCAGTCATGGCGGCGTTCCTGTTCACCCATAACGCCCAGATCGCCATCGGCGCTTTTGCGCTGGGTTTTGCCTATGGCGTGCCGACCGCACTGCTGATGCTGACCACCGGCTGCATGATGGGGGCGTTTTTCGCGCTGTTCGCCAGCCATGGCCTGGGGCTGCAGCTGGGTGGCTGGATGATGATCCACGGCACGACGGAATTGTTCGCCGTCGTGCTGGCCGGAGCAGCAGGATTCCGTATCGGGCGTGCGGTCGCCTTTCCCGGCGCTTTGTCGCGGCAGGCGGCGGCGCAGGCGGCAGGGCGTCAGGCGGCATTGGTTATGGCCGGGGTCGCAATGATGCTGTTCGTCGCCGGTGGCCTCGAAGGTTTTGCCCGCCAGCTTATTCGCGCCGATGATATCCGCTACGCCGTCGCGGCGGGGATGCTGACACTGTGGCTCAGCTATTTCTACTGGCCGCGTCGCTGTGGCTGAGCGGCCGCAGTTCCGCGAGGCGCGCGCCGAACGGGCGCTGGTGACGCCTGAAGGCATCGCGCTGATCCTCGAACTGGCGCGCGGTGGTCAGCGTTTTTGGGCGTTCATGCTCGACCTGTTGATGATCGGTGCGCTGCTCGTCGTGCTGACGTTGGTGTGCCTGTTTGTCGCCGGGGTGTTGCTGGGGGCGATGGGGTCGAGCACCCCGGTCGAATCGCTGGAGATCGTTGGCGTCATCTGGTTCCTGGTGTCGTTCGTGCTGCGGAATTGCTGGTTCATCCTGTTCGAAAGCGGGCGACGGACGGCGACGCCGGGCAAGCGCATCATGGGCATCCGTGTTGCCGCGCGCGATGGTGGCCGCCTGACCATCGACGCCGTGGTAGCGCGCAACCTGATGCGCGAGCTGGAGTTTTTCCTGCCACTGTCGTTTCTCAGCTACCAGGCGGGGCAGGGGGGTGGCGGCTGGACGGCGTTGGCGGGCCTCGGCTGGAGCCTGGTGTTTGCGCTGTTCCCCCTGTTCAACCGCGACCGGCTGCGCGTCGGCGACCTGATCGCCGGAACCTGGGTGCTCAAGACGCCGCGCCGCCGCCTGGGGCAGGACGTGACCGAACGCAGCGCCGCAGCTGATCAGTCGGAGTTCGCCTTCACTGACGCGCAATTGGGCGCGTATGGCGTGTTCGAACTACAGACACTCGAGGACATATTGCGGCGCGGCCAGCCCAACGCCATGCGCCGCCCCGTCGACGACCCGGTCACCGTCGCCGCCGCCGCTATCCGCACCAAGATCGGCTATCGCGGCGGCGACGATTATGCGTTTCTGGCGGCCTATTACGCGCAAGTCCGAGGTCGGTTGGAACGCGGGCTACTGCTCGGCAAACGACGCCGCGACAAGCGCGACGTCTAGTTGCCGAGCATCGTCTCCGGCCGCACCACCTCGCGGAAACGCGCCTCGTCGATCAGGCCGAGTTTCAGGCCAGCCTCGAGCAAAGACGTGCCTTCGTGGTGCGCGGTCTTGGCGATCTTGGCGGCGTTGTCGTAACCGATCTCGGGGGCCAGCGCCGTCACCAGCATCAGCGACTTCTCGACCAGTTCGGCCAGCCGCGCGCGGTTCGGCTCCATGCCGTCGACGCAGCGTTCACGGAAACTGTCCATGGCGTCGGACAGCAGCGCGATCGAGCGCAGCACATTATGCGCGATCAGCGGCTTGAAGACGTTCAATTCCATATGCCCCTGCAGGCCGCCGATGGTCACCGCCATGTGATTGCCCATGACCTGGGCGCAGACCATGGTCAGCGCTTCGCACTGGGTCGGGTTGACCTTGCCGGGCATGATCGAGCTGCCCGGCTCGTTTTCAGGCAGCGACAGTTCGCCAAGGCCTGATCGCGGCCCGGAACCCAGCAGCCGCAGGTCATTGGCGATCTTGGTCAGGCCGACGGCGATGACGTTGAGGATGCCCGACACCTCGACCATCGTATCGTGCGTTGCCAGCGCCTCGAACTTGTTTGGGGCGCTGACCCAGGGCACGCCGCCGGTCACTTCGGCGAGTGCCTTGACGAACTCGTCGCCGAAGCCCTTGGGGGCGTTCAGTCCGGTGCCGACCGCCGTGCCACCCTGCGCCAACCGGGAAATGCGCGGCCATAGCGCGACGATCCGCTCCGCCCCGTCGCGCAGGGTCTGGGCATAGCCCGACATTTCCTGCCCCAGCGTCACCGGCGTTGCGTCCTGGAGATGGGTGCGGCCAATCTTGACGATGTCTTTCCACGCCTCCTGCTTGGCCTCGAAACTCACCGCCAGCGCGCGGATCGAGGACAGCAGGCGGTTGCGCAGTTCGAGCGCGGTGGCGACGTGCATCGCGGTCGGGAAGGTGTCGTTCGACGATTGCGAGCGGTTGACGTGATCGTTGGGGTGGACCGGCGACTTGCCGCCGCGCGTGCCCGTCAGCACCTCGTTGGCGCGTCCGGCGATAACCTCATTGGCGTTCATGTTGGTTTGGGTGCCGCTGCCGGTCTGCCAGACGACGAGCGGGAACTGGTCGTCGAACTTGCCCTCGGCGACCTCGGCAGCAGCAGCCTCGATGGCGTCGGCGATGCTGGCATCGAGGCCGTGGCTGCGGTTGACCATGGCGGCGGCCTGCTTGATGCGGCCCAGCGCATGGATCAGCGGCATCGGCATCCGGTAGCCGCCATCCTGCACGCCGATGGGGAAGTTGCCGATCGACCGCTGCGTCTGCGCGCCCCAATAGGCGGCGGCGTCGACGTCGATTGGGCCGAAGCTGTCGGTTTCGATGCGGGTGGTCATGTCTTCGCTCTGTCCTTACTCGTCTATGCAGTGGCAAAACCCGCTCATCCCGAGCTTGTCGAGGGACAAATACGGTCCGTGCAATTGGCGGGTGGTTGCGCAAACCTCAGTCGTCCCTCGACAAGCTCGGGATGAGCGGGTTCGGTTGCGGGCACGACCCAAATTGGTCTGTGCTATTTCTTCCGAAACCGGTCCAGCGTCACCACGTTCGACCCCGGCTCAATCGGCTCGGGCGGCGGCGTCGGTTCGGGTTCTGCCACGACCGCGTCGCCCTCCTTGGGCTGGAACTGCAGCGCGAAATTGACCGCCGGGTCGACAAAGCCGGTAACCGCCTCGAACGGGATCGTCAGCTTGGCCGGCACCTGGTTGAAGCTCAGCCCGATCTGGAACCGCTCCTCGTTGATGTCGAGGTCCCAGTAGCGGTGCTGGATGACGATGGTCATTTCATCCGGATAGCGTTCGAGCAGGTGCTTGGGGATTTCGACGCCCGGCGCGCGGGTGCGGAAGGCGATGTAGAAATGGTGCGCGCCGGGCAGCCCGCCTTCGGCGTCGATCCGCTCCAGCACCCGGCGGACGACGGTGCGCAGGGCGTCCTGCACGATCTCGTCGTACGGTATCAGGCTGTCGGCGGTCGTGTCGTTCACTGGTTCGGGACTCACGTGGCGCTTGGGCGGGGGATGGCCCGGCTAGCGTGGCGGGTCAAGGTGGGGGGCTTCTGTTGCCCGGTGCCCCCCGTACCGCTGGAGTCCGATTCTGTTGCCCGGCTCGGCCCGGCCGCGCTTTCGGCCAGTGTAACTAAGTCCGTGAGGACCTTATGTTACGCTGCGATTGCGAATGCCGTGTTGTCGTTGGCATTTGTGGGTTTTGAACGGTTTAACGGCTCATTCAGGCCGGGCAAAAAAATCGTCTTTGAACACACGTCGATCCTGGTTCGGCCCCCAAAATTCTTGCTCATCAAAGAGCGTCCCTCGACAACCGGGAGAATGGTGGAGCCGCCGGGTACTGCCCCCGGGTCCGTTGCGTCTATTTCACGACATCATTTATCGCCATATCCGGGCTTGCGACCGGCATGGCCAATATAGGCATTTCCGGCGCGGGCGCAACGTGCGGCGCGGTCAGCGCGATATAGCGGTCGAGCACGACCTGATTGATGGTGTCCCAATCATAGGGTTCGGCGCGCATCAGCCCTGCCGCGCCGGCGGCGGCACGCGCTGCGGGATTGTTCAGATAGAAGGCCAGCGCATCGGCATAGGCGGCGATCGAATCGGGATCGACGAGCAGCCCGGTGGTGCCGTCATCGATCAGGCAGGAGTTGCCGGTTGCCATCGCAGCGACCAGTGGAATGCCGCTGGCGCTGGCTTCGAGGTTGATGTTGCCGAACGCTTCGGTCGTCGACGGGTTGAGCAGCAGGTCGAACGATGCATAGGCGCGCGGCAGGTCGTCGCCGCCCAGGAAGCCGGTGAAGATGGCGTCGGGCACCTGCGCCGCAAACCCCGCCCGCGCCGGGCCTTCGCCGACGACGATGATGCGGTGGGGGACGCCGCGCCGCGTCAGTTCGGCGGCGGCGGCGGCGGCGGTGTCGAGGCCCTTTTCGCGGACCAGCCGCCCGACGAAGCCGATCACCGCTTCATGGTCGGCGATGCCGAGCGAGCGTCGCCACTCCATAGATCGCCGCCCGGGGTTGAAGCGCGCCTTGTCGACGCCGCGGCTCCAGATCGAAAAGCGTTCGATAATGCCCTGTTCGCGCAGCATCTCGCCGAACGCCGTCGACGTCACGAAAACCTCGTCGAGCCCGGCATAGAAGCGCCGCATCATCGCGCGGATCGTGCGTTGGATGAAGCCGACACCATAATAATCGAAATAGGTATCGAAGCGTGTGTGGAATGACGCGACGACCGGGATGCCGAGTTCGCGGCCGAGTTTCTTGGCAGCGTGGTTGAGCGGATCGGGGGCCGACAGATGGATGATCGTCGGGGCAAAGGCGATGATGTCGCGCCGGATGTCGGCGGGTAGGCCGAGCGCGATGCGGTATTCGCCGCGCCCCGGAAAGCCGATCGACGGCACGGATATCAGTGTGCCGCACGGCGCGAACGCCGGGGTCTTGGAAGTCGGCGAATAAACGCGGACGGCGCAACCCTGCCGCTCGAAATAGGCGACGAGCCGGTTGAGCGCCTGGTTGGCGCCGTCGCGGACGTAATTGTAGTTGCCCGAAAACAGCGCGACGCGCGGGGGCGGGGAGGCAGCGTCACTCATCGCGGCGGGTCATAGCATGGCACGGGGCGAAGCCGAGAGGGGATTATCGGCGGCCCATAGCGCCTGAGCGTGTCCGGGCGGAGGTTAAGCCCCAGGGCGGTTTTTCTGACCTTCCGACCGGCTGGCGACGGCGGAAGGTTATTCAAAAGGGGTGTTTTTCTAACCCTCCGGTTTGTAGCGCCGTCGCCATTGCCTCCCAACCCGCCCGTCGCATTGGCCGAAAATCCGGTCTTTCGCCGATTTGCCCCGTTCATAAAACTATCATCTTTTTTCAACGCCGTATCGTTGCTAAAGCGAATCTGACGCGAGCTCCATTCAACCTTGACCGACCCCGGGATCGCCGCTGGAAACCAACATATTTCCACGCACGCGCGATTGACCACGGCTCAGATGCATCAACGGAGATAATTCGCGCTGGCCCTATAACCAAAACGGCACATTATGTCAATGATGCTCGCCAGAACCTGCTGACTTGGTTCCTTCCCTTCTTTAGGGAAGTGGACCGCGACCCCCCCTTCAGCGGCGCGATGAAGGCGCGCGCCCTTGCGCGCACAATCCCGCCGCGAAGACCGAGACGGCGGAAACCCGCCGCCCCTCCACCGCCCAAGCGGGCGGTCCCCCTCCCCTGAAGAAGGGGAGGATCAGAAAAGGGCGCTGCTGCGGATGACCGCTTAAGACCCAGTTGCGGCCATAGAAAAGAGATGCAAAGCTGCATTTGTGATCGACTTCTCTGACCTCCTTCCCCTGATCCCGTGGCCGGGAGAGCGGCGACTTGGAGCGTTTTGGAGCGACATCTCCGCATTCTGGTCGCGACACTATTAGCTACAGCGGTGCTCGTTGGCGGGGCGATATATTTCACGCACCATGGCGGGTGAACACTAATTCAGCCTTTTAACCAGCGCCACTGACCCCATAAAAAACCCCGCCGGATTGCTCCGACGGGGTTCGTTACATCGCCGAAACGACCGACTTATTCGCTGGCGACCACCGCTGCCAGCGGGCTGACCGGGGCGGCGAGTTCGGCGGGGATTTCGACCGGCGTTGCCACCGGCACGCGGGCCGCCTGTGCCGCCCGCAGCGCCGCATCGCGGCTGTTCGCGGTGACGCGCAGACGGCCCATGGCCGCGCCCGTTCCCGCCGGGATCAGCCGGCCGACGATGACATTTTCCTTCAGGCCTTGCAGCGTGTCGATCTTGCCCTGCACGGCGGCTTCGGTCAGCACCCGCGTCGTTTCCTGGAACGATGCGGCCGAGATGAAGCTCTTGGTCTGCAGCGAAGCCTTGGTGATGCCGAGCAACACCGGCTTGCCTTCGGCCGGGGTCTGCTTCTTGGTCAGCTTGGCGTTGGTCTCGTCCATCTCCTCGCGGTCGACCTGTTCGCCGACCAGCAGCGTCGTGTCGCCCGACTTGGTGATCTCGACCTTCTGCAGCATCTGGCGGACGATCACTTCGATGTGCTTGTCGTTGATGCGCACACCCTGGAGGCGATAGACCTCCTGGATTTCCGAACAGAGATATTCGGCCAGCGCCTCCACGCCCAGCACGTCGAGAATGTCGTGCGGGTTCGGATTGCCGTCGATCAGGTAATCGCCGCGGCGGACGTAATCGCCTTCCTGAACCGAGACATGCTTGCCCTTGGGGACCAGATATTCGGCCAGTTCACCGTCCTCACCACGGATCGAAATACGGCGCTTAGTTTTGTAATCCTTACCGAATTCGACGCGACCGTTGATCCGCGCGATGATCGCGTTGTCCTTGGGGATGCGGGCTTCGACCAGCTCGGCCACCCGCGGCAGACCGCCGGTGATGTCACGGGTCTTGGCGGCTTGCTTCGGGATACGCGCCACCACGTCACCGGCGAACACCTCCTGCCCGTCGTTGACCGACAGAATGGCGTCGACCGCGAGCAGGTAACGCGCTGCCTCACCCGACGTTTCGTCGAGCAGGGTGATGCGCGGCTTCAGATCGTCCTTCTTGTTGATGGCGCGCCAGTCCTGAACAACCTTGTTGGCGATGCCGGTGGCTTCGTCGACGTTTTCGGACATCGACACGCCTTCGATCAGATCCTGATACTTCACCTTGCCCGACTTCTCGGTGATGACCGGCAGGGTGTACGGATCCCATTCGGCCAGCCGGTCGCCCTTGGCGACGATCGCCCCATCGAGATGGGTAACCATCGCACCATAGGGGATGCGGTGGATCGAGCGTTCGCGGCCGTCCATGTCCATCAGGACGATTTCGCCGTTGCGCGCCATCGAGATGTTGCGCGACCGCGAATCCTTGATGGTGTGCATGGCGCGCAGCTGAACCGTACCATCGACAGGAGCGTCGAGGGTCGACTGTTCGCTGACCTGTGCCGCACCGCCGATGTGGAAGGTGCGCATCGTCAGCTGCGTACCGGGCTCACCAATCGACTGCGCCGCGATGACCCCGACGGCTTCGCCGCTGTTAACCGGCGTACCGCGTGCAAGGTCGCGGCCATAGCAGGTGGCACAGACGCCGCCCTTGGTTTCGCAGAGCAGCGGCGAGCGAATCTTCACTTCCGCCACGGCAGCCTTTTCGATGCGAGCAACATCGACTTCGCTGAGCAACATGCCAGCGGGAGCCAGCACATCGCCAGTCTTGGCATCGATGATGTCGTTAAGGACGGTGCGGCCCAGGATACGCTCCGACAGCGACACGATGGTGTTGCCGCCCTCGACGATCGCCTTCATCGTCATGCCGCGTTCGGTCTTGCAATCGTCCTCGGTGACGGTGCAATCCTGCGCGACATCGACCAGACGCCGCGTCAGATAGCCCGAGTTGGCGGTCTTCAGCGCGGTGTCGGCGAGACCCTTGCGGGCGCCGTGGGTGGAGTTGAAGTATTCAAGGACGGTCAGGCCTTCCTTGAAGTTCGAGATGATCGGGGTTTCGATGATCTCGCCCGACGGCTTGGCCATCAGGCCGCGCATCCCCGCCAGCTGCTTCATCTGCGCCTGCGAACCACGAGCACCCGAGTGCGCCATCATGTAGATCGAGTTGATCTGCAGATCGCGACCGTTGGCGTCGGTCTTCTTGGCGCTGATTTCCTTCATCATTTCGGTCGCAACCTGGTCACCGCAACGCGCCCAGGCGTCGACGACCTTGTTGTACTTCTCGCCCTGGGTGATCAGGCCATCCTGATACTGCTGCTCGAAATCCTTGACCGCAGCCTTGGTAGCTTCAACCAACGGCTCCTTGGCGGCAGGGATGACCATGTCGTCCTTGCCGAACGAAATGCCGGCCTGGAACGCGTGGCGGAAGCCCAGCGCCATGATGGCATCGGCGAACAGCACGGTCTCCTTCTGGCCGGTGTGGCGATAGACAGTATCGATGACGTCGGCGATTTCCTTCTTGGTCAGCAGCCGGTTGATGGTCTCGTACGGGACCTTCGACGACTTCGGCAGCGTCTCGCCGAGCAGCATGCGGCCCGGCGTTGTTTCGACACGGCGCAGCACCATCTTGCCGGTTTCGTCGGTGGTTTCGACGCGGGCACGAATCTTGGCGTGCAGCGTCACCACCTTGGCGTTCAGCGCCTGATGGACCTCGGCCATGTTGGCGAACGCCATGCCCTCGCCGGGCTCGCCGTTCGATTCCATCGACAGATAGTACAGCCCCAGGATCATGTCCTGCGACGGCACGATGATCGGCTTGCCGTTGGCCGGGCTGAGGATGTTGTTGGTCGACATCATCAGCACGCGCGCTTCCAGCTGCGCTTCAAGCGACAGCGGAACGTGGACGGCCATCTGGTCGCCGTCGAAATCGGCGTTGAACGCCGAACAGACCAGCGGGTGGAGCTGGATCGCCTTGCCCTCGATCAGCACCGGCTCGAACGCCTGGATGCCCAAGCGGTGGAGCGTCGGGGCGCGGTTGAGGAGAACGGGATGCTCGCGGATGACCTCGTCGAGAATGTCCCAGACTTCCTTGCGCTCCTTCTCGACCCACTTCTTGGCCTGCTTGAGGGTCATCGACAGACCCTTGGCGTCGAGGCGCGAGTAAATGAACGGCTTGAACAGTTCGAGCGCCATCTTCTTGGGCAGCCCGCACTGGTGGAGCTTGAGCTCCGGCCCGGTGACGATGACCGACCGGCCCGAATAGTCGACGCGCTTGCCGAGCAGATTCTGGCGGAAGCGGCCCTGCTTGCCCTTGAGCATGTCGGACAGCGACTTGAGCGGACGCTTGTTGGCACCGGTGATCGTGCGGCCACGGCGGCCGTTGTCGAACAGCGCGTCGACGGCCTCCTGCAGCATGCGCTTTTCGTTGCGGACGATGATGTCCGGCGCGCGCAGCTCGATCAGCCGCTTCAGGCGGTTGTTGCGGTTGATGACGCGGCGATACAGGTCGTTGAGGTCCGACGTGGCGAAGCGGCCACCGTCGAGCGGCACCAGCGGGCGCAGTTCGGGCGGGATGACCGGAACGACGGTCATGATCATCCATTCGGGCTTGTTGCCCGATTCGATGAAGGATTCGACGACCTTCATCCGCTTGATGATCTTCTTGGGCTTCAGCTCGGATTTGGTCGTCGCGAGGTCCTCGCGCAGGATGACCATCTCGCCCTCAAGGTCCATTTCCTCGAGCAGCTTGCGGATCGCCTCGGCGCCGATGCCGGCCTGGAAGCCGTCTTCGCCATATTCGTCCTGCGCGGTGAGCAGCTCTTCCTCGGTCAGCAGGTCGAACTTCTTCATCGGCGTCAGGCCGGGTTCGAGCACAACATACTGTTCGAAATAAAGCACCCGCTCGAGGTTCTTGAGCGGCATGTCGAGAAGCATGCCGATGCGCGACGGCAGCGACTTCAGGAACCAGATGTGGGCGACCGGGGCGGCGAGCTCGATATGGCCCATCCGCTCACGGCGGACCTTGGAGACGGTGACCTCAACGCCGCACTTTTCGCAGACGATGCCCTTGTACTTCATGCGCTTGTACTTGCCGCACAGGCATTCGTAATCCTTGATCGGACCGAAGATGCGCGCGCAGAACAGGCCGTCGCGCTCGGGCTTGAACGTGCGGTAGTTGATGGTTTCGGGCTTCTTGATCTCGCCGAACGACCAGCTGCGG
>JBBQVA010000016.1:0-55795 GCA_038211945.1 Sphingomonadales bacterium
AGCAGGTTGTCGTCGGTCTTCACTTCGCGCAGCTTGGCGACCCACTTGGCCGGTTCCCAATAGGTCACGCGCGGATCGTTGAGGCCTGCGGTCACCAGCATCGCCGGGTAATCCTTGGCCACCACCTGATCATAGGGCGAATAGGACAGCATATAGGCGAACGCCGCCTTGTCGGTGATCGGGTTGCCCCATTCGGGCCATTCTCCCGGCGTTAGCGGCAGCGATTCGTCGAGCATCGTATTGAGCACGTCGACGAAGGGCACATGCGCGACGACGGCGCGCCACAGCTGCGGATCGCTGTTGAGGACCGCGCCCATCAACTCGCCCCCTGCCGAGCCACCGCTCGCGCTGATACTGCCTTCGCGCGCAAACCCCGCCTTGGCCAACCCGCGTGCGACATCGACGAAATCGGTAAAGGTGTTGGTGCGTTTGGCGAGCTTGCCGTCAAGATACCATTGATAGCCAAGGTCGTCGCCGCCGCGGATATGGGCAATGGCATACGCAAAGCCGCGATCAAGCAGGCTGAGGCGGCTGGCCGAAAAGCTCGGCGGCATCGCCAGGCCATAGGCACCATATCCATAGACATGGAGGCGGCCGCTGCCGTCCTTTTTGAAGCCGCGCCGGTAGACGATCGATACCGGAATTTTCGTCCCATCGCGGGCGGTGATCGTCAGCCGCTCTGTTACATAGTTGCGGGCGTCGTAACCCGATGGCACTTGCTGGACCTTGCGCTGGATCATGCGACCGTGCGCGACTTCGTAGTCGAAAATGGTCGCCGGGGTGACCATCGAACTGTAGCTCAGCCGCAGCGTCGGTGCATCGAGCTCCAGATTGGTGTCGATGGCGACGGTGTAGCTCGCTTCGGGCAGCGGCACGACGGTCTCGCGCCCATCGTTAAAGCGCAGGCGGATCGTGTCGAGCCCATCGACGCGCTCCTGGATAACCAGATAAGACGCAAAGACGCGGACATCGCGGATGTAGTGCCGCGCGCTGCCGGAAATCAGCGTCGCCCATTGATCGGGATGAGCCAGTGCTGCGGTCGCGACGCGGAAGTTCACATGATCGTCGTTGGTGCGGATGAACAGCGTTTCGCCGCGCACGTCGACGTCATAATGCCGCCCGGTCTGGCGCGGGCTGACCAGCACCGGGGCGGCACCTGGGTCGGCTGTCGGGAGCAAGCGGACCTCGCTCGTCACATGATCGGCGGTCGTCAGGATGAACTGGCTGCGATCCTGACTGCGCGCGACGCTAACCCCGAACCGGCTGTCATGCTCTTCATACAGGACATGGTCGCCCGCACTTCCGAGCCGGTGCAGATTGATGCGGAAGCGCCGCCAATTGTCATTGACCTCGGTCCAGGCCAGCGCCTTTGAATCGGCGGACCAAACCGGCGCGCCGACGCTTTTTCCGGTGACGGTTTCGACATCGCGGCCGGTCGCCAGATCGCGGACCTTCAACGTGAAGCGTTCGGCCCCGCTATCGTCATAGGCATAGGCAAGCAGACGGCCGTCCGGGCTGGGAACGGCGGCGGCGAGGCGGAAATAATCATGACCTTCGGCCAGCGCCGGTTCGGATAGAATGACCTGTTCCGCGCCGCCCGCCACCGCCCGCCGCAGCCACACGCGGTATTGTCCGCCCTTGTCGAAGCGCCACCAATAATCATAGGCCCCATCGCGCGCCGGAACGCTGGCGTCCTCCTGCGGCACCCGCGCCTTCAACTCCTCAAACAGCGTTTCCACCAGCTTTTCATGGGGAGCCATAACGGCATCGAAATAGGCATTTTCGGCCTTCACGTAGGCGAGCACATCGGGATCGCTAACCTTTGGATAGCCTTGGTCCTTCAGCCAGAAATACGGGTCCTGGACGGTTTCGCCATGAAGCGTGAAACTGTGCGGGCGGCGATCGGCGATGGGGGGCTGCACGAGGCTTTGGGCTTCCAGTTGCAAGGGAAGAAGAGCGAGCGCGAAAAGCGCGGCGAGGCGGAGGGGTCCAGGCATCGCTCTGCGTACGTCATTCCCGCGAAAGCGGGAACCCGTCTCCCGACGTCCAATCAGCGGGAAACGGGTTCCCGCTTTCGCGGGAATGACGGGCAGGCTAGAGTCGCTTCTCAAAGGAACCTGCCCCCATGTCCACCCACGCCGACCGCCTCGCCGCCCTCCGTGCCCAGCTTGTCACCGACCGCATCACGGGCTTCGTCGTGCCGCTGACCGATGAACATATGAGCGAATATGTCGGCGGCTATGCCCAGCGGCTGGCATGGCTGACCGGGTTCGAAGGGTCGGCCGGATCCGCCGCCGTTCTCCCCGCCAAGGCCGCGATCTTCACCGATGGCCGCTACACGCTGCAGGTCCGCGAACAGGTGCCCGGCGCGCTCTACGATTATCAGGACGTGCCCAAAACCAGCGCCGCCGACTGGCTGGCCGACAATGTCCAGTCCGGGGACCGCATCGGTTACGACCCGTGGCTGCACACGCGCGGCTGGGTCAAATCGACGGCGGCGCTGCTCAAGGACAAGGGGGCGGAGCTCGTCCCGGTCGCCGCCAACCCAATAGACAGCATCTGGTCCGACCGGCCTGCGCCGTCAGATGCGCGGCTGGAGATCCATGGTGAGGAATTCGCCGGCAAAGCCTCTGCCGACAAGCGCGCCGAAATCGCTGCGTGGCTGACCGAACGCAAGGCCGATGCCGTCGTCATCGCCGCGCTCGATTCGATCGCCTGGCTGTTGAACATCCGTGGCCGCGACGTGTCGCGCACCCCGGTCGCGCTGGCCTTTGCCGTCGCCCACGCCGACGGCATGGTCCGGCTTTATACCGCCACCGAAAAGCTGTCGGCCGAAGTCCTCGCCCATCTCGGCGAAGGCGTCCGCGTCCATTCGCGCGATGCGTTCGAGGAGGCGCTGGGCGAATTGGGCGGCAAGACCGTCATCGCCGATCCGCAATCGACCGTAGCCGCGATCTTTGCGGCACTCGCCGACGCCGGAGCCACTATCGTCGAGGCACGCGACCCCTGCGTGCTGGCGAAGGCGATCAAGAACCCTGTTGAAATCGCCGGTACCATCGCGGCGCACAAGCGCGACGGCGCGGCGCTGACCCGCTTCCTGCACTGGTTCGCCGGAGAGGCCCCCAAGGGCGGGCTGACCGAGCTCAGCGCGGCGGCCAAGCTGAAGCAGTTCCGTGACCAGACCAATGTGCTCGAGGATCTGAGCTTCGACACGATCTCAGGCGCAGGCCCCAACGCCGCCATCCCGCACTACCGCGTCAGCGAGGCCAGCGACCGGGCGATCACGATGGATTCGATCTACCTCGTCGATTCGGGCGGCCAGTATAAGGACGGCACCACCGACGTGACCCGCACGATGGCGGTGGGCACCCCGACGGCGGAAATGCGCGACCGCTTCACCCGCGTGCTGAAGGGCCATATCGCCATCTCGCGCGCCGTGTTCCCAACCGGCACGCGCGGCGCGCAGCTCGATGTGCTGGCGCGGCAGTTCCTGTGGGAGGCAGGGGTCGATTACGCCCATGGCACCGGGCACGGCGTCGGCAGCTATCTGTCGGTCCATGAAGGCCCGCAGCGCATCGCCACCTCGTCGGGCGGTCAGGCCGGGACCGACGAACCGTTGGCGGCGGGGATGATCCTGTCGGACGAGCCGGGTTATTACAAGGCGGGCGAATACGGCATCCGCATCGAGAATCTAGTGCTGGTCGAACCGCGCGAGGTCGCCGGGGCGGAGAAGGCGATGCTGGGTTTCCGCCCGCTGACTCTGGCACCGATCGACCGCGCGCTGATCGATCCGGCGATGCTGTCACCCACCGAACGGGCATGGGTCGATGACTATCACACGCTGGTGGCAGCGGAGATCGGGCCTCAGCTCGACGATGCCGGGCGGCAGTGGCTGACGGGGGCGACGGCAGCGCTCGACTGACGGTTGCCAGCGCGGCGGCGGGGGTGCCACTATGCGGCATGAAAATCGCCGCGCTCGCCCTGCTCCTCGCCACCACGGCCCACGCCGCGCCTGACCCCAACCTTGCCCGCGCCGACGCGTTGCTGGCGCGCGAACCCGTGATCGACGGGCATAACGACTGGGCCGAACAGCTGCGTCAGGACTATGGCGAGCGCTGGTGGACGGTCGATCTGAACGCCGACAGCCGCGCGTTCAAACACCCGCTACAGACCGATATTCCGCGCCTGCGCGCCGGCCATGTCGGCGGGCAATTCTGGTCGGTCTATGTCCCCGCCAGCGTCACCGGCCCCGCCGCCGTCGAGGCGACGCTGAAGCAGATCGACATCATCCGGGGCATTGCCGCGCGCTATCCTTCGGTGTTCGAGATCGCCGCCAGCGCTGCCGACATCGGTCGGATCGAAAAGGCCGGGCGCATCGCCTCGCTGATGGGGGTGGAGGGCGGCAGCCAAATCGACAATAGCCTCGCCGTGCTGCGCCAATATCGTGCGCTCGGCGTGCGCTACATGACGCTGACCCATGTGCTGAACACCGGCTGGGCCGACAGCGCCACTGATGCTCCCGCGCACCACGGCCTGACCGCGTTCGGCAAGGCGGTGGTCGGCGAAATGAACCGGGTGGGCATGCTGATCGACCTCAGCCACGTCTCCCCCGACACAATGCGGGCGGCGCTGGCGGCGTCAAAGGCCCCGGTGATGTTCTCGCATTCGTCGGCGCGCGGCATCGACAATCATCCGCGCAACGTCCCCGACGATGTGCTGAAACTGCTCGCGGCGAACGGCGGCGTCGTCATGGTCAATTTTGCGCCAAGCTATGTCTCCGACGCGCGGCGGCGCTGGGAGGCGGAGCGCGCGGGGGCGCGAACAAGCTTCAACGCGCCGCCCTATGCGGGGCTGTATATCGGCCAGCCCGACCGCGCCGAGGCGGCGCTGAAGGATTGGGACAAGGCGCATCCGAAGCCGGTGACGACGCTGGCGCAGGTTGCCGACCATGTCGATTATCTGGCGCGGGTGGCAGGGCACGATCACATCGGGCTGGGCGGCGACCTCGACGGCATCGAGGATACGCCGGTCGGGCTGGAGGGGGTGGAAACCTATCCGGCGCTGATCGCCGAACTGCTGCGCCGTGGCTGGAGCGATGCGGATGTCATGAAGCTGTCGGGGGGCAACATCCGCCGCGTGCTGGCGGCGGCCGAGGCGGTGTCGGCCGGCCTGCGCGGCACGCTGCCGGAGGTCCGGTCAGTGGAGGAGATGGATCGGTGACGGCGGCTGCGCAGCCAGCAGCGCGGCCAGTTCGGCCTTGCGCGCCGCGCCGATGCCAGGGTCGTCCAAGGCCGGTTCGATAACCCGCAGCCGCGCGTCCGCAGGGGCAAGCAGCAGCGCCAGTGCCGCCGGATCACCTTCAAAGCGCCAGCGTGCCGCCAGCCGGCCGGCAAGATTGGCGCCATAGGGCGCACAGAGCAGAACATCGCTGACCATGTGCCAGAACCCCGCGCGGGTCAGCCGCAGCGTGCCGCGCGCGCGGTACAGCAGGATCAGCTGGACGATGTTCAGCCCGTAAATCAAAGGCAACAGAATGATCATCGCGGGCCACAACCCGCGCCATGCCGCCAGCAAGGGCCCCGCCGCGAACATCGCGACGAACACCAGCACCGTCGTGATGCGAAGCCAGCGCAAACCGCGCGTCAGCGTGCGAAACTGCGTTGCAGCGACAACGGCGTCACCGGGCGGCACCGTTCCTGGCCCGTCCAGGTAGACGCTGAGCCTGATGGCCGACAGCGGCAGCGGCACGTGAAAACGTGTGCCGAAGGCCCCGAATGCGCCGCTGCTCAGGGTCGCGCCTAGTGACGGTCCAGTCAGGCTGACAACGATTGCCGGACCGGTGAGGCGGTGCAGGCTGTCGGCAAAATAGAGCGCCGCCGCCGCCGCCCACAGCAGCCGCCCGTCGATCGCCAGCCCTTCGACGAAACCGATCAAGCCGGGTCGCCGCCCCTCCCGAACAGCCGCGCGATGAAGCGCCGCAGCGTCGCTGCCGCTGCCACGGCTGCTGCTGCGACCAGTTTCCATGCCGCCGCCAGCGCCACGAAGATGCCCTTGAACAGCCCGGTCTTGACTGCTGCCGCCGCCGCGCCGCCGGTCACCAGCGCCGCGAGGCCATATTCGGCGACCTTGTCGCCCTGCCGCCACTCCGAATAATGCTGGCCCGACGTAAAGTCATAGCCCTTCATCACGGTCCGGAACTCGGCGAGGTCCTTGTCGAGATTCTTCGGGTCGGAGACCAGGATCGACCGCATGAAGCCGCTGCGACCGAGGATGCGGCTGGTATAGTTGACGATCACATTGCCCTTGTCGTCGTGCAGCTTCGTCGCCCATTCGAGGTTGTGGTTGGCCCGGTCATAGTGCGGCTCGATATACCAGCCGTCGAGGAACAGCTGCGACAGGCCCTTGTCCTTGCGCGCCTTGTTGTCGGCCTCGTCGTTGTTCTGCATCGATTTGAGCAGCGCGGCACTGTCGATCTTGTCGTTATCGGGAACGCGGCCGTCGGCGACGAATTCGAAGATGGCGAACCAATGTAGATCGGGTGCAGACACCGTATAGGCGTCGTCGGTCGGCGGATTGCCGTTGATTTCGAGGAATTTCCCCGTATCGGCCTTGCCGAGGAACGTCGGCCCTTTCGGCATGTCGAGCTTGGCGACGCTGCCGAACTCTACCGGAGCAGGCCCCTTGACCCAAGGCAGCGCGCCGATCTTTTCGGCAAAACTATCGGCTTCCGCCGTCGCCATGACCGGCGCGGCGATGAGGAGTGTCGCTGTCAGCAACGCAAGTTTAAATCGTTTCGAAAGCATCGGCACCCCCGCGTCCGGCCGCCCCCGACCGACGCTGCGAGATTAGCCGCCCGCGCGGCGTTGGCAACACTCAGCCGAGTGCGGCGCGCAATTTTTCGCGGTCCAGCTGCCCCTCCCACGCCGAGACGACGATGGTCGCCACCGCGTTGCCGATGAAATTGGTCAGGCTGCGGCACTCGCTCATGAACCGGTCGACGCCGAGGATCAGCGCCATGCCGGCCACCGGCAGTGACGGCACCACCTGCAGCGTTGCTGCCAATGTGATGAAGCCCGCGCCGGTGACCCCCGCCGCGCCCTTCGACGACAGCATCGCCACGCCGAGCAGCAGCGCCTGTTCGCCCAACGACAGGTGCACGTCGCAGGCCTGGGCGATGAACAGAGCCGCCAGCGTCATATAGATGTTGGTGCCGTCGAGATTGAACGAATAGCCGGTCGGCACGACGAGGCCGACGACTTCAGGCGCGCAGCCCGCGTCCTCGAGTTTTGAGATCAGTGACGGCAGCGCGGCCTCCGACGACGAGGTTCCGAGCACCAGCAACAGTTCGGCCTTCAGATAGGCGATCAGCTTGAGGATCGAAAAACCGCAGGCCCAGCCGACCGCCCCCAGCACGACCAGTACGAACAACAGCGAGGTCAGGTAGAATGTGCCGACCAGCAGCGCCAGCTTGGCGATCGCCCCGATGCCGAACTTGCCGATGGTGAAGGCAATGGCGCCGAACGCACCGATGGGCGCGGCGCGCATCAGGATGCCGACCAGCCGGAACACCGCCGTTTGGGTCGATGTCAGCACCGTCAGCAGCGGCTTCCCCGCCGCACCGCTCAACGCCAGCGCGATGCCGAACAGGATCGCGACGAACAGCACCTGCAGGATGTCGCCGTCGGCGAGCGCGCTGACCGGGGTCTTGGGGATGATGTTGGTCAGGAAGCCGACCACCGTCATGTCATGGGTCTTGGCGGCATATTCGGCGACCGATCCGGCATCGAGGCTGGCGGGATTGATGTGCAACCCGTCGCCAGGGCGGATGACATTGGCGACAATCAGCCCGAGGATCAGCGCCAGCGTCGAAAAGGTCAGGAAATACGCAAACGCCTTTGCCGCCACCCGCCCGACGCTGGCGAGGTTGCTCATCCCCGCAATGCCGGTGACGACGGTCAGGAAGATGACCGGCGCGATGACCATCTTGACCAGCTTGATGAAGGCGTCACCGAGCGGTTTCAGCGCCGCGCCGGTCGTCGGCCACAGCGCGCCGACCAGCACACCGAGCGCAATGGCGAACAGCACCTGGACATAGAGTTGGCGATAGAATGGCAGGCGCACCGGCGGCGCGTCCAAGGCGGCGATATCCATGGCTGCTGATCTCCCCGCCGCCCTTGTCGCCGTCCAGCGGTGGGGATGCAAGCGATCCGCTATGGGTTCAGTGCGGCCTTCAAGAACGCCAGTATCTTGGGCCAGCCGTCGATGCGCGCTGCATTGTTGCCGTCGCCGGAGCCACCCAATCCGGCGAGCTTGGCGATGTCGGGGTCACCGGGCTTTCGCGGCAGGCCCAGTACGCCATGGCCGGCATCGGGATAGGCCAGCACGGTCACCGCCGGGCGTCCGAACTGCTTGGCACGCGCCTCCACCTGCCGGGCCATTGTGCAGGACGGCCAGAGACTATCCTTTTCACCGCACAGCAGCAGCACGGGTGCCGATGTTTTTTCGATGGGAATATATGCTTCAGGATGGGCGGCAAGATGAACCAGGCCTCCCGCATAGACCGAGATCGCCCCCTGTTTGAAAACGAACGGCCCATAGGGCAGGAACGGCACCGGTTTGCCGCCCTCGCTCCAAGACGACGCTTTGCTGCCGAACGTTTCCCAGCTGAACCCGGCCCAGGCGACGCTCGATGGCATTCCGGCCACGACGGCCCTCAATTCGGGGTGACGCGACGCGATCAGCAAGGCCGCCTCGGCCCCCTTGGAACCGCCGACAACGGCCAGGCGGGTGCCATCCACCTCGGGCCGCGCCTTGAGCCAATCGAGGCCGTGCGTGAACAGTTCCAGCGGCAGCATTTCGAGCGCCTTGGGCTGACCGGGGCCGCGGAAATAGGCGAGCTGCAGCACGGCATAGCCCTGCGCCGCCAGCGCCTGCGCCTCGCGGGTCGGACCCTTGCCAAGGCCACCCTCCGAACCGCCGAGGACGAGAATGCCGGGACGTTTGCCGGTGCCCGTGCCGGGGAAATAATTGGCCAGCAGGCCACCATCTGCGATGCGCTGCCCGGTAGCGCCGGGGTCGGTCACTTCGACCGGCGGCACCCAGGGTTTCCAGATCCACAGGCCTACAGCGGCCACAACGAGCAGCCCGACAAGGCTGCCGACGCCGATGGCGACTTTCTTCTTCCAGCTCATGTCAGCCCCCCAATCAGTAACCTATGCCGCGCCAAGCATCCGCACGCGCCGGTAGGTCGCGGCGCGCTGCGTGCGATCATGCCGAGCGCGAACACCATCGACGCGGTGATGAAGATGATCGCCGGATGCGGCCCCGCCATTTGCTCGCGCATCGCAAAACGCACGCCGAACAGCACGAGTAGCAGCACGATGGCGAAGCTGCCGGTCTGCGACATGACCTCCCCGGTTTCGGGGTGACGACTGAGTTTGACACTATGGGCGCGGATGATCCCCGCACCGATCCCGAGACTTGCCGCCACCATCAGCGCAATAATGTTCAGGGTGGTCGGTTGCGGGTGCGGCATGAACCACAGCCCAGTACCAATCGCGAGGCAGGCGATCAGCGGCGCAACCCATAACAGGCCGGGCCGCAGCCGTTGTGCTTGATTGCGCCTGCGCCAGCGCAGCGCGAAGACCAGCGCGATGACGGCGAACGGCAGGATTTGAGCCCAAAGCGGCGTGGCGGGGGACATCGAGATGCTCCGTTGGTTGCCAGCCTGTATTAGTGTGCCAACACGGGAGCTTCAAGGGCCTCGCCCATGCGCCGGATGGCGGCGATCTTGGCGTTGAGCGGTTTCCAGTCGTCGGATTCGGCGATGGGGGCCCATAGCGCCTCAACCTCGCCGATCAACATGGTGCAGGGTTCGGCGTCGGACCAATAGGCGTGGGTTGGCGCAGCGGTGGTATAGGGGGCGACTGCAGCACGGAATGCAGCGAACGCCGGAGCCGCATAGACGTCATCGGACGGCGAAGGCCCGCGCGATACCCCGCCCCGCCAATCGAACCAGAAGCGGTCGAGGGGCACCCGCGATGCTTCCAGAGCTGCGGAGATGGTCCGGGCCAGTGCAAGGTCGCTGACCGGATCGCGGGGTGTAACGCCCAGCCGCCGCAGCATCGCCGTCGCCAGCGCCGCGTCGTGACGCACCGGATAGGCCTCGAGCGCGGGCTTTAGCACTTCCAAAGGCGCGATCAGCCGCAGCGCGCCCGCCAGTTGATACACGTCCCACTGCAGCGCTTCGGGCTGGCGACCGAAGCTGTAGAGGCCATTATGATCGAAATAGGCGGCGGTGAAATCCGGGTTCCAGTCCGGCGCGAACCGCCACGGGCCGTAATCGAAGCTTTCGCCGGTGATGTTGATGTTGTCGGTGTTGAGGACGCCGTGGACGAAGCCCGCCGCCATGAACTGCGCCGCCAGCGTCGCCGCTGTGCCGACGGCATGGTCGAGCAGCGCGCCGGCGGCCTCGGCAGGCGGCGCGTCCGGCTGGCTGCCGGGGACATAATGGCGCAGCGCATAGGCGACGAGTTTCGCCATCGCCTCGGCATCCTGCTGATAAGCCACCCGCTGAAAACTGCCGTAACGGATGTGCCCGTGGCTAAGCCGCACCATCACCGCGCTGCGGGTCGGCGAAGGTTCGTCGCCGCGCTGCAGTTCCTCGCCAGTTTCGATCAGCGACAGCGTCCGCGACGTGTCGACGCCCAGCGCCTGCAGCATTTCGGTCGCCAATATCTCGCGCACGCCGCCCTTCAGCGTCAGCCGCCCGTCACCGAAGCGGCTCCACGGCGTCTGACCGCTGCCCTTGGTGCCAAGGTCCATCAGGCGGTCGCCGCTGTCGAACATCTGGGCAAACAGAAAGCCGCGCCCGTCACCAAGATCGGGGTTGTACTGGCGGAACTGGTGGCCGTGATAGCGCAGCGCCAGCGGGGTATCGAGGCTGCCGGGCAGGGGGGTGAACCGCCCGAAATGCGCACGCCAGGTGGCATCATCGAGCGTGTCCAGCCCCACCGTGGCTGCAGCACGGTCGTTACGGAAGCGCAGGATGGTCTGCGGGAAATCGGCGGCGGCTACGGGATCGTAAAAATCCGGCCCCAGCTCCAATATCGCCCGCGCCGGGCGGAATGGCATCAGGCGGACGGGTAGCCGCAGGCGGCGCGAACGAAGCGCACCGTCTCACGCTCGATCCTCAGCCGTTCTTCGCCGGTGGTCGCCGTCATGATGAATTCGATGGCGTCACCGACGATGTGATGGACAAACGACGCCGCCAGCGGGATGTCGATGCCGCTGATGCTGCGGCGCGAAAAGGAGGCGGCAAGCTGACGGTTGAGCCATTCCACCGTCGCCGCCTTGGAGGCGTGGTAAAAGGGTTCAGCCTCCGGATTGTGCATGATCGCCGGTATACCGACTTCGCATTCCGATCCGGTGACGCCTTCCCACAGGTTATTGGCAAGGCAGAACGCAAAGACGCGGGGAATGGTGATGCCCGGCTCCAAATCCTCGAGCGCGTCATCCTCCTCCATCGCGGCAATCATTTGCTCACCGTAACGCCGCCCGAGTTCCGCCAGCAGCGCTTTTTTGGAGCCGAAATGGTAGAAGATGGAGCCTTCCGAAACATCGGCTTCGCGCGCGATATCGGCGGTTCCGGTAGCCGCAAAACCCTTGGTGCTGAACAACATGTTGGCGGCAGCAAGGACGCGGTTCTTGGTTTCGGCGGGATCGTAGCGGCGTGAGCGCGGGTCTGGGCGGGGCGCAGAAACTTGTGACCTGCCGGCGTCAGCTGAACGACTATCGAGTGCACGGCTGGCCACAGTCTGATTTATCCCTCACTCCCCCGAGCAGACAGTTTATAGCGCGCCAGCTGAGTCCGAGTCAATTTGGCGACGATCTTGACTGGGTAACGCTGCGATCAAAGGCAGGCGCAGGTATCTGCGCTACCGGTCGCGCCGCCAGTCGCCGCACTGCCCAAGCGCCCGCCATCAGCCCGATCATGCCGAGCGGCCCGAACCGCCTCGCGACGAACGGAATAGCGGTGCCGAGGATCATGCCAGCCGCCCCGGTGCCGACACCGGCCTGCCGTGCGGCAGCATGACCCATGAGAGCCGAGATCAATCGTCCAAACATGTCTGTGTTCTCCCTGCCGGGTGCAACGCCGCCCGCCCGAATCCTATCCATGAGGGGTTATCGGGCGGTGAATAATATCTTGCGGGTGTCCCAAAACTGAGCGGACCCGTTAACGATTGCGGCCGCATAAGTGTAAAATAGTTTTACAATTTCGAAACAGGGGGGGAGCAGAGCATCATCTTAATATTATGGTTTTGTTGATCAAAATAGCGTTGGTCGAGGTTGGCATGGATTTTGCTTTTATCACAGAGCGGCTCTGGGGGCCGCGATAAACAGGGACGCAAACAATGAAACTTTCTGCCGCAATCGCGGGTGCCGCCGTTGCCGCCACGATGCTCATGTCAGCATCTGCCGCCAACGCCACGCTCGTCATCACCGAAACCTATGACGGCTATTTCGATGCCGCCTTCCTGCACGTCAACAATACGGGTGCTGCGCTCGCCAACATCACCATCACCGGCGGCTATGCCGGCAACAGCTTCTCCGGGCCGATCGGTGCCGGTGCCACTGTCGACTTCTATCTGGGCGACAATGAATATGACTTCCCGGGCAGCCAGGGCACCGCGACGATTACCGCCGGTTCGCATTCGGGTAACTTCACCGATGTCATCGGCGACCCCGACTTCACCGTCGGCCCGCAGGCGCTCGGTACGCTGGCCGTGCCGGAACCCGCTTCATGGGCCATGCTGATCGGCGGCTTCGGCATCCTCGGCAGCGCCATGCGCGTTGCGCGTCGGAAAGCCGTGGCGGCCTGATCGCTTTCGGTTAAGATCGACCGGCGGTGCTGCGAGGCACCGCCGGTTTTTCTTTGGATACTGCTCATTCTACCGCTCACACCCGATACCGGTCCCGACGCGTTGGTGCTTGCCGGGCTCGATGCCCACCGCGCCGCGCGGCTCGACGATGCGATGACGCTTTATCAGCGCGCGCTTGCCGCCGCGCCGAACCATCCCGATGCCCTTAATCTGTCGGGGGCGATCGCCTTCGCCCAGGGCCGCAATGACGACGCGATCCGGCTGATTGCCAAGGCCATCCGCGTCAAGCCCGATCTTTTCGACGGTCACCTCAACCTTGCCGAAGCCTATGAGGCTGCGGGACGCAGCCGGGAGGCCATCGCCGCCTGTCATACGCTGTTGGCGATCGCACCCGACTTTGCCGATGGCCACGCCCGGCTTGCGCGGTTGCTCGCCGCCGGCACAACCACACCGCTGGCGCTGGCCCATGCGCGGGTCGCGCTGGCGCTCGATCCAACGTCGGTCGAGGCGCTGTGCGGGCGGGCGCTGGCCTTGGTCGCGCAGCGGCGGCTGGTCGACGCCGATCAGGCTTATGCCGCCGCGCTCGCCCTCGATCCCGACGATCTGCGCGTGCTGACCGGTTATGCGGCGCTCAAGCGCGATACCGATTTTCTGCCTGAGGCGCAGGCGCTGTACCGGCGCGCGCTGGCGCTGCGTCCCGGCGACGCGGCGATGATGGCGTCGCTCGCCGGGCTGATCGAGCTCGATGGGAAGATCGCCGAGGCGCGCGACCTGTTCCAGACGGCGATAGAGATCGATCCCCAATCCGCCGAAATCCGCTTTTCCTACGGCCGCTGCCTGCGCGACACCGGTAACTTTGACGGTGCCGCCGGGGTTTTCGCCGACACCGTCGCGCGCCATCCCAAATATGGCCCGGCGCTGATGGCGCTGGTCCGGATGAAGCGGCTGGCCGACACGCCGGCGCAGCGCAAGACGCTGGGGCGGATCGCGTCGGAAACCGGACTGCCGCCGCGCCACCGGGTGCAGGCGGCGTTCGCGCATGGCGAGTTGCTCGACCGCGCAGGCGATTACGACGCCGCCTTCGCGCGCTTCGCCGAGGCCAACGCCATCCACATCCGCGCGCGCCACGCGGCCGGAGAGAAATTCTACCCCGAGGAACTGACCGCACAGATCGACCTCATAGAGACCAAATGGGCGCGCGAGTATGCGGAGGATACCGGCGGCTGGGGCAATCCGACCGAACTGCCGGTGTTTGTCGTCGGCCTGCCGCGATCGGGGACGACGCTCGTCGAACAGATTTGCGCCAGCCATTCGCAGGTCGCGGGCCTTGGCGAACTGCGCGCCATCCAGCGCGCCACGCGCAATCTCGCGGCGCTGAACGAAGGACGCGAGCGGTTGGCCGAATGGGATGGTGCCGCAGCGCGCGCCGAAGCCGACAGCCATCTCGCATCATTGCAGGCGCGCGCGCCGGGGATGGCGCGCGCGGTCGACAAAAATCCCTATAATCTGATGCGTCTGGGCACGGTAGCCGCGCTGTTCCCGCGGGCGCGGGTGATCCGCTGCCGCCGCGATCTGCGCGACATTGGCGTGTCCCACCACACGATGTTTTTCGGCCAGGGCAATAACCATTCGAACGATCTGGGCGATTGCGGCTTTGCCGTGCGCGCCATCGACGGCGTCGGCGCGATCTGGCAACGCCATCTGAAGCTCGACATCATCGACGTCGTCTACGAAGACCTCGTCGCCGATCTCGAGCCACATGTCCGGCGGATTATCGATTTCCTCGGCCTGCCGTGGGAGGATGCCTGTCTGGATTTCCATCAGACCGAACGCCACGTCAACACGCCGAGCAGTTGGCAGGTCCGCCAGCCCGTCTATTCAAGCTCGGTCGGCCGCTGGCGGCGGTTTGAAAAGCACCTTGGCCCGATGCTGGCGGAACTGGCAAAATAGGGCCGTCATTACCGCGAAAGCAGGAACGACGGGCTCAACTCTTCCGCGCCGCGATCCATTCGCCGATATGCGCCTCCAGCACGTCCATCGGCACCGGGCCGTTCTCCAGCACGGCGTCATGGAAGGCGCGTTCGTCGAACTTCGGCCCCAGCTCCGCCTCAGCCTTGGCGCGCAGACGTTTGATGGTCAGTTCGCCGATCTTGTAGGCCAGCGCCTGCCCCGGCCAGGTGATGTAGCGGTTGACCTCGGCTTCGACATTGTGGCGGGTCAACGCGGTGTTGGTCAGCATGTAATCGATCGCCTTGTCGCGGCTCCAGCCCTGGACATGGATGCCGGTGTCGACGACCAGCCGACAGGCGCGCCACATCTCGTAACTGTAGCGGCCCATCTTTTTCTCGGGCGTGTCGTACAGCCCCATCTCCTCGCCAAGCGACTCCGAATACAGCGCCCAGCCTTCGACAAAAGCGGTGAAGCTGACCATGTGCTTCCTGAAATCGGGCAGCGCCAGTTCCTGTTGCAACGACAATTGCGTCTGATGCCCCGGTGCCGCTTCGTGCAGCGTCAGTGCCGGAAGTTCATACAGCGGACGTTCGTTCAAATGGGTGGTGTTGACCCGGTACACGCCCGCGCGGCCCTGTTCGACGCTGCCCTGTTCCGAATAGGCGGTCGTCGTGCCCTCCGCCTGATCGAGCGGGATCGGTTTGACGCTGAACGGCAGGCGCGGCAACCGGCCGATGATTTTTGGCAGCCAATCGTCGATCTGTTTGTTAGTAAAGGCGGATTTTTCCAAAAGCTCCTGTGGGGTCTTGGCGTAGAATTGCGGATCCGTGCGCATATGGGCGACAAAGGTTGCGCGGTCCTTGTACCCCGCGTCTGCCGCAACCCTGTCCATCGCTGCACCGATGCGCGCGACTTCGGACAGGCCGAGCGCATGAATCTGATCCGGCGTCATCGCCGTCGTTGTCATGACGCGAGCGCGATAGGCATAATAAGCGGAGCCGCCGGGAGTTGAACTAATACCGAAGGTTGTACGGCATTTGACCTTGTATTCATTGGCATAAAAACTTTGGAGTTCGCGGTAAGCCGGGATGATCGCGGTCGCGATAAGCATCTTCACCCGCGTCTGCATGGCGCTCCAGTCGGCGGCGTCGACCGTGGCGGGGCGGGGCGCGGCAAAGGGTTTCCAGAACACCGATTTCTCGGGATCGGCCACGATATGAGTGGAGATTGAGTCTTCAAAACCTTTCAACGGTTCGCAGGGTTGGGCGTAACCATCCTTCAAGCCCCGACGCGTCACCTCGATTTCCTGACGATTGAACGCAGGATAGGCGGCGAGGCGGTTCAGATACCCGTCGTAATCGGCCTTGGTGCGCAACGTCGCCTGATCCGGATAGCCGGCGAAACCGGTGTGCCAGCCCGAATAGGTGGTGAAGGTGACGGCACGCTGGCCGAATTTATTGCCCTCGACATCGTCGGCCAGCATCCGCCGCAGCACGCTCTTGTTGACGCGTTCCTCCGCCGTCAGCCCGGCGGCGTCGATATGATCGATGCGGTCGATGAAGCCCTGCTCGGCGGCCGCCGCGCGATCGGCGGCGGCGAGGCTCGGGTCAGCCAGTTTGCCGTCACCGCGATGGTCACCGACTTCGGTCGCCAGATACGGATCATTGGCCAACGCCCATTGCCAGTGATCGGCCATGACCTTGGCGAGGTCGGTCGAGGGGGTCGCGGTGGCGGGCGCCGCCACTGCCGCCGTCAACAGCGCCAACCATAGTGTCCGCTTGTTCATGTCGCTTCCCTATTCCGGTTTCATCGTCATGCGGCCGATCAACCATTGCTGGCCCTCCCGCTGCCATTGCCCCTCGAATTGCCCTCGGTACTCCGCCGGCGCGGCCGTGCCGACCGCGGCCGTCTGGCGGTAGGTGCCGCTGGCGGTCGCAGTCGTGCCGCTGACCGCAACGCTGTCGACGTGCATTTCGACCGCGAGCACGTGCGCGCCCTGCATCGCCGTCGTCAGCATCGCGGTCAGCGCAGCGCGACCGTGAATTGGTGGCTGACCCGGCAGCATCAGCTCGCCTTCGGGGGCATAGGCCGCAGCGACATCGGTCGGGCTGCCGCTGACAAGCAGCGCGCCATAGTGTTCGGCTGCGGCGACGACGCCAGCCGCTTCGGGAGTCGCGGCAACCGATGGCATGGCAAAAAGCGCTATCGACACCGCAAGCACCAGTCGCACTGTCGGCATCCCCCCGGCTTTGCTAGACAGGCGACATTAGCGGTGAAGCGTGGGGACTGGCAATGGCTACAGGCGCGACCGGAACGACACGGCCCGCCATCGGCCAATTGTCGACGACAGGGGTGGCGGGCGTTATCAACCGCATCTTGCCGGACCGGGCGCTGGCGCTGCTGTCGCTGATGCTGCTGGCCATTGTTGTAGTGGCGGTGGCGCGGGGATATGCCGAATGGGGGCGCATCCCGTGGCAGGTCTGGCCGCATCTGGCGACGATGTGCCTCGCCCTGGCGCTGACGCCGGTGATGCTGCTGCGAAGGAAGGGCGACCGGCGGCACCGCGTCATCGGCTATGTTTGGGTCGCGGCGATGATCGCCACCGCGCTGATCAGCTTCACCATCCGCACCGTCAACAATGGCGGCTTCAGCTTCATCCACCTGCTGTCGATCTTCGTGCTGATCCAGGTGCCGATGATCGTCGTCCGCGCCCGCCAGCACGACCCGGTCCGTCACCACCGCGCGGTGCGCGGCATGGTCATCGGTGCGCTGCTGATTGCCGGGTTCTTCACCTTTCCGTTTGACCGGCTGCTCGGGCATTGGCTGTTTGGGTGATGCCGGTTAGGGTGCGCCGATGAAAGCCCAGACCGCCCGCAAGCTGCGCACATTCCATCATTATATCGGGGTGTTCTTCGCGCCGGCGATCCTGTTCTTCGCCTTCAGCGGGACGTTGCAGACCTTTGGGCTGCACGAGGCGCGGGGCTGGGGCGGTGCGTCGCCGCCGGGCTGGATCGCCTGGATGGGCAATGTCCACAAGGATCAGGATCCCGATCACGGGGCGCATGGCCCGGCAAAACATGCCGATGCAGATCACGACCATGCCGACCACGCCGACGCCGATCATGACCATGCCGATGCGGCGCCCAAGCCCGCCGCCAAGCCGGAAGCCGCAACGCCGCCTGCAACCTACGTACTCAAGCTGTTCGTGGGGCTGATGGGGGCGGGGCTGGTGCTGTCGTCGCTGCTCGGCATCACCATCGCGCTGACCCTGCCGTCGATGCGCCGGGTGTCGATCGTCATGCTTGCAGCGGGCACGCTGCTGCCGCTGGCGTTGCTGCTCGTCTGACCGGGCGATAATGCCGCATTGCCAAGGCGGCAGGGCGGAACATATACTGAACGCGTGGCCCAACTCGACACCCGCGCCAAGCTGGCGATTCTGGCAGACGCGGCGAAATATGATGCGTCGTGTGCGTCATCGGGGACGGTCAAGCGCAACTCCGTCGGCGGCAATGGCATCGGGTCGACCGAAGGCTCCGGCATCTGCCACAGCTATGCGCCCGACGGCCGCTGCATCTCGCTGCTGAAGATATTGCTGACCAACAGCTGCATCTTCGACTGCCATTATTGTATCAACCGCCGCTCGTCGAATGTCCGCCGGGCACGGTTCACGGTCGACGAGGTCGTGCGGCTCACCCTCAATTTCTACAAGCGCAACTATATCGAGGGGCTGTTCCTGTCGTCGGGGATCATCGGATCGTCGGATTACACCATGGAGGCGATGGTGCGGGTGGCGCGCACGCTGCGCGTCGATCATGACTTCCGCGGTTATATCCATCTGAAAACCATCCCCGATGCCGCGCCCGAATTGCTCGAGGAGGCGGGGCTCTACGCCGACCGCCTGTCGATCAATGTCGAGCTGCCGACCGATGCCGGGCTGACGCGGCTCGCGCCCGAAAAGGACGCTGGGCGAATCAGGAACGCGATGGGCGGGTTGAAGGAGGCGATCGCCGACAATATGGACGCCCGCAAACATTACCGCAGCGCGCCGAAATTCGCCCCCGCCGGACAATCGACCCAGATGATCGTCGGCGCCGATGATGCCGACGACAGCGCCATCGTCGCGACCGCCAACAGCCTCTATCGCGGCTTCGGCTTGCGTCGGGTCTATTACAGCGCCTTTTCGCCGATCCCCGATGCCAGCGCCGTGTTGCCGCTGATCCAGCCGCCGCTGATGCGCGAACACCGGCTGTATCAGGCCGACTGGCTGCTGCGCTTCTATGGTTTTGGCGTGGCGGAGGTGCAGGCGGCAACCGACGATGGCGCGCTACCGCTGGATATCGACCCCAAGACCGCTTGGGCGCTGAAGCATCGCGGCACATTTCCGGTCGACATCAATCGTGCGCCAAAGGAACTGCTGCTGCGCGTGCCGGGCCTCGGGGTGAAAGCGGTCGGCGGCATCCTGCGGGCGCGGCGGCAGCGGCGGCTCGATCTGGCCGATGTCGGGCGACTGACGCGCGGCGTGGAGAAATTGCGTCCGTTCATCGTTACCAACGATTGGCGACCCGTGGCGCTCAGCGATGTCGGCGATCTGCGGACGCGGCTGGTCAAACCGGCGCGGGCGCAGATGGAGCTGTTTGGCTAGCACGGGAGACAATCGATGCCTGACTGGCTCACAATCTGGCTCGACGCTGTCGCGTCGGGCGAAGCGACGATGAGCCAGCGGCTTGTCACCAGCGTCGAAAAGCACGGCGGGCTGGACGCGGCGGTGACGGCGGCAAAGGCGCGCGGCGTCCATCTGGTACGGCTGACCGACGACAAGGGCAGTGCCCTGCTGGCAGCGAGCATACACCCGTTCGAAGCGTTGTGCTGAGCCGCAGTCTTGCTATTATGTGCCATATAGGTTATGTCGGCAAAATGAACGTCGAACTCTTTTTTACATTCCGTCAGCGCGTTTTTGGGGGAGACCGATTTCTGGCGACGTTATCCTCTCTTTCCTCTCCTTCGACGCTTTTGAGCCAAAAATTTCCGGGCTGATTGGCTGATGCGAACCGCTTGCCTCGCAATGCCCGATGATTTCGATGGCTGGCGTGCTGCTGTTCGCGGGTTGGTCGCGGCAGGCGTCGCGCCGAGCGACGTCAGCTGGACAGTCGCGGGTGAAGGCGGCAATCTGCTCGCCGGTCCCGACGAAGCGGCAGCCGCCGACGCACCCGCGCCCGCCTTCACCGTCCCCAAGACCTTCATCGAAATGGCAAAGCGCGTTATCTGCAACGCCGATTCGCAGCGGTTTGCCCTGCTCCATGCCGCGCTCGCGCTGCTGTGCACCCGCCCGAAGCTGTTCGACGATGCCGCCGATCCGCTCGTCCGGCGCCTGTATGAACTCGACAAGGGCGTGCGGCGCGACGTCCACAAGATGCGTGCCTTCGTCCGCTTCCGCGAGGTGCCGTCGGAAGATGGCGAACGCTTTGCGGCGTGGTTCGAGCCCGATCACCACATCGTCAGGCTCAACAGCGGCTTCTTCACGCGCCGCTTCGCCAACATGCGCTTTTCGATCCTGACGCCGGAGCTGTGCATGCACTGGGACGGGGAACTGACGTTTACGCCGGGCGTCACCCGCGCCGATGCGCCGGACGGCGATCCGCTCGAGGAGACGTGGAAGACCTATTACGCCAGCATCTTCAATCCGGCGCGGCTGATGGTCAACGCGATGACCAAGGAAATGCCGAAGAAATACTGGAAGAACATGCCGGAGACGGCGCTGATTCCGGACCTGATTGCCGGGGCGGCGGCGCGGACACGGGGGATGATTACGGCGGGGGGCGGAGGCACACCGACTATGGCCCGCAAACAGACCGCTCAGGCTGAGCCTGGCGAAGCCGAATCACGCGGGGGCGATGTGGAATCCGGCTTCGACAGGCTCAGCCTGAGCGGTGAAGGCGGAGCGGCAAGCCTCCCCACCCTGCGCGCCGAAGCCGCCACCTGCCGCCGCTGCCCGCTGTGGGAACCCGCGACCCAGACCGTGTTCGGCGAAGGCCCCGCCGACGCCCGCCTGATGTTCGTCGGCGAACAGCCGGGCGATCAGGAGGATTTGGCCGGGCACCCCTTCGTCGGCCCGGCCGGGCAGGTGTTCGACCGCGCGCTGGCGGCGGCGGGCATCGACCGCGCCCGGACCTACGTGACCAATGCCGTCAAACATTTCAAATTCGAACCGCGCGGCAAGCGTCGCATCCACGCCAAGCCGTCGAACGGTGAGATCGACCAGTGTCGCTGGTGGCTGGATCAGGAGCGCGCGGCGATCAAACCCGTGGTCATCGTGGCGCTGGGGGCGACGGCGGCGCGATCATTGACGGGGAAGGCCGTGACGATCTCACGTGAACGCGGGCGCGCCATCGCACTGCCCGACGGATCGGAGCTGTGGATCACTGTCCACCCGAGCTTCCTGCTGCGCCTGCAGGACGATGGCGCGAAGAAACTGGAATACGACAAATTCGTCTCCGACCTTCGCGCCGTTCACAATCGTGTTGCAGAATTGACGGGATGACGGACCCATTTCGGATACCGAGTGTTAAGCCTGCGAAACGACAACCGGAGACTAGAATGAAACGCTTCCTGACTGCCGCCGCAATCGTGCTGAGCCTGGGGGCCGTTGCCGCCCCGGTTGCGGCCGAAACCATCAACATTCGCCAGCTCAACCAGCAGCGCCACATCGACGCCGGGCTGCGCAGCGGCAAGCTCACCCACCACGAAGCCAGCATGCTGCGCCGCGAACAGCACAACATCACCAACATGAAGAAGCGCTTCAAGCGCATGGACGGCGGCGAAGTCAGCGGCAAGCATGACGCCATGATCCACGCCGCGCAGGACCAGGCCGGGCGCAACATCGAGCGGCTGAAGCACAACCGCCACGCCGGTCGTGGCCGTATCCTGGGTTAAGCCAGCCCTGCGGCGCGGCGCCTGCGGACGGCCGCGCCGGTCAGGCCAAAGCCTGCGATTAACAGTGCCCAGCTCGCCGGTTCGGGAACCGCCCCGGCGAGCGGGTCGCTGTCGTAGAAGGTAAAGGTGACATCGCCATCGGACGCGGCGGCGACGATATCGAAGTCAAAACCTTGAAACGAATAGAAAAAAGCGCAGTCCGCAGTATTGCCGGTGAATGTTGGCGTGCAGCGCTAGCTGTCCTTTGGCGGCAGGAAAATCTGCCGCAAGACATTGTTGTGCAGCAACGTCTGCACCGGCCCACCACCGCAGACCGGCGATGCAGGCGATGACCCACAATCCCGCGCAATGAAATAATCGTTACCCGTGATGGCCGGAATGGGGTTGCCGTCACCATCGTAGCCGCCGCCCTGGGGGTCCCACCACAAGATCGTCTCGTAGCCGAAGTGCTCCCACGCGCCGTAATCGATCTGGCCGCGGTCGACACCGACCCAGATCGTTGTGGGGTCCGTCAAAGGCCCTCCGTAGTTGAGCTCGGCGCTTCCGCCGGACGCTGTAACGGTCTCCTGGCCGATGATGGTGGCCGCCGCAGGGGTCGTCATGGTGAGTGCCAGAGCGGTCGCGAAAAAGGTGCGCATATTTGCCTCCTCATTCCCCCGCCTGGCGCATACCGCTTTTCAGTTAAGCGAGCCTTGAGCGCCTGGCGACAAGCGACTAAGCAGGCGCCCGCGCGGGTATAGCTCAATGGTAGAGCAGTAGCCTTCCAAGCTTCATACGAGGGTTCGATTCCCTCTACCCGCTCCAGCCCTTAACCATGTGGCAACCGCGCCGTTTCCCCCATTGAACGAATGGAGGGCGGCGATGACGATGCAGAGCGGGCGGCTGGCGGCGGCGGGGGAGGTCGCGGGGCCTGCGGTGGACAGCGAACGGCTGGCGCTGTTCGATCAGGTCCGCGCCCTGTTGGTGGCGACCGCGCTGCCGCCGCAGCCCGACGTCTACGACCTGTTCTGGCGCTATGTGTCGGACGAGTCGTATCAACTTTCGCGCGCTGTCGACGAGGCCTTGGCGAGTGGGCGGTTCGATCTTGGCGTCATCACGATGCTGCGCCGCGCGCATTGCGGTGAAGTGTCGGGCGGGGAGGTCGCGGCTTTAGTCGAGGCGGCACACGACCAGGCCGACGCACTGACCCACCGGATTGAGGCCGGGCAGACGGATGTCGCGGCCTATGGCAGGGCCTTGTCCGACGGCGGCGCGGCATTGGCCGAACCGCTCGACGAGGGCGCGCTGGCGGCACTGCTCGACCGGCTCGGTGCGGCGACGGCAGCGATGCAGACCGCCAATGCGCGGCTGGCCGGCGAGCTGGCGGCGGCGGCGACCGAGGCGCGGGCGCTGACCGAGCAGCTGACGGCGGCCGAGCGCAAGGCCATCACCGATCCGCTGACCGGGGTGCTCAACCGCCGCGGCACAATGGAAGCCGTCGAGCGGGCGCAGGCCGAGGCGCGGGCGGCCGGGGCAGTGCTGGCGGTGGCGATGGTCGACATCGATCATTTCAAGCGCGTCAACGACCGCTTTGGTCATGCCTTGGGCGATGAGGTGCTGTGCTTTGTCGCCCAGCATGTCGCGTCGAGGTTGCCCGCTTCCGGGACGGTCGGTCGTCTTGGCGGCGAGGAGTTTGTGGCGCTGATGCCGGGCTGCGATGCGGCGGCGGGAGCCGCGGTGATCGACCGGGTCCGCGCCGATCTGGCCGGGCAGATCATCCGCAACGGGGCGGACGGCACGAGTTTGGGGCGGGTGACGTTCTCAGCCGGGGTGGCGCACGACCATGGCGCGGACACGGCGGATAGCCTGATCGAACGCGCCGACCGCGCGCTGTACACGGCCAAGCGGATGGGGCGTGACCGGGTAATTCCGGATAGGACGTGATCCGGCTCGCTACCTGAACAACCCGCCCAATATGTTGCGCACCAGCGTTCGCGCCACGCTGCCGCCCACCGCGCCGCCGACCGACCCCAGCACTTCGCGACCCAGTTTCCCGCCCAGACTGGTCGCCATCGACCGCGCAACGCCCTTCGCCAGCTGCTCCCCAACGCCGGTCGTCCGGCGGGAGCGGCGCGAGCATCGAGCCGCTGCTGCAGCGCCGCTTGCTTGGCGGCTTCGACTTCGGCCGCCGTCTGCGCTGCCGCCGCTGCTTCGCCAGCCGCTCGGGCATTCAACTTCTCATACGCCGATTCGCGGTCGATGACCTCGCTGTACTTGCCAGACACCGGCGACCCATCCATCACCGCATCGCGCTCGTCGAGCGTGATCGGCCCGACGCGCGAGCGCGGCGGTGCGACCAGCGTGCGTTCGACCGGCGTCGGCGAACCATCGGCTTCGAGCAGCGACACCAGCGCCTCGCCGACCTTCAACTGAGTGATTGCCGTCACCACATCGATTTTGGGATTGGCGCGGAAGGTCTGCGCCGCCGCCTGCACCGCCTTTTGGTCACGCGGTGTGAAGGCCCGCAGCGCGTGCTGGACGCGGTTGCCAAGCTGACCCGCCACGGTTTCGGGCACGTCGATCGGGTTCTGGGTGATAAAATAGACGCCGACGCCCTTTGACCGCACCAGCCGCACCACCTGTTCGATCTTGTCGAGCAACGCCTTGGGGGCAGCGTCGAAAAGCAGATGGGCTTCATCAAAAAAGAACACCAGCTTGGGCTTATCGGGGTCGCCCACCTCGGGCATCGTCGTGAACAGTTCATTGAGCAGCCAGAGCAGGAAGGTCGCGTAAAGGCGCGGCGACTGCATCAGCTTGTCGGCGGCGAGGATGTTGACCTGCCCCAGCCCGTCGGCGCCGACGACCATGAAATCGGCGATCTCGAGCGCCGGTTCGCCGAAGAAATTGTCGCCGCCCTGCGATTGGAGTTGGAGCAGCTGGCGCTGGATGATGCCGATCGTCGCCTTGGTCACGTTGCCGTATTTCGACGCGAGTTCGGTCGCATTGTCCGCGCAGAAGCTCAGCGTCGACTGCAGATCCTTCATGTCGAGCAACAACAGCCCGAGGTCGTCGGCATAGCGGAAGGCGACGTTGAGCACGCCCTCCTGCGTTTCGTTCAAGTCCATCAGCCGGGCGAGCAGCAGCGGCCCCATCTCACTGATCGTCGTGCGGATCGGATGGCCCTGCTCGCCGAACAAATCCCAGAATACGACGGGGTTGGCGGCGTAGCTGTAATCGCTCAAGCCGATCTGTGCGGCGCGCGCGGCGGTCCAGGCGGCGGCGGGGCTGCCCGCCATCGCCATGCCCGCAATGTCGCCCTTCACATCGGCGAGGAACACCGGGACGCCTTCACGGCTGAGCCCCTCGGCGAGCGTCTGCAGCGTCACCGTCTTGCCGGTGCCGGTGGCCCCGGCGATCAGGCCGTGGCGGTTGGTGCGCTTGAGCACCAGCGATTGCGGCCCGCCGCCGTCCTCGCCCAGCCCGATGAAAATACTGTCCGCCACGCCGATCCCCTTTGCGCGAGCGTAGCGGCTTTGCGCCAAGGGTTGAAGCGTCATGCAAAGCCGTTACGCTGCCGGTCTCGTAAGGGGAGATTGACGATGATGAAGGCGATGACGGCGGTAGCGTTACTGGTTTCCAGCGGTGCGGCCATCGCGGCGGCGGGGCCGTGCGGTGATGGCACCACCATGACGGTGCGCGAATCGAAACTGACGGCGACCGGCAGCAAGGCCGGGATTATGGACGCCTTTGCCGATCACAAGGCGTGGTACGTCAAGAATGGCTATAAGGACCAGTTGTCCATGGGCCCGGCGCTTGAACCAGCGAAAGGCGGCATGCGCTCTTCGGACACCAAATTCGTTTCGATCCATGTCTATGCGGGCGGTGAACTCCCCAAGCATGACGCGGCATGGGATGCCTATGTCGCCAAATATAAGGCGAACTCGTCGATCGGGACCGAACTGCGCTTTTGCCTGCCAAAGGGCTCGGCTCTGTCGCTGAAGTAATGGTTTGGGGGACGGTCGCTCCGTCCCCCAAAGGCCATTATTTCTTGGTCTCGGCGCGGCTCATCAGCTTGATGCCCAGATAGCGGGCAGGGCCGTTGCCGCGCTGGAACAGGATCAGCACGGTCTCGCGACCCGCCTTGCGCGCCGCGTCGACCGCTGCTGCTGCCTGCGCCGGCGTCGTCGTCGGCTGCTGATTGATCGACAAGATGATGTCGCCGCGCTGCAGGCCCTGACCGGCAGCATCGCTGTTCGGGTTCAACCCGGCGATGACGACACCCATGACTGTTGCTGGCAACTGTAGTTGCCCGCGCAGTTCGGTCGTCAGCGGCTGCAAGGTAATACCCAGGCTCTGGCGTGCGGCTTCGGCACCGGGCGCCTGTTTGGGGGTCGCGTCTTCGTCGGTTGCATCCGGCGTCAGGCCGGCATTGCCCTGCACGATCGCTTCCGAAGGACGCTGCACGATCGTCAACTGGACCGTCTGGCGCTGGCCACCGCGCATCAGTTCGACCGGGACAGTGGAGCCGATCGGCGTATTGGCGACGATGAATGATAGGGTGTTGTCGAAGGTCACTTCGGTCCCGCCGATGCGGGTGATGACGTCGCCCTGACGGATGCCCGCCTTGGCGGCCGGGCCACCGGCGGTCACCTGCGCGACAATCTCGCCGCGGTCCTTGGGCAGGCCCAGGCTGGAGGCGATGTCGGCCGATACGGCCTGGATCGCGACGCCAATATAGCCCCGCTTGACGGTGCCTGTGTCGCGGAGCTGCTTGACGACGGGTTCCACCACTTCTGCCGGGATCGAAAAGCCCAAACCGATATTGCCGCCGGTCGGCGACACGATGATGGTGTTCATCCCGATGACATTGCCGTTCAGGTCGAACAACGGACCGCCGGAATTCCCCTGGTTGATCGAGGCGTCGGTCTGAATGTAGCGGTCGTACTGGCCGGAGCCGATATTGCGGTGGAGCGCCGAAACGATTCCCGCCGTGACAGTGCCGCCCAGCCCGAACGGATTGCCGATGGCGATCGCCCAGTCGCCGACCCGCGTGGTCATCGAATTGCCGAACTTCACATACGGCAGGTTGGTCGCTTCGATCTTCAGCAACGCCACATCGGTTAGGGTATCGCGGCCGACGATCCGAGCCTTGTATTCACGGCGGTCGGCCAGTGTGACGGTGATGGTTTCAACCGGAACCTTCGAAGCGGCTCCTTGTCCCTCGCCGCCGGCGATGACGTGGTTGTTGGTGACGATATAGCCCGACGGATCGACGATGAAGCCGCTACCGAGCGATGTCGCCTCGCGGGTCACCGGCTCGCCATTGTCGCCCTGCTGCTCCTGGAAGCGCTTGAAGAGTTCGTCGAACCCCGGCGGCAGGCCTTGCGGTGCCTTCAGCTTGCCAACCTCGACCTTTTGCGTTGTCGAGACGTTGACGACGGCGGGAGCCAGCCGTGCCGTCAGATCGGCAAAGCTCATTGGCGCGTTACCTGGCGGACGCACACCTTCCACCGGGACGGCGTTCTGCGCTGGCGGAGCGACCGCTGGCGGCGTGGCGATCTGTGCACCGGCTGGAACGAAAAGCGCTGCCGCACCACCCATGATGAGTGCGGCGGGGATCAGGCTACGGACGATGCGCACTTGGGCACGAACCTTTCAACGGGGCTGTAATCGACGAAGATGAACGCGACGCGGATGCGATAGGGTTCGCGGGACTAACGCCCGATGAACGGCGCAGTTACCGTCCTATTTGTGCCGCCCCTCGAACTCTTTCAGGAATTCGTTGTTGGGCGATAGCACAATGGTCGTCGACGGATCTTTGAAGGCCTCGCGATAGGCCTGCATCGACCGCGTGAAGGCATAAAATTCGGGATCCTTGCCAAAGCTATCGGCGTAAATCTTTGCGGCCTGCGCATTTGCGGCAGCTTCAACCAGCTGCGCCTGCTTCTGGCCTTCAGCACGGATCGTTGCCGCCTGCTGCTGCCGTGCCGAACTCATGCGCGTAAAGGCAGTCGTCAGCGGCGCGCCGACCGGCAGGTCGGCGCGTTTGATGCGGACGTCGATAATCTCAGCACCATATTGGCGCGCCTGGCTATTCACGCTCTGCTGGATGTCTTCCATCATCGCACTGCGCTCGGGGCTGAGCAGGTCGGCGAAGGGCTTCTTGCCGAGTTCGTTGCGCAACCGTGACCCGAGAATTCGCTTCAGTGCGTCCTGCGCGTTTTCCTCGTTACCGACAGTTTGCACCATCCGCAGGGGATCAACGATGCGGAAGCGTGCAAAGGCGTCGACAACCAAGCGAAGTTGATCGGTCGACAACACCGTCTGCTGTTCCATGTCGAGGTCGAGCACCCGCTTATCGACGAACACGACGTTTTCGATAAATGGCACCTTGACCGACAGGCCTGCGCCGCTGTCGCCGAAGCGCGCCTTGCGATCAAATTCATTGACGATGCGTTCGGGCTTGCCGAGCCGGAACACGACCGCCTGCTCGTTTTCGCCCACCGTGTAAAAAGAGGCCATCGCGACAACGACGAGCACAAAGGCCATCGAGGCCCAAAGAATCGGATAGCGGGAAAATACCATTGACCTGACCTATTGCGCAGGCGCGGCGGGCGTCCGACCGCGCTTCTGGATTTCAGGAAGCGGAAGATAGGTCTGGACGCTGCCGGGTTCGACGACGGTCTTTTCAACTTTGTTCAGCACGCCCTCCATCGTTTCCAGATACATACGCTTGCGGGTTACTTCCGGGGCAAGCTTGTACTGGGCGTAAATCGCATCGAACTGCGCGGCTTCGCCCTGGGCGCGGTTGATGACCTGCTGGGCATAGGCGCGGCTGCGATTCTGGTACTGCTGGGCGTCCTGTTGCGCCGCCGTGACATCCTTGAAGGCGTCGTCGACGGCGGCGGGTGGATCGGCCTGCTTGATGTCGACGCCGCGCACTTCGATACCGCTCCGATAGCTGTCGAGAATTTCCTGCATGCGCTCGCGAACCTGCTCGGCGATCTGGGCGCGTTGCGGACCGATGGCGTCATTAAGGCTGGCCCGCGAAATCTCTGCGCGCATGGCAGATTCGCCGACTTCCTTGACGGTCTGCTCGGGGTCTTTGAGTTCGAATTGATACAGTTCCGGGTTTCGAATTTTCCAGCGCACGGCATAGGCCAGATTGATGATGTTCTGATCGCCCGTCAGCATCAGGTTTTCGTTGGCGCCTTCGTTGGCACCGATATCAACGGAATTAATTTGTTCGACCTTGCGCAACACAACACTGTCAACCGGCCAGGGCAGCTTGGCGTGGAGGCCTGGGTCGGTAACCTGGACAAACCGACCGAACCGCATGACGACGCCACGTTCCTGCCGATCGACCTGATAGAAGCTGGTGCCGAGGACCCACAATACGACGAGCGCGCCGCCGATCAGCAGCCAGGGGCGCGGCCCAAGCATGTCAAGTCCGCCGCCCGGTCGACCGCCGCCGCGCGGCAACGACTGGCGCAGCTTTTCCTGGCCGCGCCGGATGATATCGTCAAAATCGCGACCACCCGACGGACGCGGGCTTTGCGGCTTGCGCGGTGGCTCGTCGCCCCAGGGATTGCGCGGCGGCCCGCCTGAACCCGAGCCGCCCGAGCCGCTGCCGTCACTTCCCGACGATCCGCCGTTCGGTGTCCAAGGTCCGCCGTCGTTGTTATTCTGCGAGGGCATGCCTGTTCCCGGTTGCTCGTGCATTGATCGCCTTGGCAGCTATATACGAAGCGCTCGCACATAATGCGAGGGCGAGCCGTTGTCGCGGCGAAACGGGCAGGAAACAAGCAGGATGACAATCAAGGCGCGCGTCACGGCCGCATTGGCACAGGTTGCCGATCCGGTTGGCGGCGACATCGTTGGCACGGGGCGTGCGGCGGGTATTGTCGTGCGTGATGACGGGACGGTCGGGCTGGTGCTGGCTGTCGACGGGCTCGACCGCGCGACGGCGGAACGCCTGCAGGCTGCAGTCGAGGTTGCAGTGGCGCGGGTGGAGGGCGTAACCGCCGCGCGGGTCATTCTAACCGCCGATAGGGCAGGGGGCGCACCCCAAGCCACCGCAGCGCCCCAGCCATCAGCCATCCCCGGCATCCGCAAACTGATCGCGGTTGCCAGCGGCAAGGGCGGCGTTGGGAAATCCACGGTCGCCGTCAATCTGGCAGTGGCGCTCGCCAAGGCCGGTCAGGCGGTCGGACTGCTCGATGCCGATATCTACGGGCCGTCGGTGCCGACGCTGCTCGGCATCACCGGTCGCGCCCGGCTCGAGGACAAGCGCATCCAGCCCGAAGTAGCGCACGGCATCAAGGCGCTGTCGATGGGCATGATGACCGATCCCAACAAAGCGATCGTCTGGCGCGGCCCGATGGCGTCGTCGGCGCTGGTCCAGATGGTCGAGAACAGCGACTGGGGCGTGCTCGACGTCCTCGTCATCGATCTGCCGCCCGGCACCGGCGACATCCAGCTGACGATGGCGCAAAAGCTCAAGCCCGATGGCGCGGTGATCGTTTCGACCCCGCAGGACCTGGCGCTGATCGACGCGCGGCGCGCCATCGCCATGTTCGGCGAGGTCAATGTGCCGGTCTTGGGTATGGTCGAGAATATGAGCGGCTATCTCTGCCCGCACTGCGGCGAGGCGAGCGATCCTTTCGGTCATGGCGGTGCGGAAAGCGAGGCGGCGCGCTGCGGGGTGCCGTTTCTGGGCCGCGTGCCTTTGGATATCGCGCTGCGGCTGGCGTCGGACGCCGGGCGGCCCGGCGAGGGGGCGCAGGCGGCCGTGTTTGCTGAGATAGCGGAACGGGTGGCGGCCGCCGTCGGTTTGGCCTGACAGGAGAACCGCCCATGCCGCTTACATCAGACGCCGACATCGCCGCCCTGCTGATCAGTGCCCGTACCATTGCGCTGGTCGGCATATCCGATTCACCCGACAAACCGAGCTACGGCGTAATGCAGGCGCTGCAGTCCCACGGCTACCGCGTCCTGCCGGTCAATCCGCGCATCACCGGCGAACATGTGCTCGGCGAATTCGTCTGGCGTGACCTCAGCCAGATCGGCGAAGCCATCGACATCGTCGACATTTTCCGCAACTCCGACGCCGCCGGGGAAGCGGTAGACGAGGCCATCGCCGTCGGTGCCAAAGCGGTTTGGATGCAGCTGGGCATTATCAATGAGGCGGCGGCGGCGCGCGCCGAGGCGGCAGGGCTGAAGGTCGTCATGGATCATTGCCCGAAGATCGAGATCAGGCGGCTGGGTCTCGCCCCCGTCGGACCGCCGCAAGCGACTTGAGCGCGTAATCGAGCCGGTCCCGCACTTCGGCGTGGAGCGCCGGGGTTGCGGCGGCGATGCCGTGAATGACTGGGTCCGGCTGATTGAACGCCAGCGCGCGGCCCTCCCGGTCCGTCACAATACCTCCGGCTTCGGTGCAAATCAGTGCCGCCGCCGCCACGTCCCATTCGGCAATGCTGCGGCCTTCGATCCACGCATCGGCCTCGCCGCTGGCGACCTTGGCGAGGCGCAGCGCCAGGCTATTGGGCTTTTCGACAGCGCTGCCCGGCCAAGGCGACGGCCAGAATTTGGCGTCGATGTTCGGAACGTCGATGGGGAGGCGGACGCCTTGCATGGTCGCCAGCCCGCTCACCCGGATGGGGATGCTGTTGCAAGTCGCGCCGTGTCCCAGCGCCGCAACGAACAGTTGTTCGCGCACCGGTGCCGCCAGTGCTGCGACAGTCATGACGCCGTCGACGACCAACGCCACCGATACCGCCCAGCCGCTTCGCCCCCGGATGAAATCGCGCGTGCCGTCGATGGGGTCGACAACCCAGACGCGGCAGCGCGCTAGCCGGTCTTCGGTGTCGGCGGTCTCTTCGGATAGCCAGCCGTCACCCGGGCGTGCCGCCGCCAGCTCGGCCTTCAAAAACGCGTCAACCGCCAGATCGGCGACGCCGACCGGGTTGCCGGGCGACTTGTCCCACCATTCGGACTTGGCGTGGAAGTGACCCAGCGCCAGTTCGCCGCCCGCCCGCGCGATGCGGACGGCAAGCTCGACGTCGGTTTCGCTCATCTGTCCCTCCCCCTTGAGGGGAGGGCGACTCGCGCCTCTTCGCGCGGCGGGGTGGGGGTTCGCACTATTCGAAGCGAAGAGACCCCCACCCCGGGCCGCGCGAAGACGCGCGCCTCTCGCCCTCCCCTCAAGGGGGAGGGACAGGCCGTTCGCTCAGGCACCCGCCACCGTCATGCCGTCGATCCGTATCGTCGGCACATTGGTCGCGTGGCGGAAGACAAGATCGTTCGCCGGCACCAGCGCCTTGAACATGTCCTTCAAATTGCCCGCAATCGTCACCTCGGCGACGGGCACGGTCAATGCGCCATCCTCGATCAAAAACCCGCTCGCGCCCCGGCTGTAATCGCCGGTCAGGCCGTTGACGCCCATGCCGATCAGTTCGGTGACGTACAGCCCGCGCTTGATCCCGGCCATCAGCGCAGCGGGTGTTTCGTTACCGGCCTCGAGATGCAGGTTCGACCCCCCGGCACCGGGAGGCCCCGATGTCCCGCGCGACGCATGGCCGGTCGGAGCCAGCCCCAGTTGCCGGGCCGACGCCGAATCGAGCAGCCAGCCAATCAACACGCCGTCCTCGATCAGCGCCGTCCGCGCCACCGGCAGCCCCTCACCGTCGAAATTGCGCGACCGCAGCCCGCGCTGCCGCAACGGATCGTCGATGATGCGGATGCCGGGCGCGAAAATCCGGGTGCCCAACGCGTCCTTCAGGAAGCTGGTCCCCCGGGTGATCGCGCCGCCGGTGATCGCGCCGAGCAGGTGGCCGATCAGGGAGCCGCCTTCGCGCGGATCGAAGATGATCGGCATGGCGGCGGTCTCGAGCTTGATCGGGTTGAGCCGCTTGACCGCGCGTTCCCCGGCGCGGCGGCCGATGGCCTCGGCCCCCTCCAGGTCGGCGAAATGCCGCGCCATGTGATAGGCATAGTCGCGCTGCATGTCGCCGCCTTCACCCGCCAACACTGAGGCGGAAGCGCTATAGCTGGTCGACCGCTTGCCGCCACGAAACCCGGCAGATGTGGCGATGGCGGTGACGGCCCGCCCCGCTGCAGCGCCGCCACCTTCGCTGTTGGTGACGCCCGCCACGGCGCGCGCCGCGTCCTCGGCAGCCAGCGCCATGTCGCGCAACACCTCCGCCGCCGGATCGCCACCATCGTCGATATCGAGTTCTGGCGGGGTGCCGGTCAGCAGGCGGTCAGATGGCGCGAGGCCCGCCCATTTATCCTCGGTCGCTTCGCGCGCCATGGCGACGGCACGTTCGGCGGCCACTGCCAGCGCGGCGGGCGACAGGTCCGACGACGATACGCTGGCGACGCGCTGGCCGATAAAGACCCGCAAGCCGACCTCTTCGCCTTCCGACCGCCCGATGTCTTCGAGTTTCCCCAGCCGGACGCTGACCGACGTCGATCCATCGCCAACATAGACCGCATCGGCGGCGTCTGCTCCAGCGGCCTTGGCGGCGGCAAGCGCGTGGTCGAGGCGGTCGAGGGCAGCGGCGGGGGTAAGCATGGCGCGGACTTAGGGGGTCGGCGGGGTCAGGCCAACCCCACCGCCGCACACGCCAGCAGAACCAGTACCCCCGCCCCCCGGTTCGCCCGGAACAGCAACAGCGCATTTTCCGGCGAGCGGTCGCGCAGCCGCCAGACCTGCCAGCCGAAATGTGCGGCGACAGGTAGCACCGCCGCCAGTACCAGGGGGTCGGGTCGCGCGGACCAGAACGCTGCAGCCAACAGAGCACCGCTCAACGTGTAGAACAACGCCACCCCGCCTCGCGCCCGGTCGCCAAGCGCTCGTGCGCTCGATTTGATCCCCGCCAGCGCGTCGTCCTCGATATCCTGCAGCGCGTAGATCGTGTCATAGCCGAGCGTCCAAGCGATGCCTGCCGCATAGAGCAACCCCATCGCCAGCGACGGCCGCGCCACCGCCACCCAGCCGACCAGCGCCCCCCAGTTGAAGGTCAGCCCCAACCACGCCTGCGGCCACCAGGTGATGCGCTTCATGAACGGATAGGCGGCGACGAGCAGCAACGCGGCGATGGCGGTGATTTGTGCCAGCGGACGAAGTTGGAGCACCACGACCAGCCCGATCAGCGACAGCGCGACGGCAAACGCCATTGCCGCCTTGACCGGGATGCGCCCGCTCGCGACCGGACGATCGCGGGTGCGTTCAACGGCGCGGTCGAGGTCGCGGTCGACGACGTCATTCCACACGCACCCTGCCGCGCGCATGGCGATGGCTCCCGCCATGAACCACAGCAGCAGCGGCCAATGCCCCCGCAAGCCTCCGGCTAACGCCAGCCCCCAGCCGCACGGCAGATACAATAACCACCACCCGGCGGGCCGGTCGAGCCGCGCCAAGCGGGCATACGGGCGCACACCAACCGGCAGCGCATCGATCCAGGTTCCTGTCACCGAATCGGGCACGGCGGTATCGCCGGTGACGCGGCCCAATTCCGGCGGGGAGGACGGTGTGCTAGCCACGCCGCCATGAGCGAAGACCCGCCCCGCCTGTCAAGCACGCCGCGCCTCTACGTCGATCTGCCGCTGGCGGTGGGGGCGGTGCTAACCCTGCCGGTACCGCAGTCGCATTATCTGGCGCAGGTCATGCGACGCGAGGCGGGCGACGCGGTCCGGCTGTTCGACGACCGCAGCGGCGAATGGGCGGCCCGCGTCGTCAACGCCGGGCGCAAGTCGGTGGTGGTCAACGTGGAAACGCTGCTGCGACCGCGCGAAACCGTCCCCGATTTGTGGCTTTGCGCCGCGCCGATCAAGCGCGGGCGCATAGACTGGGTGGCCGAAAAGGCCTGCGAGCTCGGGGTGGCGCGCTTTGTGCCGGTGCTGACACGGCGGACCGTGGTCGACAAGCTCAACCTCGAACGGCTGCGCGCGCACATGATCGAGGCGGCGGAGCAATGCGGACGCACAGCGCTGCCCGAGCTTGCCGAGCCGGTGACGCTGGCGGCGTTGCTGGCGGGCTGGCCGCCCGAGCGCGCGCTGATCTTTGCCGATGAGGAGGGCGGATTGCCCTTGGCTGAGGTCGCGCCGCCTGCGCCCGCCGCGATCCTGATCGGGCCGGAGGGCGGGTTCGATGACGCGGAACGTGCCGCCATCCGCGTTTTGCCACAGGCGGTGGCGGTAACTTTGGGGCCTCGCATCCTGCGCGCCGATACGGCGGCGGTAGCGGCGGTGGCTGTGTGGCAGGCGGTCAGGGGTTAACCCATCGCCTCCGCAGCCAGCGCCTCCGCCTCGATCAACAGCGCGTCGTCGGCGCTCCCGAACACCCGCTCCTTGCCGATCTCGAGCAGCACCGGCACCGCCAGCGGCGACACCCGGTCGAGTTCGACGTGCACCAGCCGGTCCTGCGACCGTTCCAGCACCGCCGCCAGCCGTGCGATGTCGGTCAGTTTCGACCGCGCATCGGCCCAGGCGGCGGTGAGCAGCAGATGGCCGGGCTCATGCTTGCGCAGCACCTCATAGATCAGATCGGACGAAAAGCTGACCTGCTTGCCGGTCTTGTGCTGGCCCGGCAGCGCGCGATCAATTAAGCCGCCGATGACCGCGACCTCGCGGAACGCGCGGCGCAGGAACGGCGACGCCGCCAGCCATTCGGCGAGTTCATCCTCGAACACGTCGGGCGAAAACAGCGGTTGCGGATCGGTGACGGGTTCGAGGCTCCACGTCGCTACCATATAATCACTTCCGACAAAGCCGAGCGGTTTCAGCCCGGCCGCTTCCATCCGCTGCGTCAGCAACATGCCCAAGGTCTGGTGGGCATTCCGTCCCTCAAAGCCATAGGCGACCATGAAGTGCCGACCTTCATTGGGAAAAGTCTCGATCAGCAGATCGTCCATGCCCGGCAGCCGCGAGCGTTCACCCTGAATCGCCAGCCATTCATGGACATCGGCGGGCATTTCGTCCCAGCGCTTGGGTGTGTTCATCAGCCCGCGCACCCGGTTGGCGAGGTTGGTGCTGAGCGGCAGCCTGCCGCCCATATAGCTCGGGATGCGCGGCGTCCCCCGGCTCAGCTTGACCATGATGTCGGCGCCCTCGAACCCGGTCGTCTCGAGCACCTGCCCGGCAAAGATGAAGCTGTCGCCGATGCGCAGCTGCGATCCGAACCATTCTTCCACCTTGCCCAGCGACCGCCCGTGCCGCCCGAACTTGACGTTCAGCGCCACCGCCTCGACGATGGTGCCGCTGTTCAATCGATGCTGGACTGAAAACTTCGGGTGGGTGACGCGGTAACGGCCATCGGCCCCCAGCGTCAGCCGTTTGTACCGGTCATAGGCTCTGAGCGCGTAGCCACCGTTCTCGACGAACGCGATGGTGCGGTCGAACTCGGCGCGCGCCAGTCCCGCATAGGGCGCGGCGGAGCGGACTTCGGCGAACAGCGCGTCGGCGGCGAACGGCTCCGACGACGCCACCGCCATGATGTGCTGCGCCAGCACGTCGAGACCACCGGCGCGGAATATGTCGTGGTCGAGCTCATGGTCGCGTACCGCATCGCGCGCCGCCAGCGCCTCCAGATATTCAAAGCGATTGCCCGGCACGATGACGGCGCGGCTGGCCTCATCCATGCGGTGGTTGGCGCGACCGGTGCGCTGTAGCAGCCGCGATGCGCCCTTGGGGGCACCCATTTGGACGACGAGATCGACGTCACCCCAGTCGATCCCCATGTCGAGGCTGGCGGTGGCGACGATGGCGCGAAGTTTGCCCGATGCCATTGCGTTCTCGGTCTTGCGCCGCGCCTCGGTCGACAGCGAGCCATGGTGGATGCCGATGGGCAACGTCGTGTCGTTGACCGCCCACAGATCCTGAAACACCAGCTCGGCGACCGCGCGCGTATTGACGAAGACGATGGCCAGTCGGGCTTTCTCAAGCAGACCCATCACCGCCTTCGCCGCCCAGCGTCCGTTGTGCCCGGCCCAGGGGATGCGTTCCTCAGGCACCAGAATGTCGACGATAGGGTCGGCGCCGGGGTCGCTGGTCACCAGCCGCACCACGGACGCATCGGCGTCGGGGGCAAGCCAGCCCTGATACGCCTCCGGGTCGGCGATGGTGGCGCTCAGTCCGACACGGCGCAGGCCGGGGCTCAGCGTCTGCAGCCGCGACATGGCGAGGCTGAGCTGATCGCCACGCTTGGTGGTGGCAAAGGCGTGGATTTCATCGACGATGATGGTGCGGACGCTGCCCAGCATCGTCGCCGCATCGGGGTAGGAGATCAGCAACGCCAGCGATTCTGGCGTCGTCAGCAGGATGTGCGGCGGGCGTTCGCGTTGGCGGGCCTTGCGATCCGACGGTGTGTCCCCGGTGCGGGTTTCGACACGAATGTCGAGGCCGATCTCCTTGATCGGATTGAGCAAATTTCGTGCGACATCGACAGCGAGCGCCTTTAACGGGCTGACGTAGATGGTGTGCAACCCGTCCGGCGGATCGTCCGACAGTTCGGCAAGCGAGGGCAGGAACCCCGCCAGCGTCTTCCCCGCCCCCGTCGGCGCCACGAGTAGTGCGCTGACCCCGTCGCTCGCCGCCGAAAGCATCTCAAGCTGATGCCGACGGGGTGCCCACCCACGCGCGGTGAACCATGCGGCGATGGCGGGGGGGAGGGCGGGCGGCACGCCGGTAATATAGGTCAACGGTTGGCTGTCGGAAGCCTCACCCGCTCAGCGCACTCTCCACCAGCGCGTGGACCAGCATCGTGGCCACCGGGTCCGTACCGGCTGCGTCAGCCGAAATCCGGAATGTCGTCAGCACTGCCTTGCCGCGGCCAAACCAGCGTTCGGCGATGATGGCGCTCGCCTTGTGCCCCCAGCCGACGACAAGTGCGGCGGGGACATGGGCTTCATGTTCCCATGGTTTCATGCCGACCAGAACCATGTGCGGCACGACACGTTCGAACGACAGATCGAACATCGGGCCGTTTTCGGGCTGGGCGGGGATATGGGCAAAGGCTCCGCTGCGGGTCAGCCAGCTGAACGCCGTGATCCAGTCGCCGCGCAGGATGGAGTTGTCGCGCTTCTGCGCAAACAACCCGGGGAACGCCTGATCCATGTGATAGGGCACCGGCATCAGCGATGGCGGCTCGTCTGACCGTAGCCAGCGCGAATCGCCGTCCTCGACGATAATCAGCGCGCGGCGGCCCCGGCGGACGGCCTCGACGAGGGTGGTGTCCATGGCGCGACCCACGGTCAGTGCTGCGGTGTCCGCGTCAGGCGAAAGTGCGTAGCCAAGCGCCGCCAGCCGATGCCGCAAGGCTTCGTCTTCACACCAGAGTGTCCGCTCGGGTGGGCGGGCAGCGGGGCGCGGGTAAAGCGAAAAGGGTTCGTAATTGCGCGCCAATATCGTGCCGTCCGGCCGGCGCAGCTGCATCGTCAGCCGCCCTGCGACCGCTTCGCTGACAGCGGGCAGCACGATCTCGACCCCCTCGACCGCCGCCGTCGCGCCGGGGGCAACAGCGCCGACATCGATCACCCCGGCCAACCCCATGTTATGGACGGTCCACTCGAGCTTTGACCCTGCCGGAACGCGCCCGCCGCCGCTCGCTACCTCAATCCGGCAATCGATGGTTTCGCCCGCCCAATAGCCCCAGCGGCGGAAGCCCGGCACGATGACGATGTCTGCATTCACATCGGCGAACGGCAGATGGAAGGCGCGCAGATTGCGCTCCATATCCATCAGGCCATTGGCTTCCCAATAGATGTCGGTCAGTTCGGTGATGACATAGCCCTGGATCGAGGCACGGCTGCGCAGCTTTTCGATCTGGTATTTAAGCCCGGTGAACTGGAACCACTGGGTCGCCTTGATGAAGGCATCGAACGATCCGAAGGCGCGATCGAGGAAGAAAGAGCGGAAACGCTGCTCGAGCCCCTTGGGATAGGCGACGCCTTCGCCCCATTGCGCGCCGGTTTCGAACCACCACGGATCGGTGGTGCCGCCGCGCCTCAGGTCGCACGGGTTGGGCAGGCCCCAGACCCCGAATTCGGAACAGACCAGCGGCTCGTCGCCACGCCGTTGGGCATCACCATAGGGGCTGAAGGTCCAGTCCTCGCGCGCGGCGAAACGGTCGGTCAGGTGATCCCATTCGCCGCGCCGGTCGGGGACGCCGCGATAGTAATGATAGTCCTCGATATCGGTCTTGACGTGGAAATTGGGGAAGCAGGCGCTGTTGTCGACGGCCAGGCGCGACGGGTCGCGGGCTTTCAGCCAGTCATATTGCTCGATCAGCCAGCGGCGGTGATCGGGGTCTTCGGTGAGCCGCGTCCCCCAATCCTCGTTGATAATTGTCCAGGCGATGATCGACGGGTGATGGCCGTCGCGAGCGATGATGCCCTCTGCCGTTATCCGTGCGCGCTCGGCGGCCTTGTCGCTGAAGCGCTCGAAATTGGGGAATTCGGTCCACACCAGCAGGCCAAGCTCGTCGCAGACGTCGTAGTAAAGCGGGTCCGGCACCTTGATGTGACAACGGACCGTGTTGAGGCCGAGCGCCTTGGCCTTGCGGAACTGGTCTTCGAGATAGGCGCGGTCGGGGACGGTGTAGAGGCCTTCGGGATAGTAATCCTGGTCGAGGGCGCAGCGCATGTAGAAGGGCTCGCCATTGAGCCAGAATTGCCCGGCGCGCGAAACGAAGCTGCGGAAGCCGAAACGCCTCTCGCGGCGATCGAGGGTCTTGCCGCCCGCGATCAATTCCACCGTCAGACAATAAAGGTTCGGCGTATTAGGTGACCACGGCAGCGGCGTGGCCACGGTGAGTCCGCAGGCTACCAATGCTTCGCTGTTGCAGGCGACCCGGCACGCCGCAGCGACGGTGCCGTCGGGCGCGGCAATCGTGCAGACCAGTTCCGCATCCCCCGCCCCGGCCACTGCAACCGAAACGCCGACAGCCCCGGTGGCGAGATCGGCTCCCAATACCACCGCGCCAAGATGCGACGGCGAACGTGCCTCGATCCATACCGGCTGCCAGATGCCGCCCATCGGGCCGTACCAGCTTTGCTTGCCGTGCGGGATTTCCTGAAAGGGATGGTCCGGAAATTCGTTGCGATCGTTGGACGGGAGGGTGACGCGCACTTCGAGCGCATTGTCTTGCCACAACAATTCTGGCGGTAATGGCACTTCGAAGGCCAGATAGCCGCCCTCGTGCGACGCAATCAGCCGACCGTTGACATAGACGTCGGCAAGATAGTTGACGGCGCCAAAGCCCAGCACGACCTGCCGCCCGGCAAAGCGGCGTGGCACGGTGAAGTTGCGGCGGTACCAGGTGATGCCCTGGGTCTCCCGCAAGTCATCGAACTGCGCCTGCCAGACGCCCGGGACCTGAATCGCGCGCCATTGTTCTTCGCGGTCGAGCCGGAAGTCCCACACGCCGTCCAGCGACACCCTGTCCCGGGTCGATGGAGGCGAAAGCGGCACGGCTGCGCCGGTGGCGGACACGGACATCGGCTCAATCGATCGGATCAGGTGGCGAGGGCGGCGACGAAGCGGCGGGCCATCTCTCCCGCCTCGGCCGGGGTGCTGCCGGGCTTGAACAGGTTGCTGCCGGTGCCGAAACCATCGGCCCCAGCAGTCTTCCACGCCGCCAGTCCATCGGGAGTCATCCCGCCGACCGCCAGCACCGGGATCGAACGCGGCAGTACCGCTTTCAGCGCGCGCAGGACGGCGGGCGATCCAGCTTCGGCAGGGAAAAACTTCAGCGCATGAGCGCCAGCGTCGATGGCGGTAAAGGCTTCGGACGCGGTGAAGAACCCGGGGGCGGAAACCATATTGGCGGCCACGGTCGCCTGTATGACCCCGGTGTGCACCGATGGTGACACGACCAGCTTGCCACCCGCCGCCGCGACGCGCCCGACCTCTTCGACGTGCAACACTGTGCCGGCGCCGATCAATGCGCGGTCACCCGCCAACGCCGATAGACGCATGATTGACTCGTAGGGCTCCGGCGAATTCAGCGGAACTTCGAGGATGGTGAAACCAGCATCGATCAGCGCGGTGCCTACCGTTTCGACCTCGGCCGGCGTGATCCCGCGCAGCACGGCGACCAGCGGGGTTTTGCTGAAGTGATGGGCGAAGAGTTCGCTTGGGGTCATCGGTTACTTCCTGTCATGCCAGCGCAGGCTGGCATCAGCGGTAGAGCGAAGGAGCGAAGGTCGGTGCATTGCACAACCGCTGAATGCCAGCCTGCGCTGGCATGACAGTGGAAACATTCATCCCGCCAACTCCATGATCGCCTTGGCCCCGGCAACGAAAGCTTCTTCGCCGTCGAGGATGATCGTTTCCCGCCCAGCGCGGCCAAGCGCAAGCGCGAACTTCGCGGTCAGCATTTTGTCCCCCAGCACCGGCACCAGATCGGCTCGGGTTCGCCCAAGCCCCAATTGGACGTCGGTGCCGATAATCAGTCCGGAAATGCGCGCCGACGCCTGTTCCGGGGTCAGCTTTCCGGTCAAAACCCGGGCGCGAGCGGTGAATAGCTCGGCCATAAGGTCGCAAGTCTCGATCGCATGGTCGACGCCCGCGACGAACGCCGCCTCATCATCGGCGTCATATGCAAGCAGGTCCGACAGGATCGATTTGTGTTTAAGCGCCGCAAACAGGTCGCCCGACATGATTGTCCGGAAGCGCGCGATTCGCCCGGCTTCGATATCGACCCATTTGCTGTGGGTGCCGGGGTGGCAGACCAGCCCGTCGCCAATGCTCCCCGCCGCCAGCGCGCCGACCAGCTGCACCTCCTCGCCGCGCATCACGTCGGGGTGCAGATCGTCAGCGTAGAGCACGCCGGGGACGATGAAGACGCCAGACTCGGGCGTGTGCACGGCGGTGGCGATCTCCCCGAGCCCCGCCGGAGCGGCGACATAGGGCACCTCGATCCAGCCGCGATTGGATCCGATCATGCCCGCCAGCAGCAACGGTGCGCCGTTCGCCCGCTGGCGCAGTTTGGCAATTTCGGCGGGGAAATCGGCGACGGAGAGGATGCCTTCGGGTTCCTCGGTGCGGTCGGACACTGCGCCGTCCGCACCGACCATGAAACACCGCCGGTTGGTCGTCCCCCAATCGACGGCGAGGAATGGCGCAGCCATCAATGCGACTCCCGCGCGACGACCGACCCTGACCCGCCACGCAGGAAATCCAGGTCCGCCCCGGTATCGGCCTGCCCGACATGATCGATGTAGAGCTTGGCCCATCCGCGATCGGCGCGCGGGGCGGGGGCCACCCATGCGGCGCGCCGCCGCGCCAGTTCGGCTTCATCGACCTCCAGTGTCAGCAACCTCTTATGGGCATCAAGGCTGATCCAGTCGCCGTCACGAACCAGCGCCAGTGGCCCCCCGGCGGCGGCTTCGGGGGCACAGTGCAGCACCACCGTACCGAACGCCGTCCCCGACATGCGCGCGTCGGAAATCCGCACCATGTCACGCACCCCGGCTTCCAGCAGGCGGCGCGGCAGCGGCATGTTGCCGACTTCGGGCATCCCCGGATAGCCGCGCGGCCCGCAGCCCTTGAGCACCAGCACCGATGTTGCATCGACGATCAGCGCTTCATCGTCGATGCGCGCGTGAAAATCCTCAATCGTTTCAAACACAACTGCCTGGCCGCGATGTCTGAGCAGTTCGGGCGAGGCGGCGCTTGGCTTGATGATCGCCCCCAGCGGCGCGAGGTTGCCGTGCAGCACGGTGATCCCGGCGTCGGGCTGCAGCGGCTCGGCGACGGTGCGGATGACCTCGCGGTTCCAGGTTTCGGCAATCGCCGCGACCTCGCGCAATGAACGCCCCGACACGCCGACATGATCGAGGTTGAGGCGGTCTCCCAGTTCGCGGATCACCGCCGGAATGCCGCCAGCGCCATCGAAATCCTCCATCAGGAACCGCCCCGACGGCATCAGATCGACGAGCAACGGCATGTCCGCCCCCAGCGTCTGCCAGTCGTCCAGTGTGAACTCGACCCCAGCCCGCCCGGCCAGCGCCAGCAAATGCAGCACGGCGTTGGTCGACCCTCCGATGGCGGCGCAAATCTTCACGGCATTCTCGAACGCCGGGCGGGTCAGCACGTCTGACAGCTTCGCTCCCGCCTTCACCAGTTCGACGATTCGATTGCCCGTCATATGCGCCATCGTCCGCCGCCGCGCATCGACGCCCGGCAGCGAACCGTTGCGGCTGAGGCTCAACCCCATCGCCTCGAAGATGCACGCCAGCGTCGACGCAGTGCCCATTGTGTCGCAGGTGCCGCTGGAGCGCGACATTCCGGCTTCGGCCGCCATGAATTCGTCGTTGGTCATCTTGCCGGCGCGAACATCCTCCGAAAACCGCCAGACGTCGGTGCCCGACCCGATGTCCTTGCCCCGGAACTTGCCGTTGAGCATCGGGCCGGACGAAATCAGCATCGCCGGCAGATCGACCGACGCCGCGCCCATCAGCATGGCGGGCGAATTCTTGTCGCAGCCGCCGAGCAGCACGACACCGTCCATCGCGTAACCCCGGATCGATTCCTCAACATCCATCGACATTAGATTGCGGAACAGCATCGCGGTCGGACGGATCTGGGTCTCACCGAGCGACATCACCGGGAATTCGAGCGGCAGCCCGCCAGCCTCCCACACTCCGGCCTTCACCGCGTCGGCGAGGCCGCGCAGATGAAAATGGCACGGGTTGAACTCGCTGAAGGTGTTGCAGATGCCGATGATCGGGCGACCGTCAAAGACATGATCGGGCAGGCCTTCGGATTTCATCCAGCTGCGGTGGATAAATCCGTCACGATCGCGCTTGCCGTAGGTCGCGGCGGAACGAAGGGGTGGTTTGTCTGACATCGAACCTTGCAACGCAGCGTGGCCAATTCCTATCTCATCCTGTGCGATCTATAGAAAGCCCCATGATCGCTCCATCGCTTTCCGGGCCCGGTTGGATCTGCCTCTGGCCTGTCGGCGCCGAACTCGGCGAGGGGCCAGTGTGGGATGAGAGGCGGCAATGCCTCTGGTTTGTCGATATCGAGGGCAAATGTATTCACCGCTACGATCCCGGCGCTGGCAGCAAAGTCAGCGTCGCGGTTCCGGTCCGCGTCACTGCGGTCGCTGCGGCGCGAGACCAGCAGCTGATCGCCGCCACCGAGCATGGCTTTGCCTGGCTCGACCCTGAAACCGGCGCACTGACGCCGATCCACGACCCCGAAGCACACCTACCCGACAACCGTTTCAACGACGGCAAGCTCGATCCCGCCGGGCGCTTCTGGGCGGGGACGATGGACGACACCAAACGCGCGGCGCAGGGGGCATTATACCGGCTCGACGCTGACCTGACGGTGACCTGCCATCAGACCGAATACCGCATCACCAATGGCCCGGCGTTCAGTCCGGACGGGTATATATTGTATGAGACCGACACGCTGGGGCGAACCAGTTTCGCCTTTGACATGGCGGCGGATGGCACGCTGTCGGGCAAGCGGGTGTGGGCGGCGTGGCCCGATGGCTTCGGCAATCCCGATGGCATGACGACCGATGCGGAGGGCAACATCTGGGTAGCCTTCTGGGGCGGAGGTTGCGTCCGAAAGGTGTCGGCGGCGGGCGCAGTACTGGCAGAATTCCCACTGCCGGTATCCAACGTGACCAGCGCGGCGTTCGGCGGGGCGGGGCTAGACCGGCTGTTCGTGACCTGCGCGCGGCAAACGCCAAACGCCGACGAGCTAAAGGCGCAGCCGCTGGCAGGGGGCTTGTTCGAGATCGTTGGGCACGGCGCCACCGGCCTGCCCGCAGGCGTCTTCGCCGGATGAACGCGCTCGCATGGCATAGCGTGTCGGTGACGCGCGGTGGTGCTCCGGTTCTGAACGGCGTCGATCTGGCCATTGACGCGGGGGAGTTCGTGGCGCTGGTCGGCGCGTCGGGGGCGGGCAAGACGACGCTGCTCAAGACCGCCAACCGGCTGATCGAAACGGACAGCGGCATGGTCGAGGTCGGTGGCCGCGACGTGCGTTCGTTGGCGGCGCACGAGTTGCGGCGGGGTATTGGTTATGCCTTTCAGGGCGTCGGGCTGTTCCCGCATCTGACCGTCGCCGAAAACATCGGAGCGGTGCCGCGCCTGCTCGGCTGGGATGCGGTGCGGATAAGCGCGCGGGTGCGCGAGATGCTCGACCTTGTTGAATTGCCGCAGGAATTTTCCGGGCGCTTTCCGCGTCAGCTGTCGGGTGGGCAGGCCAGCCGGGTCGGGCTGGCGCGGGCGCTGGCGGGGGGCGCCAAGCTGTTGCTGCTCGACGAACCGTTCGGGGCGCTCGATCCTGAGACGCGCGACAGTCTAGGCGATGCGCTGGTTGCGCTGCACGAGCGCGAGGGGCTGACGACGGTTATGGTGACACACGATCTGCACGACGCGCTGCTGCGGGCCAAAAGGATCGTCGTGCTGGCGAACGGGCAGATTGCTGCTGATGGGTCACCAGCCGAACTGACACGTAGCACCGATCCGTCAGTAATGGCGCTGACTTCCGGGCCGCTCGATCAGGCGCGGCGACTGGCGGCGCTGCAGTGAACGACCGTTGGCACCGGGCATGGGGACTGCTGCCCGATAAGTTGGCGGCGCATCTGGGCGTCAGTGCGGCGGCGCTGCTGCTCGCGGTACTGGTCGCGGTGCCGTTGGTGCTGGTGATGGCGCGGCGGCCGGGCTGGCGAACCCCAGTACTGACGGCGGCTGGGGTGATCCAGACCGTCCCTGCGCTGGCGCTGTTGGCGTTATTCTATCCGCTGTTGCTGCTGATCGGAGCGTTCACGCGGCAGGTCGCGGGGTTTGGCGTGCCTGCGCTCGGCCTGCTGCCGTCGCTATTGGCGCTGTCGCTGTATGCGCTGCTGCCCTTGCTGCGCGGCGGTGCCGACGGACTGGCGAGTGTGCCGCCCGATGTGATCGAGGCCGCCGACGGCATTGGCATGACTCGGCGACAACGATTATTGCGGATCGAGCTGCCGATCGCCGCGCCGATCCTGATCGGCGGGCTGCGAACGGCGGCGGTGTGGACGCTGGGGGCCGCGACGCTGGCGACGACGGTCGGCCAGCCGAGCCTCGGCGATCTGATCTTTGCCGGCTTGCAAACCGAAGACATCGCGCTCGTGGCGGTCGGTTGTCTCGCAGCAGCGGCGGTGGCGCTGATTGCCGACGCGGCGCTGGCGCTGGTCGAAAGCGGCGTTGGGTCGCGGCAACGCGGGCGGCTGATCGCCGGGGCGGCGCTGCTCACAGCGCTGGCGCTGGCTGCGTTGGTTCCGGGGCTCGCACGGCCCGCCGCGACGACCAAGCCCGTCATCATCGGCGCCAAGAACTTCAGCGAGCAGTATATTCTCGCCGAACTGATCGCGTCGCGGCTGAAGGCCCATGGGGTGACGGTCGAAACCCGCACCGGTCTCGGCTCGAGTGTCGCCTTTCAGGCGTTGCAGAGCGGCGACATCGATACCTATGTCGATTACGCGGGTACGCTGTGGAGTGGAGCGCTTGGTCACGGCGATACTCCGCCGCGCGCCGAACTGGCGAGGCGCTTGCCGGTCGAATTGCAGGGGCGCTTCGGCGTCACCATCCTCGCCCCGCTGGGGTTTGAGAACGCCTATGGCCTGGCGATGCGGCGCGTCGATTCTCAGCGGCTGGGCATCCGGACGCTTTCTGACCTCGCGACGCACGCTAGCCAACTACGCCTGGCGACCGATCTGGAATTTCAGTCGCGCGACGAATGGACGGCGTTGCAACGGGTATATGGGCTGAAGTTCAAGGGCTTGCGCGCCTATACACCGACGTTGATGGTGCGCGCGCTGACCGGCGGCGATGCCGATGTGATTACAGCGTTCACATCGGACGGGCGGATTGCTGCCGACGATCTGGTGGTGCTCGCCGATCCACAGGGGGCGCTCCCGGCATATGATGCGCTGCTGCTCGCGGCACCGGGGCGGGCGGCGGCGCTGCGCCCGGCGCTCGGCGGACTGGCCGGGGCCATCGACGTCACCGCGATGCGCGCCGCCAACTGGCGGGTGGACCGCGACGCCGACAAACAGTCGCCGGGGCAGGCGGCAGCATGGCTCGCCGGGCAGCCTAAGCCGAGCCGCTGAAACGTGCCGCCGTGTTTATCACGGCACACCGAGTTGCACGCGATGTGCATATCGGTGTGCGCGTAGCTGCACCTTACTGCACCACTGGGGCTGGCTCAGACAGCATCGATGCAAGGGGTCCAAACGGCCCCGCCCAAGGTCGCGCCAGCGCGATTTTGCGTTATTTTGCAGGGAGATCGCGTCATGCCCGTCCAGCTCATCAAGCGCAAATTCTACATCATCGCGCACAACCCGAACACAATAGAAGATGCCAAAGCGTATCTGGAAGCGGGAGCAAATGCGCTTGAGCCCGACGTTTGTGTATCAAACGGCAAATTCTTCATCAGCCATGATCACACCCCGTCCTCGAACCCGTTTACCGATGAACACAACCTCGTCACGTACCTGAAGGCGCTACGCCGCCTGATGATTGCCGAGGGTAACAAGATCAATCTCGCGCTGATCATGTGGGACTTCAAAGACCCAGATGGCGCGCTCGGCATCAACGCCTTCATGCAGATCGTCTATGACAATTTCAGCAAATTCCCCGAATGCGCGGGCGTCCCGATGAGCGTGACCAACAGCAATTTGGCGCACATCGACTTCCTGACCAAATATAATCCGGTGATGGGCGACGGCCACACTATCACCAACGTCGGCGTCGGCATCGACGAGGACAAGGTGCCGTCAGACGTCAGCACCGCCTTCGCCAACGGCCATCAGGCGCGCTATTCCTACGCCAACGGCATCATCACCACCGGCATCAAGCTCGGTGTGTTCGAATCGATGCTGACCGCCAAGGGCGTCCAGGCCATCGATCCGGACATGAAGCTGATTTACACATGGGTCATGGCCGACAGCGATCACATGCGGGATTTCCTGCACATCGGCATCGACGGCATCATCGTCAATCTGGGCACGGTTCCGACGCTGAAGGCGATGCTGCTCGAAAAGGACTTTTTCCCTAAATTCGAGCTGGCCAAGATGGGCTACAACCCATGGACCGCGCCGCCGATCCCCACCTATTTTGCCCAGATCCAGACCGCCGATGTCACCATGGCGGGGACCGATGCGTCGATTAAGTTCGTCCTGACCGGGACCGGTGGCTCGCTCGATACGACGCTCAACGCCGATTATAAGGACGTTCTCGAACAGGCGAACACCGACGTCATTACCTTCGACGGTGCCAACATCGGCAAGATCACCAGCCTCAAGGCGACGGCGTTGAACAGCGATATCAGTTCGGACTGGCTACCGGCGATGATCAAGGTCACGTCGACCGCCGATAGCAATGTGGCGTTCTTCAACTATGGCGACAACGACTGGCTCAAGATGGGCGTGCCGCTGGTCAAAGCCGCGCAGGCCGCGCCCGCGATGTAGCGGGCGCGACCTGGGAGCAACGCCTAAAGCGTCCGTTCGCGCATCTCGACCTCGTACGTCTCGATGACGTCCCCTGCCTTGACGTCGGACGAACCCTCCAGCGTGATGCCGCATTCGACGCCCTGTTTGACCTCGGCGACATCCTCCTTGAAGCGGCGCAGCGTCGCGATCGAGCCTGTGTAGATGATGACATCGTCGCGCATGACGCGGGCGCGCAGGGCCTTTTTGATAAAGCCTTCGGTGACGCGGATACCCGCCGCCTTGCCGGTCTTGCCGGCCTGGAAGACTTCCAGAACCTGCGCGCGACCGACGACAGTTTCCAGCGCCTCCGGACCCAATTGCCCGGCCATCGCCGCCTTCACTTCGTCGATCAAATCGTAGATCACGTCATAATATTTGAGCGCGACGCCGTCGCGCTGGGCGATCTCGCGCGCCTTCGCATTGGCGCGGACGTTGAAGCCGATGATCGGCGCGCCGCTTGCCTTGGCCAGCGTCACGTCAGATTCGGTGATGCCGCCGACACCCGACAGCAGGATCTTGGCCTTGATCAGGTCGGTCGAGATCTTGTTGACCGCCCCGGCAATCGCCTCGGCCGACCCCTGGGTGTCGGCCTTGACGACGAGCGGATAGGTCTGTGCCTTGGCCTGACGCAGCACCGAGAACATGTCTTCGAGGTTGACCGGTTCCTGCGCGATGCGCTTGTCGTTGACGAGACCGGCGCGGTAACCGGCGACTTCACGAGCGCGGGCTTCGCTTTCGACGACCGCCAGCGGATCGCCCGCCATCGGCACGCCGGTCAGCCCCATGATCTCGACGGGCGTCGACGGCAGCGCGAACTTGACCGGCTTGCCCTGATCGTCGGTGATGGCGCGCGCCTTGCCCCATTCGGTGCCGACGACGATGATGTCGCCCTGCTTCAGCGTGCCGCGCCGCACCAGCACGGTCGCCAGCGCGCCCTTGCCCTTGTCCAGCTTGGCTTCGATGACATTGCCCTCCGCAGACCGATCGGGGTTGGCCTTCAACTCGAGGATTTCGGCCTGGAGCAGAATCTTCTCGATTAGTTCGTCGAGGCCGGTTTTGGCCGTCGCCGAGACTTCGACGTCTTGGACTTCACCGCCCATTTCCTCGACCTGCACGTCCTGCTGGAGGAGTGCGGTGCGGATTTTCTGGGCATCGGCGCCGGTCTTGTCCATCTTGTTGATGGCGACGATCATTGGGACGCCCGCCGCCTTGGTATGGGCGATCGCTTCGATGGTTTGCGGCATGATGCCGTCGTCCCACGCCACCACGAGCACGACGATGTCGGTGACACTCGCACCGCGCGCGCGCATCGAGGTGAACGCCTCATGCCCCGGCGTATCGAGGAAGGTGATCTTCTCGCCGCCTTTGGTGGTGATCTGATACGCGCCGATGTGCTGGGTGATGCCACCGGCCTCGCCCTTGACGACGTTGGTACCGCGCAGGGCATCGAGCAGGCTGGTCTTGCCGTGATCGACATGGCCCATGATGGTCACGACCGGCGGACGCGAAACGAGATGATCGTCGACATCGACCGCACCGACCATGCCGATTTCGACGTCGGCGTCGGAGACGCGGACGATGTTGTGGCCGAATTCGTGGAGCACCAGTTCGGCGGTGTCCTGATCCATCGAATCGACGGCGGCCATTGGCGTGCCCATGCGGGCCAGCAGGCGGACGACATCGCCCGTGCGTTCGGCCATGCGGTGGGCGAGTTCGCTGACGGTGATGTGATCGGGGACGGTGACGTCGCGGACCTGCTTGGCCTGATGACCGGCGCGGCCACGTTCCTTCTCGCGCGCCCGACGCAGGGCAGCGAGCGAGCGGACACGGACCGAATCGCTTTCCGATTCGAGCGCACGGGTAACGGTTAGCTTGCCCTGGCGGCGGTCGTCGCCGAGGCGCAGACGGCCGGGTTTGGCAGCAGGGCCTTCGGGCTTCCGACCGGGGAGTGCACGGACGCGCAGGCGTTCTTCTTCCTCGTCGACCTCGGGGGCAGCACCTTCGGCGGCGACCGGATCGGGGCGGGTGGCAATCTCTTCTTCACGCAGGCGCTTGTCTTCGATGCGCTGGCGTTCGATTTCATTGGCTTCGGCCTTGGCGGCTTCCTCGCGGATGCGCGCTTCCTCGGCCATTTTCAGCCGATCTTCCTCGGCCTGACGCAGCAGCAACGCCTGACGCTCCTGCCGCGACAGCATGTCCATCGCGGGCGCGGGGCGCTGTTGCGGAGCGGCGGGGCGCACCGGGGCCTTGGCCACCGGACGTGCGGGGGTCGCAGCGGGCTTGGGTGCTTCGGCCTTGATCTCGGCAGCAGGCTCGGGCGCGGGTTCGGCGACCGGCTCGGGCTTTTTCACCGGCGGTGGCGGGCGATCGACCGGAGTGAACATTACCGGCGGCGGCACGGCGCGCGCGGGCGTCGGTTCGGGCAGCGGACGTTGCGCCTCAACCGGAGCGGGTGCGGGTTCGGGAGCGCGGGCGACTGGAGCGGCAGGCGGCGGCGCCTGAACGACGGGCGCTGGCGGCGGCGCTTCGACGACGGGCGCGGCGACGGGATCACCCGGCCGGTGCAGCACGCGCGCGCGCTTGACCTCGACCACCACCTGCTTGGTGCGGCCGTGGGAGAAGCTCTGCTTGACCTTGCCGACCTCGACGGCCTTGTTGAGGCCGAGCGGGGCACGCATGCCGAGTTTGGGTTTGTCTTCGCTCATCTGGACGCGCCTAATGCCTTTCGTGCGCGGTATCGGCAACACTGCCGTCCGCGTCTGCTTGGTTATTTTCGTTGTTCAGTCCGGCGAACGCCCGCCATCTGCCGATGGCAGCCATCAACCGCGCCGCGCTCGCCGCATTAACGATGGCGGCGTGTACGACATTTTCACGGCCCAGCGCCATCGACAGCGCGTCGCGCCCCACCGGCAGCACCAAAGACGCTGTGTCTGGCGACGCCCCACGGCGCCGGGCCTCGAGCTTGGAGGTGCCGTCGGCGGCAGCGTCGGCGGCGTGGAGAAGCAGTTTTACGCGCCCCTTGAGCAACGCCTCGCCGATCCGCTCATGCCCCCAGATAAGGTTTCCGGCCTTGTTTTCCAACCCCAGCAGGTCGAGAGCGCGGCGTTCCAGACCGGCCGCGATGCGCTCGGGCAGGTCATCGGCGACGCCGACCGCACTGGTCTTGAACGCCCGGGCGAGCGCACCCTTCAGCTTGCCCTTCGGCCCCAGCGATTTCTCCAGCACCGCCCGGTCCGCCACGACCCATGCCCCGCGGCCGGGCAGTTTGGCCCCCAGATCGGCCCCGACCTGACCGTCCGGGCCCAGCGCCAGCCGGATCAGCACGTCGCGTTCGCCGTGAACCCCCGTCAGGATGCAGCGACGCTCGGGCGCAGTGCTGCTGTCCTCCCCGTCACCGGGAAGGGCTGGAGTCACCGGCGCTGCGGCCGTCAGATGCTCATCGGGTTCCATTCGCGGTCGCGACCTCCCCATCGGAAGTCTCGTCCGCGAACCAGTGCGCGCGTGCCGCCATGATGATGCGGTTGCCGTCTTCTTCGCTGATGCCGAAGTCGCGCAGCACGCCGATATTCTTTGAAACCAGCTCGTCGGTGGCGAGGTCGCCGAGATCGTCGAGCGTCTTGATGCCCTTCTTCCCGAGCGCGACCAGCATCGCTTCGCTGAGGCCGTCGATGGCGGCAACGTCTTCCGACACGCCAAGCTCGATGCGTTCGGCCTTGGCGGCGGCATCGCGGCGCTCGAGTGCTTCGACCGCGCGGCTCTGCAGTTCGGCGGCCAGTTCGTCGCCGAAACCTTCGATCGACGCCAGTTCGTTCACATCCACGTACGCAACTTCCTCTAGTTCACTAAAGCCTTCGGCCACCAGCAGCTGCGCCAGCGTCTCATCGACATCCAATTCCGATTCGAACATCGCCGATTTCTCGGTGAATTCCTTCTGGCGACGCTCGGACTCATCCGCCTCAGTCATGATATCGATCTGGCGGCCGGTCAGCTGCGAGGCCAGTCGGACGTTCTGCCCGCGCCGCCCGATGGCGAGGCTGAGCTGATCATCGGGAACCACCACGTCGATGCGGCTGTCGTCCTCGCTCATCACCACCTTGGCGACTTCGGCGGGCTGCAGCGCGTTAACGACAAAGGTCGCGACATCGGGCGACCAGGGAATGATGTCGATCTTTTCGCCCTGCAGTTCCTGCACGACGGCCTGAACACGGCTGCCCTTCATGCCGACGCAGGCACCGACCGGATCGATGCTCGAATCTCGGCTGATGACGCCGATCTTGGCGCGGCTGCCGGGATCGCGCGCCACCGCCATGATGGTGATGATGCCGTCATAGATTTCGGGGACTTCCTGCGCGAACAACTTCTTCATGAAGTCACCCGCCGAACGGCTGAGGAAAATCTGAGGCCCACGGACTTCACGACGGACGCTGGAGATCAGCGCGCGGACGCGGTCGCCGGGCTTCAGCACTTCGCGCGGGATCTGCTGGTCGCGGCGGATGACGCCCTCGGCCTTGCCAAGGTCGACCACCACGTGGCCGAACTCGGCGCGCTTGACGAGGCCGGTGATGATCTCCCCGGCGCGGTCCTTGAACTCCTCGAACTGGCGGTCGCGCTCGGCGTCGCGGACCTTGCCGACAATGACCTGCTTGGCGGCCTGAGCGGCGATGCGGCCGAATTCGACCGGCGGCAGCGGATCAACAATGAAGTCCCCGAGCGCCGCGGTCTTGTCCTTCTTCAGCGCGTCCTTCAGCGACACCTGCTTGAAGAAATCCTCGGGCTCTTCGACGACTTCGAGGACGCGCCACAGCCGGGTTTCGCCGCCCTTGGGGTCGATCTTGGCGCGAATGTCGTTTTCGGCACCATAGCGCGCGCGGGCGGCGCGCTGGATGGCATCCCCCATCGCTTCGATGACGATGGTGCGATCGATCGATTTCTCGCGCGCCACCGCATCGGCGATGGCGATCAGTTCGGCGCGGTTGGCAGTGATGCCTGTGCCGCCTGCGGAAGTCATTGGGGTGGCCATTGGGTCAGTCCTCGGCAGATTCGGTGTCGGGGTCGTTGTCGTTGTTCGGCTCTGGCAGTTCGATCAGTTCGTCGGCACCGCTGGCATCGAGCGGCTTCGACGCTTTCAGCAATTGCGGCGTCAGCACCAGCTTGGCCGAGGCGATGGCGGCAAGGGGCAGGATGACCGGCCCGACGCTCTTCACCTCGAGCGTCACCATATCACCATTCAGCCCGGCAATCACGCCGTGCGCGCGGGCGCGGCCATCGACCGGCGGGTCGAGCTTCAGCCGCACTTCATGGCCCTGCCACTTGTCCCAATCCGCTGCCCTGGTCAGCGGCCGGTCGATGCCGGGCGACGAAACTTCCAGCGCATATTCGCCATCGATCGGATCGGCTTCTTCCAGCGGAAGGTCGAGCGCGCGGCTGATGGCGGCGCACTGGTCGAGCGTCAACTGGCCGGTGGCGCGATCCTCCGCCATCACCTGCAGCGTCCGGTCGCCGGGCTTACCCGACAACTGGATACGCACCAGGTCAAAGCCCAGTTCGGTGACAACCGGGGCAATGATGGCGTTCAGCGTCGCGTCGAGGGTGGCGGTATCGGTCAAGGCGTGTCCTGCAAGCACCGGTAGCGGCGGACGGGAGCGTTCCCGGCCGACCTCCATGCGGTTACCCATGTAGAGATGACGGCCATATAGTCCGGGCCGCACACAGGAGCAAGGGCCGGTGCGTCGGGAGCGCGATTGTTTGCCGCGCGTTATGACCGCCGACGGTTGGCGCTGCACCCTGCCGCACCCTATCGCTGTATCGATCGACCAGGAGAATTTCCCAGATGGCCATGACTTTTCGCGCAATCGGACTGGCGGCGTGCCTCGCCATTGCCGCTCCGGCAATGGCCCAGACCCCGCCGGTCGAACAGCCCCGCAGCGACATCGACAAGGTCGGCGACACGGTGGAAAACATCGGGACGAAGCCGCTGAAGGACCTGAACCTGATCAAGACCAAGGTCGCGCCCGAAATGGAGCGCATCATGGCCGCGCCCTATTCGCTGAAGGGCATCAAGACCTGCACGCAGTTCAGGACGGCCGTCGGCCGGCTGACCGAGGTTCTGGGCCCCGACGTCGATTCCCCGCAGACGCAACGCCCGGACAAGTCCCCTGCCGAGGTCGCGCTGAGCCTGGGCGAATCGGCGGCCGGCAGCCTGATTCCGTTCACCGGCCTGATCCGCCGCATCTCGGGCGCCGAGGCGCGCGACAAATACGCCAAGGCGGCGGTTTATGCCGGTTCGGTGCGCCGCGCCTATCTGAAGGGCACGGCACGGGCGAAGGGCTGCAAGGTCTAGGGCTTCTTATCCGCCAGCGGGTGCCGGGCGTTGACCAGTTCGACCAGCGCCCGCGACGCGACATGGGTGTAGATCTGCGTCGTCGCGATATCGGCATGGCCGAGCAGGGTCTGCAAGGTGCGCAAATCGGCGCCGCCTTCGAGCAGATGCGTCGCAAAGGCGTGGCGCAGCACGTGCGGCGACACGCGTTCAGGCGGAATGCCCGCCGCGATCCCGAGCTCCTTGACCAGCTGGTAGAGCCGCAACCGTGTCAGATGCGTGGCCCCGCGTGACGGAAACAGGAACTTCACATCCACCGGCACCAGCGCCGCGTGCGCCGCCACCGCGACTTCGGCGCGGGCACCGATCGGCACCAGCCGCTCCTTGCCACCCTTGCCGGCGAGCACGATGAAGCCGCGCCCCGGCCGCACGGCATGGCGCGGCAGCGACACCAGCTCGGTGGCGCGCAGGCCCGAGCCGTAAAGCAGCTCGATCAACGCCGCCAACCGCAGCGTGCGCGGATTGTCCGGCGATTCGGCCAGCCGATCGGCAAGCGCCGCGAACAGCCGGTCGACATCGCGAGGATCGAGCGTTTTCGGCAACGGCCGCGCCGCCGTCGCCGCGGCAAGGTCGCGGCCGGGGTTATCGGCGCGGATGCCTTCCGCCGCAAGGAACCCGAGGAACTGCCGCACCGCCGAGCCCTTGCGCGCCGCCGAGGCCCGCGCCAGCCCGGCCCAGTGCGCCGACAATGTCGCCAGCTCGGGCGCCTTCGCGTCGCCCAGCCGGCCGCCGAGCCAGCCGCTCGCCTGTTCGAGATCGCGGCCATAGGCGAGCAGCGTGTTGCGCGCCGCGCCGCGTTCGGCGGCGAGCATGTCGAGGAACAGGGCAATCAGGCGGGCGTCGCTGTGCCCGGTTTCGCTCATGCCCGCGTCATGGCTTCCGCAGCGATCAGCCGCGCCTCGTCGACGCGCCCGACCCGCACCAGCGCCGCGACGATATGATAGAGGTGGAGCGGCGGCACATCGCCCCAGCCACCCTGCAGGCCCGTCGCGGCGAGGATCGCGACCTCGCCGGTCCGCCCCGCCGCTGCGGCGGCATCGATGGCGCGCGTCCAGCTGTTGGCCGCGCGCGGCAGCAATTCGCCGCGCAGGCCATCCCAGCCGCTGCCGCGCGCCACGCCCAGCCCGGCGAGACCCGCGACCAGCATCGCCGCATGGCGATCATCGGCGCTGCTGCCCGATCGCC